>CAVOSF010000006.1:0-414144 GCA_963698815.1 uncultured Verrucomicrobiae bacterium
TAATAAATTCATTTAAGCTCCAATAGGTCGAAAATAATCCCTGATTGCAATTTGTTGCGGAGACCACCCTTTGTCATGGAGTAAAACCGCTTTTATCCGATCTCGCACTCGACCATCTCGTTCTTGCTTGTGTTGGAGTTTGAGTTGAGCTCGTTCGTGGTCGTTTAAAAAATTCATGCCATCATTGTGCAGTCAAGCAAAATTTTTCTCACGCAAATTTTTCACTCACGAAGGGTAGAAAGCTTCGGGCAAAATAAATTTTCACTGTTTTTAATCCGATAATTAGTGTATAATTTATTGCATAAACAAAATAAGCAAAACAATGACAAATAAATTAAATTTTAAGTTAAATAATTCATTTACAGTTTCCCCTAAACGTTATCCGAATTATAGAATGACCCTCCCCGAAGATGTAAGAGTTCGGGCGCCTCAAATAAATTTTACTAAGGACGCTTTAACTTCTGCACCCCTTCATGTTCAAGGTTCTAGTAATTGCTTTGAAAGAGCTTGGAATTCGATTGTTGCGTTCTTTAAGTCTTGTTTTGCATCGACAACTATGTCTGGTCCAAAAAATCTGATTTCTTTCTACCGCGGCCAAGAGCCTAATAATCGACAGGCGACATTTGAACAAATCTTGAGTTGGGACGATGGACAATTGGAGGCCGATCATAATTACATCCAATGGCTTTTTCCTCTAGCTTCTCAAAGCAATCATAATCGCACTGCTCCGGTTCTCGATGCAGCGACAATCCAGACCTTCCGCAACGATGCCGCGCTCAAGAGCCAAATGCTGAGGTCTTTTCGCAGGATTCTCCCATTTTATGGGCTGCAAATGAATGAGGCGACCCTTGCCATCACGCGGGCCCCAAATTTCAATGCCCGGGCCACGGTCTGGCTCACTCCTCCTGATCAAAATTATCACAATTTCTTGCGGATCACGCGGATTATCCGTTCTATGAACATCCTCGGATTGCCTGAGTATGGCAAGGGCTTTTTTGCTATCATGGAAGATATTGCGAGGAATGAAGGGGCTGGGGTTGTTAGCCCTGAAACTCTGAGGATCTGGCGGTCAGCTTCATGAGACAAATTTAGTTCTTTCTATATACCGAAAATGACTCAAAAGTTGGTTTTTGGCTGCGTTGGCTATGCAGCACATTTTTTGTCTTCACTCGCGCCTTGTGCTTGCACAATGGTCGCTCGCTCCAGACAAAAAATTTGCGCAGCCGCCTTGCCAAATTCCCAACTTTTGAATCATTTTCAGTATAGTTCATCTGCGGAAACAGACGCCTTTCCTTTTGCTCTTTTTTCAGATTCTTCGGCCAATTTAGACAAATAAATATCTTCTCGCAATTCAAGAGCTTCTTCAACCAGTTCTTGCGCAATATGAGAAAGTGATGTTTGCTTTTTTCTTGATAAGTGCGTCAGAGCTTGAAAAGTTTTGGGCTTAAATGAAACGTTGATTCTTCGATGTCTTGCTGGCATAGCTTCCCTCTTTAACTGTCTAGTTGTATCATAAATGTCTCACTTTATTAAACATTTCTGTCTTAAAGTTCTCATAATTAATGGCTTCGTATAGCTTGAACCTTGCTAAGCTCGCGCAAGTTAATAATATTCAGTGGGTTGCGATAAGTTTAATTTTTGTTTAAATAATTCTTTATATGCTGTATAATTGGATATAATAGTAAAAATTAACATAAAAAAGGAGTTGTTTATGAGCATATCTTGTATCCCTGAATCAGCTATTTTTGAAAAAATTTTTGAATACTTAGATTTGCAATCTTTTGGACGGCTTGGAAACGTGGCTCAATATTTTAATGAATTGCGAAATAGGATTTTGGAAAATGATCCTTCTAGATACCTGATTCCGATCGACTCACCATCTTGGAATCCATGCACTCTCAATCTTCGCGAAAGAACAGTCTTTTTTGATGCATGGTTTGATTATCCTTCTTGCGAATCTGTCATGCAGTATCCTGCTGTTCCAAAAGGCTCTTTTCTTGCTTTTCCCGATTATCAGAACAGTCGCACTGTAGCAATGATAAAAAATAAAGAAGGTGTAACAGAAGTTGTGATGGATGAATGGGAAAAGGAAACAAATCAAAATCATGCCATGTTTATTGAAATAAGAAATCTTCAACGAACAGAATCACCATTTCATCATATTAAAATTGTTATTCCCGATCCAGAGCGTATTAGTCGTGCTAAAGAGGAACAAAATAAAGCATTGGTATGGGTTTTAGAGGGCAAAGGGAGAGACGAACAAGATAAAGTAGAGGAACAAAATAGAGCAATAGAACGGTTTTTAGAGGGGAAAGACGATCTAGATGCAGCAGAGCAAACTTGTACTCTAACCTAATTCATTGAGCTTGCGCATCGTCTCCGCCAGCTCTTTTTCTGTTTGAGCTAGATTCATTTTGAGCTTTTCGATGAGGTGAGGCGGGGCTTTTTCCAAAAAGTCGGTATTGGCCAATTGCTCGCGCAAGTTATTTTGCTGAGCGATGTATTTATCCCGTTCTTTGACGAGGCGCACCTTTTCTTTTTCTTTGAATTCTTGAGGCAAGAGGGATGACGAGCTTCAAATTGCCGACGATGGAGCTCGCGCTGAACTGCAGTTTTTTCTCTTCTTGAGAGAAAGTGATATTCTGGGTGCGGACAAGCGCCTGGATGATGCCTAAATTGCTTTCGACGAGCTTGCGCTGCGGATCGTGTGGAGAAGAATGAATATGCAGATCGGTCGCGGTTCCTGGAGGAAGCTGCATCTCGGCGCGGATGTTGCGCACCGTGCGGACGACCTCGTCCAAGAAGGCAAAGGTGCTTTCGATTTGGGGATTGATGTCTTTGTTGCCGGATCACTTTGGGATAGGCGGCGACGATGCAGGCGGGGCTGCAGAGGGCGTGGATCGTTTCGAGGGTGTAGGGATCTGCATTTTCTTTGCCGGTAAGGCCAGAAAATTTCGTTTTTAGCATCTGGAACAGCTCTTCGGTGATGAAGGGCGCCATCGGATGCATCAGGCGGATCGCATTGCACAAGACGATGCAGAGGATCTTCTGTTTGGTCTCTTTGTTGCGCTTCAGTTCCCGCTTTTGCCAAAGAGGACAGGTTTGACGAGCTCGACGTAATAGGCGCAAAATTCTTTCCAGAAGAAGTCATAGGCGCGTCATCGCCGCTTGATCAAAGGCATAATCGGTCAAGATGTTGATTGACATCTTGAATGGTGCGGTTGAGCAGAGAGAGGATCCAGCGGTCTTCCAGAGCAAGCGAGTCGAGATCGATGCCCTTTAGCAAAAGTCTTCTGTGGAGAGGTCTTCGATATTCATGAAGACAAAGCGCGCGCCATTCCAGATCTTATTGATGAAATTCTTAAATTCTTCAAAGCGGCTGCGGTCGAGATCGATCTGGCGCGCTTGCGTGGCGCTGGCGCAGAGGCCCATGCGCATCGCATCGGTGCCATAGGTTTCGATGATTTCGATCGGATCGATGATATTGCCTTTGGATTTGGACATCTTTTCCCATTTGGAATGGACATCGGGAGGAACGGGCTGTCCCAGATCATAGGAAAGGCGTTCTTTAGCGGCTGACATAGGCGATCGAGCCGTCTTTTTGATGGCGCCAGTAGGATTTTCCATAGATCAGGCCATGCAAGAAAGTTTCGGGAAAGGGGGCGTTGCCCAAGGCATATTCTCCCATCAGAATCATCCGCGCGACCCAGAAGAAGAGGATATCGTGGCCTGTGATGAGGGTGGAGTTGGGATAGAATTTTTTCAAATCGTCGTGTTTTTTCGGGCCAGCCGAGGACGCTGAAGGGCCAAAGCGCAGAAGAGAACCAGGTGTCGAGGACATCTTCATCTTGGACCCATGCATCGGGCTCTTTTTGCACTTCAGGAGGCAGATCCGTCTCCGTCGTAGCAGATCATCGTTTCGGGATTGTCTTTGCGGTACCAGATCGGAATGCGGTGGCCCCACCAGAGCTGGCGGGAAATGCACCAGTCGCGCAAATTGTCGATCCAATGAAAATAGGTGTTTTCCCAGTTCGCAGGAATGAGGCGGACTTTTTTCTCTTCGACGGCCGAGCGCAGCATTGTCTTTAAAGCCGCTCATCTTGCACAAACCATTGTTTGGAAAGATACGGCTCGATGACTGCTTTAGAGCGATAAGAGATGCCGACGCGGTTGCGATGCGGCTCGATTTTGACGAGAAGGCCTAGCTCTTTCATCTCTTCGACAACGGCCTCGCGCGCTTCTTCCATGGTCATGCCCGCAAATTTGCCCGCCATTTTCATTGATCCTGCCATCGGGCGTCATGATATTGATGAACGGCAGATTGTGGCTTAAGCCCATCTCATAGTCATTGGGATCATGGGCAGGAGTGATTTTGACAGCGCCGGTGCCAAAGTCGGGATCGACGAAGTCGGTCGGCAATGATCGGGATTTGCCGGTTCGGATCAGCGGCAGGATCGCCTTTTGCCGATGAGTTCCTGATAGCGTTCATCGGTTGGAGAGACAGCGACGGCGGTATCGCCGAGCATCGTCTCGGGCCGGGTGGTGGCAATCGTGATAAATTCGCCGCTCTTATCGATCGAGAGGATAGCGGAAATACCAGAGGAATGATTCTCTTTCTTCATATTCGACTTCATCATCTGCAAGGGCAGTTTGCGTGACAGGGTCCCAGTTGACGAGATAATCGCCGCGATAGATCAGTTCGGCATCGAACATTTTTTTAAACATCGTGCGCACAGCGCGATTGCGCGTTTCGTCCATGGTGAAAGCAAGGCGCGACCAGTCGCAGGAGCAGCCGACTTTTTTCAGCTGGCTTAAGATCTGCTATTCGCTCTGTTCTTTCCATTTCCAGACATGGTCGAGAAACTCTTCGCGGGAAAAATCTTTGCGTCTTTTTCCCGTCGTGGCCATCAGATGCCGCTCGACGACGGTTTGCGTGGCGATGCCGGCATGGTCGGTCCCAGGCACCCAGAGCGCTTCAAAGCCCGACATCCGTTTCCAGCGGATCAGCACATCCTGAAGCGTATCGACAAGCGCATGGCCCATGTGAAGGACGCCGGTGACATTCGGAGGGGGGATCGAGATGCAATAGGCGGGCTTTGAAGATTTGTTGTCGGCGTGGAAAAAGCCGTTTTCTTCCCAGAATTGGTACCATTTTTCTTCGACGTCTTTGGGCTGTAAAGGCTTTTGGAAGCTGTTGTTCGTTCATAGCCTTTTAGGATAACATATCTGAGTAGAAAATGGCAGGTGGCAAATATTATTTGAAAACCCTGCCCAAATAAGCGTTCAAAGGTTCGGGATCCAAAGATCTCGAGCGGAAGGCGATGACCCCATCGGGCCGGATCAAGTAACAGCAGGGGGTAGAAGTTGCATAGATTTTTCCTGCGCCGCCTGCATTATCACGTGCAATCCTAACAATATTGATCATCGGTAGAAAAGCAGAGGAAGGCCGGAACTCTTCATCCCCAAAACAGAGCAGCGTATGCAATGGGTGGCATAGAAGCAGGAACAGACGCCGCTGGTCTGCGAGAATCGCGTCTGGGGCGCGCATCCCGGGCTGTGGCCCTTTCCACTTAGGATCTGTGTCTTTGGCGATGATGGAGCTAGGGCGATAAGCGATGTTTAATTCGCTCAAGCCATTGGCGATTAATTTTTGAACCCACGGCTTCTTCGCCATGAAAGCAAAAAGAGGAAAGAAGATCGCTTTCAATGCGGGCCGGGAAATGATTTTTGTCGTGAGCGTTGTGTAATGCAGGACGGATTTGGCAATCGGCAGACGTTCTTGTTCGAAGGAATCGAGCAGAGCTTCAGGGGCTTTATTTTGATGCACGAGAGCGACTTTCCAACCGAGGTTGAATGCTTCTTGCACTGAAGTATTCAAGCCTTGGCCGCCGGCTGGGCTATGGATATGCGCGGCATCACCGAGGAGGAATATTCGGCCGATCCGCATTTTTGAGACGATGCGGCGATGTACTGTGAACGCCGAACTCCAAATTGTCTTTTTGATTTCAAGCGGGAGTCCTGAGCAGTCTTGCGCAAACTGGCGTAAATCAGGATTTTGGAGAATGAGAGCGATGATCCGGTATTGATTTTCTGCGGGCAAGGGAAAGAAGGCGCAAAGATTGCTCTTATAAGAATAAAAATGGGCGCCGTCTTGGGGAAGATCGACTTGCATTTCCACATCGGCCAAATAAAAAGTTTCAGAAAATGCAGCTCCTTTAAAAGAGAGATTCGAGGCAGTGGCGCACCGTGCTGTGCGCTCCGTCACACCCAAAGATCCATCGGGGTGCAATTGTTTCTGTTTTATTCTCAGGATATTGCAAGATTGCTTCTTCGCCTTGTAAAGTTTGCAGGGAAACGCCGCGCTCGACTTTGCCTCCTAGTTTTTCAAAATGCTTGGCCAGGATCGCTTCTGTTGCAGACTGCGGGATGCTCAAGATGAAGGGATAAGGGGCTTCTAGATAAGCGGCAAAATCGATGGTGGCAAACCGTTTGTGGTTGTGATTGAAATATCCGCGGCGGATGATGCGGCCTCTCTCGAGAAATTGATCGAGAATGCCCATTTTTTCAAACACTTCCAATGTACGGGATTGAAGGGCTAAAGCGCGCGATTGGTCTGTTGGCTGGGTAAGTTTCTCTACAAGGCGTAGCTTAAGCCCTCTTTTTATCAAATCGCAAGCTAGTGTGAGTCCGGTCGGGCCGGCTCCAATGATCAGGGCGTCCATAGCTGTCTAGAGAGGAGTAATGCTGTGCATAAAATGCCGTCCACTGAGGCTCCGGAGGCAATCTCATTCATCAGCTCTTGCTGCGTTTTGAGTTCTGTATGGATTAATTCAAAAGGCTCCCGCGAGGGAGGTTGGACAAATTCCGTCCCTTCGACATAGATGTAATAGATAATTTGTTCCGTGATTGCGGGGAGGGGATAAGCGCTTCCGACAATTGTAAATTTCCCGCCGCCATATCCTGTCTCTTCTAAAAGTTCCCGTTTGGCGGCTTCCAAGGGGGATTCTCCGGTGTCGATGCGGCCGCCGGGACAGCTAAGGAGCCATTTGCCCGCGGGGTGGCGGTATTCTTTGTTGATCACAAATTTTCCTTCTTTGGTGCGGGCTAAAACCACTGCGGCATGCACGCCGATCTCAAGAACGGTGTAGGAAAGTTTGGGGCCATGGGGCAATTGCAGCAAATCGATCCGAACATTGAAATAGCCTTGATGGACGATTTCACTCGTTTTCACTTCGGGAATGACGATCCGATGGGGGAGTTGTTCTTTGCTCATGATTTTTTTAATTTTTTTATTTCGTTTTTCAAACGTTTGTTAAATTCGTTTTTCTTTTTATAAGACTGCGCAGAGTGGTAATACAGAATGAGCTGGCGGAATAGAGCGATTTTTTCCCAAGGGAAAGCCCTTTCGATCCACCCTTTTTTTTCGGTAATCTTTCCTCGTAGGAAATAGCTGAGAAGCATTGTCGTCGGAGGATGGGGGAGGTCGATCGATCCGCTAAAATGGGACAAAGCGATCTTTTCTGATTCTTCGTGGAACAAATAACACCCCATGGGAACAAAAAGAGGAGAATATTCATCGCTTAAAATTTCTGGAGAATAGGTCTCTAAAAGGGTTTGCGCCTCTTTGAATTTATTTTGCATCAAACACGCCTCAATATGCAATGCATCGAGTACGGGCGTATTGGGAAAAAAATGGAAAAAGGGGAGCGCTTCTTTGCTTTTGTCCTCTAAAAGAGCGCGATCGAAAAGAAAATAGGCCGAGCGCATTTGAGCGTTGTTCGGCGGACCTGCCAATTGTTGGGAAAGCGCTTCCAAAGCAGCTGATGCCCCCTTTTTAAAATAGAGAAGGGCAATTCTAACGAGAGAAGCCGCCTGTTCATTCTCTAAAAATTGCAAATTTTCTTCGACCCAATCCCGTTTGCCCATAGTAAGCAGTGCAAAACACGCATTGCTTACAGTGATCGTAGAGGTCGAAGTTTCCATGATCTCGACCAAAGTGATGGGTTTGAGCAGCCAAAAAGCGAGCTGGCAAATCAAATGCTCATGCTCCGATTCAGCGAGAAGGAATATCGGGAGCTTTTCCAAATGTTTTTTTAAGCTCGAGATGAGTTGTGCATGGTCCTTCGCCTGAAAAATTTGCGGGAGATAGCGCAGGGCAAGCAGAGCAAAGTGGTAGGCGGCAATTCGATCGCGTGATGAAGTTTCGTAGAATCGGAAAATGATATGTTCGCGAATGAGCCGAAGCAAAGGATGCTTAGGATACTTGCGCATGCAGAGTTCTAAACACTTGATCTCTTCTTCGATCTCTTTCGAGGCTTTATAGACAAGGGATTTTCCGAGGTATTCTAACGGGGCGCCGGGGGTGAAGCGCAGCTGGCTGAACTCATCGAGAGCAAGCAGATAAAGACGCTCCTTCTCTTTTTTTTTCTTAAAAGTTGTCGCCTCTTGCAACAAAGTGATGCCCGCTTTGAAAAGGGCCTCTCTGCCTTCGGTACGCCCGATAAATGAGTTCGCAATGCGGCGGTATTCGAGAAGGGCTTTGCTATAATTTTTATTGGAAAGAAAAGCGTCAGGAATGGCCAGGCAATTGACCATGACATTTTGACTGCCGACACTGATTTTTAACGGTTCGATCTCAAAGTCTGCATCGCGCGACACTAGCCCAACATGGGTTCCAGCTATTGGAATGTGGGTGATATAGTGGCAGACTTTTTTATGGTCGATAAAAAGAAAAAGATGATCATTCGCTTTCTCAAGGCAAATGGAATGCCAGTCCTGATCGTTGATGTACATTTCAGGAATTGTCATCACTTCGACATCGTTGTGAAATAAGCGGCACTCTTTGCCAAACCATAGGCAATATCCTTCGCTTAGGCCCTTTCTTTCGGGGGCTTCGGGGATTCCGATGAGAAGACCCACGCCTTGGCATCCCGCATCCATTTTGATCCGTGTTTCAAGTTTAGTGTTCCCCGTGAATGAAGCTTTTGAAATCATCAGATTGACCCATTCCATCACTTCGGGAGAACGAGTGATTGCTGTATGGCGGGCGAATAAGACGTTTTCTTGAAATTCCCAATCTTGCGGTTCTTTCACTTGGATTTCCGCGACAGGGATCCATTCCGGTTTCCCTTCGAGAAAGCTCTTCAGTTCAGCGATGATTTCATCCACACTTTGAAACCGCTCCTTGGCTGCGTAGTGCAGACAGCGTTTGGCGATATCTGCAAGATGTTGCGGAATATCTCGGTAAGGGGCCATTTCAAGGGGATCGACCCATTTTTCTAAATGCATCGTTTTGCGGTAATTCTTTACGGAAGAGCGTTCAAAAGGGATGCGCAAAGTCAAAAGCTGGTACAAGATAACCCCAAGAGAATAGATGTCCATCCCTTCTTTGGAAGGTTCTCCGCGCACGCGTTCCGGAGCAATATAGTTCAACGTGCCCGGAACAATGCCCGGCCGCGTCAAATCTTTGTAAGCTGTCTGCTCCTCTACCTGCTCTTCATAAAAATTCTCTTTCTTTCCAATAAAGTCCGCCAGGCCCCAGTCGAGAAGGAGCACTTCGCCATATTTTCCTACGATGATGTTATCGGGCTTAAGATCCCTATGGACGATCCCTTTGGAGTGCGTGTAAGCAATCGCTTCGCAGACAGCCAGAAAAATACGCGTCAAAGCCAAGATCGAAGAGCCGATGGGATGCAGGACTTCTCCTTCTCTTTCTTCTTCGGCGCTCTGTTTTAAGATCTGTTTGAGTGTTTCACCTTCCACGTAAGGCATGGTGTAATAAGTGACGCTTGGATCGATGGAGAAAATCGGGATAATTGAAGGATGCGTCAATTGGGCGGCGACATGCGCTTCCCTCAAAAACCTCTCCTTCATGACGGGATGGTCTTTGAGTTCCGTGCGGATTTGTTTCAGTGCCACCTGCCGTTTGCAAATAGGATCGTAGGCGAGGAAAACCTCTCCCATCCCGCCGCGCCCAAGACTTTTAATGATCTGAAAATGATCGATCTTTTCAGGAAGAACTGTATTCATTCAAACACCCAATTTCACTCTAAGGGGTACAGGGTTTTTTGGCACGCACAGAAAATTTTATACCGAAAATGATTCAAAAGTTGGGAATTTGGCAAGGCGGCTGCGCAAATTTTTTGTCTGGAGCGAGCGACCATTGTGCAAGCACAAGGCGCGAGTGAAGACAAAAAATGTGCTGCATAGCCAACGCAGCCAAAAACCAACTTTTGAGTCATTTTCGGTATACACACATTCTTTTTAACTTCTTTAAAATTTCTTCACGCATTACAGTTTTTTTTATTCGGTTGTATGTTTTGGATTATCTTAAAGTTAAGAACAAAGAGTTCAGGGCACTCTATAAAGAACTGAATTTAGAACAACTTTCTAAAAAGCAAAAAGGGAAGATCGTCCCGATAGCCGTTGATGCCGCAATCGAAGATCTAAAAATTGCTCTCTAAAGCGATCTTTTGAACACCTCAATTCCATTCGACGGAACATTTTTTGCCAGCGCATCGCATCAGGGAAAAAATGCACCGTCAATACGTGATAGAATTGTTAGTCAGAGAGCCTCTCTTAATCCCCCATCTTGAACAGATTTAGGCTTGGGTTTTTCTTGGCAAACTCGGCCAAGCTCACGGTCTCTTGCTCATTAAGAGCGCTCCATTTTGGGCGGATGCCCACTTGATGAATATAAGTGCGCAGTTTTGTGATTTGGTACTCTCGATCGAAAATATTAAACTTGTCAATCAGAGCATTTGCCTCTTCGATGATCTTAGTGTAATTCTTGGAAAGTTCAGATGGTATTTGACATTTTGCTTCTAGCAACGCCTTATTCTCTTCGAACTGTTTTTTGAACACGGCCCAGGGATTAAGCTCTTGAGCTATTGGGGAACCCTTTTCATCTGTAAAGAGTGTGGCGCTGTAATTTTCGCTTTCGCGGTATCTTTTTTCGATCTCGTCCGACACTTTTTGCAATGCCTCGCAAACTCGCGTTCTTTTTTCGTAGTCTTGTGTTTGGGTGGCTTGATTGCTTTCGACTTGTTCTTTGGTGAGATGAGCAACAGGTATTATTAACACGCCTAAGGCATCGAGGTCATCTTGGGATAAAATGCCCACTTTCTCTAACACATCGGGAGTGCAGTCTAATTTTTGCGAATATTCTTCTTTCGATACCACGCCGAAATCGACCAGAAGAAGGGGAAGGTCTTCTCCCCAACCCGTTTTTAGAGACTGTTTGTATGACAAAACAGCGCTCTCCTTTTGTTGGACTGAAGCAGGGGAGTTAGGATCACCGTGAAATGCCTTTTCTCCGTAATCATAACCTTTCATATCGCACCCCAGACTAAGAAATTCATAGAGCCAGTTGATACGGCACCCGATCTTAATTAACTGATTGAGAATTTCAGAGACTCTTTTTTGATCTTCACCATGGATTCTGTCGAGAAGTAATTCAAGGTATATTTCCGTCTGCACGCGCAAAATAACCTCTTCGGTGAGCGTGAAAGAATGATCCAATTTAAAGGCGTGTTGTTTCAATCGTTTTTGAACATTGGGGTGGAGGGTTTTCACAAGAGCTTCCCGCTCTTCGTAGGACTTAGTGTTTTGTGCTTGCGCTATTTTCCCGAGAATCGACAAGTCCTCTTCGAGGATCTGCGTGCTGTAAGAAGATAAAGAAGGGTAGCTAAAGTCTAAGACATTGATGTTTTTATCGGAAGATGTTGCACGTGGGCAGGAATAGAGCTTATGGTTTTGCATCGCTAAACACTGGATTGACTCAAAACGATCATATATATTGAGTAGTATCTTTCCATTGTTTATATCGAAGACTCTGATCTTGCCGTCGGAATCTCCGGCGAATAGTCTGTTGTCGTGAAGAAGCAGACAAGTGATATTGTTCATCCAGTTGTTATTAAGATTAAGAAAATGGACTTCTTTTTTGCTGTTTAGATCAAAAACTTTGATGAATCCATCCCTTGATCCGGCACACAGGGTATTGCCTTGAACAGCTAGGCTAAAGACAGAGCATCTTCCGATCGTACGATTCTCAAAGCAGGGAAAGGAACTGGATGATTTATTCTTCAAATCATAGATGAGGACGCTCCCCTGAGTTTGTCCAAAATAGAGCGTGTTATCTTGCTGGGTTACGCATAGGACATTGCCATTGTTTGGAAACTCAAGCAGATTTTTTTCCATATTTAAATGATCAAGAGTCCAAGCTTTGGCAGTACCATCGTCTGTACAGGAAAATAGTTTTCCATCATGGATGAGTATGGCATTGATGCCCAAGACGTGGGCTCGTAACTTATGCAGTATCTTTCCGTTGTTTGCATTACAGACTTCGATACCGCCCAAAGAATAGTAAGTATAGAATTTGTCTTCATACAGAGCGTGCTGATAATCACCCTTCGTGAGGGGAATGATCTTGTTTTTTTGCAAATGAACCCAAGTGGGTATTTTACCTTTTTTAGGCTCAAGAGTCTGCATTCTAAATTGTTTAGCTTGGAAATTTTTTTCCACATTTACTAATTGTGTATAAAATTCCTTCCAATTGGAACAGTTCGGATTGCTTTTATATGATTGAGGAAAAAGTGAGGCTACAATTTTTTCAATCAAAGGATTGTGATTAGAAAAGAAACGATTAAACCGCTTGTCAGTTAATAAAAGCGAATGCAAATCCTTTTTTGAAAGAATGAGTGCTGAAAAAATACAATAGAGAATGTCTTCTGGAACTTCATTAAAATAATTTATTGAATTATTTGCTGCCTGGTTATGTTCCACTGGACTTGTTAAGTTTGCCATAATAATCAGCCTGTTAATTTATTTATTAATTGCCATATTATAGTAAATTTACCATTTAATTAAAATTAGTTTTTTTTAATAAGTATTGATAAATGTATTTTTAAAATTTCAGAACTATACCGAAAATGATTCAAAAGTTGGGAATTTGGCAAGGCGGCTGCGCAAATTTTTTGTCTGGAGCGAGCGACCATTGTGCAAGCACAAGGCGCGAGTGAAGACAAAAAATGTGCTGCATAGCCAACGCAGCCAAAAACCAACTTTTGAGTCATTTTCGGTATAAACCCCTGAGTCGCAAGAGGCGATGTATGACAAAACATTTCTTTAAATCGAAGGGGGCGCAAGTTGACTGGATTTTTTTGTTCAGAAAATGGGCGAAGTGGCATGATCCCCTAAATCTGTAGGAGATAAAAATGACAGCTCAGAAAAAGAGTGTATTAACAGGAGACCGCCCGTCTGGCCCTCTTCATGTGGGCCACTTCGTGGGATCGCTGAAAAACCGCGTGGAACTGCAGAATAGCTGCGATCAGTTTGTGATGATCGCCGATGTGCAGGCCTTGACGGACAATTATGAGCATCCCGAGAAGGTCCGCGAAAACATTTTGGAGGTGGCCCTCGATTATCTCGCCGTAGGGATCGATCCAGCAAAATCAACCATTTTTATTCAATCGCTGGTGCCGGCCCTCTTTGAACTCACTGTTTACTATTTGAACCTCGTCACGTGGAACCGCCTGAAGCATAATCCCACTGTCAAACAAGAGATTGTGCAGAAAGGATTTGGCGAAAGCGTACCGGCGGGTTTCATGGTCTATCCTGTCAGCCAAGCTGCAGACATCACTGCTTTTAAGGCAGATCTCGTTCCTGTAGGAGAAGACCAATTGCCGATGATCGAACAGACCAATGAGATTGTCCGTCATTTCAATCGCATTTACAAAGCGGATGTTCTGGTGGAATGCCAGGCGATGATCCCTAAATTGGCGCGGCTACCCGGGACTGATGGCAAAGCGAAAATGAGCAAGTCTTTGGGCAATTGCATCTATCTTGGAGATAGTGCAGACGCTGTTGCAAAGAAGGTCAAGGGGATGTACACAGACCCCGGGCACCTTCGCGTCGAAGATCCGGGGAAAGTGGAGGGGAATCCCGTTTTCACTTATTTGGATGCTTTTGATCCCGACAAGGCAGGTTTGGAAGAAATGAAAGCGCATTATCAGCGCGGCGGCCTCGGCGATTCGATCGTCAAAAAGCGGCTGTTAGAAGTTTTGCTCTCATTTCTCGACCCCGTACGCCAAAAGCGAGAGGAATATGCGAAAGATCCTTCGATGGTCATGGAGATCTTAATGAAAGGAACTCAGCGCGCTCGCGCGGTTGCAGACCAGACTTTGAAAGAGGTTCGCAAAGCTATGCATCTCGATTATGTGAAGTGAGGAGTTATTTGTGCTGGTCTTCTTCGATCTCTTGGTTGATGTCGTCTTCCTCTTCTTCTAAAGGCTCTTCTTTGCTTTCTAGGAATTCCCTAAAGAGAATGTAGATCCCGCCGAGGGCAAAGAGTACGGGCAGCAGAACTTCCCACGAAATATTGAACTGGACGGTCACAAAAACGCCGAGGAAGACAAACAAGGTGACGCCCACGTCCCAATGGCGTCCCAGAAGGTATTGCTTGAGTGCTAAGGGAATACCTATCACGAGCATGATTCCGGGCCACCACGCCTTTAAGTACGCGAGGATGGCAAGGCCGATTAGGAATAGGGCGACAGAAAAAGCTTTGGCGCGTCTTTTTGAAACTAAACGTTTCATAGGTCTCCTAGTAAATTAAAATGCTCTGGAAGCTGAGGACGCCCAAACCCCAAAGGCCGATCAATATGTGAGAGATAGTAGGGCCGATAATCGTTTTCTGGCGTTCGTACATCCATCCCCAAAATAATCCTAAAATAAAAGCGGAAAGGGCAAAAGTAAATGATTTTATCCCGTGGAAGAGGCCGAAAAGCAGATTCGAAGTCAAGATTGCTAAGAAAGCCCGGTTGGAAGTGGTAAAAAAGTTTCTAAGAGAGCTTTGCAAACACCCTCTTGCAATGAATTCTTGAACAGGGACTAGAGCAGTGTAAATGGTGAGTATGACAGAGAAATGCACTTGCTCTTGCGGTTTGCTAAAAAAATGATCGAATGCTTTTTGTAGAAAAGTTTGGTGGGGCGCCGGCGGATTTCCTATTTGAATGACGGATAATTTGCTAAATTCCGGAACAGTTTGAATGAAAAACCACTTCAATCCGACCATAAAAATCAAAACCGGAATGGTAAAAATCACAGCTTCGATGCAGTTTTTTTTCCAATTTTTAAGGGAAAGCCCATAAAATTCGAGAGGAAAATGGCTCCGTTTCACAAGAATTATACAGGAGAGAGCAAAACTGATGATGAGGGTGGAACCGAGAAACTTCGTGATCACTGTCTCAGAACCGTATTCGTCAAAAAATTTTAAAGTGTAGACGAAGAAAGTGAGGATGATAAAAAGATGGACGATGAAACGACCCATTTGATCATGAGTTTTGGAAATTCTCAATTCTTCTTTCATCGATTGGACAAGCATTTCATTGGATGTCCCAAGCCGCTCCGCTGCTTTTTTTGCCAGATTCTTTAGAATCTTGATGAAAGAAGGAGATTTCTCAGCAAGGGTGTCAAGATCCTTTTGGTGGAGAATGATTGTTTCTGTAGGTTCTAATGTCTTTGCAGAACTGATGCGGACATTTGACCCTAAGACGGCCACCTCGCCGAACCATTCGCCCGCCTTTAGCGTTGCAATCCGAAAAAGGGTATCGTGCTCTCTATCCTTTTTCAGGATTTCTACACTTCCCTGTTGGATCAGAAAGATCTCATCGCCTTTTTCCTCTTCTTTGACGACAAAAGAATCTTTTTCGTAGGAGGCTGTCCTGAGAAAGGGGAGGAGTAATTGCAACTCTTGGTCAGAAAGATTTTCAAAGAGTTTGCATTGCTTTAAAAAAGGAATCAGATCATTTTTCTCATGCATAACCTTCTTTTAATTTAATGAAGCTATTTTCTCAAGAACTGCAGATGTTCGCTTAAGTAGGGAGCGGTCAGGGAGCCTTTATTGCGGGCGATCTCTTCCGGGGTGCCGGCGGCGACGACTCTGCCGCCTTGGTTTCCACTGCCGGGTCCCATATCGATCAGATAATCGGCGGCGGCAATCACATCGAGATTGTGTTCAATGATGACGACGGTATTTCCCATTTCTACGAGGCGTTGGAAAATATGCAGGAGTTTGACGATGTCGTCGGCATGCAGACCGACGGTGGGCTCGTCGAAGAGATAGAGCGTGCTACCGGTCGAGCGCTTGGCGAGTTCGCGGGCCAGACGGATCCGCTGCGCTTCGCCGCCGGAAAGAGTGGCGATCTCTTGCCCTAGTTGAAGATAGCCGAGGCCGACCGAGATCAAAGTCTCTAGGATGCGCACCGATTTAGGGATCGGCGGCAAGAAGGCAAGCGCTTCTTCCACGGTCATTTGAAGAATGTGTCCGAGGTGTTTGCCTTTGATCGCGACTTTCAAGCTTAAGGGATTTAAGCGGTAGCCTTGGCAGGAATCGCAGACCACTTTGACAGGGGGCAAGAAATTGCATTGAGATGTTGCGCGTTCCTAATCCCCAGCACGCGGTGCACATCCCTTTGCGATGGTTAAAGCTGAAATTTTTAGGGCTTAATCCCCTTGCTTTGGCTTCTGGGAGCGAAGCAAAAAAATAGCGCAATACTGAAAGAAGATCAACATAAGTGCTGACATCGGCGCGGATGGTGTGGCCGATCGGATTTTGATCGAGGACAAGAAGCTTGTCGAAGGCGTCCGTCCCTTCAAATTGCGCGCCGAGATAACCGACTTCTTTGGCTCCTTTCGCTCTTCCTCTTTTGCCGCGCAAGGCCAATTCTACGGCTGGCTGGACGAGATCGGTAAGCAGAGTAGATTTACCTGAACCAGATACGCCTGTGATGCATGTGATCGCTTGGATCGGGAGATCAACGTTGATGTTTTTTAGGTTGTGCAAGGTTGCATTGCGAATGTGATAAAAGGTCTTGGACTTGCGGCGGGAATCGGGAAGGGGTATTTTTTTCTTCCCGCTCAAATATTGTCCGGTCAAAGAAGCAGGATTGTCTTTGATCTCTTCAAGTGTGCCCATGGCAGTAATTTTTCCGCCTTGCTTGCCTGCCATTGGCCCAAAATCGATGATCTGATCGGCAAGTTGGATCGTGAGCGGATCGTGTTCGACAAGAAGCAATGTATTGCCCAAAGAGCAGAGCTGCGTGAGGGCGCGATTCAACCGTTCATTGTCATGAGGGTGGAGGCCGATAGTCGGCTCGTCGAGAACATACAAGCAGCCGGTCAGGCCGCTGCCAAGCTGCCTTGCCAAACGGATCCGTTGCGATTCGCCGCCGCTCAAAGTCGGAGCGCTGCGCTCGAGCGAAAGATAGCCAAGGCCAATCTGTGATAGGAAATGGAGCCGCGATTGGAGTTGCCTTAGGGTCTCTTCTAGGAAATGGTGGTCGTCGCGTTTGAGCTGAATCTTTTCGATGAATTTTCCGGCCTCATCGAGGGGGAGGCGGCAAAGGTCGGCAATAGAGAGTTCGTGAATTCTGACGTTGCGCGCTAGCGGATTGAGCCGAGTGCCTTGGCAGGAGAGGCAGAGATTTTGATCGAGCAGGGGAATGAGCGGCTCGCGAATCTCCGGATCAGAACTTTTAGCAAGTGCTGCAAGGGCAGTGTTAAACCCTCGCCATTTGAACGATAAGCCTTGGTGTTCAATTTCCTCTTTCACTCCCGAGAACAATACTTGCAGTTGGTCCGTTGTCAGTTCGGAAAGGGGAGTACGCGGTTCGATCTTAAATTTTTTAAGCAGCGCGAGAAAGACGGAAAGGGTTTCTTTGGTGCAATTTTCTTTCCATAGCAATCGCACAAGGCTAAGAGGGGTCATCTTCATGATTTCATGGTGGCGTGTGAGATCGGCGCCATATTGGAAGCCAAGCCCTTGGCAGTCCAGGCACATCCCTTGTTCCGTATTGAAAGAGAAGGTGTGCGGGGTGATCGGAGGATAGGATTTCCCTGTGCTGGCGACGGCAAACGAGAGGTTGAAAAAGAGATCGCGGTCATCCAGCGCTGCGACAAGCGTGCCTCCGGAAAGCGTTGACGCTTGGTCGATCGCATCGAACAGGCGCTTTTTATTTTCCGTTGAAGCGATCAAGCGATCGACGACGAGGAACAGAGCATTTTTGCGCTGCTTGTCAAAAGGGATCTCTTGATCAAGCTCATAGTAAACATTGTTTAAGCGAATCCGCAAAAAGCCTTGCCGCTGCAATTTCTCTTTCATCTCTTCAAATTTTTCATTGCGCTTGCATGTTAGAGGGGAGAGGATCTGCACTTTGGGCCGGCCAGGGAGATCGAGCAATCGCTTCAACACCCATTCTTTGCTGATCGTGCGGATCTCTTCTCCTGTTTCCGGACAATAGGCGGTGCCGAGATGAGCATAAAGCACGCGTAAAAAATCGTAGCCTCAGTCATTGTTCCGATCGTGCTGCGCGGATTGCCGGCATGGCTTTTTTGCTCGATGGCAATCGCAGGAGAAAGCCCTTCGATATGCTCGACTTTGGGTTTGGGCATCTGTTTGACAAATCTGCGCGCGTAAGCCGACATCGACTCGATGTAGCGGCGCTGGCCTTCTGCATAGACGGTCTCAAAGGCAAAGGAGGATTTTCCCGAGCCGGAAGGGCCGGTGCATAGCGTGATTTTTCCGCGTGGGACTTGCACATCGATCTCCTTTAAATTATTTTGCTGTGCGCCTTCGACGGTGATCGATTGGATCGGCTGAAGCAGGGGAGCGTGCCGCTGCGAAACTTGCATGGGTTTCGGCTTCAAATACCCTTTAAGCGCTTCTGCTGTCGGAGTGTTAACTTCGCGATTTTTTCCGGAGTTCCGGCTGCAACGAGTTCTCCGCCGAATTTTCCCCCTTCAGGGCCCAAGATCGATGATCCAATCCGCGCTTTTGACCAGGTCCATGTTATGTTCGATCACAAGAACGGTATTTCCGCGGTCGACGAGCTTTTGCAATACGTCGATCAGCTTTTGGATATCGTGAAAATGCAGCCCGGTCGTCGGCTCATCGAGGATATAGAGGGTGTTGCCGCTGGAGGGGCGGGAGAGTTCTTTGGCGAGTTTGATCCGCTGCGCTTCGCCCCCTGATAGCGTGGGGGAGGGCTGGCCGAACTTGATGTAGTCGAGCCCTACGTCCATCAGCGTATCGAGCTTCGCCTTGAGATGTGGGATCGCAGAGAAGAACTCGACGCCTTCGCTAACGGTCATTTCGAGCACTTCGTAGATGTTTTTTCCTCGATAGAGAATCGAGAGGGTGTTGTTGATCGAAACGCTGTCCATTGCAATGTTCGCAAGGGACCCATTCATCTTCCATGAAGTCCATATCGATCTTGATCATCCCCATCCCTGAGCAATGCGGGCAGGATCCTTCTTTGACGTTGAAGCTGAACCGTCCTGCTTTATACCCCTGCGCCAGGCTTTGCGGCAGCTGGCTGAATAGATCGCGGATATCGTCGAAGAGTTTGATGAAGGTGGCAGGGTTTGAGCGGGGAGTGCGGCCAATCGGCGTTTGATCGATCGCGATCACTTTATCGATCTGCTCGAACCCGCGGATCGCTTTGTGTTTGCCGACAGGCAGTTGGGAATGGTGCAAATGATTGGAAAGGGTCGGATAGAGGGTATCGCTGATGAGACGAAGATTTTCCCGATCCCGAAACCCCTGTGACTGCGACAAAAATGCCCAAGGGAATTTCGACAGTCGATCTTTTTAAATTGTGATGCGAGGCTTTTTCGATCGTGAGTGCTTTGCGTGAACGAGCGCCGTTTGGGGATCGGGATCTGTTTTTTTCCAGAGAGATAGGCTCCCGTCAAGGAATCGGGGGACGACAGAAGTTCTGCCACGTCGCCTTGCACGATGATTTCTCCGCCAAATTGTCCTGCGAGCGGTCCGACATCGACGATCGTATCTGCTGCGCGGATGGTCTCTTCATCGTGCTCGACGACAATCACTGTATTGCCTTTGTCGCGCAAACTTTTTAGTGTTTGCAGCAATTTGGCATTGTCGCGCGGATGAAGTCCGATCGAAGGCTCATCGAGAACATAGGTGGCGCCGACGAGGCCTGAGCCAATTTGCGAGGCGAGGCGCACGCGCTGAGACTCTCCGCCGGACAGCGTTGGCGCTGTGCGCTCTAAGCTGAGGTAGTGAAGACCGACGCCATTTAGAAATTGCAATCGTTGAACGATCTCTTTGAGAAGTTCTTCCGCGATGATCTTTTCATTTTTCGTCAGTTTGAGTTTTTGGAAAAAGGCAAGGGCATCATCGATCGACATGGCGGTGATTTGGGCGATCCGTTTTCCACCGACAGTTGTTGCAGCAGGGTAGGGGCGGATCCTGGCTCCTAAGCAATCGGGACAGAGCGACTCGTGCATCAGCTCTCTCATTTTCGCTCGGTAAAGATCGCTTTGCGCTTGGTTGAAACGCTCCTTGGCTTCAAAAAGGACCCCGCGCCATTGCACATATTCGGTCCATCGGCTCTTCTTGATCGGGTGCACGAAACGCATCTGCGTCCATTTTTTTTCCGTGCCATAGAGAAAGACATGCTTGGCCTTCTCGGGAAGCTTTTTCCAAGGCGCATGCACATCAAATCCGTAGATCTTAGCTAAATTGTTGTAGATGTTTCCATAGCGCACTGTTTTATAGGAGCTGGCAATCGAGCAGCAGTCTTCGGCGATGCTGAGATCGGGATTGATAATTTGATCCAAGTTGAATTCTTGAATGACGCCAAGCCCTTGGCATGTTAGGCACATACCCGAAGGATGGTTGAATGAAAAGTCGGATGGATTTAACGGACCGTAAGAGAGCCCCGATTTCGGGGAATAAGCATGCTGAGAAAACAAAACTTCTTTTCCCGGTTCTGTCAAGACACTCATCAACCCTTGGCCCGCTTCTAAAGCTTGCGACACGGCTTCAGCGAGCCGATTGTCATCTTCGGAGCTGATGCTCAAACGGTCGATGACAATGTCGACGTCATGCGCTACTTTTCCATCGATTTTAACTTCTTCGCTTAAATCGATCATTTTGCCATCGAGGCGCACGCGCGTATAGCCTTTGCGGACAAGTTCGGCAAAATCTTCCTTAAATTCCCCCTTTTTGTTTTTGACAAAAGGAGCGAGGAGGATGATACGTGTCTTTTTGCGGCAATTCGCGGATCGTGCGCAAAATTTGTTCGGCGCTCTGCGGTGTGACGACCTCGCCGCTGATCGGACAGTGTGCGATCCCAATCCGCGCAAAGAGCACGCGCATGAAATCGTAAATCCCCGTCATGGTCCCTACGGACGAGCGGGGATTGCGTCCCGCTGTCTTCTGCTCGATGGCAATGGTCGGAGAAATGCCGCTGATCAGCTCAGCATCGGGCTTGGCAAAATCACCCAGATGGCGGCGTGCATAAGTCGACAGCGATTCAATGTAACGCCGCTGCCCCTCGACGTAGATCGTATCAAATGCAAGCGACGATTTGCCCGAACCCGAAACGCCGGTGAACACGATCAATTGATTGTGATTTAAAGCCAGGTCGACATTTTTTAGGTTATGGACCTTGACTTTCTTTAAAATAATGCGCGGTTCCTGCATAAAAGATATTGTCCACTATTCAGCTTTCTAACTCAACGGTTATACCGAAAATGATTCAAAAGTTGGTTTTTGGCTGCGTTGGCTATGCAGCACATTTTTTGTCTTCACTCGCGCCTTGTGCTTGCACAATGGTCGCTCGCTCCAGACAAAAAATTTGCGCAGCCGCCTTGCCAAATTCCCAACTTTTGAATCATTTTCGGTATATGAGATTTTTCCTCCTTACATTCTTATTATTAAAATTTTTACCTCTCTCGGGAGCGCAACCCGTCCTAGTGACAGGCGGAGCCGGTTACATTGGGACGCAGACCTGCAAAGCGTTAAAAGAAGCAGGGTTTTTGCCCATTGTTTACGACAACTTGTCGTCAGGGCATGCCGAGGCGGTCAAATGGGGGATTTTGGAGATTGGAGATATCGCCGACCGAAAGAAACTCTCCGAGATCATTGATAAATACCGCCCTGCCGCCCTCATTCACATTGCGGGGTACAAAGCTGTGGGGGAATCGGTGAAAGATCCCGCGAAATATTATCTCAACAACGTTTGCGGCTCTGCTATTCTACTCGATGTCATGCGGCAAAAAGGGGTTGATAAAATCATTTTTTCCAGCACAGCCTCGCTCTATGGCCAAACATCCAAGGGCAAGCAGTTCAAAGAATCCGATCCTTGCCGTCCGATCAATCCTTACGGAAATACAAAATGGATGGTGGAAAAAATCATCCATGACTTTAAAGAAGCATATGGCTTGCGCTATGTCATTTTGCGCTATTTCAACGTGGCGGGAGCCGACCTTAAATCGGAATGCGGAGATAGAGGCTGTGCGACGCCGAATCTAATCCCGATCATCCTTCAAGTCGCAAGGCAAAAGCGGAAAGAATTGGAAATTTATGGCACTGATTATCCGACAGCCGACGGCACGGCGATCCGGGATTACATCCATGTTGTTGACCTTGCGGATGCCCATGTCAAGGCATTGCGCTATTTGCTTCAAGGCAAACCCAGCATCACTCTCAATCTTGGGACCGGAAAAGGAACGACTGTCAAACAGGTCGTTGAGACCGCCCGTTTGGTCACCAAGAAAGAAATTCCAGCCAACCTAGTTCCTCGCCGAGCTGGCGATCCTCCCTTTTTGACTGCGGACTATTCCCTCGCCAAAGAAACATTAGGCTGGGAGCCCATGCACTCGGATCTAAAAATGATCATTGAGAGCGAGTGGAATTGGATTCTATTGCAAAATCTTTGACCGCCTTAGGTTTGCGTTTGCAGGGGCACTCGGCATTGAGGTTTTCCATCACGAACAAGAGACAAACAACGCCCAAGAATATTTTTATTTGCATTTTCATACGAACCTCCTTTGGGTACGTAAAAACTGTTTTAACTCAAATAAGTTAAACTAACAAGCAAAAAATTGTTGTTTTTTTCTTTCTTTGTTATACATAAATAATATGCAGACCAGAACAAAAATCATTTGCACCATCGGTCCCGCGGTGGGGACCTATGAAAAGATCTTAGAGCTCATCGATGCGGGGATGAACGTGGCAAGGCTCAATTTCAGCCATGGGACCCAAAAGGACCATCTCCAAACGATCGAAATGCTCAAAGCAGCGCGCGCGAGGAAAGGAACATTCCTCTGGCGATCATGCTCGACACCAAAGGGCCTGAGATCCGCATCGGGAATGTCAAAAACGATCAGTTTCAAGTCAAGGCGGGACAGCACCTTCTTCTTGTGAAAGAAGAGGTGGTGGGCGATGAAAATAAAATTCAGGTCACCCCTTCCGTCGTCATCGACACTTTGAATGCAGGCATGCGCGTGCTCATCGATGACGGTTATATCATCACGCATGTCGTCGAAAAGCGAAAAGAGGGCGTCGTCGTCGAAATCGAGAATCCCGGCTTAATCAAGATCGCACAAAGGGGTCAACGTTCCCGGAGTGGATATCGCATTGCCCGCGATGACAGAGCAAGATGTCGCCGACATTACCTTCGGATGTCAGCAAGATGTCGATATGATCGCAGCCTCATTCATCCGCTCTGCAGACCACGTCTTGGAGATCAAAAGCCTTCTCGTGAAACAAAAAAAGTCGGACATCATCGTCATTGCAAAAATTGAAAATAGCTTAGGCGTTCAAAATTTTGAAGCATCGTTCAAGTTGCCGATGGGATCATGGTCGCAAGAGGGGACTTAGGGGTCGAACTGCCGCTGAGAGAAGTTCCCCGGCTGCAAAAAATGATGATCCGCAAATGCTATCAAGCGGGAAAGCCGGTGATCACCGCGACGCAAATGCTCGAATCGATGATCAAAAATCCCCGGCCGACGCGCGCCGAAGTCTCCGATGTCGCCAATGCGATTTACGACAGCACCTCTGCCGTGATGCTCTCAGGGGAGACGGCGGTGGGGCAGTATCCGATCGAGACGGTAAAAATGATGAAGAGCATCGTCGAAGAAGCGGAAAAAGATTTCAATTACCGCGAATTTTTCAATCGCAATTCGAGAACAGACTTCAACGATGTCTCCAATTCCGTGGCGCTGGCCTCCGTCAAAACTGCCTACAGCGCCCGGGCCAAGGGATCTTTTGCTTTACCAATAGCGGATTTACCGCGCGCGTGGTCTCTCGATTCCGCCCCGAAATGCCGATCGTCGTGCTGACGCCTCATCGTAAAATCTACCATCAGATGGCCCTCAATTGGGGAGTTATTCCCGTAGACCCAAGCCCTGCCAAAAATGTTCAAGAGGCCGTTTCCATCACGAGCTGTTTTGCTTTAAAAAAGGGGATCGTCCGCTATGGCGATCTCGTCGTTGTGACAGCCGGCGCGCCCTTCGGCATCAGCGGAACGACCAATATGATGCTCGTTGAGAGCATCGGCGATGTGCTCGTCCGCGGGCATCCGCGGCCGGGCCGCAGAATTCATGGGAAAGTGACGTTGGTCCATGCCTCCGATGAAAAGCGGCATGCCGAGACCCAGGGCAGGATTGTCGTCATTTCCCGCTGCGACGATTCCTATCTTCCTCTGCTTAAAACATGCCTTAGGTATCGTGCTGCAAAACCATCCTGAAGATACCGATTCCGAACAATTTGCCCTTCAAGTGGCAAAAATGCTCGATATTCCCATCCTGACGCGCGCTGACGGCGCGATGACTTTGCTGACAGATGGGCAAATCGTGACACTAGAGCCCCAGAAAGGGATCGTCTACAAAGGTTCCATCACCAATGAAGATGAAATGATCCCGACGATCTGCTCTCCGTCTTGAAGTTTTTAATAACAGATTTGCATAACTCATAAAAACTTTCTGTTATTTTTTATGGACATCAAAAATGCTGCACCTTTACTCTGGCTGGCGAATGCTATTGTATGAGTCAACGGCATAATAATTGATTTGCGATGCTTTGTTAATCAATTATTTATGACTTTTAACAAAAAACATTGAGCGTTTTTGTAATTTACTATATAATTATATTCACAAACAAATTAACAAAATGGTTAAATTATGATCAGAATATCAGTGGGTGACATATCATCCTATTTAAATGAAGCCTTTAAAGACATCAACATGTCAAGTTCGGATGATCTTCAGGTGGAATATTCCGAAGAACGTCTATCTAAAATCGAGCATATAATTAGCAGGTTTCGGAATATTAATTTTTCTGCTAACCAAAAAAATGATGTTGAGTATATTTCTACCGGCCTCAAAACTTTAAAATCAATGTGCAAAAAACAGACAATTTCTATGCATTCTTTAGCAAGAACTATTGATTATATCAATCAGATTATCTATAATCATTTTCGAGTGTGTAATTTTAATGCTTCAGATCAAAAATATGCACAGTTTGCATCTGCGGTGGGTAGATTATTTCCAAAATACTAAGGCTGCTATGAGTACCCCTCATTGTGCATTTCCCAGAGCTGCTCGTCTCATAATTACAGAGGATGATCCATTGGTTTTTCAATGCTTGCCTGAATTCAGTTTTGCATATTTAGTTGAAATCTTCTGTAATCATATCTCTGATCGTAATAATGTAAAACCAGTTGTTGAGAAATTACGACAACAAGGAGTTCATGTACTTGAAGATCGTATTATTCAATTGCAAAACAAGTCCTATACTGAATTAGTATCCGAAAGAGAGCATATTGCAAGCACAACAATACCAAAATTTAATGATTTATTTGCTGAATTCAATATAATTTTAGATGAAATTTCATCAGCAAATACCGATGGGATCCCCAAAGATGTACTGAATTGTCTCCATAGAAAAATTTTACAAGAAAAGTTGTCTGTTACAGACGAAAAAAAAATCTTATTCTATGAAAAGCTGCTCCTTACAATCCAATCAATATCCTATATTTTCAGTACTTGCAATCGAGAAGCGTTTAATTCCATCATGAAATTGGGACTATGTACGGAAGACCAATTGTGGGACCTAAGAAAATCCTTAAATCAATCGTAGTTAGAAATCATTCCTCGAACGTTTTGGGGAGGTGCTCACGTCGGTTGATAGTTTGTGGTAGGTAGAGTTCCCATTTTCATGAGAACATCTCTTTCAGCTCATCCGCATGAGAAACAAATTTTATAATTTCATCATTCACATCCTGCGGAGAGGTATGAAAATCTGAACCCATGAACTCCTTGAGTTCATTTATCAGGCCGTTTTTGATGATCTCTTCAAAATAGATGTATCGCTTTTCTTGATTAGTATGATTCATTAAACGAACTCTCGCTTCCCCAAATTTGATGATAATGTCCTTTTTTTTATCTCCATTTTTTGCGTAAACTGCGATGGGAATAAATTGACTGATTGCAAAGGGCATAAATTGTTTATTAACGATGTCGACTCCATTTGCTATGTCGGTATAATACTCCAAATGCCTGCCTGGCCGATTGAAGATTAAAGGGGGAGAAATTCCCCTCGGAGAAACTGTAATGGAAAAACCATCACCTTCAAATGTTGAGTTAAATGCAATTGGGAACAGCCTCATTTTAGGAACTGCTCGATTGTCAATGAAAACAAGTCCATCTTGGCACTCTATAATAACTGCAGCGTGGTGATATTCTTGCGCCTCGTCCTTCTCAATTGCCAGGGCTCCTTCAATTCTATGGTTATCTCGGATATTATTTATATGGGCCAAACTCATTCCAACACATATACCTCCAGCCGCTCCATTTTGAACGTCGACTATCCATTCTTCAGTGGACATTTCTCCTTTCTCCATTAACTCGATTGTTTTAATAAAAGGCTTCAATCCATCAAAATCCATATTATCAATAGTGCTGTGTACAGTGCCTTCAATCTTACTTATGCAGTCGGCGCAAGTTCCCCGAAATGGTTGTGGTTGAGATGTGGTGCGTTCTAATTTAGGAACCGAGACTCGTTCCCTGAAAGATTTCTTCGTGAAGATATTATGCGTTTTTTCCGTATATTCTTTAGTCTGTACGGAAGGTTGTTCTTGGGGGGTATGAATGATGGGAAAAGAACAATTAATTGGATTCGGAAATGATGCCATAATTAACCATGTTTTTATGTTTATCTATTTTAGATCTAAGTTTATTAAAATTAATTATACCATAGTAATGAATTGTCTTGTTAGCGTTAATTAGAAGTGTTGCCTTTGGCAAACAAAAGTAATTGGTAATTAAGACGTTGCGAGAATGGAAGGGCGTACAGATAAGGAACTAAGTCATTTAGAAGTATACATAAGAAAACTGAAGAATCGAGAAAAATTTGTCCAAATTACTAGCTTCGGTGGCCTTAATTCTGAAAAAATATTTTACCACCCGCTTCGCAAGCTCGCTCGAGAGCACAGAGGTCACAGAGGGGGAAATCCTATTAGGACTATACACAAATGAACCCTAACATTTTTCCACTGCCGAAAACTCGCATTAAAAGCAGCTTAAGAAGAGGTCCATTTCATGCGAAGCATCCTTCATCGCGGTCAAGAAGGAAATGCGCTGCATTTGAGGAGCCATGACGGGAACCTCTGTTAGGTCGATCACTGCCGCTTTCAAATAGTTATCATGCGGAGTGATTTTGAAGTGGTGCTTGCTGATAAAATCAAGCATCGTCTCGGCAATGTTTTCCAGCTCTTTGCGAGACGGAGTGAATTTTTCATCTTTTTTCATTTTATCAATGAGAGTGTCGACGCGGCCTTTGATCTTGCTGGCCTCTTTCGTGTGGGCGGTGGGCTTTGGGGCAGGCAGTGCGCACATATTATTCTCCTTGGTTCTGGCTTCTTTTCTTATTCTCATTATTTAATTTTTTAATTAAAAAATCAAATAAAAACAGAGTGTTTATTACAATTAATTACAGATATTGTTGAATTAGGCTAAGGGCTGTTAAAGAAGCCGTCTCAGCGCGGAGAATGTTAGAATGTAGCCGCACCCCTTTGGCTTGGAGAGTAGTCTCCATAAAGTCAATCTCCCTCTCTTCAAACCCGCTTTCGGGCCCGATTAGGAGTATTGTAGGCGCAAGAACGGGTTGTGATAGACCAATTTCCCAAAGATAAGGCGCTCTGGGGTTGCCGAAGAGTAAGGTGCCCTCCACTGGAGTCCACTTCAACAAGGGCGGTTTGACTTCAATGGACGGAAGGTCTAACCTGCCGCACTGCTTCATCGCCGAAATCGTTAAATGTTCCAGGCGGGCCGATTGGGTTTTGCTGAGTTCGTCCTTCTCACTTAAAATCCCCGGGAATAACCAAAAAGAGGTTGCCCCGAGTTCCGTCCCCTTCTCAATGATCCATTCCAGGTGGTTCATGCGGGTCAATGCTTGCGCCAAGATCAACGGGGGCTTGGGTTTGGACTCCTCAACGGCTTTGATCCCCAGCTTGGCCTCTTTTTTGGTCAATTCCACCAGATCGGCATGAGCAAGCTGCCCATGTCCATTGACAAGCTCGACCGCATCTCCCACTCTTACTCGCAGAACGCGGGACAAATGATGAAACTCCTCGTCCGCAAGGGTGACGGTCTTGTTTTCCTGAAAAGGGATGTCGAGGTAATAACGGTTATGAGGCATGGTTTAAAACGGCTTTTTTTAATGTCTCAGACAAGGGGGTTTGAGGAGTAGTGTGTGCCTCACGGCACAATTCCTCTAACGAAACCACTTGAAAGGCTGCGAGTTTCCTAAAGTGAGGTTTCACTTTGGTCGAGGAGGTGAGATTGAACACGAGTTTAAAACGGTAATCTCGTTTTAGTAGGTCACTCTCATTCGAATAAGAAACCACTTCAGCCCTCTCCAACTCAACCCTTCCCGCAAAATTAATCGGCGCATAGAGCGTGATAAACTCATGAGGGTAAACCTCTCGAAATGCCCCAAGTTCAGAAAGAATGGCCTCCCCCTCAGGAGGTAATATAATCAAAAGCGTTTCATGGCGGTACTTTTTCTTGAGTTTTTCCGGCGTTTGCTGCTTCCAGCGGTTATGCACCCAGAGCCATTGGCCAGGCTCTTCAGCGATCGTCTTTTCTAGATGCCCTAGGGCTTCTTTCATGAGGCGGTCGACTTCTTGCTCCATCGGCGCCTCTGTGTTCGGCCAAATCGGGTCCGAGTAATGGATATAATACTTGCCCTCTTTCCTTCGTGTCGTCGCGACCATGATAGGAGAGCCTGTGCGATGGGACAGGACTGCCGCGATCGGGGAGGTCCATGCCTTTCTTCCAAAGAATAGACTGGAGTACCCGCTGTCGGGCATGCCTTGATCCCCGACAATGCCTAGAAATGCTCCTTTCTTTAAACCTCTTAATCCCTCTCGAATCGCATTTTGCGGAGCGATCATTTTTCCCGCATACTTCTGGCGGATCGCAAGCACCCAGTTGTAAAGATAGTAATTCTTGATGGGGCGACCAATTGCCACTCCGGGCATGCGGCTTGTCCCTTCTAGGAACAACACTTCCCAGTTGGATTGATGGCCGCAGAAAAAGATGACCGGTTTGTTGTCTTTCATCAATTGAGAAGCTTGGTCGGGATTGACGCAAGAGGCCACACGATGGATGTTTTTTTCGGAGGCAAACTTGGCGTATTCAAGGCAGGTGATCATCAGATTTTGCAAAGAGGCTTTTGCCAGTTGTTTGATCTGGTCTTCAGACAACTGAAGCGAGGACGCGAGGGCGAGATTGCTGAGCGCTCGTTTGCGAAATTTGGGGAGGGTGTAATAGGCAACAGTTCCAAAAAATGCTCCCAAGCGATGGATGGCAGAATAGGGGAGCCATCGGATAGGCCAAGTCAAAACGAGGATTAAAATAAAAGAAAGCTTATACTGCATGGAGTGCAGTATAGCACACAGTTCATTAAGACTTGAACTAAGGTATATCAGTATTTGAGAAGCGATTGATTATCAAATACTTGTTGCTATGTTTGATTTTTTTCTGGAGTTTGGACTGATTTCACTCGCTTGCACTCGCGAAATCAGTCCAAACTCCAGATAAGAATACGCCTCTCCATATTGTCACCTCCTTAAGTACCAATAACTTCTTGTTACCAAAGGGTGACATTTCTATTTAACGGAAAGGTGACATTTCTAAAAAACGCCTACAACATATTGACTTATTTCCAAGTAAAATTATATAATAATATTTATTCAAATTTATGTTAATAAAAAGGATCTAAAATGGCAATTAATATCAGTTCAAATCAAGGCAGCATGTTAGAACAAATGACCTCTCTGGTCTTCAGAGGTTTTCCAGACTCAGCTCTCGGTGTATTAGAAAAATCAGGGTTAAATGAAACTCAACAGAACGGAATCCAAACTATTCTGACCCAGCCGCACGGAGACTACACCTTAGAGGCGGCTGAAAAGATGAAGCAAAGCATGATTGCAGTGATTAGAGGAGAAGACATTCAACGTGTAGCTTCTAACGAACAGCCCTCTTCTTCCCAAACAGCCCAAATTGTCCCTTTTGAACAAGAAGAGTATGTCACTTTCCCGGATGCTCCGACATCCCCCTTTGCAAATGATTATCCCTGCCCCTTTGAATTCGGAGGAAAAACCTATCAGAATGCGACCGCCTGTTTTCTTGCGCAACAGTACACCGATCAACCTGAAGTGATGAACCTCTTTACTTCCCTCGATCCCGAGGAAGCCATCGCCTTGGCAGAACTCACTCCTCTAACAGAGGAGCGCAAGCTCTCTTGGGAAAATCCCCAGTTACAACACATCAACAAAGACGACGTCCTGATGCACGTGCAAAGAGCAAAATTTGAACAAAACCCCGAACTTAAAAAACAACTGCTGGCTACCAGCGACGCTTATCTTGTCTGCCAGGACCACGGTTTTTATCTTAGCGACAACTTCAATGGGACAGGGAAAAACACACTCGGCATCTGCCTCATGCGCCTCCGCGGCGAATGCGGTGGCAAAGGCCAAGTCGCTCCAGCTGCCACTTATCAAATAACAACACAAACTCTGCAGACGAGATGCAGCGCTATCACAAGTGAACTTTATCCAGACATCATGGGAGTCCTCTTCCGGGCATGTGTATCCCAGTGCGGTATTAAAATCATCACAGCGCTCCCTTGCGTCAATAAATATTGGAATCAATTAACGATAGATTTTTTTGCAGGATGCGACCTTAAACAAATTTGTCCCGGGCTGACGATCATGGACGCAAAAACGCAAGAAAGAGGGTGTGATGACGAGCCAAATATCGATAAATTCCAGATTGTTAAAGCGGTCAAAAAGGTCGCTCCGCACGTCGAAAATAATGAAGGCGTCACATTGCTGACCATGATTAAGGGCGACACTCTCAATAAGTTGATTGAAATAGCAGCACAAGAAGGAATGACTGTGGATATTCTATGGAATCGCATTATTGAAGAGTTAGGAGATGTTCCTGTAGAGCAAACATATCGCATCCTGGTCACCAACAATGTTTTTATGGAGAGCCGAAACAAAGACTACAAATCGCAAGAAGTTATTGTTGAAGGACATGGATGTGTGATGCCAATGGTCCAAGAATATGTCGCTCTGTGTGTATTTACATCTAAGATATTTAAGAAATGCCTCTATAGGCAAAATCCTCTGACTTACGGACGTTCATCCACGCACGTTCAAGGTGATCCCTTGGTTGTTGGGGGCTCCGCCCCTGGCCGCCTCTCTGTCCGCATCCCCCACTACGACTTTGGCAATGAGTCCCGCGGCGCTGGGGGTCAGTGGAAGTTCTAGGTTGGCCATTGGTCCTTGGACCATTGGTCTCGGCCATTGATTTTATTGGGTCTTGGAAGGCGAATAGGGCAAGCCGGGTTAAGATCATGAACGATGCGCCCGAAGGGCGCGAGTTTCAGAAAAAATCTTTGCCTTAAGTTCTTACTCCATAGGCATTTTTAATTGCTTGTGAGAGTGCGAATTGATTAGCGTGGGACAAAATCCCCAGATAAGACTGCACTCTTTGATCCAGGGAGGATGCATTGATTTTGTCATCTAAATAGTCTGCATATGCTGTCTGTAATCGTCTTTTCATGCGCTGTTTGGTTCGGGTTCGCAGGATGGTGTGGTGCTCAAAAAGAACGTAACCTACGAAATCGATGCCCTGGTTCAATTTTCGGATAATGACTTTTTTGGGGTGGAGCTCCAGGTGGAGATTTTTTGTCAGAAATTCACGAATGGAAACAATTAGCCCTTTGAGATGGGTCTCATTTTGAGCCAGGATGATAAAGTCGTCACAATAGCGCAGGTAGTGTTGCTCTTTCAACTGTTGCTTGATAAAATCGTCAAGCTCATGCAGATAAATATTTGCAAATAATTGCGACGTCACATTTCCGAGCGGGATGCCAATGTTACCATATTTTTCTTCTCTTATCTTAAAACTGTCAATTATGCGATGAATGATGATCATCGCATTTTCATCGTGGATATGTTTTTGAATTAAAGCCACCCTGGGGATATTGGTAAGGTCACTCCTTTAAGAATTCCTTGAACTCCAGGACTGCTTTTTCTTTTTGCTGGAACGAAGCTGGGTAATCGGGATGACCATGAAAAGCGCGCTCTCCCCATTTTTCCCCTTCTTTTTTCCTGCAAATTCTCTCAAGGTTTTCATAAAGTTTCGTGCTTCGATTGTCAATCCAGACAAGATGATTCAGGAGTTCGGAGACTCTTTTTTGATCCTCATAATAAATGCGATCGAGAAGCAACTCCAAACATACTTCCATTTGTACTCGCAAAATCACTTCTTTTGTGAAGGGAGGTTGGTTTAAACGCTTTTGAAAATCAGAGTGGAGCGTTTTAGCAAGCGCCTCGACATCAGCTGCAATCCCGTTAAATTCAGCGTGAGCCATCTTCCCAAGAATAGATAGATTGTTTTCAAGGGTTTGTTTGTTATAAGGAGATAGGGAGGAAACATCAAAATCACAAATTTCAATGGAGCAGTTGTCTTGGGCCTTAAAAATGAGTTTGCTATCGTGCATGAGTACCTTAGCAAATCCAATGCCATGGCTTAACTTGCAGACCTCCTCCTTCTTATCAAGATCCCAAATTCTGGATATAGGGCCTGTAGATTGGCACCAAGAGTTTGAAATGAGTATTTTTCCAAAAGAGAATATATTGTTTAACCAACCACTATCTTTTAGCCAACACAGTTCTTTTCCGTTGTTAAGATCACAGACTTGGATATAGCCTTTATTAGAACCATTAATTATCTTGCCATCGTGTATGAATCTGTGAATTGAATTCGACAGTTCAGTGTTTATGGTGAATAATTCTTTTTGATGATTAAAGTCCCAGACTTTGATGCAGTTACTCCCAAAGGAAATGAGTTTGTCTTCATGCACAAACATGTCATGGTCTCCAGAAGGACCGCTTAGAGTAAATAGCTCCGCTTGATCGTTGAAGTTCCACCCTTTGATAGTACCATTTTCGTGCCTGGAGATGAGCGTATTTTCATGCATGATTACGCGTCTGACTGAGTTAAATTTGCAATTAGGGGCGTTTAGAATAAACAGCTCTGTTTTATTATTAATGTCCCAGACTTTGATAAAAGAGCATCTTGAGACGAAAATGAGCTTGCCATCGTGCACTAGAATACAGCGTTCTTCGATGGGCCATTGATCGATGCTTAATAGCTCTTTTCCTTCATTTAGGTTCCAGACTTTAATGGAGTCCTTGGAACTAGAAATAAGCTTGTCCTCCTGTACGAAAATACGCGTGATCCGGTTTTGATGGCCTTTTAAAGGAGGAAGTTCGCTTCCATTCTCAAGGTCCCAACGCAGGATAGTGCCATCGCCACAGCCAAAGAAGAGTGTATTTTCGTGTAGTACGATGTCGCAATCCCCTTTTCGAGGCCATATTATGGTAAATAACTCCTTTCCACTATTATGGTTCCAGACTGTGATGGTGTTACCGGAGGTAAAAACGAGCTTTTCTCCGTGTGCTAGCACGGGGGAAGGGGAAAAACGGTTAACAAAAAATTTTCGACATTTTCCGATCCCAAGATTGTTTTCTACGTTTTTATTATGTTTATAAAGCGGATAAGAATTGGAGGGGCATGGGGACTTCTTCAGAGAACCCGGAAAATGTTTTTGTAAAAGATTATTCCATAGATCCTTCCAATTGGAGACAAATAAATTCAAGTTTCGATTCGTCAATAATAGAGAGTGAATATCATTGGTGCGAAAACCATTTAATTGTGTTAGTTTTGAAAAAATCTGATAAAGGATATCTTCAGGAGTATCAACGCCACTAAATGAATATGTTTGAGCATTCTGCGTTTTATGGGCTGTTGCAGTTATGGCCATAATTTTGATCCATTATAAATGTGAAAATTAATTTTGTTTTACAAGTTTGTCGGTTGACTCTAGACCGTAAGAGTATATTCTGTGATCCGTCTCAGCTGATTGGAAAAATCGAGGTGCTTGACTGATTCTCTTATCCCTCTAGCAGTCTCCATCGTTTTACGGCGACTAAGAGCATCTCTCAGTCTTTGGGAGAATCCAGCAGCATCCTCCAAAGATTCGATGATTATTCCATTTTGTTCCGCAAGCACTTCATGCCCTCCGTTAAATTTCGAAGAGATGACAAACAATCCCATCGCTAGCCCTTCCACTGTTACATTCGCAAAAGGGTCGTACAGCGAGGGAACGACGAGGCTGTCAGCCATCTGATAAAAACGGGTAGTGTTCTTCTGAGGCCCGAAGAAAGAGGCTTTTCCCGAGAGCCCCAAGTCAGAGGAGAGTTGTTCAAAATAAGATAGATTCTTATCTTTGCCGACGATGCTTAAGTGAAAGTGCTCCTCTTTGATCAGGGCAAGCGCGGAAAGGAGTTTTTCGAGGCCTTTGCGCGAGTAATTGTGCCCGATGAAAAGAAAATGAAAAGCATTTGGATCTAAATGCAGTTCGTTGATTGTTGTTTCCCTTTGCACTTCCCATGCGTCAAAGCGCTCTTGCATCGCACGCCATTCGACGCCGTTATGGACCACATGGATTTTGCTGGGGTCCATTTGATAATAATGCAAAATTTCCTGTTTGACCATATGGGAATTCGCGAAGAGCACTTTTAATTCGGGATGTTCAAACCCTTGTTTTTCTAAAGAGAGAATCGCCCGATGCAAAGGATTGATGGTAAAGCTTAAACCTTTGACAAACCCCTCTTCTTTTGAGCGATGGCGAAGATAGGCGGCGTGGACGCCATTGCCCGCGCGGATGTGGGTCTGGAAGCGGTTGCGGTCCAAACTAAAAATAATCGGCGTGGGCTGCTTGGCCAGATACTCATGGCAGGCTTTATCGAAATGCAGGACGTTCAAAAAACTCAACCCGTGATCGATGGGAAATGCCACGATATCGAGGAGCGGATGGCTAAAGGGAGCTGAGACAGCCCCGCTGGTCAGAATGGTCACTTCGCAGCCTTGGGAAGTGAAGTCGCGGGCAATCTCCCAAGTATACTTTTCCAATCCTCCTTGCTTGAATAGCTCTCCTTTGATCAGAGTGATTGGAGGTTTTTTCATGGAGTTTCCTGTGTTGGGGCAGTTTCTTCAACTTGAATGCTTTGGTCTTGGATATAAATTTTCAATTCAAACTTGTCGTTTTCGGAACGGAACAGCTGAAAGCGGTTCATATAGCTTCTAAACCGATTGCGAAGATATTCTTCGCGCAGTGTGGGCTGGAGCAAACGGATATCGCGATCGGAAACATCGGTCATGAGTGTGGACACATATTTGTCTTCGAGCTGCCTTGGATTGACGAATTGCACGCTCCAATCGAGAAATTTGCTGTCCGGTTTTTGCTGAGCGATGATGACGATTTCAATCATATCTTTGACGGTTTGCAAAAAGAGATTGTCTACGCCGTTCGCATACAGAGGGAGTGTGATGAATGGCGTGCCCCTGTTGAACTGGACAAGCGGATTCGATGCGATAGCAATATTTTCCGAATTGAGATTTTGCAAATTGTCCTGAGGAAAAAAGAGAGAAAGTTGGATCGGTGCGTCCAGAGACAGCAGGTTGCAGCGGATAAAATCGATCCGCAACGCTTTCGCATTGGGATCGTCGATTTCTATCGGCGTATCGGAAAGAATAGGAATGTTGATCTGCTTCCATTGATCGGGAACAAAGAAGCTGACCACTTCGCTGCTTTCCGATTTGATCGAAAGCTCATCCAATTGCGCTTTGGAAATGTCGTTCAGGTTAAAGGTGATCCTTTGTTCCTTCAATTTGAGCCGTTTGATTACTTCTTCAGGCCCTCTGGCAGTCAAATGTAGACGGTAGGGCCAGACATCGAGGAATTGATATCCTCGAGGAGCTTCTCCAATAGGCTGAGCGATGACAACGGGGATCTGGTCAGTGACAAGTTTGGTCATGCGCACGACGAAGTTGGGATGGTAGACGCGGGAGATGCCGCTGCTGATATCGATTTCTGGATTGACTGAAGTCAGATTTTTTTTGCTCACTGTGACAATCCATTCATCAGGTTTGTCAGCGGCATCGACGACAATCTCTAAATCAGAAGGTGTGAGTTCATCGATCAACGCTTTGTTGCCGACGACCGTCAGAGTGATTTTTTTTGCCAGACGCCCGCTTGCTTGCATCCCTTCCACTGTCCTGCCTGGCGGCAAATGGACAATGCGCACAGGGACATTGCTGATATTTCGCGTCGTTGTAAGCGAGTGGTTGACGACGAGCCAGATGATCACCCCTAAAATGATCGAAACTAATTTGCGAGGCCAGTGTTGAATGAATAATTTATACAATAACGTTTTCATCCGTCCTCCGGCGGAAACCCGGCCCTTAAGGGCCGGGTATTTCAAAAATTGACATTTGGGAGGGGTGCGAAGCCCCTCCCAAATCGCCATAATAATCCCCGGCCTTAAGGCCGGGGTTCACTGTCTTAGCCACTCTCGCAAATTAAATTGACTTTTGAAATCGGCTTTTTGCGGCGGGGTAAAGATGCTGCGGATGATCCCTTTGAACCGATCGATTTTCACTCCCGGAGTCATCACTCCATCTCGCGCCAGGGAAACTTTGCCCGACTCTTCAGAAATCACAATGACCATCGCATCGGTGAGTTGGCTTGCGCCAAGACCTGCGCGATGGCGCGTGCCCATCGAACGGGTCAGCTGAGAACTGTCTTCTGCCAGAGGCAGGATGACTGCTGCTGCAACGATGGTCATATCGCGGATGATCACCGCGCCGTCGTGCAGAGGAGTGGTCGTCGCAAAGATCGATTCCAAAAGCTCCGAAGAGAAATTCGCGTTGAGAATAACTGCCTTGTTGGCAAATTCATCCAGAGAATCCTCATGCTGTAGAACAATGAGCGCCCCGATCCGTTTTTCCGCAAGGCGATAGGTCGAGCTCGCGAGCTGGTCTAAAAATTTATCGAATTCGGTAAGCTCTTTATAGCGGCGTCCTTTGAGGCTCAGTTTGGAAAGCGCGACCCTGAGCTCCGGCTGAAAGATGAACAAAATCGCAATGACGGCGACGTTTCCGATCAGCAGCATGATCTTGTGCAAAATCGGCAGATTGAGCCAGGAGGAGATCGCAAAAATTAAAAGAAAAGATAATAGTCCTAAGACGAGGTCCATGGAACGGGTATTCCAAAAAAAGGAAAGTAAATAATTGAGCATCACCGAAATGATGATGATCTCAATGAAAGGAGTAAAACCGTGAAATAGCGGACTCATGCTCTATGAACCTAAATGGAAGACTTAGTATAGCAAATTTCTCCTCGAATCACAATTCGAAAAATCACATTCTCTAAATTTACAGAATTTTATTATTATGGACTCATGAAACCAGCCCTTTCTCAACACTTCCAAACGCGCTCTCCCTCAGCAATTCGCTTGTCTCAAATCGAGTTTATGAAACGGCGCGATGAAGTCATCGCTGTCAATACAGCCATCGGGAATGTTTCCTTGCCCATGCATCCTGCCATGGTCAAACGTATGAACGCTCTAGGCGGCCCTGAGAGCCCCTTTCACGATGGCGTGGTCAAGTATTCCACCACAGTGGGAGAGAAAGAGGCCAATCAGACCCACTTGCATTTGATTGCAAGCAGCGGGTTTTCTACGGAGCATTTAGTCAGTCAAATGACCGATGGGGGCAGCCATGCCATGGAGCTCGCCATCCTTGGGGTCTGCGGCCCTGCAGGGTCTACAGACCACCCGCTGCTTGTCCTCGATCCCACCTATTCTAACTATGCCTCGATGGCAGAGCGCACCGGCCGAGCGATTGTCTCGGTGGCCCGCCATTTAGAAGAAAACGGGAAATTCACTTTGCCAGAGCTCTCCGAGATTGAAAAAAAGATCAAAGAAACAAAGCCTTCCGCCTTGCTTGTCATTCCGTACGACAATCCCACAGGCCAATTTTTCCCTCAAGAAACCATGAACGCTCTCGGCAGCCTCTGCGTTAAGTATAACCTGTGGATGATCAGCGATGAAGCTTACCGGGAGATGTTTTACATTCCGGGCAAAGCGAGCAGCATCTGGGGCATTACCGAGGATAAAGTCCCGGGAATTTTCGGCAGGCGCATGAGCATTGAGTCTGCCTCGAAGATCTGGAATGCCTGCGGCCTGCGTATAGGCGGCATCGTCACAGACCATAGCCTTTTTCATCAAAAAGCAGTCGCCGAAAATACGGCGAACCTGTGCGCCAATGCGATCGGCCAATATATTTTTGGCGCCCTTCTTCATGAAACAAAAGAGCAGCTGAATGCTTGGTTTCAAAAGCAAAGAGTCTATTATCAGAAGATCGCGACCACCCTCACTGCAGACCTAAGAAAAGAAATGCCTAAGCTGATCGTTTCCATGCCCGATTCTTCTCTTTATACTGTTGTCGATGTCCGCAGCATCTGCGGTCCCCATTTCGACGCTAAAGATTTTGTCATGTATTGCGCCCAAAAAGGGGAGGTGGAAATTAACGGCGTCAAGAAAACTTTGTTGGTGGCACCGATGGCCGGCTTTTACTCTCCTCCTGCAGGAGCGCCCAATCCCGGAAAAACGCAGATGCGCATCGCCTATGTCGAACCCCCTGAGATCATGGCTGAGGTCCCTACCTTATTTGCGCGGCTGCTTCAGAATTTTCTCGAAAGGAAATAACCATTATGATTAAACTCCTCTGCACTTCAATTTTAGCTATGCAAACGATCTTAAATAGCAATTTCACTGAAACCGAATACGAAAAGGTGGAAAGAGTGTTCGCAAATAATGCGAGCCATATTGACAATCATGTCCATTTTATTGGCGATGTCCTACTAAAAGGGCAGCAAAAGGAAGCATTTCTCGACATTGGGCCGGGTCCTGCGACAATCACCGATCGGCTGTCTAAGTTTTTCAAATCAACATCCGTTGTAGAGCCAAATAGAGCGTTTGCACCGCTATACACAAGCAAAGGTTTCATCTATTACCATGATAATTTTCAAAAGGTGAATATCGATCGCAACTATGACTTAATCCTCTGCTCCCATGTTCTGTATCATGTTCCCCAAGAAGAATGGCGCCTATTCTTAAAAAAAATGGTCCAAATGATCGGTCTCGATGGCAAAGCCGTGATTACGATGAATACACCAACAGGAAAATTTCATGGATTATGCGATTCGATTAATCCTGACTATCGCCACAGCCGTAAAGTCGAGAGTGTTCTGCAAGATCTCCAAATTTCTTACGACCTTATTCCCATCCAAAGCTGTTTCACTGTTCAAAATTACGATGATTTTCGCGCTCTGATACGCCTGTTCGCCCTCGAGGACTGTTTTTATCCCCACGAATATCTGGCTTTAAGCGATTGCGACAAAGCCTGCATCGAACAAAAAATTGAAGAGTATGTCGCAGCATGCTTACAACCGGACAATTCTTATGAATTTTACGCTGAAGAAGCCCACATCGTGATCCACAAATAAGAGGGCATTTTGGTTTCCTATAAAGAACTCATCGCGTTTATTTGGCAGTTCATGAGGCTGCAAAAATGGGTTTTCCTTTTCATTTTTCTCCTCGACTGTTTCGCGTGGTCTCTAGACGCGTTGATCTGGCCTTACATTCTGCATCTGGTCATTGACATTTTTACCCGTTATGAAGGCGACCGGGCAGCCGCCTGGCAAGCGCTCAAACTTCCCATTATCGGGGGCATTTGCTTAGTCATTTATATGGAATTCGCCTCGCGCGGTATGGGCTTTTTGATGGCCAAAGCAATCCCTAAACTCCAAGCAGATATCCGCATGTCGATGTTCGATCACGTGCAGCACCATTCCCCGCGCTATTTCAATGAGCGGTTTGCCGGAAGCCTCGCGAATAAATTGACCGATATGACTACGCAAACGGAATTGATCCTCCAGCAATTATTCTGGCCGATCATTCCAGCCATCTCGACGTGCATCCTAGGCGCAATTTTCCTTTGGTTTGTGAACCCACTCTTTGCCTGGATCCTTTTTGGCTGGATCATTATTCACTTGTCAGTGTGCATCAAATTCACTCGACCTTGCGATCTTTATGAGCATCGACACGGGGAAGCGCGCAGCACCTTGCTTGGGAAAATCGTCGATAGCTTGACCAATAATTTTGCCGTTAATCTTTTCTATCGCTTCGCCCACGAAAGAAAAATGATCTCCATTTTCCAGAAAGAAGAAAAAGAGACAAACATCCAATCCAAGTGGTTCGTAGAAAAGATGCGCTGCTATTTGTCCCTTACTTATTTTATCGTAGTTCTCCTTGGGATTAATGGCAGTCTTCTCTACCTCTGGGTCCACAGTCAGATCTCGACTGGCCAAGTGGTCCAAGTGTTTACTTCCATGTGGAACATTACACTCATTTTGTGGACAGTCGGTTCCGCCTTGCCCATCTTATTTCAATCTTTCGGCACAGTAAAACAAGCTTATTCTGTCATGCGCGATCCGCAAGACATGGGGGACAAGCCCGATGCCCAACCTCTAAGAATCTCTTCGGGGGAAATCGTCTTCGACCGTGTCTTTTTCCAATACGGGACAATGAAACTCTTCGAGGATAAACAGGTTCGCATCCGGGGCGGAGAAAAAGTCGGCCTCGTCGGCTACACCGGCGCCGGCAAGTCCACCTTCATCAATTTGATCCTCCGCTTTTTCCCTCTGCAAAGCGGAAAAATCCTCATCGATGGACAAGAAATCGCCAACGTCACCCTAGAATCCCTGCGCAGCCAAATCGCCCTCATCCCGCAAGACCCCGTCCTTTTCCACCGCACCTTGCGAGAAAATATCTCCTACGCCAAACCAGAGGCAGCAGAAGCCGAGATCGTCCGCGCCGCAAAGCTGGCCCATTGCGATGAATTCATCCGCAACCTCCCGCATAGCTACGAAGCCGTCGTCGGTGAGCGCGGCACAAAACTCTCCGGCGGCGAAAGGCAAAGAATCGCCATTGCCCGTGCGATGCTGGCCGACGCCCCCATCCTCATCCTAGACGAGGCGACATCTTCCTTGGATTCCGTCACAGAAAAATACATCCAAGAGAGCCTAGAACAACTCATGCAAGGCCGGACCACCATTGCCATTGCCCACCGCCTCTCGACCCTTTCCCGCATGGACCGGATCCTCGTCTTCGACAAGGGCAAAATTGTGGAAGAGGGGACGCATGCCGCTTTGCTCAGCAAAGGCGGCTTGTATGCACACATGTGGAACATGCAAGTCGGCGGCTTCCTGCCCGATGTGCCTGATCAATTAACTTAATAATCTTTCTATTCTATGTTCAGGTGTCATTTTGTATGCTATGCCCAATTTATTAAAAAACAAGCTTTATCTACTTGCATATCAATGACTTGCGAAAGCTGTGCAATTTTTGTATGCACAGTATTGCACAGTAAATTGCACAGCTGTGCTATCATGGCTCCATATGATTGAGCAGCTACTAGCCGAAAACGAAGGCAAAACAATTGAATTCAAAGAGACAGCCCGTTCTTTAGGCGGGATTATGAAGACGGTAGTCGCCTTCGCAAATAGCGCCGGAGGCACCATTGTCATTGGGGTAAAGGATAAAACCAAAGAGCTAGTAGGGCTTCCTCAGATTCTGTCTGAAGAGGAACGGCTTGCAAATGCGATTACAGATAGCATTCTACCTCTTCTCACTCCCGATATCGAAATTCAATCGATTCGCGGCAAAGAGTTGCTGATCATTCGAGTGTCTCACAGCATAGGTCCCTATTATTTGAAATCTGAAGGACCTGAACAAGGTGTCTATGTGCGCTTTGGGTCTACAAATCGCTCAGTTGATGCTGAGATGCTCGATTCATTGCGTCTTTTAGCCAAGAAGATTTCTTATGATGAGCTTCCCCACCCGAAAGGAAAGCTAGACGCAGAGGTTATGAAAGATGTTTTTGAATGGGTAGGGAAACGGCCAACAGCACAGGCGCTGGAAAATTTGGGTGTAGAAACTTCTAGCAGTGGGAAAAAATATCCGAGCAATGGCGGAGTTCTTTTATTTGGAATCAATCGGATGCAGCTTTTTCCCGATTCACTGGTCCGATGCGCCCGTTTTGCTGGATCTAATCGAGAGAAAATTCTAGACCAAGTCTGATATCAATGCCCCTCTTCCTTTAGCAGCAGATCTTATCATAGCTTTCATTGAGCGAAACATTTCAAAAGAAGGTCGAATCGGGCGTATGCAACGCGAAGATATTCCTCAATATCCTTCCGTAGCGATTCGGGAAGCTGTAATGAATGCTTTACTTCATACAGACTATGCTATGACTGGATGCCATATTCAAATTGCTATTTTTGATGATCGCATAGAGTTTACAAATCCTGGAGGGCTCCCTTTCGGACAAACAATTGAGAAGGCTCTTGCTGGTTCTTCAAGAATCAGAAATCGTGTTATTGCTCGTGTATTTCGAGAATTGCATCTCATCGAACAATGGGGTTCTGGATTTCGGCGTATTGTGGAAGCATGCCGAGGGCAAGGGCTTAAACCTCCTCTTATGGAAGAATTAAATAACCAGTTCAGACTCATTCTTTACTCGGAACAAATCGAAGAAATGATCGTACTTCCATGGACACAAAAACTCCTCGAATATCTTGAAAAAAGAAAACGCGATCAGCGCAAAAACGGCTATGAAACTGTGGAAAGTCTCTTCTCGAACAGCTAGAAGTCGTTTAAAACAACTTCAAGAACAAGGAATTATTGTTCGTATTGGGACCTCGGAAAGCGATCCGAGCGCTTCTTATATAGCCGCAAAACGTTAGCATAACACCAGATCGCTCTCCACCCTTTCCCGCATGGACCGGATCCTCGTCTTCGACAAGGGCAAAATTGTGGAAGAGGGAACGCATGCCGCTTTGCTCAGCAAAGGCGGCTTGTATGCGCACATGTGGAACATGCAAGTCGGCGGCTTTTTGCCTGATGTGCCTATCTATACCGAAAATGATTCAAAAGTTGGGAATTTGGCAAGGCGGCTGCGCAAATTTTTTGTCTGGAGCGAGCGACCATTGTGCAAGCACAAGGCGCGAGTGAAGACAAAAAATGTGCTGCATAGCCAACGCAGCCAAAAACCAACTTTTGAGTCATTTTCGGTATAAAGGTTTACAACTTATACTTCTTTAAGATGGGCGTACCAATTTTGTTTAATAAAAAACCAACGGCCTTCCAAACGAAGCGACGGTGAAAGGGAAGGTGACTACAAGCCACTGCCATAGATTCTATTTCCTGGAAAGCGCCTCTCTTACGCTTGAAATGCCCCACCCCTGAACTCAGATGCAAAATTGTATCGGTAGAAAGAGCCTCTTCTATGATGAGAGAGATCAACATGCGATAAAGACCTAACTCTTCCGGCAGCTTTGTATCATATCCCACAATGGGCGCCGTCATAATCCCTCGCACTTTAAATACCCCAACCACACCGACAAGTCTCTTCTTATATCGAATCCCTGTAAAAGTAAAAGTCTTATCTCTAATCGACTGTTCAAAAAAACGGACAGTAAAACCCGGATTAAAAATGGAATATTTCTTCAAATAAAGAAGATCGTAAAGATGTTTCACCTCTATTGCATCACTCAGTTGAAAATCATCATGGGACACGATTTCGATTCCCTCTGCCTCTCTCAATCTCTTATCACTTTTGATGTTCCACCGCATTTTAGCAGCAATCCTTCGGTAGTTTTTCGGCTCAAAAAAATAGACGCTTCGACTGGTAATAAATTCCAGCCCCATGCTGAACAAATTCTTACTCAAACTCTCTTCAGTATAGTTATTTAAAGACCGAAAGACGATTGCATAATCGATAAATCGCTCTTTTAAAAATTTAAAAATGCGCTTGGATTGATCAGCAGTAATAAAGGGATAGAGATTGGTCGAAAGCAAAAAATTATTCACAATGACTAGTTGATTGACCTTGCTCCAACGGAACCACACCTTTAAAAACGTTAGAAATGGGTACAGAAAAAAGCGAAGAATGTATTTCCGGTGACGCTTCATCTCCTCTTCGGTATAAAGTAAAAAGGAATACATAGAGCACACATAGGAATTACGATATTCCTTTTCATTGACAGTCACGGGAATAAAAAGATCATCGATATGAAGAATATAAACTTGGCTGTCAACATTGGCAACAAAAGCATTCACTCCCTCTTTAAACATTGGCTCAAAAAAAGAGCGAAGCCTTCCCCCCTCTTCTGTGGACGGCCAAGGGATTGAAGACCATTCTTGTTTGCTATATAATCGCATATTCTCTCCTAATCCGACGCAACTTAGCCCCAGACAGTCTGGGAAATGGATGATCGACAAAGACAAGCTCAGGAAAAAGGCAGCCAACCCGTAAAAACAACTCATTAAGAGCCGCCGTCACAGCCGTCCTAAATTCGGGTTTCAAATAAATTTCCCATCTATTCAGCCTTGTTTGAACGATTTCAAACTCTTCAATTTCCTCAGAAGTGGAAATGATTTTTCGACTTATAAAATCAGGGAAAAGTGGTTTTGATCCGCCATGTGGCAATGCCACATAGAGCAAGTCATCACATCTTCCCTCAATTCGCTCTAAGGGCTGGAAAATGCACCCGCAAGGACATGGAGTCTTTTTTTCAACTAATATATCATCCAATCGATAACGTAGGATCGGTTGTGTCTTACGGAAAAGGTCAGTGATAATCGGAATAAAACGGAAGTCGTCAATGTATTCCTTCTCAATGATTAGGAGATCTTCATTCAGATGCAACGTGCCATGGGAACAGGTAAATCCTAAAAAACCCTCTGTGCATTGATAGACTTGAAAGATTTTCTGTTGGAACCCAGACTCTAGCCGCTTTTCATCGATTGGCGAGAGTACTTCCGCCACAGAAATCACTCTTGTAGGTTTGCAGCTTCCTATTAACATTAAAAGCATAGAGGGAGGGGCCACTAGGACATCGGGCGCAAAAGCGTGCAATTTTTGTCGTAGTATTGTCGGATCTTCTAAAAGATCGAAATAGACGAAAGATAAAGTCTTTGAATTAACAGTCTCGTAAAGCGTACTATTCGCCCGAAGGAAAAGAGCAATTTTCTGGCATCGCCAAGGGGCTTTTGGAAGCATTCTAGCCAAAATATTCCCACACCATGCAAGACGCTCCGACTCTGAAACAAGAAAAAGACCTCGATTGCCTGAAGTTCCTGAAGACAACCCAACAGTCACCCCATCCAACATCGCATAAAAATTGCGGCTCTGCTCAGCGTCTATTGCGAGTTTGAACACCTGTTCTTTATTGATTTGCCTGGTATTAAACGTAGAAAAGTGATCCATCATCATCTTTTTCGAGATGAGTGTGCCAGCGTGTTGCCGATAGAAGGGGGAGTGAGTGCGAGCAAACTGAGTAATGATCATCTTGCGCTTAACCTGCCACTTTTGTAAAGCCTTGATTCCAAAGCGCATTCGCCACTTAGCCTGAAAATAATGGTAGAGAATCATTAGTTTTTTACGCATGGGCCTCGATTGTATGGGTTGGAAATACCTCTATTGGAATATTCCGAATGGATTCAAACGTCTCTCGATAGGCTTTAGAATTTTCCTGCAAAAGGAAACCCAATGGATGTGGCAAGGCGTCTTTTGCCCATTTTGCATCTGCTATAAAAAAAGCGTCTTGCGTAGCCACTCCCATTTGTCCCAATGCATGACCTGGAAGATCTATAAGATGAAGAGAGGCATCGCCAAATAGATCTATTGATGAGAAGCAGTTCCATTTTTCAATGAAACATCCCTCTGAAATTGGAAGAGATCCTTTGGGAATAGGGGGCACGAGGGGACGAATAAACCCATGTTTTAAGCCTCTTAGTTTAGAAAAACTCATCAGTTGATTCAAGATATCCGAACGATAGATCCAAGGCACTTCGGCAAACTCGGGCAGGGCGCCAATATGATCTGGGTGGAAATGAGTAAGGACAAGATAAGAGAGATCTTTTAAAGAAATCCCATCTCGAGCTAGCTGGGCTATAATGCTATCCTCGGAGGAATAAGTGACAGGAAGTAAGGCCGAATAGAGAGAGTAAATTCCCTTTTTCGTAGATTCAATAAGATCTTTGCCATACCCAGTATCAATTAAAATCAGTCCCCTTATCGGATGCTCTAAAACAAAGCACCGAGTGTAGAAACGCACCTTTTTCCAGGAAAGGGTTCGGTCGGCGAGAATCCCGCTTCCAACGCAATACCCTGCTCGGTAGATCTTAGTGAGCTTGAAGCCAGCTTGCATATCGTTTTATTCCTTCGTTTAGAGAAATGATGGGCTGATACTTCAACTCTCGCTTTGCCTTTTCAATAGAAAGCGTCTGAGAATAGGCCATCACTCCAACCCCATATCGGGTAAGAAGAGGCTCTTTTCCTGTCAGACAACTTTTTAATTCAGAAAGCCAAGCAGCGCTGTACGCTAAAGGGTAAGAAATGCACCTTGTCTTCAATGGGATTGAAAGCTCGGTAAATAAAAGCTCCAGGATATTTCCAAGAAGCGCTGGCTCCCCATTTGTAATATTGTATTTTTGACCTAAACAAGAAGAGGGAGCATTGATTGCAAGCCATAGAGCGTGAGCCACATTATCAACATAGGTAATATCAATAATAGGACTCTTCTTTCTAAAAGAAGGAATGCCTCCTTCTTGGCAAGCCTTTAAAACACGTGGAAAGAGAGTTTTATCATGAGGACCAAAAATAGCTCGGGGCCGTACAGTAATCGCGGGCAGGCCTTCCGAAAATGCAAGGTCCACAGCCTCTTCAGCCATTTTCTTTGTGGCCGCATAGGCGTTTACGCTCACTTTAGGCAGCGTGTCTTCTTCAGCAACATCCAACCGATCTCTGTAGTCAAAATAAATTGATGGGGTTGATACATGGACAAAACGCTTAATTTTTGGATGAGATGCCGCTCGAATCATCGATTGTGTTCCTTCCACGTTTACGTGAAAAAAATCGGCATATTTTCCCCATGGGGCAGATAGAGCTGCCAAATGGACAATCCCATCTGCATCAGAGCAAATCGATCGGATCAAATCTTCATCGTTTAAGTCAGCAGCTTGAAGCTGAATCAAGGGATGAGACAAAAGTTCTTTTACAGGATCAATGCGGCGAGCAAAACCTAAAACTTGAATCCCCTTTTCTGCTAGGAGAAGACTCAAACAAATCCCTAAAGAACTTGTAACTCCCGAAATAACGATCATTCACTTGTCTCCATTGTATTCAATGTCATGGCTCATAACTTGATGAAATCCTTGTCCTTTCAAAAGAGTCTGCTTTGCCGCGTCTAAAAGCATGATAGGCATTGCCGCAACAACTCGATTATCCCCTTTCATCCAAAGAGGATTTTTCCCCGCAAAAAAATGACGCCAAAAATTTTTCGAAAAAATCTCTTTTTGCTTGAGACCGAACCAAAGCATGAAAAGATGCTCATGAAAGATCGCTTGGTCTTTTGGATAGAGCACTTCGCCCTTATTAAAGAAGCAATCCGCGAGCTTCGCATTCCTTTCAAAAAGATGAATTCCAGAGGTAGATCTTGGATTGCACTCAAGGCAATAGAGTTTATCCCCACGGATAAAATCAAATGCGATTTGTCCTGTAAAATTGATTTCGGCAGCAAACTTACGAACAAAATCATCTACATCAGGGGCTTTAACAGTTTGAAAACAGATTGCAGATCCGATTCCCATAGAATGAAGGACCGTATAGACTCCATGAGCGGTTAGACGGCCTTCATGGCAAATGGAATAAGAGCAAAGCTTTTCCCCCTCAATATACCTTTGAGCAATCAAAGGATTAGAGGGATTATCTTCCCATTTTGGCCAGTTGCCATCAACGACTTGAACTTTAGCTGCAAAGCGGGAATAGATGGGCTTTAGAATCCACTTGCCAGTGCGGTTGTCTTGTCCATCCCAAAGATTTGTCTCTGGAGTAGAAAATCCCAATTTGCAAAGCAACTGATAGAACTTCCATTTGTTATGAAGAATTTCGAGCCTCTCAAAGCTTTCAGCAAATACAACAGTTGGCAATCGCACTTTAGCCTTTCCTAGGTAAAAGACCTCTTCACAAGTGGGAATGACCAAATCAATTTTCTCTTCGGCTATAATCTTCTGCAAATCAGAGACAAATGTCTCAAATTGGAAAGCGGGCGAAGCAGTCTTATAAAACCGACTGACTTTTCCAGAGTAACGAGATACAGCCTTCTCCATGCTATCAGCACAAACGACTCTCATTCCAGCAGCTGCAAAAGAGCGGCTTAAGTCAAGCGCCGCAAAGGAACGGGCGCCTGTAATTAAAATGGATTTAGTATTCAAGAAGGACTCCTCCAATTGTAAGCCCTGCTGCAGTTCCGAGCAGTAGAGCTCTATTTCCTCTTTGTAGCTTTCCTTCTACAATTGCCCTGTGCAAAGCAAAAGGAATGGAAGTAGCAATCATATTTCCGTGATCTCGGACAATGTGCATAAACTGGCTATCTGGAACTCCCAATTTTTTTTGAAGCAAATCAAGAGCTAAAGGGCTTGCCTGGTGCGGAATAAATAAATCTATCCCTCTCTCTGATTCACGAGTCATTTGGCGGATCATCTTCAGAAGAGGAGGCATTGCTGTCTTAAAAAGTCGTGGGCCGTTCATTCGGAAATAATGGCGCTCCCGTGGGATATTATCTTTCAATGCAAGAAGGGTACCTCCACCTTCACATTGGCAATCGTCACCATGCTCGCTCCTCGTTTCGAAGTGAGAAGCGATAATTCCTCCCGTTTCTGCAGCACCCAAAATACAAGCTGCTGCACCGTCCCCAAAGAGCGATACCGTTTTAGGATCCAGCGGATTCAACCCCACAGAGGCAATGTCTGAGGAGACGAGAAGCACGTGGCGATAGACTCCTTGAGCAATTAAATGACCCATGCAAAAAAGGCCTGTAAGAAAACTCAAGCACGTTGAGTTAATGTCAAAAGCCACAGCCTCCTTCAAACCTAATTTTCTATGAATCAGCGCAGCGTTAGTCGGAATGGACTGTTGCGGCACTCCGCTGACTGAAATAATGGCATCAATTACAGATTTATCTAGTTTCGCGGCCATCAGGGCTTGTTCTGCCGCGATCATTCCCATTTCAGAAGAAGTTTCGTGAGTCGCATAATAGCGCTTTCTGACTCCAGAAGCTTTGGCAAAGGTAGAGCTAGGATATCCTAGCTCTTTTTCTAGATCCTCGGAGGTCACCAGCCGAGAGGGCAAATAGCCCCCTGTACCCAAGATTTTCACCGGAAGTTTAGACATAAAGCTGTACCTCATATTCTCTTTTCAAGAGTTCTTTTCCCTGAAGTAGAAGGTCAAGATGGGGACCAAACAGATCCCCTTGCGTGGAAACTTCCCTTCCCGCTCCAAATCGCTGAATATGTTTAGACCGCATCTCTAGAATTTTCTTATCCTGCTTCATTGCAACAACAAATAGCGGTTTAACGAGCGCCTTAAATAGAAATCCTGGAATAGGAGCATCTGTTAAAGAAATCAAAAAGATTTTTGAACATTGTTCATTTATGGGCGACAAAAAGCCATTGATCAGGAGACGCTCCTTTCTCGTGGTTTGGTATTCGATTTGGAAAAGCGATGGATGGATAAAGCGCCCAAAGCCTTTCTCAACTTGACGCCCAAAACTTACTATTTTATGGATCCAGCCCTCTTGCTTCATTTCATTGCAATACTCAGCTTCCAATCTATCCTGCTCAATTCTCATTTTAACAGTGATCGGTTGCCTTTTTGCATCGGTTCTTATCCATCCGCTATGAACAAAATGTGTATGAAGAGGATCCAATGCATTTTCCACGACATCTTTCAAAGGGCTATTGACTTGGACGTCAAACTGAAATCTTTTCTCATTCGGCCCAATCGAGATTTGAGGAATCGTGCCTTCAGAATTTGAACTTGAAGATACCCAAATTAACCCATACCTCTCTTCTGCTCTATAGGCTTGGGCTCGATGAATCTCTTTGGAGGAGTAGCAATTGAGACCTGGAATCGAATGACAGGCACCATCGCCCTCAAAACGCCATCCATGATAAGGGCAGACTAAACATCCTTCGCGAACAGATCCTTTAGAAAGAGGAGCGCCTCTATGAGGGCATCGATCCGCCAGTGCATGAATCTTTCCTTTTGAACGAAATAAAACTAAAGGCAGTCCCTTAAGAATTACAGCATGGGGCTTAAGATGAACTCGATCACTCCATTCAACCGGGAACCAACTGTGCATCACACGCCTCCTTAAATAATCCGTCCAAACAATACTCCACGTAAGGGAGCAGGCTATCTGCATTAAAGAGTTTAGCAACCATTACCATCTTGCGGTTCAGCAAGATGGCGCTAACTCCATGAATAGCTGCCCAGAAAAATCCTACCATCCTCCTTGAATCTGCTTCCGACAATCCAAATGCCTCTGAGAGACGCACGCAAATCTGGTAAATCCCTTCTCTGGTATGATTTACATACCACTCAGGTATTGGCTCATAAGGAAAGTGTTCAAAGAGGGCTTTCCAAAGCTGACGGTTTTTCTGTCCAAATTCAATGTAAGCAAGACCCAGATCTCGAAATACTTCCCGTAAGGATTTTTCCTCCTTAATTCCCTGCTCGGTCGTTTCATTGAGAATGCGATATAGCTTTGCCAGGATATTGGCATTGATATGCAGTTGAAGATCCTGGAAACTGCCAAAAGCATTATAGATCGATCCAAGAGCGCAAGAACTTAAGAGAGCCAGCTTCCGTACATTCAGCTGCTCCATTCCCTCGTTCTCAACGATGTGCCAAGCAGACTCAAAGACTCGTTTTCTAAGTTTATCGTTTTTCATAATTGAACATTGTTCATTATCAAAGATGAGTAAAATTTTTGCAAGTCTTTTCAGGCGGTGCAAGGAATAACTTATTCAATTAATTTCTTTCAGTAAAATCCAGTCCTTTCCCGCATGGACCGTGAGGTGATCTGTCTTGGACCTATATTATCAGCATGTTCTTCAAGAATTGGATGTTCTTTATTTTGCTTCGCAATAAGCTTGCTCAGCCTTCAGTGTGTCCATCGCTATTTCCAGATAATTTTTCGATTGCCTTTAGATGATCGTCTTCGAGCATCTTTAGATCGTTTTTAAGGTTCTGCACGTCTTGATGAATTCCGCCTGCCTCATGGTCAAGCTTGCTAAAAACCGATAAGCCGCTAAGATCCAATGCACTTAAAAACCCTGTAGAAAAATCGACCTTGCAATCATATGCGTGTTTCATACACACTCACTTTGTTTTCTAAATCTTATTCTAACAGCCGCTTGCTAAAGATGACAGGACAAAATATGGACCGCATTCCCGTCTTCGATAAGATTAGAATGATGAAGAAGTAACCTATGTATTGTTGCTCAACAATGGCGGCTTCCTGCCCGACAAGCCTATCTAATTCTCATCGTGACCTCTGAAACACCAGTAAGCACTTAAAATTTTTTGACTGAAAAAACTTTTTTGGTTAGGATTTCTCCAAAAAATATTGCAAACCGGGAGAAAGATTGATGCAACTACAATTATGTCTTTTCTTGTTTCTTCTTTTGAGCGCGGGGTGTGACTCAAAACATTCATCAAACAATAAACAACTAAACCACGAAAAATTCGATGACTTAGCACAAATTAATCTCACTCATTTTAATAGCGAAGACTATCTCACACAAGATTGCATTGTACAGATTGATAATGGAATAGAGGTCATCAAGGTGACGAAGGAATACGCTGAGAAAAATAAAATAATAGATCTTTATCAAGCAGATCCTGGATTTGTGAAGTGGCTTGTTTTATTTCATGATTTTCCAGGTGCCCCCCCTTATTTCTTTGAACAAAAAAGGCATCTAAAGCCGCCTCCCGATCATTTCTCTCCATGCAAAGGCACCTCTTCTGAAGTCATTCTGGAAGCAAAAAAAGACAACAAGCCGGCCGGTTTGCTGGTGAGCGGCCGGGGATTTTTACCAGGAGAAAAAATAACGATCCGTTTATCTGGCCAGAATGGTTATAGAGAAATCACTCTCTTTCCTCGCCCTCTGGTTATGAAGAACAAATCAGGAAAACTTTTGGCAAAAGCTGAACTGCTTTGTCCGATACCTGGCCAAACATTCTATCATGTTGATTTTTGCGGAATCGAGAAAGAGGAGAAATGCAAAATTGTTTCTCAGTCAGCTGTGGGAGTTTTCTCTTACTTTGTGCATGGGCCAATGGAGAGCACTATTTCGCCTGAAGTTATAGGACAAAGAGGCGGTGTCGCAAATCTGACAATACAATTTGAAGATGGAGCTTATTATAGCTTGAAACTTCCTTGGGGGTACGCATTCCAAGAATATTTAGCTGGGACGAAGTAATCTATGACAAACTCTACCTTCAGAATCAATAGATATTGAACGATGGGCCAAAAAGATTGTAAAAGGTCCCCTAAGGGGACTGAACTTTTACAAAAAACCTCATCGATATTCTCCCCCACGTTCATGATAATCTTTGCCATGATGTCCAATCACCTTCGCAAATGGCGAACTTTGGAAAGCGTGTTTGTCTTCTCCTTCGACCGGATCTAGCCATATTATTTCCTTGAAATTTTTCCAAGCAATTAAAAATTCTTTAAAATTAAGTGTTAATAATGAGTAGAACAAATGGCCGTAAGGAACAAGGTCTCCCCGGATAGCATAATTGAATGAATCATAACACAAACTTTTGGGGATGGGTTTTGCAGGAGCAAGGGCGACTATGATTATACGGTCCCGAATTTCTTTGGGTAGCTTTTCTAAGGCGTTATAAGTGTGTATGGTTCCTTGACTATGAGGGTAAAAAAGACCTTTTGCGTAAGGCCTATTGTTGTTCACCTCATGGAAATCAGTGGCGACTTGAATGAAAAAATTGCTTGTGTTTGGAGAAATTCCCTGATAATTGAGTAGGGATATTTCTAGCCCATCAATTACAGGGTTGTTTGTATGATTGTAAATTCCTTGAATGCTGAGGTTTCCGGGACAAAGACTCTGAATATGTCTTGCATTACTTAATGCCAATTCGAATTCAGTATCCATCCCATTAAGGGAAAAAATTCCCATCCCTTCTTTGTCGATTCCGTCTATTTTGTAACGTACGGACTTAATAGGTTGCGAAAATGGTTCTACTCGAGATAACTCCTCTTTAAGTAAATGGTAATTTCCTATAGTAAAAGTAGAAATTTGTGAATTATAAATTTTTGAGCACTCGAGTAGATCATCAGGCCTAATGCAACTCAGATTTTTCGATGCATTGACAAGGTCAGCCAGAATCTTTTTTTCGTTGCTACTAAGCCCCTTTACACTATTCTGCGCTTGATAAGCTGCGGTGAAGTATTCTAAGGAGCTTTTCTCATCTTTGAATGCTTCGGTAATATTCTGGACAAACTGCTTCACAGTCTGATTCGAGAGGTCCGCAGGAATAGCCCTCTCTTCCTTCTTGAAGAAGAGATCCAGAGGAGAATTTGGATCCAACAGCTCCGGTTCGCTCATGCCGCGGCCGATGATCTCCAAGCCGAGTCTGACTTTGTCGAAGAAAGAAGACGCGAAGGTCGTGGAAGGCGGGGGGATTGCCGCAGCTCTGTGAGCTGCGAGGGCTGTGAAGGCTTGATCGATTTTATCATGGCCGTTCTGTATGAATTGCCCCCAATTTTGGGCTGAGACACCCATTTTGGCCAGTTCGTGTCTTTGGGCATCGGTCAGAACGGTGTTCATGACGGTCTCGATCGATTTCGATGAGGGATCGAATTGGGCATCAACCTGCTTCAAGTGGGCCAAATCCTGTTCGGTCAATGTTTTTAACTGACCAAATGTATTCCATGCGTTGTGGGCTTCGGCTTTTATTGCTGCGATCGACTCCTTCGAAGCGTTGTCGATGGAAAATTCGGGAGCTATGGATTTCAGTAAGTCATTGGCCAAGTCCTGTGGCGATGGGGGATCTGAGGGAGGGGAAGCAGAAGAAGATGTATTTTTATCGTCGTCTTTATCGTCTTTTCTTTTGGAGCTGTTGCCCGCTGCAGCAGCGCCGGTCCCAGCAGCTCCAGAGATTAAGAAGGATCCAGAGACGGCAGCGATGACAGCAACGGCGATGAGGATCTCTTTCTTGTGTTCTGTGACAAAATCAACAGTTTTGTCTGCCGCTTTTTTGGTGCCGTCGGCGATGGCTTGGGCTGCGTTGACCACAGCGTTGACAATCTGATCGATAGCTTTTTTGACGGCCTTGGCAGCTTTTTTTGCAGCTCTTTTTGCTGCTTCCCATGCTTTTTTGAAAAATCCGCATTGGATGAGTGCGAATTGAACCGGATCCAAAGGAGCAAATTCGTAGTCGGGAGGATCGCAAGGCGCAAAGAAAAATGGACGGTCGTCGCTCTCTTCTTCTTTAGGGAAAATGACGACGTCATGAGTGGAAGAAAGAGGCGGCGTGTTTTTTTCTTCATTCAAGTCTTGGATGATGGACTGGGCCTTGATGACGAAATGGGTCATGAGTTCTTCCTCTCGAATCATGACTTCGCGGCCATTCCAAAGCTCAATTCGTTCATCCCAAATTTCGTAGGTTTCTGAAGAATCTCCTGCAGCATCTACACAATCGACAGTCATAAAATATACCTCCCTTGTGATTGGTGCAGAAAACTTTAATTTACCGTCGAATTAAAGAAAAATATTTTTTTCAAGGGTGCATGCTTTGACAAATTTTTTCATTCCTGTAGGATGTGTTGTTATTTGTTTGGGGAGCAATGCAATGGATGTCGTGAGTTTGTCTAGGATCCAATTCGCTCTGACGAGTGGATTTCACTATATTTATCCGCCGCTCAGCATTGGGCTGGGACTGATGCTTGTGATTTTCGAAGGGATGTACCTCAAGACAAAAAAGCAACTCTACAAAGAGATCACGAAATTCTGGGTGAAGATTTTTGCGCTGACTTTTGCGCTTGGAGTGGCAACAGGGCTTGTCCAGCTCTTTGGATTTGGGACGAATTGGGCGCAGTATTCCCGCTTTGTCGGCGATGTCTTCGGCAGTGCGCTGGGCGCTGAAGGGGTGTTTGCATTCTTCTTGGAAGCAGGATTTTTGGGCCTGATGCTTTTCGGGTGGGACAGAGTCAGCGCCAAGATCCACTATTTTTCGACGATCTGCGTGGCCGCGGGAGCGCATTTCAGCGCGATTTGGATCGTCGTCGCCAATTCGTGGATGCAGACGCCTGCAGGTTTTAAGATTATAGGGGAGGGGACGAAGACGAAAGCTGTGGTGACCGATTTTTGGGCGATGGTCTTCAATCCCTCTTCGGTCGACCGTTTGACCCATGTCATATTAGGATGCTGGCTCTCTGGAATTTTTTTGCTGCTCAGCGTCACGGCTTATTACTATTTGAAAAAGCAGCATATGGACTTTGCCAGAGCAACGATGAAGATTGGGCTTTGTGCGGCAGCTGTCGTCTTAGTGTTGCAGCTCATTTCCGCCGATATCACAGCCCGCGGGGTCGCGTTCAATCAGCCTTCCAAGCTTGCAGCGATGGAAGGGATCTACCAGACGGAAAAAGCAACGCCGCTGACCCTCATAGGATGGGTAGACACTGAAAACCAGACCGTGAAGGGGATTCAGATTCCGGGCCTGCTCAGCTTATTTAGTGTATCATAATACTGAAACTCCCGTTCAAGGGTTCGATCAAATTCCAGCAGACGAACGCCCGCCCATCGGTGTCGTTTTTCAAGCGTATCATCTAATGATCTTGATGTGGGGTTTGATGGCCATTGTGACGATTGCCGCGCTCTATTGCTGGAAGAAAAAGAAATTAGAGAAAGCAAAATGGGTCTTATGGGGTTTGATCATTTCCGTTATTTTTCCTCAAATCGCCAATCAGACGGGATGGATGACAGCAGAAATCGGACGCCAGCCCTGGGTCGTTATGGAAATTGCTGAGGACAGAACATGGGGTATCAGCATCGATCACATCCCATCAAGTGCTGATGTCGATCATCATGTTCATCGTGATCTATGCGCTGCTTTTCGTGCTGTTTCTTTTCTTATTGGACCGAAAGATCAAGCATGGGCCCTGAATGAAGAGGTATGCAGAGCCGGTCTATACCGCGATGTTCTTAAACCCTCAAAGGAGGAATAACAATGAGCGAATTGACACTTTCGCTTCTTTGGTATTTGGTCATTGGCGTTTGCGTGATCTTTTATGTTGCTCTCGACGGGTTTGACCTGGGCGTTGGCATCATGCATTTTTTTACAAAAAAAGATGAAGAGAGAAGAGTTTTCCTCAATGCGATCGGCCCTGTTTGGGACGGCAATGAAGTGTGGCTTGTCGTCTTTGGCGGGCGCACTTTTCGCGGGGTTTCCGGATGTTTATGCCACTCTCTTTTCCGGGTTTTACAATTTCTGCATGATCTTTCTCGCGGCGCTTATTTTTCGGGCGGTGGCCATCGAGTTTCGGAGCAAAAGAAAATCGAAACGCTGGCGGTTACTTGGGATGCGATCTTTTCCATGGCAAGCCTTGTGATTGCTTTTGGCCTTGGCCTTGCCATCGGAAATTTGATGGAAGGGATCCCTTTAAATAAAAATCAAGATTTCATTGGCAGTTTTTCGATGTTTTTTCGTCCTTTTCCTGTATTGATCGGCCTTTTCACGGTCAGTTTATTGATGATGCATGGATCGATCTATCTTGGCTATGAAAACTGAAGGTGCGTTGCATCAGCCGTTTACGCACCTGGTCGATCCGCTGCATCATATCTTTATCGGTTTCTATGTCCTGACGACCATCGTGCACTTGGCTGCATGGCGCCGAACATGGTCGATCGATTTTAGATAGACGTTGGTATACTTACTCGTTCCGCTGGCGGCGCTCCTCGCCATTCTCAATGTCCCGCGAATGTTCTCCCGCAACAGTGACGGATGGGCATTTTTGTCTTCTTGCTTTTGCATCGTTTTTTTGTTCAGCGTATATGGGATCGGCACCTATTCCCAATCTCGTCCGTTCCACGATTAATCCCGAGGAGAACAGCTTGACATTTTATAATTCCGCGGCCTCGCACATTACGCTGGAAGTGCTACTTGATCATCGTTGCTATCGGCATTCCCTTGTACTCGCTTACGGGACGATGATCTACCGCATTTTCCGCGGCAAGGTCAAGATCAACCCATCGAGCTACTAGGAATCCTGTCCCTCATATCTAGACAATCATAATGTAAAGCTTAAATTTTAAATCAGCCTACGTCGCTCCGTTAAAAAATTAATTTACAATTCGAGCAAATGCATTTAAACATATGTCCTCTAGTTTTTACTCCTTCAATTTTTCAAAATAAACGATTTGCATACATGCGCAGCGTTTAAAAATTTATTTTAATTGAATACTTTTCGATAAAATTGTAAACAACTTGAATTATACTTAATTTTTATTTATAATTAATTGTAAATTAAAAACTATTATATTAATAATTTCAAAAATAAGGAAATATTATGGCAACACAACCAACGAGCGACGCTGTTAACAATACCCAAGCTCTCGTTCCTATACAGCAAGATTCGCCTGTAATGGGAATGCCTCGCGATATTTTCGTACAGATATTCAGGCGCTTAAGCCGAGCAGACGTGGTGGTATGTCCATTAGTCTGTAAACATTGGAATCAATTATTTGGCGACGAGGTAGTCTGGCGAAATTTACTCGAGAATCATTTCCCTTTCTATACTATCCCAAAGGAAGTGCTGGATTTCCAGAAAGCTTATAAAGACCAGCGTCTTCTTAATTACAATCGCACAAATGGGGTGTGTACTTCGCATACACTTCCAGGGCATAGAGGCTCGGTTTTTTCCCTTGCCATTTCCGGGGATGAGCTCATTTCAGGCTCTTCCGACAACACGATCAAGATCTGGGACTTGAACACCAATACCTGCGTTGCGACATTTCCAGGGCATACAGCGTGGGTCCGATCCCTCACTGTTTCCGGGGATAAGCTCTTTTCCGGCTCTTCCGACTGCACGATCAGGATCTGGGACGTGAGCACCAATACCGTTGCGACACTTCAAGGGCATACAAACTCGGTCAGCTCCCTTGCCATCTTCCGGGATAAGCTCCTTTCTAGCTCTCACGACAACACGATCAAAATCTGGGACTTGAGCACCAATACTTGCCTTGCGACACTTCAAGAGCATACAGATTGGGTCACTACCCTTGCCATTTCCGGGGATAAGCTCATTTCCGGCTCTTCCGACCGCACGATCAAAATCTGGGACTTGAGCACCAATACTTGCCTTGCGACACTTCAAGAGCATACAGATTCGGTCACTACCCTTGTCATTTCCGGGGATAAGCTCATTTCCGGCTCTTCCGACAACACGATCAAGATCTGGGACTTGAGCACCAATACTTGCCTTGCGACACTTCAAGAGCATACAAACTCGGTCGATTCCCTTGCCATCTTCCGGGATAAGCTCATTTCCGGCTCTTGCGACGACACGATCAAGATCTGGGACTTGAGCACCAATACCTGCCTTGCGACACTTCAAGGGCATACAGGCATGGTCGCTTCCCTTGCCATTTCCGGGGATAAGCTCATTTCCGGCTCTTCCGACTGCACGATCAGGATCTGGAATTTTGATGCAAAGCATACCGTGGTTTTTGAAGAGCTTGCAAAGCTCTTAGAAAGCGGCGATGCGGATCTCATCCAACAAGCCATGGATCGATTTTCAAGAATGCCAAAAGCTGCGAAACATCAGATCTACGGCGAGCTTTATCAAATTCTCAAACCTTTAAACCTTATTCAAAATGATTACTTGGGATGTGCAGAGCACGCCTTTTATAATACTCATGGGCAAAGTTCCACTCCTTTGCAAAGAGCGCAAGCGATTCAAAATTATGTGAAAAAGCATTGTTTATAATTAATCGTAAATTAAAAACTATTATATTAATAATTCAAAAATAAGGAGATATTATGGCAACAACACAACCAACGGGCAACGTTCCTAACAATGCCCAAGCACTTGTTCCTATACAGCAAGATTCGCCCGTAATGGGAATGCCTTTCGATATCTTTGTAGAGATATTCAGACGCGTAAGCCCAGCAGACGTGGTGGTATGTCCATTGGTCTGTAAACATTGGAATCAATTATTTCAAGACAATGTACTCTGTCGAAATTTACTTGAGAATCATTTCCCTTTCTATACTATCCCAAAGGAAGTGCTGGATTTCCAGAAAGCTTATAAAGACCAGAGTCTTCTTAATTGCAATCGCATAAATGGGGTGTATGCTGTGCATGGACTTCAAGGGCATACAGGCGTGGTCTTCTCCTTTGCCATTTCCGGGGGTAAGCTCATTTCCGGCTCTTTCGACAACACGATCAAGATCTGGGACTTGAACACCAATACCTGCCTTGCGACACTTCAAGAGCATACAGATTATGTCGCTTCCCTTGCCATTTCCGGGGATAAGCTCATTTCCGGCTCTTTCGACAACACGATCAAGATCTGGGACTTGAACACCAATACCTGCCTTGCGACACTTCCAGGGCATACAGATTATGTCACTTCCCTTGCCATTTCCGGGGATAAGCTCTTTTCCGGCTCTTTCGACAACACGATCAAGATCTGGGACTTGAACACCAATACCTGCCTTGCGACACTTCCAGGGCATACAGATTGTGTTATTCCCCTTGCCATTTCCGGGGATAAGCTCTTTTCTGGCTCTAACGACAACACGATCAAGATCTGGGACTTGAACACCAATACTTGCCTTGCGACACTTCAAGGGCATATAGGCATGCTCCGTTCCCTTGCCATTTCCGGGGATAAGCTCATTTCCGGCTCTTCCAACCGCACGATCAAAATCTGGGACTTGAGCACCAATACCTGCCTTGCGACACTTCCAGGGCATACAGGTACGGTCAATGCCCTTGCCATCTTCCGGGATAAGCTCTTTTCTGCCTCTTCCGACCGCACGATCAAGATCTGGGACTTGAGCACCAATACCTGCCTTGCGACGCTTCAAGGGCATACAGGCGAGGTCTATTCTCTTGCCATTTCCGGGGATAAGCTCATTTCCGGCTCTCGCGACAACACGATCAGGATCTGGAATTTTGATGCAAAGCATACCGTGGTTTTTGAAGAGCTTGCAAAGCTCTTAGAAAGCGGCGATGCGGATCTCATTCAACAAGCCATGGATCGATTTTCAAGAATGCCAAAAGCAGCGAAACATCAGATCTACGGCGAGCTTTATCAAATTCTCAAACCTTTAAATCTTATTCAAAATGACTACTGGGGATGTGCAGAGCACGCCTTTCATAATATTCATGGGCAAAGTTCAACTCCTTTACAAAGAGCGCAAGCGATTCAAAATTATGTGAAAAAGCAGCGCCAGAGAGATGTGGATTTTTAATTTTAGAGAAAAACACCCGGAAATCCCACGACGGTTTTGTAGCAAAGCAGAAGGTGTTTGACTCCGTTCATGGCGCGATGGGGCTGCTCTTCTGTGGGAAGCAGATAAGCTTGCGCAATTTTGTCTTTGGAAAAGCCCGTCGTCCAGGGGTATTTTCCGGTTCCCAAAGCGCCTTTTTTCATCGCCTCGTTCCAATACATTGAAGCTAAGTCCAGCCAGTGGTACGGCCAACGTAGCTTTTCCTGGATGTCTGGATCGACTAATTGGGCAAAAAAGATGCGGTCAAACGATGGGTTTTGGCAAATGAAAACAGCTTCTCCGCGCTTAATCCGATTTTTGATAAAACACTCTTGGATTTGATTGCCGACAAGGGCAGGGGACAGCCCTTGCGCCATTTCCTCCCATTTAAAACCATTGACCTGCAAACTTTCGGGATCGCTTCTTTGCCACTCTTCGGGAGTGACAGCGACAACGGTTTGGAACTCATCGATGAGTTCCCCGTTGAAGAGGTCGAGGATTTGAAAGGCGATTTCGATGATCCGATGCTTGTAGAAATTGAGGCCGTTGGTCTCACTGTCAAGGAATATTCCCAACACAGCTTTTTCCTTTGTTAAGGTGGAGCGTAACAAGGAAAAGGGTTCTGCTTCAATAATTTTTTTATCCGTTTAGTTGGTTTTTGGCTGCGTTGGCTATGCAGCACATTTTTTGTCTTCACTCGCGCCTTGTGCTTGCACAATGGTCGCTCGCTCCAGACAAAAAATTTGCGCAGCCGCCTTGCCAAATTCCCAACTTTTGAATCATTTTCGGTATATACAAATGGAAAAAAAATTTACCTCTCAAGTATAAGGGCTTCTTAAGGTCAAGGAGGTGGGGATGGAGCCCAATGTAGGTCTAACAGAGCAGAACCGATCTGCGATCAGCGATGGATTGTCAAGAGTGCTTGCGGAAACTTATGCCCTTTATTTAAAAACGCAAAATTTTCATTGGAATGTGAGAGGGTCCGGAATTTTATTCCCTGCATCTTCTTTTTGAAAAACAATATGAGGAGATGGCCGAGGCGGTCGATGAAGTTGCCGAAAGGATCCGCGCTTTAGGATTTTTTGTCGATGCCTCTTTTGCTGCCTTTTACGATCAGTCTTCGATTAAGGAGTGAAGAAAAAGTCTTAAATGCCAAGGAGATGCTGACGAGCCTAATCCAAGGGCATGAAACCCTGATCCGAGAACAGCGAAAGGTGGCCGAAATCGCAGACAGGGAAATGGATTTTGCTACGGTGGACATGCTGGGCCGGCGCATGGGGGCCCATGAAAAAATGGCCTGGTTCTTAAGAAGTCAAATTTAAATTTATACATCATGGTTTCAAAGGCAGGTATTGTGTTATATTTGTTCTCTTTAAAGAATCATTTCATTTATGCCTATTTCTCCGCAAAAATTTCGTGAGATTGTCTTCCAACTGCTCTATAGCGATGATTTTGGCGGCAGCTCAGAGGTCGCTGAAATGCTCATGGCTCAGCTTGCTGTCACAAAACGAATCGTTCGCGAAGCATGTGCCGTCAAGGATAAAATTGTCGAGAAGAAAGACGAGATCGATGTGCTCATCCGAAGCATTCCGAATCTTATGAATTTGAGCGGATTCCCCGCATCGAACGCAATGTGATCCGTCTGGGTACCTATGAGATCCTTTTTCCACAGGGATTCCGCCAAAAGTGGCGATTGCCGAAGCGATCCGGCTGACCCGCAAGTTTGCGACGCCGGAAGCCGCGACATTTGTCAACGCATGTTAGACTCCCTATTTAAAGCTAGCTCATAACCCCATGTCAACTTTCGAGCACCAGTTTGAAGTCGATAAACCTTTAAGCCAGTTGTCCACATTTGGCATCGGCGGTCCGGCGCGTTTTTTCTCGAAGTGCAAAAGGTCGAAGAACTGCAAGTGCTTTTAAAATATTGCCATGCGCAAAAACTCCCTTTCTTTATCGTCGGCAAAGGATCCAACTGCCTTTTCGACGATCGAGGTTTCGACGGGCTTGTGATCCTCAACAAAATCGCGTTTTGCCAATTCGAATGGCCAATCGTCCATGTCGGAGCAGGATATAGCTTTTTCTCTTCTAGGGACGCAAAGCGCGCGCAAAGGATGGGCAGGTCTGGAATTTGCTTCGGGGATTCCAGGATCTGTTGGCGGCGCGGTTTATATGAATGCAGGCGCAAGCGGGTCAGAGACTGCGAAACACTGATCGAAGTGACGTTTATCAATGAGAAAGGGGAGATGCGAAGTCTTGAAACGGGATCAGATCGCATTTTTCTTATCGTTTTTCCGCATTTCAAAAGCGCAAAGGGGTCATCGCCAGCGCTAAATTTTTGTTGCGCCCTTCGAAGAAGCCCGCAAAAAACAACTGGGCATCATCGATTACCGCACACGCACCCAGCCGTATAGCGATAAATCAGCAGGCTGTGTCTTCCGCAATCCGGAATCTCATTCTGCAGGAGCCCTGATCCAACAATGCGGACTCAAAGGCAAGCGGATCGGAGGGGCGGAAGTCTCGACTATGCACGCCAATTTCATCGTCAATAAAGGCGGCGCGACAACAAAAGACATCCTCGAGCTTGCTGAAGAGGTCAAAAGAACGGTCAAAGAGAAGACGGGTGTCGATCTGGAGATGGAATCCGTGATTCGTTTCATGGGGGATGATGTTCCGCGCTGATCTGCATTGCCATACGACCTTTTAGCGATGGGACGATGACGCCCGAACGAACTCCTGCGCCATGCCAAAGAAATCGGTCTTTCGGGCATTTCGATCACCGATCACGATACCATCGAAGCATATTCTCAAGCGCCCGCCATTGCCAAAGAACTCGGTATCCTCCTGGGAACCGGCGTGGAATTTTCCTCCATTTTTCGGACGATGAGCGTCCATGTCTTCGGTTATGATTTCGATCTGAAAAGTCCTGCCATCGTAAAGCTTTGCGGCCGCCATCAACAGCGACGCACAGAGCGCAATAAAGCGATCTTGGAAAAATTGAGCCGCCTCGGCATGCCGATTTTAGAAGAAGAATTGCTTGCCCATGGGTGAGAGAACGGTCGGCACGGCCGCACATTGCCCAGCTCATGGTGGAAAAAGGCTATGTCAGCTCGATCAAAGAAGCGTTCAATCGCTACATCGGCGACGGCAAGCCTTGCTATGATCCCGGCGAAGGAGTCTCGCTCGAAGAAACAATCGAGATCATTCATCAAGGCCAAGAGGCAAAGCGTTTATCGCCCATCCCCATCTTTTGGAGCATGCCCGAAAAATCAAAGAACTACTCAAATTACCCTTTGATGGGATAGAATGCCATTATGCGAAATTTCCTCCGGAACAAGAAAATCGATGGATCAAAATCGCCAAAGAAAGGGGATGGCTGATGAGCGGCGGGTCCGATTTTCACGGCAGCTCAAAAGAGTATATTCAGCTCGGCTGCTCTTGGGTCGACGAAGAGAATTTCCACAAGATCTTCCAGCATTTGGTTTAAATGGTAAGTTACTCAGAGACACATTGAACGACTTATTCAGAGTCCCTTCTTCGGGAGGGCCCATGCGGACTTGACAATGCGCAAGACATTGGATCAGCGCTTGCCTTTCCAACAGCCTCTCTATCCCACGATCCATGTCGCGGGCAGCAATGGCAAAGGCTCTGTCACGACAAAAATTGCCAAAGGCGCTTGAACTGTCGGGCTATCGCGTCGGCCTTTACACCTCGCCCCATCTTTTTTCTTTCCGCGAAAGGATCACCGTCAATGGCAGAATGATTTCTGAAGAAGAAGTTGTTCTAGGAATGCAGAAGATCTATTCATCGATGAACGGAGCTCAATGCGACATTTTTTGAAATGACGACCTTTCTGGCATTTGATTACTTTCGCGAAAGAGAAGTCGATGTCGCTGTGATTGAAACGGGACTTGGCGGAAGACTCGATGCGACAAATATCATTAGCCCGTTGTTGGCTGTCATCACTTCGATCAGCCGCGAACATGCCCAAATTTTAGGCGATGAGTATGGAACAGATCGCCTCTGAAAAAGCGGGGATCATCAAAGAAAAAGTTCCTGTCATTCTTGGGCCCCAAAGCACGCTTTCAGGCCATTCACAAGCGGGCCAAAGAATTGCAACTGTCCCCGTTTTTGTCTCCAAAAAGATCAGCTATTTTTACGATGAGGAAATCAGCGCGATCGGCCAAGCTGGCATTAGAGCATCTCGCTCCCTTATTTTACGATCTCAACCCCAGGCGATCGGATGAAGCTTTAGCATGTCCGTCCGCCCTGCCGATTTGAAAAGATAGGGGAAGTGATTTTCGATGTCGCGCACAACCCCGAAGCAATTTTCTATCTGCTGCAGGCCTTGCACACTTTTTTTCCTCAGGTCGCAATTCCGCTTTCTCGTGGGATTTTCAAAGATAAGGAATATGATCAATGCTTGGACTTGATCGCCGATGTGGCAGCGCATATCCATCTCGTCCAGGCGCCGACTCTTCGCGCAGCTGCGACATTGAAGAGCTTCAAACGTCCTGAAAAATAAGGATCCCACCCTCTTCACGGCTCCCATCCCTCTATTCAAGAGGGAGTGCGAGATAGCGTATGCAAAAGCATTAGCTCAAGGCGAAATCCTCGTCATTTGCGGAAGCTTTTACATCATGGCAGATGCCAAAGCGGCCATCTGCGGAATTCTATGCCCCAAAAGACTCTTTGGCTGATCACGGAGTTCTTTCCTCTGCAGTCACTTGAGACAATCCTAAAAATAGCTGATCGATCTGTCTCGGCTTGTCGGGTAGGATTCTCCGTTTTCCACCAATTCGTTGACAGTTGCGATCAACGCCTGGATGGTTTCCAACAGGATCGTCAAAAGGCTGTGCCGATTAGGTTCTGCATATGCTTTTGAAAACGCCGTTTATGGTCTTCGGGCAATATATTGTAGCGCATTTTGGCCTGCCGAAAATCGCGATCGTAGACCGCCTTGGCGATATCAAATAATTCTTCCACTTCGCCCGGCATCAATTCGATCTCTTCGACAAACCGCACGAATTTTGCTGTTTAGCCAGCCATTCAAAGTGTGGTCACTGGCTTGCCTTCGAGCTTGGCCTTGGCCTCCAACAAGCGCCTGCTTGGCATCTGCGATGATCCGGCGATGAGGGATCGAGGTCTTATGATTTTCCTCTAATTGGTGGATATGCGTTTCCAGCATTTTGATCAGCTCCTTAGGGGTCACATTCCCTCTTTTAAGGGAGAGTGATTCCTTCTGGATTTGCGTCACTTCTTTTTCCACAAGGCGATCGACCAAATCTCTAGAAAGGGTGACAACCTTTTCCTTGAGATATTCGGTCTGGGCTTTGGCAAATACATCTGAAGTCTTCTCCAAATCTTGCAGATTTTTGCGAGGCGGCATTGAGCTTTTTACATAAGATATTGGTACTTTTTTGGGGAAATATGACGCATGCGCAATTTCCCCTTCAATGGTCTGCACCTCTGCGTTGCAGCCATCGAGATCCGGCTGAAACTGATTAATTTCGTTAGATCTCATATATTTTATCTTCTTATTATATGTATTAGATTATTAAGGCCTATAATTCGCCTTAGTTGTATTGTATATCATATGCATATAACTTTCAATTCCTATAATTAATTATAAAAAAATGCTTTAACATTTAAAATAAAAAATTGTCAAATTTTTAGATGACAAAGCGGCCTCTCATGTGAGAGGTCGTAAAAAGAGGCTAAGTCATTTCCCAAAGAGATAACAGTTTACGTCAAATATTGTAAACTAAAAACTTTTATGATTGTCGTTAAATATTTGAGTTCGAGGACTGTTCGATTTCGTTGATGGCATTGAATAGAACCGCGCTTTGCCTCGTTGTGAAGGCGTTTCCGGTATACCACCGCAGTCTTGCGATAAATCCATCTGCTTGTTTTTGTCGTCGTTTTTCATCCACAATTTCTTTTGAATCGCAGCGGCCCTCGCAGAATTTTTTCGTTTTCGACCAAATCGAGGGGATGATCTTCATCAAATCGAGTTCTCTAGCAGCGAAACGTTGAGAAGGGTAATTTTGGTTAACCCATACATAAAAATCTTTTTGTTTCTCCATATTGTCTGCTGAAACAGCAGGGAGGTATGTGATATCTCTTCCTGCTTTAACACTGTTGTGAATACGATCTTTTTGGAACAACAGATACAATTTTTCCAGCAAAGTAAATGAATCAAGAATAGATGCTTTTCTTTCCGAGGGAAGAGCCGTTGGTCGATCCAAATACAATTCCCCGCGTGTATTAGTATAAGCCCAAAGGTGCAATGCTTGGGTCATCAAGTTATCTCCTTAAAAATCATCATACGCTTCGCCCAGAATGACATTAAGACAAGTATTCCCCGATTCCGAACGTTCGAATTCGATAATGGTATTGAGCAGGATCACGGCTTGCCTCGATGTGAAGGCGGCTTTTCCAGTGAAAATCTTCTGATCTGCTTCCGCTTGGCGCCGCTTTTCATCTTCAGCAGTTTTTGCTTTTAAATGGACTTTGCAGAATTCTTTCGTTTTCATCCAAATCGACATGACGATCATTGCCACATCGAGTTCTTCATCGGAGAATTGTTGAGAAGGGTGATTCTTCCGTAACCATGCTCGGAATTGTTCTTGCTTTTCCTCAATCCCGGAGCAACTAGAGGGGAGTTGTATGATATCCTTACCCCAACCAATTTTTTTGAGAATTTTTCCTTTTTCGAATGACAAGAAAAGCTTTTCTTGTGGAGCCAATGAATCGAGGGTTGACGCTTTTCTTTTATCGGCGCTCGGCATTGGACCCAAATAAGGCTTACCGCTAGAATAGGTATATCCCCAATAACCTAATGACTGTACTGCCATAAAATTTTCTCCCTAAAAAAATAAAGAGAGTGATTTTATAGACTCAAAAAAAAACTGTCAACTCGGGAATGAAAAAAAGCCATGCCCTTTGGACATGGCTTTTTTTGGGTGCTACTCTACTTTCCAGGCTGTTTTCAAAGCGTTGCGGACCTGATAGATCGCCGAAATTTTGATGGGAGGTTCGATGCCTTGCATCGATTTGGAGAATGCGACTCGTCCGAAATTATAATTAAACTGAGCATCATCCGGATCGATCAAAGTAGTGTCGAATTTGCGATTTTGTTTATGAGTTTCATAGAAGAACTCGGCCAAAAGATGAGAGATATTTTTTTCTTGTGGACAATCTTTGGCATCTAATTTGAGGTCGTCCAATATCTTCAGTTTCTTCTCGATCGCATCCTTGTTGCTCCCAAAATTGATAGCATCCACCAGATTTTCTAATACCAGCTCGACAATAGTGCGTTGGACAGAGCGTCTGCGTTCTTCGTTCGTTGCAGGGTATATGCCCCCAAATGCTTTATTGCCGTATTGGGGATCATCGATAAGTTTATCTGGAGTTTCATTTTTGTGGATGAGAAAGAGATGATAGCAGGGCCGGTCGGCAATCAGGCGCACTTTTTTATCTGTGATCCTAAAGGTGCATTTGTGCCCTTCAGATTCCATGATTTGAAGAGCCGTGCATACCTCTTTAAGAGAATAAGAGCTTCCATTTTCCTCTAAAGATACCGCCAAGGCTTGCAATTTATGGATGACCTCCATGCTGTAGTCAATATCCGCTTTCACTTCGGCCGAAGAAGATGGAATTACATCTTCTAAATATAACTCACTGATATCTATCTCATCTGGCAAATACATTCCTGTTGGGAATTCAGTTGTTCTCGTAGAGAAGGGTGGTTGCGGAGGTGGTTCAGAAGGACGAGGTGGGTATGCTGGAAAATGGGGTTGTGAGCTTGGATTAAAATACTGTTGAGGAGCTTTCTGCCTGAGCGGTGCAGCTGGGATCTGTGCTGGAGGAAGCTGCATGTTCTTGACTTCGTTGAACTTCGCGGTCATGGAAGGTCCTTTCAGATCAAGGTTTGCTGCAGTCGTTTGAGTTGCAGGAGGAATCATATTCTGCATAGCTTCTTTTTTCTGCTGCCATGTGCCCGGAATGTCTGCGATGGGCTTAGATTGGTGTGCAAAGGATATATTTATCTTGAGGACACCTCTAAGCGAGATAATAAATTTTTCTTTATCTTCGTTTTGAAGCTTTGCGTATGCAGTATTAACTTGGCTGAGATCTAGGACGCCACCATTGCCTGCGGCCAACGTAACAATTTCTGAGTGGCAATCCGTCAGAACTTTCACTTTTTCGGCTTCCGCCTTCTCTTTCTCTGCTTGAGCTTCGGCCTTCTGCACTTGCTCTTGTTCTTTGCTCGATTGGGTATCAATACATTGTTTCAAAAAGTTTTCCGTTTCTTGCAACTTGGCCGCAATAGTTTGGCCTACTTCTTGTGAGGCATAAGCGGGGAGGGAAAGCGAATATTTTTTGAGTTCGCGATAATAGGGCAAAACTGTCTCGAAGTCTTTGATAGGGTCTTGGCACAGTTTTTGTTTGAGCTCTTTATATTGATCGAGGAATAAAGAAACATCAAATGCTACGTCAGTGGCCCCTATTGTCCCTCTTCTGTCTGCATCGGGAGCAAAGACTGACGAGGGAGTAATGGGTTGATTATGATAGGTCTGCAGAGCTGCACTCAACACTTCATACGCTTCTCTATTTCCCTGGTTGAGGTAGCGATTCTTTGTTAACTCATTAATTTTCCTTTCCAATGTTGCGACTTGGCTTTGATTGACAGGAGAAGCATTGTAAAGAGCATCCACTTTTGCAGCGATTTCCCCGTATTGAGCTGCGGTTTTACCATTAATTTGAATGATGTCTAAATCCGCAGCTGCAGCGTTGAGTGCAGTACAGACTGCTTCGAATTGATCTTGCCTTGCTCCAGGAATTGTGCCATGTTGACGAAGAAATGTTTCTACTTTTTCTTGCAAGGCTAAGAAATTTTCAGTATCAACTTTCAGCTGTGCAGGTACATCCTCTTGAGCCGAAGGGGCCATGCGATTGAGATTTTTCCTTGCTGCTGCAAATTGTTGTTGAAACGCTTGTGCTTGGGTTAGTATTTGTAATACTGGCGATGCCATATTTCCCTCATTTCGTTGGTTTTTTTAAATGGATTTATTTTTTTTGATGTCTATTTTAAATCTCCATCTATTAAAAACGAATGGTTAAAATAATTTCTGAAGCAAAATGAGAGAGGCTGCAGAGTTACGGTTAGGAAATGTATGATAGCAAACATTCCAGATCGGTGAGGGGAGCGCGGCGATTTCTTGCAAGAGGGTTTGCTCTTCTTTACGGCCTTCTTCATGCCCGGGGTAACAGGTGATGCACACAACGCCGCCTGCAATGACGAGGTCTAAAGCATTTCTCACGCTTTCTAATGTACTCGAGGTCATTGTCGTAATCTGTTTATTGCCTTTGGGTAGGTATCCCAAATTGTAAACGATGAGCTTGATCGGGTTTTCTTGGGCAAGCGAGGGAAATTGGGTGTGGGATTGGCAGAAAAGGTGGACCTGCGCTCTATTTTCGTGTGATATTAAAAGAGCCTCCGTCTTATTAATGGCCTCCTGCTGGACGTCGATCCCAATCACGCCTCCTTCCCGAAGGATCTGTGCAAGTTTGAGGGTATCGTAGCCATTGCCGCACGTCGCATCGATGGCCCAATCGCCAGGTCCCAGCAGCCTTTCCCAATAATGGTGGGCAAGGTCGAGATGGGAATCAAAAATCGGGAAATGGCGTTTATTTTTCTTTATTTGCATGGGCTCCATAGCATAGCATTATTCCTAGTATCTGAAAAATAAACAAAAAATATATGGAATCAGACGTTCTGATCATTGGCTGTGGAATGGCCGGATGTATCGCGGCGCTTGAGCTTGCGGAAAGAGGGGCGAGCGTATGCGTGCTGGGGTCGGGGAAGACGGGAATGGAATCGAATTCCCAATTCGCCCAAGGAGGGATTATCTTCCGCGGCGCCGATGATTCTGAAGAGCTGTTGAAGGAAGATATTCTTCGGGCAGGGGCCGGGCTCTGCAATCCGGAGGCAGTCGATCTATTGGTCCAATGGGGCCCGAAGCTTGTGCAAGAGTTGCTCATCGATAAATACTCTGTGCCTTTCGACCGCGATAAAAATCGGATGCTGCATACGACCTCCGAAGGGGCGCATTCTATTTCCCGCATCATCTATCACCGCGATCAGACCGGCAAAGCGATTATGGATGTTCTGCTGGAGGCTGTGAAAAATTCTTGCCGTATTGTGTTCAAACCGAACCACACAGCGGTGGATTTGATCACCCTTTCCCACCATTCCAAAAACTTGACCGACATTTATGCTCCCTCGACGTGCGTCGGCGCTTATGTTATGGACAACTTCCACCGTTCGATCGAGGTTTATTTTGCTAAAGAGACGGTCTTGGCGACGGGGGGATTGGGCGAAGTTTTTCTGCATACGACCAACCCCAAGGAAGCGCGGGGAGACGGCGTTGCGATGGCCTATCGCGCAGGAGCGCGGATCATGAACATGGAGTATATTCAATTTCATCCGACAGCTCTTTATCTTCCCTTCGAACGCCGATTTTTGCTCAGCGAAGCGCTGCGGGGTGAAGGGGCAGAGCTGCTGACAAGCGATTTCCAGCCGTTCATGCACAATCACCACGAAAAGGGTTCCTTAGCCCCGCGCGATGTGGCAGCTCGCGCGATCTATCAGCAAATGCTCCAAAGCGAATCGCAGCATTTATGGCTCGATATCGCGCATCGCGACTCTCAGTTTTTGCAACACCGCTTTTCCCATATTTATCAGCACTGTTTAGGCAAAGGATTTGATCTGACCAAAGAACCGTTGCCAGTGGTTCCTGCTGCGCATTACTCGTGCGGCGGGATTGCCGTCGATGCGAAAAGCCGGACGACGATCCGGCGCTTGCGCGCCATCGGCGAGGTTGCTTGTACGGGACTGCATGGAGCAAACCGCCTTGCTTCGACGTCGCTTTTAGAGGGGCTGGTGTGGGGAAAATTGTGCGCTGATGATTTGATGCAGGGAATGAAAAAGGAAGATTATTTCCCGCCTATCGATCCGTGGGTCATGAGTGAGGGGGCCGCAGATAATGCCCTGATCCAGCAAGATTGGATGACGATCAAACAGACGATGTGGAATTACGTCGGGCTTGTGCGCGATCAGGCGCGCCTCGGCCGCGCTTATAAGATGCTCATGGAATTAAAGTGGGAGATCGAATCGTTTTACGACAGCTGCCGTCTCACCCCGGAATTGCTGGGATTGCGCAATGGGGTTCAGACGGCACTGCTCATCACGCAAGGGGCCCTGCGCAACCGCCATTCGATCGGCTGCCACTACAGATTAAATTAATGTTTTTCCTTGCGAGGAACTCATACTGAGGTTATCATTCCCATCTAAAATTTGAAGTTTTATCGGGGTATTAGCTCAGTTGGTTAGAGCGCCACGTTGACATCGTGGAGGTCAGCTGTTCGAGTCAGCTATATCCCAAGTATTCATGGGTATTTCCGTAGAAACATCTTTAACATCACTCAACCAGACCGCTGCAGTGCTTTTGGCAACTGCTGTTGTTGAGTTATTTCCCGGGGCCCTTCTGGTTGACGGACGAGGAACCTCTAAATATTTTTACTACGATTTCGTTTTCCCCTTTGCGTTCAAATCCGATTTTATTCCGTTGATCGAAGAACGGATGCGTTTGACCCTCAGAGAAAAAAGGGCTGTCCGGTCTATGGAAATGATGCCCTCTAATGCGGCTGCGCTCATGCAGCACCGCAAGCAAGAAATTGCTGCCGAGAGGCTGATGCAGATCCAGCGGGCGACAGTCCCAATGCTCCAGATCGGCGATTTTATCGCTTATTGTCCCGAGCCGGCTTTGGAAGAGCTCTCCATCCCTTTCTTTAAAATTTTGGAAGCTTCACCGGGTCGCAAAACCATCCGCATGGTCGGGGCTGCATCATTCGATAAAGAAACTTTGAAGGAAATCTCCAAACTGCCGCTGCCCTCATCGCAGTCTCACATCAAACTCGCTTCGGAAATGGCCCTATGCGAACCCATCGATGGTTCATGGATGTGGCGTCCTAATGGAGAATTTCTCCGCCATCAACTGATCCAATTGTGGCGCCATGAAGTTGAGAAACAAAATTTTAATATTATTTCTACGCCCTTTGAGGAGAAAATTCTCAACAATCACCTCGCCTATTTTTCTCGTTTTGGCACTCCTAAAATTGCTGAAATGACCTCAATTCCTAACGAAGAATTTTACGATCCCAGCCTCGGTCTTTTATCCCCAAAAGTTTTTTTTGGCGATCGCGCCCATCTATTTTGTGATGAGGAGAAACTTTTAGAAGAAACGATTTCGTCCTTGCGTTTCATCCTTAAAATCCCTAAAATTCTGGGTTTTGAGTTCGAAATTGTCTTATCAGTTTCGAGCGCTGGCGCCCAAAAGGGGGCCGCTTTTCCAGCAGGCGTTGGAGAACATCGGAGTTCGCTTCGCCTTTGAAAAAGAAGTTCGGCCAGGGATCTTAGCAAGCATCGATCTCAGGTTGTCTGATTCATTAGGGAGGCAGTGGACTGGGCCTTTTTTAAGCATGCCGGAAGGCAGCACTTGCATTCTGGCCCTTTCCGTGTTTGGTTCGCTGGAAAGGACATGTGCGCTGTTGCTGGAGAAAAGGGGAGGCAGGCTTCCACTTTGGCTAGCGCCGCAGCAGGTGACGGATCTTGGTTGCAAACCGCAAAACAGATCCTTACGCCGCCGAAGTTTGTGCTGTATTGAAAGCTCAAGGGCTTCGAGCAGCAGTGGAGAAATAGTGAAGAAAAGTTGAAGACGCGTCTTTATCAGCGCCATGGTCGAGAAAGTGCCTTATGTTCTTTTGCTCGGCGAACGAGAAGAGAAAGCGAGGACCCTCACGATACGCGCCTACGGGAAAATGAAGAGCAGATATGTCCTTGGACGAGTTTTGTACGAAACTGAAAAAGGAAATGAGGAGTGGAAACTCTGAATTTAAGAATTAATAGAGAAATCCGAGCCCCAAAAGTGCGCGTCATCGATAAAGATGGCGGTCAAGTTGGAGTATTAACATTAGCGGAAGCATTAGCCAAAGCAGAAGCAGCTGGTCTGGACCTAGTCGAGATTGCGCCATCGGCAGAACCTCCGGTGTGTAAAATCATCGATTTCGGCAAGTACCGTTATCAGCTGACGAAGAAAGAAAAAGAGCAAAAAAAATCGCAGCATCAGGTCAAAGTCAAAGAGATCAAGATCAAGCCGAATACGGATGAACATGATCTCGTGACCAAGATGAAGCATGCGCGGGAGTTTATCGCTAAAGGAAACAAAGTCAGACTGACTTGTGTCTTCCGCGGCCGGGAAATGGCTCCACCCAGAGTTTGGACAGCGCGTCGTTCAACGCATATGCGAAGATTTGTCCGATATCGCGACTCCAGAATCGCCGGCAAAAATGCTGGGCCGCAATTTATCGGTCGTGTTGGCCCCCGGAGCAAAGAAAAAACCAGCAAATGGCGAAAAGATATAATCGGAGAAAAGTAACCGTGCCAAAAATGAAATCCAATAAAGCCGTGGCTGCAAGATTTAAAGTGACTGGAACGGGCAAACTAGTCCGCCGCCATCCTGGCCGCCGCCACATTTTGACCAAAAAAGTCAGCGAAACGCAAACGCCGTCTCAGAAAAGACGCTTTGGTCGACAAAGGACAAGTAAAAATGTATTCCCGCATGATGTTAGTGGGTTAGATTAAATAATTAATTTGGAGAATTACAATGGTTAGAGTCACCAACGCAGTGGCTGCCAATCGCAAACGCAAAAGGCTTCTCAAACAGGCAAAAGGATTTGTCGGTGATCGAAAGAATCACCTCCGTTTGTCCTCGGACGCCGTGATGTCCGCCATGGCATTCAATTACCGCCACCGCAAACAGAAGAAAAGAGATTTCAAGCGTCTTTGGATCATCCGCATTGGAGTCGGCGCAAAGATCAACGGGCTCTCTTATAGCAAGCTCATTTCCGGTCTGAAGAAAGCAGGCTGCGGTCTAAACCGCAAAATGCTTTCCGATATGGCCCTGCGCGACCCAAGCAGCTTCGCTGCTGTCGCCGGAGCTGCAAAACAAGCGCTCGCTTAAACTTATCCTGCACTTCTCGTTAAAGAGAAGTGCAGGTCTTCTTCTCGAGGTTCTTTCCATGCAAGAGCAAGTCTCTTCCCTCCGCAAACAATTCCAAGACGAACTCAGCCAAGTTCAGCATAGCAAAGAAGTCGAACAGCTCAAAGTCAAATATCTAGGCAAAAAAGGCCCCATCCAAGACCTGATGCAGCACTTGCGCGACACGCCGCATGAAATGCGCCCCATCGTCGGCCAGCAGATCAATGAACTCAAAGAAGAGATCTGCCAGCCTCTGCGAACAGGCGCTCACGAGTTTTTCTCAAGTCGAACAAGCCAAGCGCCTCGACCGAAGAAAAAATCGACGTCACACTGCCCGGCCGCCGCCGCTATCTCGGCAGAGAACACCCCATCAATCAAATCCTCGATGAAGTCATCGCAGATCCTCGATCGGCATGGGCTTTTCCGTCCAATACGGCCCCGACATCGATAGCGATTATTACAATTACGAGGGACTGAACTTTCCTCCCGACCATCCCGCCCGCGATATGCAGGACACCTTTTACATCACCAAAGAGATGCTCCTCCGCTCCCATACCTCCAACACCCAGCTCCGCGTGATGGAAAACCATAAACCGCCCATCCGCATCATCGCCCCCGGCACAGTCTACCGCAATGAGACCATCAGCAGCCGCTCCCACGTCTTCTTCCACCAAGTCGAAGGCCTTTACATCGATAAAAACGTCTCCTTTGCCGACCTCTTCGCCACCATGGACGAATTTTGGAGCAAATTGTTCCACACCAAAGTGAAAACCCGTTTCCGCCCCAGCTACTTCCCCTTCGTCGAGCCCGGCCTCGAAGTCGACGTCGCCTGCACCTCCTGCAACGGCAAAGGCTGCCGCCTCTGCAAACAGTCCGGCTGGCTCGAAATCTGCGGCGCCGGCATGGTCCATCCCGAAGTCCTGAAAAACGGCGGCATCGATCCCGAAGAATACAGCGGCTACGCCTGGGGAATGGGCATCGAGCGCCTGGCCATGCTCCGCTATGGCATCAAAGATATCCGCATGTTCACCGAAAACGATATGCGCTTTCTTGACTCAGTTCTGCTTGAACTTTTAAACATCGGCTGATATAATTTTCCCATCTCATTATGGAAGAGTGGCAGAGTGGCCTATTGCGGCTGTCTTGAAAACAGAAGTCGGGCAACCGACCGTGGGTTCGAATCCTACCTCTTCCGATTAAATCCAAAAGGAGCCCTCCCGGGCTCCTTTTTTATTTAATCCGAAGAGGAGCGAGCCACCTGCGTGGCTCGCGTTAGGATTCGAAGTGAGCGCGATGCAGCGCGCGAACCGGCCCGAGGGACGAGACGGCGAAGCCGCACGCACGAGGGGAATCCTACCTCTTCCGATTAAATCCAAAAGGAGCCCTCCCGGGCTCCTTTTTTATTTAATCCGAAGAGGAGCGAGCCACCTGCGTGGCTCGCGTTAGGATTCGAAGTGAGCGCGATGCAGCGCGCGAACCGGCCCGAGGGACGAGACGGCGAAGCCGCACGCACGAGGGGAATCCTACCTCTTCCGATTAAATCCAAAAGGAGCCCTCCCGGGCTCCTTTTTTATTTAATCCGAAGAGGAGCGAGCCACCTGCGTGGCTCGCGTTAGGATTCGAAGTGAGCGCGATGCAGCGCGCGAACCGGCCCGAGGGACGAGACGGCGAAGCCGCACGCACGAGGGGAATCCTACCTCTTCCGATTAAATCCAAAAGGAGCCCTCCCGGGCTCCTTTTTTATTTAATGGAAGAAGCGACACAACTGCTTGTGTCGCGAACCGGCCCGAGTGACGAAACGGCGAAGCCGCTTGTCAAAGGAGGGCGATGCCTACCATCAAAATAACCATATGCTTAGCAGAATCGATGTTTGCAAAGTGGATTCCGCCAAGTATAAAAGGACGCCCAAATTTCAAATTTTTTTAACATTTTCCGTTAGTCTTCCTTTTACCGCCTCTTCCAGAGACGGTATTTGATCAGAATTCATAAAGGTGGATTTTGATAAGAAATACTTAAGTTTCTAATAATTAATTAGATGTGGTTTTTTTGCAGGCAATTTATTGCAAGAAACTGTCATTTTTTGACAGTTTCTTGCAATAAATTAGGGGAAATGTTATTTTTAAGCTAGAAACTGTCAATAAATGACAGTTTGTGGAGAAGAATGCATTTAGATTACCCAAAACCTTACATTCACGACACGACGCTTGCCATCATGCTCGGCGGCAGTGAAGACCGTCGTTATTCCTGGGTTAAGCGAGCTTTACAAAAAGGGCTGCTTACTCGCTTGAGAAGGGGGCTTTATCTCATCGAAAAAAAAGATTCTTCACTGATAGATAGCTTTGAAATTGCCCAACAACTTTATGGGCCATCCTACATTAGTTTCGAAACTGCTTTATCCTATCATGGATGGATTCCTGAAACCGTTAATACAACGACGAGCGCCAGCGCAAAAAGAAGTGTCTCTATACGAACTCCGATTGGCATGTTCAACTACGAACATACGCCTCAAGACCAATTTTTTATGGGGGTCGAACTCAAGGGCAATGGCGGTAGTCATTACCTCATTGCACATCCCTGGAAAGCTTTGGCAGACTACATGTATGCACGCCGAAAAAAATGGAAGACATTTGCTGAAGTCATAGACGATTTGCGATTAGACGAGGCCAAAATTGAAGCAGCTGATAAAGAGACTCTCGAAGAAATTGCTCGATATTATCATAGCCCACGAATACAGCGTTTTGCCCAAATGATTCTTAAGGAAAACAAATGGATATAAAAATCATTGAAGATAAGTTGAGAAAATACAAACCTCGGACCAAACAAGAAGAGGAAAATGCTTTACGAGAAATTGCTCAAGAGATTGCCCTTTGTGGTCTAGCGCGAACAGATTTTTTCAAACAAGCCTCATTCATTGGCGGTTCTTGTTTGCGAATTGCCTATGGTCTCAAACGTTTTTCAGAGGATCTGGATTTTTGGACGCTTCAGCCCTGTCCTGACTTTGCCTGGCAACCGTATCTTCGGGCTGTGCAGGCAGAATTTAAAGCTTATGCTTTCGATATGGTCATTGAAGATCGATCCAATATTAACGCCAAAAAAAAACGAGCCTTTTTGAAAAAAGATTCCATAGGAAAAATACTGATTTTGACTCATTCGCGCGCATTTAATGACAATAAAAAGTTATCAATTAAATTCGAGGTCGATACACATCCTCCTCAAGGAGCTCATTTCGAATCAAAGAACATGGAATTCCCACACGCATTTCCCATTACTATGCTCGATCAGGGCAGCTTATTTGCAAGTAAAGTTGCAGCTCTATTTGATCGGGAAAAAGAAAAGGGGCGTCACTGGTATGATTTTACCTGGTATGTCTTTAATCAATGGCCGCTTAATGAGTCTCTTCTGGGAAATTGCCTTATGAAATCTCCTCAAAAAGTAACACTTTCATGGCTGCAGCAACAATTGGCCGAGATCGTTGAGTCCATCGATTGGAAGTCGTTAAAAGAAGATGTACGTCCATTTATCTCTCAGGAAGAACAGGAAACTCTTGACTTGTGGAGCAAGCAGTTCTTTTTAGGGTATGTGGAAGGCTTGGAATATTTAAAACCTGCGCCAATTTCTCTTGGTGCATTGATTGCGGATGGCAAGGGCAAGCAATTGGTCGAACAGGTCAAGGAAGCTTTGGCAGCTGGAGCCTCCGTCAATGACGATTCTCGCAATGGTCATCGTCCATTACAGCTAGCCTTAACTAATGGGCACGAGGAGGTAGCCCAATTGTTGATCGAACACGGCGCTGATGTCAATCATCGCGATCGAAGCGGTCAGACACCTTTGCAAGCTGCTGTGAATCATGGACAGTTTGAAAATGCAAGGCTCTTGATCAACAAAGGAGCTGCATTTAATCCTCACGCGCCAAATCTGGGATTTGTCTATAAAAATCTCTATGAATTTCAGTTTTTTTATTTAAATTCTCACCAGTAAAACAACCACATTCAGACCAAATTTTTTTTATCCGTCCTCCGGCGGAAACCCGGCCCTTAAGGGCCGGGTATTTCAAAAATTGACATTTGGGAGGGGTGCGAAACCCCTCCCAAATCGCCATAATAATCCCAGGCCTTAAGGCCTGGGTTCATCCATGTTATTAGTCGACGTGGGCGAGTTTGAGGCCGATGATGCCGATGATGATGAGAAAGATCGAGATGAGTCGAATGATGTGATAGGAATCGCCGAAGAAGATGATGCCGCATACCACAGTTCCTGCGGCGCCAATGCCCGCCCAAACGGCGTAGGCGGTACCGATAGGAATGCTCTTCATCGCTTGGGAGACTGAAAAAAAGCTCAAGACGATGAAGATGACGGTGATGATGCTGGGGATCACACGCGAGAAGCCTTGGCTGAATTTCAACGCGATAGTGAAACAGATTTCAAAGAATCCAGCGAGCAAAAGAAAGATCCAAGCGATCGACATGTGAGAAAACCCTTAAGAGTTATTCCTAAGGATAACGAATTTAAAAAAAATGGCAAGGATCATTGTGTCCTTGCCATTTGGTTAGACTTTATAAGTCTTGAGGTTGGCATCTAGCAGGCCGCGGTGTTGTTTCCTATTCTGGAATGCTTTGGCATAGAGAAGATAGTAGTTCCCGATTGGGCTTAATGAGCCATCGTATGTTTTTTCCCATGTTGAATTGAGTTCATTGCGCATGGTTGTGCGCATTAAATCAAGGTAAGGTTTTTGAGCGTTGGCATCTCTGTGATAGAGGGCATACTGCATGTCGTTTGCATATTTGAGCGCTATTCGAATCGTGTCTCTGATGTCCTTGTCCTGTGCCTCATTGAACCACCAGTTTTCATGACGGTTAAAGAGATAGCCATTGGCATCGGGTCCTTCCGTTTTAATCGTGTCGACAAAACCGCCTGTTTTCGTTGCGATCACTTTTTTACCATATTTCATGAGCTCGCCTTGCACAAGACCGCAAGGTTCAAAGAAGGATGGGAAAATGGCAAGCGCACAAGCAGCGCGAAGAAGGCTTCCAAACTTGTTTTGTTGGTATTTTAAACGTCCATTAACTCTGGAGTCCTCAAGAACCAAAATGCCTTTATTGTTGTGGGCTTTTGCAAAATTTTTCAAATCTTTAAGCATTTCATAGGAAGGAGAGCCTGGTTCTCCAGCTTCAACGCCCACGCAGACAAACTGACCGCCATTCTTAAGTGTTTCTTCCATGATCATCTTGAATTTATCTACCCCTTTTTGATTCCAATCAAAACGGCCGACATATAATTCAATCGGTTTTTCAGGATCTAGGTCCGCATACGCATCATCATCGCGAGGCAAACTCTTCAAATACGCGCACAGTTCGCGCTGGATGGTTTTGATCTTTTCAGCCAGGTCTGGCGAATCAGGGCCATATCTTAAGTCGGGGACGGTTCCTTGAGTGGGTCCTTGTACAGATACCCATGTGCGCAATTGTTCATCTTGCGTAGGATCCCATCCATTGCTATTGCCATTGACGATCCCGAAAAAGCGGTCATCTAAACCGGCTTTTTTAAAGGCGGGGTCCATCCCATTTCCGTAAGTCTTGGTTTGTACGTTTTTGGAATACTCGTTAGAAACTGTATTCGACACATCGGCAACGTCAAGACCTTCTACGATCGGATTAATACTAGTTCCAGGAAGCCCATGCTGCTTGAGAATTTCGCAGGCCTCAGGATTATCATAACAATTCGGGTCATTGACGTTGTGGAACGTGAATACGGTCGCAGGAGTTTCTCCTCTTCTCCATCCATAATAAGGGGGGTGGTCGACATGACGAGGGCGCATAGCTAAGAATTTAGGAACCAGCGCTGTTTGTGCGTCATGACAATGGACGAGTTGGAACGGATTTTTCTTGTTATAAAACTTGTTAACAACTTCCGCCGCGGCGCTTGGGAAAACTGCCCAGCGGCGTTTGACTGTCATAAATTTCGTATGATCATCATCATTGGGATTGCCGTGATAAAAATTTCCAGCGGTCCCATCTTTTGGTTTTGGCGGAACATAAAAAAGCGCAGGGTCGTCGATAAAGTAAACTTTTATTCCTTTTACGTCGGCTTTGAACACACGATGTGTTTCCCGATTGACTGTGACGTTATATTCCGGCTTGGGTTTTAAGGATTTAAAAATTTCATTGGAAATTGGGCTCCCGCGATATAAAGGCATGACGACGCGAGCATCTTTAGTGCCAAAAGCTCGGACCATTCCTTCCACGGCGGAAGCTAAACCGCCAATGGTAGCAACCCCTGACAATTCGGCCGTCACATGTGTCACTCTTAAATTTTTAGGCAGCCAATCTTTGAGGTTTGGGTCTCTTTGGAGGGTGGAGCTAGAAACATCGATCGGGTCTTCAGGAATGACCTTGTGCGCTTCGAGGTCTTGCAGCAAAATAGAGTCTGCATTTTTGATTTCGGCTATTATAGCATTGACATTGATCGGAGCGTCAGAGTTGCCTACATAAAGGGTATAAGGGTCTTTTTCAATTGTACGCGTTCCATATCCCGGCCCTCCAAAGTGAGGGTTTTTGTTGCCGCCATCTCTTTTCCAAACACGCCCTCGCATATATTCCTTAGCGGTATCGCTTAATGCGTTGAAGAGAGTGAGTATTTCACCGCCAGAGATTTTTTTGGTTGCATCTAGGACAAATGTCTCGATTTCGGTGATCAATCTTTGGGCTTTGATCTTCTCCTGCTGATGGGAGATTAGTTGAGAAAGAATATCTACGTCCTGTTGATTTTTCATATAGGAAAGGACGCGTACATCTCTGCACACATGGTTTTTACTAAAATCTCCAAGCGCATGAGGCTTATAGCTTGCAATCCAGATCGCCCTATTCAGTAGGGCGCCCATTTCAGGGTTTAAATTTAAGTATTTCTCCACTAAGAAATCATTGTTTTTGTCAGAATCGTTTATAAACCTTTTAAGGTCTTCGAGTTCGTAAACTTTTTTGATCTCTTGGACGGTGGCTCGGGAATCATTTGGCCTGATGTTCTCTGTATTCAGATAAGAAGCTTGAATCGTAGGCTCTTTTGTAAGATTCTCGCCGCAAATTCTAAGAGCATCCTTGATTGGGCAAGTGTTCTTGTGGGAAAGGAGCTTTTCGATGTCGGCTACAATTGTATGGTACCCGTAATCGTTTCCTTTGTCTCCTCCGCCGTCCAACTCCCAAATGATTTTGCAAACAGCTCTCTTGGCAGGATCGGGAAGGCTCTTGAACGCATCTATCGCTTTTGCTTTGAGGATTCCAGCCTCCGTAAGCAATGGAGCTCCTTCTTTAAAGGAGATTTTGCGCGTTTGCGTCAGAAGATCAGCTTGTTTTTCTAGCATCTCGCCTAGCCCGCACAAGCTGGCTCTACCTCTGAAATTTTCGTTTTGATAAGCATAGTAGGCCGCAACTTGCTCGAGGAGATTGCGTCCGAACCAGTCTTTGACGCGCACAATATTTCGGAAATTGTCTTGCAGTAGCCGCTCGCCTGTTTGTGCATTCCGGCTTCCTGTCATTGCTTGAGAAAATTCTTCGCAGATTTTGTAGAAATACGGTCCGATGCAGTCTTTGAGTTTTTGAATGAGGAGAGGACTGCTGATATTAGGATTTTCAAGATCTTTGCTGAGCAATTGCAAAGCTTCGAGTTTTCTGCCCATCTCTTCTGAGCGAGGCTGAAAGTTCTCTGCTGCGGATAGGCTATAGAATCGGATGCGCTCTTGAACATCCGATGGAGCTGCGCGGTTGATCGTGGAAGAAAAAACGGAAGAGACGTTTGCATTTGTCGTTTGCTGCTGCGGAGTAAATAGAGACTGCGGCGTTGTCCTTGGAGGCTGAGACGATGGCGGAGCGCTCAAAACAGCCCAGGGCATATAACCAGCATTATATATAAACTTGTCTGTTGCCATAATATTACCAATTAATTTTAATTTTCTCTTTCAATTATAAATGAATTCTCACTGAAAATCAATTTTAATTTTCGAATTTTGTTATTGTTCAAGTAAAATTTTTAGTATTGTCTGGGTAGTGCTTTTTAACCCATAAATTCATTTTTAAGGGAATATTCTACTTAAAATTCAGGATTTTATTCCATATGAATTATGCATAGACAAGTTAAATTAAATTTTTAATTTAACTTAAGCGGGGAATTTCATTCCACAGAGATAAAACACGGCCATTGCGTTCGAACCCTAGAATAGAGAGGGAACCGGGCTCCAACGCGAAAAGGCGGCCTTCTTGGACTCTTAAATCGAGCCATCTTGTGGATAAAGCCCTTAAGAAGTGTCCGTGAGAAAAAAGGAGGACATTGCCGTGAATGGGCTGAATTTTGGAGAGGACTTTACTCGTCCTAGCCCCTATATCCGAGACGCTTTCTCCCTTTGGGACGCCATTGGAAAAGAGGTCCCAATGCGGCTCTTTTTGTTGGATTTCTTTTGTCGTCAGCCCTTCGAATTCTCCGTAATTCCACTCCACTAAATCCGAGTCCAGCCGGGCTTGTTTGATAAAGCCGGCAATTTCACATGTCTTTGAAGCCCTTTGGAGGGGGCTGGAAAGGACCATTTGAAAGTTGATCCCTTTAAGACGCTTCCCGATCCACTCTGCCTGCCGCTCTCCATTTTTCGTCAAAGGGATATCTGTCATCCCCGTATGTTTGCCGCTTAAGGCCCATTCTGTTTCTCCATGCCGTACAAGATAAATCATTTTCCCTCGATCAAATAATGATTTGCAAGCTTTGTGTATTCTGCCACTTGTTTTTTCTCCCAGGCCTTAGGTTTTTTTAGTTCTGCCGCCATGAGTTGTGCGATGCGAGGGGCGATTTCAATGGAGGCCCGAGCATCCAACAAAAAGAGAGCGAGTGCGTCTAGAAAGCACATCTTCGACGGTCCTTGGCATTTCATGGCGCACGCACCAGATGGCTTCAGAAACGTCATAAGGAAGATTAGGATGTAAGAGACCCTTTTTTTTAATCTGTTTGCCAAAAGAGCCATAAGTGCTGAAATGATCGGAGGGATCCAGCCCTTTTTGCCAGCCATGGAGCTTCAGGTCCTGTGTCGCGCATTTTCTTTCTGGAAGGCCGCCGACAATGCTCGCTTTATTGATCACATCTTCGGCCATTTTGCGATACGTTGTCCATTTGCCCCCGGCAATCGTGACAAGCCCTGATTTCGAGACGAAGATCGTATGGTCTCGGGAAAGGGCGGCTGTATTTTCATTCTTAGCTATCTTGATCAAAGGCCTTAGGCCCGCGAAAACACTCAAAATGTCTTTTCTGGACGGATCTTTGGTGAGATACTTGGCGGCGTGTTCCAACAAGAAATCGACTTCTTGCTTTAAAGGGCGGGGCTCTAGAGAACACTTCTTCACTGGCGTATCCGTGGTTCCGAGAAGGACTCGCCCATGCCACGGCACCATGAAGAGCACACGTTTATCGGCGGTATGGGGAACGAGGATGGCTGTTTTGCTTGGCTGAAAGGATTGGTCGAGAACGATGTGCACGCCTTGGCTGGGACAGATGATCGATTTTGCTTTTGGGTTGTCTTTTTGCAAAATTGTGTCGGAAAAAACACCCGTTGCATTGATGACGACATGGCCGTGGAATTGATAATGCATGCCAGTTTCTTCATCTTTAACATGAACGCCAGTGCAAATCCCATGTTTCTTGATGAGGCCGGTCACTTTCATATAGTTGATGACAACAGCGCCATGGTCTGCTGCTGTTTGCGCAAGGCAAATCGCCAAGCGGGAATCATCAAATTGCCCATCGTAATAGATTACCCCTCCTCGCAAACCTTGGGGTTCTAAAGTAGGGATCGCTTTCAAAGTCTGTTTTGAGGAAATCTTTTGCGATTTTTCGATGCCGAGCTTTCCTGCCAGCATATCGTAAATTTTTAAGCCGATCCCATAAAACGGCCCTTCCCACCAATGGTAATTGGGGACTAAAAAGGGGAGGTGATGGATTAAATGGGGTGCGTTTTGACAAAGAAGCCCGCGTTCTTTGAGCGCTTCGATCACCAGAGCGATATTGCCTTGCTGAAGATACCTGAGGCCTCCGTGGATCAATTTGGTGCTGCGGCTGGAAGTGCCTTTGGCAAAGTCGTTTTGTTCCAAAAGCAATGTGCGGTATCCCCGCGATGCGCCATCGACTGCAGCGCCAAGCCCCGTGGCACCGCCTCCAATGATGATCACGTCCCACTGATCTGAGTTTTCTACCTCTTTGATCATTGCATCGCGGTTCAAGACAACTCCTCCCAGGCCCTGGCGCACGCAATCGCTTTTTGCCATTTCGAGAGCAGCTGGTCGACTTTTTCCCGAGCCATTTGCGGAACAAATTCGCGGTCTGCTTTCCAGTAAGCCGCAATCTCTTTTTCACTTTGCCAAAACTTGACGGCAAGCCCTGCCAGAAACGCAGCACCCATAGCCGTTGTTTCCGTCAATCGAGGGCGGACAGTAGGAATGCCCAGAACATCCGCTTGAAATTGCATGAGCAGATTGTCGACGGCAGCGCCGCCGTCGACGCGAATCTGCTGAATTTTCATCAGAGCATCGCTTTCCATGGCCAAAAGCACATCGGTGACCTGATAGGCGATCCCTTCCAAAGTTGCTCGGGCAATATGCGCAGCTGTAGCCCCGCGCGTTAGTCCTAGGATCATGCCGCGGGCATAAGGATCCCAATAGGGCGCGCCAAGCCCTGTAAACGCAGGCACGAAATAGACGCCATTATTGTCCGGTACGCTTGCCGCGAGTTTTTCGATCTCAGAGGAAGTTTTGATCACTCCCAAATTATCGCTGAGCCACTGGACGACGCGCCCTCCGATAAAGACACTTCCCTCTAAGCGCATACTCCGTTTTGCCGTCGATTTTGATAGGCGATCGTCGTCAGAAGTTTATTTTTGGAAAAAAAGGATTGGCGCCCGTATTCATCAGCATGAAACAGCCTGTGCCATAAGTCGTTTTGACCATTCCTGTTGTTAAAACAAGCCTGGCCAAAGAGCGCAGCCTGTTGATCGCCGGCGATCCCGCAATTGGGATCGGCGTTGAAGAAAGGCATTGGATGTATGTGCATAGATCTCGCTGACTGCTGCACACTTCTGGGAGGATCTCGCGCGGAATTTTCCGAGGATTTAAGCAATTCATCGTCCCAGTCTTCTGTGTGGATATTGAACAGCATTGTGCGCGATGCATTCGTCGCATCGGTGATGTGCGCCTTGCCATCTGTCAATTTCCACACAAGCCAGGTATCGACAGTGCCAAAAGCGAGTTCGCCCCGTTCCGCTCGCTGCCTTGCGCCGGGAATATGATCGAGCATCCAGCGGATTTTCGACGCTGAAAAATAAGGGTCTAATAAAAGCCCTGTTTTTTGTTGGACGAGCGGCTCCAAACCATCGATTTTCAATTTTTTGGCATATTTCAGTCGTCCGACGATCTTGCCAGACGATCGCATTCATCGATCGGCTTACCCGATTTTCTCTCCCAAACGACCGTTGTTTCTCGTTGGTTGGTGATGCCGATCGCCGCGATCTGGTTGAAGCGATTCCAGCATCTGCGATAACTTCGGCGGCGACAGAGGCTTGCGAGGTCCAAATCTCTTTGGGATCGTGCTCGACCCATCCCGGTGAGGGGAAAATTTGTCGGAATGCTTTTTGCGCGACGGCTTTGACCGTACCCTCATGCGTAAAAAGCATCGCTCTGGAACTTGTCGTCCCTTGATCTAATGCAAGAATGAATTCAGTCATATTTTAAAACTGGAAGTTTTACGAGTTGCTGTCAACAATTATGTTGATCCTTTTCCAAAACTTTGCTGTAGTTGAAAATACTAGGGGACGTTTTCAAAACAGGGTCGACAAACGGCTCTGCGAGGCAAAGACAGATCAAAGTGAGCGTAGCTCGCGTTTCGAGCGAGAATTGATATGTCAAAGCCGCAGCCAGCCGCTTGTCGATCCTAGTTTGAAAACGTCCCTAAATTTGGGAGGGAAAATGAACATTTTTTGGGGAGAATTGATTGGAACGATGCTCCTAATCCTATTGGGCAATGGCGTTGTCGCCAACGTCCTGTTAAATAAGTCCAAAGGCCACAATTCCGGATGGATTGTGATTTCCGCAGGCTGGGGCTTTGCCGTAGGCGTTGCCGTCTATGCGACAGGATGGGCGAGCGGGGGACATATTAATCCCGCAGTGACCTTAGGATTTTGCCTGGCCGGCAAGACTGCTTGGTCTCTATTCCCCATCTATGTGTGTTCCCAAATGCTAGGTGCAATCATTCGGGGCAGTGTTAGTTGGCTGTCCTACTTTCCTCATTGGCGCGCCACCTACGATTCGACAAATAAGCTTCTTTGCTTCGCCACCCATCCTGCCATCCGCAACCTGAAATGGAATTTTGTCAACGAGGTGATTGGCACTGCTGTTTTGTTAATTGGAGTATTGGGGATCTTTGATATTCACAACCATATTTCCGGAGGAATGGGCCCATATGCTGTTCGGGATCTTGGTGTTCAGCATCGGATTATCTCTCGGTGGACCCACAGGGTATGCCATCAATCCTGCCCGCGATTTGGGCCCGCGCATCGTCCATTCCTTTCTTCCTTTTTCGACGCGCGGGAGTTCAGAATGGGGTTATTCCTGGGTGCCGGTGTTTGGACCACTGCTAGGCAGCTTTCTTGGGACTCTGGTCTACCAATTTCTCATTGCGCCACTCAAGGCGATTTAATGCCGTTGAGGGTCATCACGCAAAAAGGGGATGTTCTGCCTATCCATTCCCCAAAAGATTTCGAAACGATTTTTAATGTGGGCTATCTTCCAACTCTTGGCTTTAAAGAGCAAAAGACTCAAGAAAAAATCGAGAAACGCTGCGCCAAAGCATTTCGCAAAGGGTGGATTACGCCAAGGCAAAAATGGTTAGGCCATTATTATTCTCAGGAGATCCATGGACAGCTCCCGCTTGATTTGACGATTCAATGGATCGATGAACAGATTGGATATGGGGTCTGGACGAATGCAGAGATTCCCGCTCAAACTTACATTGGGGAGTACACTGGAGTTCTTCGCAGGCGATTGTTTTTCGGAAGGTGGAAAAACCTTTACTGCTTCGATTACAATATTGGCGAAGGAAGAAACAGCGGCTATGTGATCGACGCGCAAGAATTCTGGCAACCATGCGCGTTTCATCAACCATAGTTTCGAGCCCAATCTAGAACCCGCGTCGGTCTATTGCGATGGGATCATGCACGTCATTATCTTTACGCCCAAAGTCATCCCCGCCGGAGACACAGCTGTATTATGACTATGGGGAAGACTATTGGCAAAAACGTAAAAAGCCTCGAGAAGCTTACTTCTCGTTGATGCCGAGGAGTTCGATTTCGAAAACTAAGGCCATATTCGGTCCGATCTCCTGGCCAAAGCCCATTTCTCCGTAGGCGAGATAAGGCGGGATGAAGACTTGCCATTTATCGCCTACTTTCATGAGCTGCAGCACTTCGATCCAACCGGGATGACGCGGTTGAGCGGGAACACATGGGGCTGCCCGCGCTGATAGGAACTGTCGAATACGCGTCCATCGATAAAGGTGCCTCGGTAATGGATTTTCACGAAATCGAGCGGGGTGGGGTGGGGGAAGACGCCTTGGCTTTGGAAAGGATTTTATATTGCAGCCCGCTTGTCAAGGTGATGACACCTTCTTTGTTTTTATTTTCAGTTAAGGAAAGCTTCGCTGCGCTTTTTGTTTTCTTCCGCAATCTTGGAATAGTGTTGGCGCTGTTGCGATTCGACCTGATTTCTTAAGGCGACGAGGATGGATTGGATCTCTTCTTGCGTTCAGTTTAGGGTTGATTCGGACATAGCATCATTGAATCCTTCGTCAAGCATTCCATATCCATGTCGGCAAATTGATGCCTTAAATTGCTCGCCTGTCTCCAGTCCGATGCAATAGCTGACTTTTTCCTTTGTCGATTTCATTGAACTTCTCCCTATAAGGTGTTGGATTTGATAAGAGGTCATGTATAGCGTATCTGGGAATTGGAGAACAAGGTTTTTGAAATGGATCCAGAAAGATAGGTATAACCCACTAATAATCAAATATTTGAAATATCAATTAAAAAATGTTTAATTATATTTGTAATATTGATATAATTATTTTAAATTAAGTTAAAAAATATTAAGGAGTAATTATGAGTTGTATGGGCATTTCATTAACAAAAGAGGCGAGTCCCCAATACAATGATGTCACCTCCCCATTGTTTATTCAAAATGAAGTGATGTATGGGCCTGGATGGTCTCCCGGTACTGACAACCATCATTGTGTTAATTTTGCAGAACTCTCAAAAGGGGAAATAGTTTGGAAGAATCCTCGTGCATGTTCAATTTTTAAACCCTTCATAATACCTAAATTCGATAGATTTGCCAACCAACAGTTGGCCGAAAAATGCGGAGTAAATTTGGAAACAGGGGAAGATCATTATTCGGGCGCAAAATTCGCACTAGAGCCAATGATTGATTCTATGGTTATGCTGGATCCAAAAGACCTGGCGAGTTTATCACAAGTCAGCATCCGTTGCTATCTGGCAACTAAAACAAACGCAATCTGGGAGGCGCAATTCACCAAATTTTTCCCAGAAATAAAGCCTTTGCGTGAATCATTTTCTACAGAATGGCAATTTAAAATTTATTTCAAACGAATGGTTGATGAAATGCAAATTTATAAGTGCCAATTTAAGCACAATCAAAAAGTTTGGAAAAAAAGTAATAAAGTGAAAAATATAACCATTGAATTATTTGGCGCGAACTACAATGGCACTAAAGAAACTATTGATCCCAGCAGCCAACAAGGGCGTTGCTTATTAGCCATTACAACAGGGGTGCCAGATGCCTTTAACGATCAAGACAAACTTGATAAAATGATGGATAGAGCCCGGATTATTAATGCAAACACGCCAGAAGAAACTCAAGATCCTTTCAGGAATAAGATTCTCGTTGTGATGAATTCACAGTTTGATGCTCCTGGGCGTGAGTGCGTGATTCTTTAAATTACTGCGCCTTCTTCCAGGGCTTGAGTGAACCCTTTTCACTATGGCGATGGTTCTCATGCCATTTGCTGTAGATGCTTTGAAGGCGCTGCCAGAATTGAGGGGATGTGTCGAGGGCTGTTGCAAACTCATTGAAGTTTTCTTCCTTGAGGTTGTCTTTGCCTTTGATGATCGCCTCGATTTTAACCTCAGTCCAATCACCGCCCAGTTTGTCTGCGAATTGCCGCGAAGTCATGCCTAAAGGCCTAAGGAATTCTTCCATGAGGATGACACCGGGATGCGAGGGTTTGCGTCTTTTAGGCAACATGGTGACTCCTTATGAGTGCGTCTATGGATTTTTATTAAATGCTTTTTGCGCCTTTTTCTTTAGGCTTTAATTCGTTCCTTGTCCTAGTTAATTTAACTATGTACTTCGGCGAAAAATAAACCCTAAAGAAAAATGCATCAAAAATCAAAATATCCGTAGACACACTCTTAACTTTTGATTTCCACATTTTCAGCACCGTCGTTCCATCCGAAGACGAGCCGCCATTCTTTGCTGATGGGGATGCTATATTTTCCGTGGCCATCGCGGATGCCGCCTTCTCCTTTCATCGCGGGCAGCTTATGCAAGCTCTCTAGGCCATCGATGCCATTGAGGAGATCGAGCCTGCGTTCTGCGGCTTTGACTAAATCGGAAGAGAGCTCTTTGCGAATTTCATGTGTATATACACCATGGAAAATATCTTCCGTCATTTTATCCGCAAACGACTTGATCATCAGCGCCCCGCTTTTACCTCGTTATACAGATTAAAATATTTATTTAAAACTAATCGTTGGGGATAGCAGTGATTTTTTTAGCCTGAGGTCCTTTGGTTCCCTGGCCCACTTCATATTCTACCCGCGTTCCATTTTCAACGGTTTGCTCAAGTGTCTCTAAATCTGTGCGATGGAAAAAAATATCCTTGCCGCCGATATCTGGAGTGATAAACCCATAATTTTTAACTTCGTCGAACCATTTGACGATGCCGCGTTCTCTTGCCATACTAGATGCCTCCCTAGAATGAAAAGAATATATACACAGAAAAGAAAAAATTAAACTGTTTTCTGTTTGTAGGCTTTATGGTAAAATAATTAAAATTTTTTTGGTTAACGATGAAATATACCTCAGAGAAAAAAGCTTCCCTCCTTGAAATCCTGGAGCAGATGGCGCCAGACAGTTCCAAAAACACGTTAAGGTCTTGGCTGCAATCGGGCCGTGTGAAAGTGGACAATCAGCGCAGCATGCGCGCCAATGCCGAAATTCTTCCAGGCCAAGAAATCGCCATTGGGCCCAAAGTCTCCTTTTTGAGAGGTTCAATCCGGATCTTGCATGAAGATGATGCTATTGTTGTTTTGGAGAAGCCGGAAGGACTGCTCAGCGTCGCCACTGACTTTGAAAGTAAGGCGACGGTCCATTCGATGCTCAAAAGGCGATTTCATCAACGCCGTGTCTATCCGGTGCATCGCCTCGACCGCGAAACTTCCGGGGTGATGCTATTTGCTTATACAGAAAAAGCGCGGGACGCATTAAAAGAGCAATTCGAACAGCATCAGGTCGATAAAACCTATTACGCCATTGTCGAAGGGGCGATGCCGCTGGGAAAAGGGATATGGGAATGTCTTCTCGAAGAAGACGATTTCTATTACGTAAAGAGTACTCCAAACGGCAAACATGCAGTGACTCAATACGAGGTCCTAAAAATCAGTAAAAACTGGTCCCTATTGCGTCTTAACCCAAAGACTGGCCGTAAGAACCAACTCCGCGTCCATTGCAGCGAGGCGGGCCACCCCATTGCGGGGGACAAAAAGTATAAGGCTGTGAGTAATCCAATAAAAAGGGTTTGTCTCCACGCCCAGAAGATTTCATTTGTTCATCCGTCGACCCAGAAGAGGTTGACGTTTTCCACACCCCTCCCTGAAACTTTTAATAAAGTCTTGGAAGTTAAAGGCTTAAAACTGTAATTTCAGTTTTTTCACATTTCTAGATTTGACAAATAATGATGTACCGTTGTAACATTACATGCATATAAGAAAGGAGCCGCATGAGCGCTGAGTCAGGAGAAGATGGTTGGCGGGCTTTTATTGAGCTCTGCAACCGCTTCAGAAAGCCAGAGGAGTTGAAAGAGCTTTTCGACCTTTTCTTCACCTTAGAGGAAAAGGAGGATATCGCGAACCGATATCAAATCATAAAAGCCCTGATCGACGAAAAGTGGACTCAACGGGAGATCGCTGAAAAACTCGAGGTGAGCATCTCGAAGATCACTCGCGGTTCCAATGCATTAAAAATCATTAGTCAAAATCTTAAGCAAGCCTTAGAGAAAAAGATGCTTCCTTAAGATAAGGGAAGCAAATATGTTTCAAAGCTTGAGTCTCGAAGAGTTTAAAAAGGCTTCGAACAATCAGAAAAGAGCTGTTGTTTTTCAGGAATTTCCCTGCGACGATATCACGCCGATGCATGCCTTTTTGGCCCTAAATGCCAAGAAAGGGGCTGTCCTGCTTGAATCTGCAGTGAAAGATCAAGATGTGGGCAGGTATTCTTTGCTTGCCATTGAGCCATTTGCTGAATTTAGAGCGAAGGGCAATGAGTCAAATCCTTTTGAGCGTCTCCGCGCTACAATCAAAGCGATGCGGCTCCCTTCCAACTCTGATTATCCTCCCATGGTGGGGGGCGCCATTGGTTTTGCGGCTTATGATGCGGTGCGACTCTTTGAAGAGATTCCAGATAGACATGTAGATCCAACGAAGCTTCCTGACCTATTTTTTCTCTTTCATTCTGTCCATATCGCTTTTGATCATACGAAAGGAACCTTGTTTATTTCGGTCATCAAGGAGTTGGGGCAAGATCTGGAAAAAGATTACGCAGAAGCACTAGAAAAAATTTGCAGTATCCGCACTCTCTTGAAGACGCCCATGAACAAATCGGAAAAGCCCAGCAATCTCCCCGCCGATTTTCGAGAAGAGATGAGCGATGCTTTATTTTGCCAGAAAGTGGAAAAAGCCAAAGAATATATCCGCAAAGGGGATGCGTTTCAGATTGTGCTTTCCAGGACATTCCGCTGCCCCTATCATGGAAGCCCCTTCGAAATCTTCCGCGCTTTGCGCATGGCCAATCCCTCTCCCTTCATGTTTTATATCGAGACAGAGGAATTTGCCATCGCAGGAGCTTCACCCGAGAGGCTCGTCAAAGTAGAAAACGGCAGATTGCATACGATGCCGATTGCCGGGACGCGCCCGAGACACAGCAAAAATGATGACGAGATCATCGAAGAGCTGCTCAAAGATCCCAAAGAAGAAGCAGAACATATGATGCTGGTCGATCTTGGTAGAAATGACTTAGGGATAGTCGCTGAGATCGGGACTGTCAAAGTGACGGAATTAAAAAAAGCCCGCAAATTTTCTCATGTCATTCATTTAGTCAGCCAAGTCGAAGCAGAGCTTGGACAAGAATTTGATGAGCTCGATGCGTTCAAAGCGGTCTTCCCTGCGGGGACTTTACGGGCGCTCCAAAGATTCGCGCGATGGAGATCATCGATGAGTTGGAAGAGTCGCGGCGCGGCCTTTATGGCGGCAGTATCTGCATGATCGACAATAACGGTACACTGGATAGCTGTATTGCCATTCGGACTGCTTTCATTCAAGACGGCATTGTTTCTATTCGTACTGGCGCCGGCATCGTCTTTGATTCCGATCCAAAGAAAGAAGCCGAAGAGACGCGCGCCAAAGCAAAAGGTGTCATCCAAGCTGTTGAACTCGCCATGGCAGGGGTACTATGATTTTATTGATCGATAATTACGATAGTTTCACGCATAACCTCTATCAATTGGTCGCGAATTTACATCGCGAGGTCAAAGTTGTCCGCAACGACCGCATCACGGTCGATGAAATTGCCGCGTTAAAACCGCAAGCGATCCTTTTTTCTCCGGGCCCAGGGCGTCCTGAGGATGCGGGCATCTGCCTTGAGGTCATTAAAGCATTTGCTGCCAACGTACCGATCTTGGGTGTTTGTTTGGGGCATCAGGCAATTGGCCTGGCATTCGGCGGACAAGTCATCTCCGCTCCCCAGATCCTCCACGGAAAAAAATCGCTGGTGTTCCATCGCCGCCAGGGGATTTTTAAAGGCCTTGCGCTTCCTTGTCTTGCAGGACGGTACCATTCTCTTGTCGTCGACAAAAAATCGATGCCTTCATGCCTTAGCATTGAAGCGGAAGATGCCGAAGAAGTGGTGATGGCGATCAAACACAAAGAATACCCTTGTTACGGCGTGCAATTTCATCCGGAATCGATTCTCACCGATCAGGGCGAGCTGCTCATGCGAAACTTCTTAAAAGAGGCCAAACTATACCGCGCGCAGGAAGGTTTTGTGAATTTGGACTCAGCGAGGCAAAGCACAATCGAAGCTCGCGGTCCGAATGACGAAGCCATAGTGAAAACTATGGCTGAGGAAGAGGATCGATTGGGTAAAGCCACAGCCAGTCCAAATTCACTAAACCTAACGGAGCGCGGTATATGTTGAAACAGGCCCTTGACAAACTGCTTGCAAAACAAAATCTCTCCTCTGAGGAGTGCAAACGCGCAGGTCTTGAAATTTTGAGCGGCGCGAATGCATACAAATGCGCCGCGTTTCTCATGCTGATGCGCGCCAAAGGCGAGACGGCGGAAGAATTGCTAGGGATCATTGAAGCGATGCACAGCTGCATGGTCCGCGTGCATGCCAAAACTCCCGTCCTCGATATTGTCGGCACGGGCGGAGATGGGGCGCATACGCTCAACATTTCAACAGCTTCCGCCATTCTTGCCGCAAGCTGCGGCGTGAAGGTAGCTAAACACGGCAACCGCAGCGTTTCTTCCCGCTGCGGATCGGCCGACGTCCTCGAGATTTTGGGAGTGAATATCGATGCTGCGCCGAAACAGGTTGAAGAGGCGATTGAAAAGATCGGCATCGGATTTATGTTCGCGCCCAAATTTCATCCCGCTTTGCTGCATTTAAAAGAAGTGCGCAAAGGATTGGGAACGCGTACGCTATTCAATATCATCGCTCCGCTTCTCAACCCTGCGCAAGCCGAACATTTCATGCTTGGTGTCTTCGATGAAAATCTTCTCGAGATCGTCGCTTCCCTCCTAGTGCGTTTGAAGGTGCGAAAATCATTCGTGTTTCATGGATGCGGCTTGGACGAACTTTCTTCCGCTGGACCTGCAAAAGTTCTCGAAGTGTCAGAATCGGGGATTAAACGTTTTGTTTTGAAGCCTGAAGATTTTGGATTGAAGCGTTGTAGTATAGAGGACCTGAAAGGAAAAGATGCACGTTACAATGCGGACAAAATTCTTGAGGCATTGGACGGGAAAGAGAGCCCGTTTGCAGAGACGATCGCCCTCAATGCCGGGGCCGCAATTTATTTGTATGGAAAAACTGATTCGATTGGAGAGGGAATTAACCTTGCCAAAACACACTTGAAAGAAAAAAAAGCGAAAGCACTTTTAACGGCATGGAGGAATCATGTCTAATTATCTCTGTGTCATCATCGAGTCTAAAAAACAAGAAGTTTTAAAACTTCCGCCTCCTGCAACTTTAAAACAAGCTCTCAAACAAAAAGGCTTGAGCGTGATTGCGGAAATCAAGCGTAAATCTCCTTCCAAGGGGACATTAAATGCTTCCATCAATCCCGCCCGTCTTGCCCAAAAATATGTTAAAGGCGGGGCTGCGGCGATCTCTGTCTTAACGGATGAAAAATTTTTCGGAGGCAGTTTGCACGATTTGAAAGCCGTGATCGAAGCATGCCCCGGTATCCCTGTGCTTCGCAAAGAGTTCATTATTGATCCTAAACAACTCTATGAAACAGCAAGAGCGGGCGCACATGCTGTGCTTTTGATTGCAGCCGCCTTGCAACACCGCCTCCCGGAATTTGTCCGCATAGCCAAAGATTATGGACTGGAGACTTTGGTCGAAGTGCACGATGCCCATGAGCTTGATTTAGCCCAAATCGCAGGCGCAGAGATCATCGGCGTGAACAACCGCAATTTGACCACATTTGATGTTTCTTTAGAGACCTCGATTGCCTTGTCTTCCCGTTTTTCCCCTGGGGTCGTCAAAGTCGCCGAGTCAGGGATCTTCAACGCAACGGATGCCGCGCGCATGCGGCAAGCGGGATACGATGCGGTTTTGGTGGGGGAGTCATTAGTCAAAGCATCGGATCCAACCGCGTTAATTGAGGAGCTTTGCCATGCTCATTAAAATTTGCGGCATTAAAGATCCCGAGATTGCAGCTTTTGCAGCTCATGTAGGCGCGCATTATATCGGCATGATCCTGACGCCAGGTTTTCGTAGATCCATAGAGTTGGAAAGGGGCAAACTGATTGCGGAAGCGGCGCGAAAGGCAGGCGCGGAACCTGTGGGCGTCTTCGTTGCCGCAGACTCACTAGAGATTGAAAACGCATGCAGTTTTCTGGGCATCCAACTTGTCCAACCCTATCAACTCTCCGGATCATTGCCTAAACATTTAAAACGGATCTTCATCAACGAACCCAACGCGGCTCTTCGTCCCAATCAAGACTTTCTCTTAATGGAAGGGGGCAAGCCCGGAAGCGGAAAGAGACCAAAAAACCTTACTCCACCTCTAATCAAACCCTGGTTTATTGGAGGGGGGCTGAATCCAGAGAATGTAAAGTTTATCATCGCCCACTATCGCCCTAACGGTGTCGATGTCTCAAGTGGTGTAGAAAGAGACGGAGTCAAAAACCAGGAACTCATTTTAAAATTTATCCAAGAGGTGAACCATGGCAACTAGGGGACGTTTTCAAAATAGGGTCGACAAACGGCTCTGCGAGGCAAAGACAGATCAAAGTGAGCGTAGCTCGCGTTTCGAGCGAGGACGAACATTCTTGAATACGAAGGATTCCGAGCGAGAATTGGTATGTCAAAGCCGCAGCCAGCCGCTTGTCGATCCTATTTTGAAAACGTCCCCTAGAACGTTTGGCGGAACTTATTTGCCAGAACTTTTAATGGCCCCCATCCAATCGCTGCAAACGGCATGGGAAACCTATGGCTCCGATCCCGCATTTCTCCTCGAATTTAACCAAATGCTTCAAGATTACGCGGGACGCCAGACGCCGCTGACCGAAGTGAACCGCTTTGCCGAAGAGATCGATGGCCCCCGCATTTTTTTAAAGCGGGAAGATTTACTGCATACAGGGGCGCATAAGTTGAATAATGCCCTAGGCCAGTGCCTGCTCGCTAAAAGAATGGGAAAAACACGGGTCATCGCCGAAACAGGGGCAGGTCAACACGGCGTTGCGACGGCCACTGCCTGTGCTTATCTGGGCTTAAGTTGCGCGATTTACATGGGCAAGGCCGATATGCTCAGGCAAGCGCCTAACGTAAGTCGAATGCGGCTTCTCGGGGCTGAGGTCGTCAAAGTCGAAAAGGGGAGCATGACGCTGAAAGACGCCGTCAACGAAGCGTTGCGCGACTGGTCGTTTCATTATGAAGATACGCATTACTGTTTAGGTTCGGCACTGGGGCCCCATCCCTATCCTGAAATGGTCGCTGCGTTCCAATCAGTGATCGGCAAAGAAGCCGCTCAGCAAATCCATCAAAAAATCGGGCGTGATCCCGATCTGGTGGTCGCTTGTGTCGGAGGAGGATCGAATGCGATTGGAATTTTTTCCGCTTTTATCGACAACCCTTCTGTAGCATTAGTCGGCGTCGAAGCCGGGGGAAGGGGAAATAAGCTGGGCGATCACGCCGCACGGTTTAACGGCGGAAGGCCAGGCGTTTTGCACGGGTGCTACACCTATCTTCTGCAAGACGAGTCAGGGCAAGTGATGCCCACGCACTCGATTTCCGCGGGATTGGACTATCCTGCCGTCGGGCCGCACCATTCTGAACTTTACACATCGGGCCGCGCCGTCTACGCGAGCGCGACTGATGAAGAAGCATTGGCCGCTTTTAAACTGCTTTCGCAAACAGAAGGGATTATCCCTGCTCTAGAATCCAGCCATGCTCTTGCTTATGTGATGAAAATCGGCAAACATTTGCCTAAAAATAAAGTCATTCTGATCAATCTTTCTGGAAGAGGGGAGAAAGACCTCCCTCAATTGATCGAAAAAGGAGTGTTATGATTATCCAAACCTTTGCCAAAGGGCCCGCATTCATCGGCTACCTGACGTTAGGGGACGGCGGCCTCGACTACAGCCTAGAATCTGCCCTTGCGCTTGTCGAAGGGGGCGTCGATATTTTAGAAATCGGACTGCCATTCTCCGATCCCGTTGCTGATGGCCCCGTCATCCAAAAAGCTATGGAACGCTCCTTGCAACAGGGGACCAAAACGGATGACTTGATCTCTTTTCTTAAAAATTTCCGCCTTAAAACGGACGTGCCCATCATTGTTTTTAGTTATTACAACCCTATTTTAGCCTCGGGCAAAACCTTTCTGAGTCGGGCCAAAGAAGCCGGGGCAAGCGGAATGCTCCTCGTCGATGTGCCCTTTGAACTCATGCCTGATTCCGCTTTAGACCCGATCCTAATCGTGTCCACGTCGACACCGCAGGACCGTGTGCAAAAGATCGCTGAGAGGGCCAAAGGATTTATCTATTATGCCTGCCAAAAAGGCACAACAGGGAAACGGGATGGCCTGCCAGGGCATTTTGGCCATGATATCGCGCGGATCAAACGGGAAAGCGAGCTGCCCGTCGTGGCCGGCTTCGGCATAGCTAAGCGTGAAACCGCAAAAGAGGCGATCACCTCAGCGGACGGATTTGTCGTTGGGTCCTACTTTGTCGAAGCAATGGGCCGCAAGGCAACCGCCCAAGAATTAACCGATTTAGCAAAGCAAATTGACCCCAGGAGAAATGTATGATCGTCCTTATCGACCGCACAGCAAAACGGGAAGAAATCCAACATTTGCAAAAACGTTTCGATTGGATGGGGATCAAGGCCAATCTCGTCGAACGGGAGGGAAGGCTATGCTTTGCCCTTGTCGCAGGCATCGATAAATCGATCGATATCGCGCAGTTCAAAACATTGCCCCATGTCGATGAGATTTTGCCACTTTCTCAGCCTTACAAACTCGCCGCCAAACAGTTGAAAAATGAACGTTCAATTATCGGGACGATCGGGGGCGAACAATTAGCCATCATGGCAGGCCCCTGCAGCATCGAGACCGAGGAACAGATCTTCGCCTGCGCCCAGGCCGTCAAAGAAAACGGGGGCAACATCCTCCGCGGCGGGGCTTTCAAGCCTAGGACCTCGCCGTATGCTTTCCAAGGTCTTGGAGAGACCGGCCTCAAATACCTGCAAAAGGCTGGCAACCAGCACGGGCTGCTCACGGTGACCGAAGTGATGGACACCGACCAGATCGAGCTCGTCGCCCACTACGCGGACATCCTGCAGATCGGCGCCCGCAATATGCAGAATTTCAGCCTGCTCAAAAAGCTCGGGAGCATCCAAAATCCGATCCTCCTCAAGCGCGGGCTGTCTGCCACCTATCAAGACCTCCTCATGTCTGCCGAATACATCCTTAGCGCCGGCAACCCCAACGTGATCCTGTGCGAGCGCGGCATCCGTACCTACGAGACCTACAGCCGCAACACCCTCGATCTCGCCGCCGTACCCATCCTCCAAGAGCTTTCCCACCTGCCCATCATCGTCGACCCCAGCCATGGCACGGGCATCCGCAAGATGGTCGCCCCCATGGCCCGCGCCGCCATCGCCGCAGGCGCCGACGGCCTCATGGTCGAGATCCATCCCGAGCCCGATAAGGCTTACTCCGATGCCGACCAGACCTTGAGCTTTGAGCAATTCCGCCAAATGATGCAGTCTTTAAGGCAGCTCGCGCCTATTGTAGAAAGGAAGCTCTGATTATCATTCTAATCTCTTGGTTTTCAATAGCTTATGTTATAATGTAAATAAATGTTTGAAAAAATAGTAAAAATTGGTATAATTTATTTTATAACAATTTTAATTTTTAAAACAAAACAGCATTGTTTAAAATTAACTAAAAACAAATAATTTATAAAACAAAAAGAGGACGTAATATGTCAGCTTCAGTTCCTAGTTCAACAAATAATAACCAGCAAACCACAACAACGACGAGTTCGTCAAACTCCCAACCGAATGCAAATTCTTCGGGGCAGATTCAGCAAGGTCAAAATGCCGGAGTGGATAGAATTCCTGAGATAAGGGCCGCGGTAGATAGAGCTTTACAGGGACTACAGACTAGCCAGCACCCTCAGCAAAGTCAACTGCCGGTTCAGCAGATTAGTCTTTCTTCTTCAGAGGAAAATCAGCTTATCAACCGTCTCAATGAACTTCAAAGCGAGTTAAAATATCCATCTGGGTACCCTTTTAATTTTAATCCAAGAGGAATAGGTGAAGTCTTTGAAATTTTCCATTCACTTGGAAAAAATCATCCTTCATGCGTTAAATTTTGGATAGATATCGCTATAAGCATCCCGCGGCATATGCGACGTGATTTTTTATGCATGGAGGAGGGGCGAATTAGAAGATCCATTCGTGAAGCATTCGGAGATAGAATACGAGCAGAACAGGGTAGTTATGCAGAAATAACTGAACTTTGTAATCTCGTTAATTATCAAGCTGATCGAACCGAAAGAGACGAAGCAATGATCGAGTGCCAAAATCTAACCATTGACTCAAATCGTTCTTCTTCTAGCGGCATACAACCGCCTCGATCATCCCCAATTGAGACTATTCAACGCGCGTATACTTCGTACTTCACACGAAGAGACCAACAACTAGCTCAATTATTTCCCCCCAGCAGCGCTCAATCTTCAATTTCCACTTCCGACATTGTGGCAACACAACCAGCAGAATATCCTCCCGAAGGGCCGTTTGCTGTAGCACCTTTTGCTTATGGTAATCCTGAGGGAGCTCCCACGATTATTGGCGTGGGATATTTACCGATTGCCGCAATTGGGATTTGCCATCGAGTATGTCGTGTATGGAATGCAATAATGCAAGATTCCGGAGTTTGGCAAGTTTTGGTGAGCAGAGACTTTATAGTCTCCTACCCTTTAGGAGCGGAATTCAATGCTGCAACCTACCGCCTTATGTATGTTGATTCTGATGATTCTGATGACGAAATGCCATCACTCTCAGATGAGCATGGCAATGTAATACCAGGCATCACGCGTGCTGACGGGAGGTTTAGAAGAGATAATAATGACCAAAATCAACCTTCAACTTCAAGCTCCCCCCCTGGAACCAGAATAAGAACCAGATTTGGGGAGGTACGTGAACAACCGCCCAGCCACCAGGCACAACGCTCTGTATCGATTAGGGATGCGGCCCTTATTTCAAGCTACTCTCAAAGTGCTTTTCCATTCTCTAACTCTCTAGGTATGGGTTCTTACAACCCAGGTTCTGGTATTAGCGTAAGTTCTGGTCTACTCTTTAGTAGGGAGTGGACACCTCTACCTGCGAGTGACACCTCGCCGAGACTAACTCATCTTCCCCTTACCAGCGGCCAGTTATTCCACATGCCTAACCTGTTATCCGACGTTCCTGATTTAAATTCTCACCCGAATTTAACTTGGCTTGAGCCTAACAACGCGCAGCATCCATTTGGTGCATTTGCACCCTCCTCTATTATGTCGGGACCAAACTTTGCGGAGCATATAGCAAAATTCCGAAAAGAGGCCATACCAGATGAGACTCTTCAAAGCTTTGATATTAGCGCATTGGAAGCGGATGATGACCTTAAGCCAAAAATTGCCCGCTGGTTGCAGAAATTGACCACAAGTACGGAATATTTAAATGAACAGATGCGTCCGCTTGTATGTACTAGAGTGCTTTCTAGTCTGTATTTTGCCACACAAAATCGTGAGTTTTTGAATACAACTCTTCCAGAGGTTCTTGATCAAGCTGTCGGAAGTTGCGAGGATGATGCCGCGAAAATACTTAATGAACTTGAACTGAAGAAAAAAATTGTTGAAGCTTCTGATAGTTCTTTAGGTTATCTTGTGAAGCTCCTTAAAGGAGCCTACAAAGTAGCCAAACTTAAAGAATTTGGAATCCGCTTCGTTACAGACAAAAAATCTATAGGGCAGTACGTCGACGATGTTTCGGTCCATTTGGGGCTTCAGGTTAAACTCAAAGATGTTTTAGGGCTTCCAGTGGATTGCCAAGATATGAATTACTTCGAGTATTCTCGTTTAACCTCATCAGATTTAGTAAAAGCAAAAGAAGAAGTTAACGAAGCAGCGAAAAACATCAATAATCTCGCTGATTATTTTCTGATGGAAAAAACTTGGATTGATCGATTGAAGAAAGAATTTTCTCAAGAGTTGAATACTGCTTTGGCGCCCATCCGCATTGAGATGGACGCGCTTGAGGATTTAGTCTTAGCCTGCACAATAAATGAACAAGACTATAAGAATAGAGCCAATGCGTTAGGCGATAAATGCAAAATCCTCGAAGCAGAATGGCTCAAGAACAAGACCCTTGAGCTCTTGAAGTCTTGAACATTTGTTCGACAACTTGCTTTTTATGAATCAAAATTGAATAATTTGCCTCCTTGAAAAAGGAGGCATTTATGTCAGTAGGAACGCTTGCGACGATCTACTGCAGTAGACAGGTGGATTAATTCGAATCCGTCAATCAACGCAGTAGCCGCTCCAAGCTCTCAAAGCAATGGAGAGTAACTTTGGTAAAGGCAGCTCGCACCTGTTGTGGATAGGAGGATTTGAGAGGATCAAGAAATTGCAAATACGATTTTAAGAGCCTCTTCAACAGACTTCATGGTTTCCAAATTAGCTTCTCCAAGCTTTCCCTTAAGACGCGATTTATCGACGGCGCGACATTGGTTGATCATTGCTTTACCTCGCTTGTTCTCTATGAATATTTCCACTTCAAATGGATAAATGTTCTTTACCTTGCTTGTGATGGGAGCGATGATCACAACATCAGACATTTCATTTCCGATGTCGTTAGATATGACTAATCCAGGACGGGTTTTTTGAGTTTCGGATCCACGTGCAGGATCAAGATCCACCCAGTAGATTTCGCCTCTTTTGGGGAATTTTTTCACCATTCTTCTAATCCGTCACTGCTAGTGGCATCCCATTCTTTTGCTTCAAGCTGGCCTGGATCTTTGGCAGAAGAGCGATAAGCCTTGCGAAGTTCTTCTTTTTTTAATTCCAATTCTTTACGAATGGCTTCGGAAACAAATCCACTCATCTCACGTCTTTTCACGTAAGTGTGCAATTCTTCCGCAATCTCATAGGGAAGCGAAAAAGTCTGATTTTTTTTCTTGGAATTGTTCTCTCTCATACCTTCATTTTAGCATTCATCCCATTTATTGTGTATGTAATCAATAATTAATACATCATAATGACTGTCTTGCCAAGTCTTACGGAATGAGTAAGTAGGAGGCTCTAATTATGTTCTAATCATTTGGATTTCAATGGCTTACGTTATAATGTAAATAAATGTTTTAAAAAATAGTTAAAATTGGTATAATTTATTTTATTACAAATTTAATTTTTAAAACAAAACGATCTTGTTTATAATTAATTAAAAACAAATAATTTATAAAACAAAAAGAGGGCGTAATATGGCAGCTTCATTTCCTAGTTCAACAAATAGTAGCCAACAAACCACAACAACGACGAGTTCGTCGAACTCCCAACAGAATGCAAATTCTTCGGGGCAGATTCAGCAGGGGCAAAATGCCGGAGTGGATAGAACTCCTGAGATAAGGGCCGTGATAGATAGAGCTCTTCAGGGACTACAGCCCAGCCAGCACCCTCAGCAAAGTCAACTGTCGGTTCAGCAGATTAGTCTTTCTTCTTCAGAGGAAAACCGGCTCGTCAACCGTCTCAATCAACTTCGGAACGCGTTAAGGTTTCCAAATGAAGAAAATATAGAAAATACAGAAGAGGTCTTCGATATTTTCCGTAATCTTGGAAAAAATCACCCTTCATGCATTAATTTTTGGGTAGATATTGCTATCAGTGTTCCAATAGGATGCAGAACGGATTTTTTATGCATGGGTCAAAGAAGAGTAAGAGATAGCATTCGGGAGGCATTTGGCAGTAGTGTGCAATCCCAGCCTCGCACTCGTGAAGAAACCATCGAAATTGTAAATCTCATTAATCAGCGAGCTGAAAGAGGTGGAGCAATGATTGTGTATCCCACTGCTAATGACTCAAATCGTTCTTCTTCTAGCGGTATACAACAGCCTCGACCATCTCCAATTGAGATTATGCAACGTGCGATTACTTCGTACTTCACACAAAGAGACCAACAACTAGGCCAATTATTTCCGCCCAGTAGCTCTCAATCTTCAACTTCAAGCTCCACTCCTTCTCAATCCACAACTCACTGGATGAGGCGTGACGTACCTGTGTCACGGACGCGTGGCTACCAAGTGTCACGGGTGCGTGGCTACCAAGAACAACGCTCTTTAATTCAACCAACTGGGTCTGGAAATAATCCTAGCATAGGTTCTTTCCCCCCAAGTTCTGGTCCATTCTTTAGTTGGGAGGCGCCACCTGCATCGATTGACCCCTTGTCGAATCTAACTCCACTTACCCTTACCAACAGCCAGTTATCCCACGTTTCTAATTTAACCCCGTCCAATCTAACTCATCTTCCCCTTACCAGCAGGCATTTATCCCACATTCCTGTATTTAATTTTCACCCGAATGTAACTTTGCTTGGGCTTAACAACGCGCACCCTCCATTTGGTACATTTGCACCCTCCTCTATTATGTCGGGCCCAAACTTTGCGGAGCATATAGCAAAATTCCGAAAAGAGGCCATACCAGATGAGACTCTTCAAAGCTTTGATATTAGCGCATTGGAAGCGGATGATGACCTTAAGCCAAAAATTGCCCGCTGGTTGCAGAAATTGACCACAAGTACGGAATATTTAGATGATAAGATGCGTCCGCTTGTATGTACTAGAGTGCTTTCTAGTCTGTATTTTGCCACACAAAATCGTGAGTTTTTGAATACAACTCTTCCAGAGGTTCTTGATCAAGCTGTCGGAAGTTGCGAGGATGATGCCGCGAAAATACTTAATGAACTTGAACTGAAGAAAAAAATTGTTGAAGCTTCTGATAGTTCTTTAGGTTATCTTGTGAAGCTCCTTAAAGGAGCCTACAAAGTAGCCAAACTTAAAGAATTTGGAATCCGCTTCGTTACAGACAAAAAATCTAAAGGGGAATACGTCGACGATGTTTCGGTCCATTTGGGGCTTCAGGTTAAACTCAAAGATGTTTTAGAGCTTCCAGTGGATTGCCAAGATATGAATTACTTCGAGTATTCTCGTTTAACCTCAGCAGATTTAGTAAAAGCAAAAGAAGAAGTCAACGAAGCGGCAAAAAACATCAACAATCTCGCTGATTATTTTCTGATGGAAAAAACTTGGATTGGCCGATTGAAGACAGAATTTTCTCAAGAGTTTAATACTGCTTTAGAGCCCATCCGCATTGAGATGGACGCGCTTGAGGATTTAGTCTTTGCCTGCACAATAAATGAACAAGACTATAAGAATAGAGCCAATGCGTTAGGCGATAAATGCAAAATCCTCGAAGCAACATGGGTCAAGAACAAAACCCTTGAGCTCTTGAAGTCTTGATCATTTGTTCGACAACTTGCTTTTTATGAATCAAAATTGAATAATTTGCCTCCTTGAAAAAGGAGGCATTTATGTCAGTTCCAAAAACTGGTTTGGACACACCAAGTCAACAAGACACAGCAACAGGGCATGCTTCTATTCCTCAGCATCTCAACAAAATGCAGGGTGGCCAAACTGTTGAAATGATAGGAATCGGTACGGGTTCGTCAAGAACGCTTGCGTCGATCAATACTGCAGCAGACAGAGGCGTGAATTCGAATCCGTCAACGCAGCAGCCGCAGCCAAGCTCTCAAAGCAATGCAGAGCAACTTTGGTATTTGATGCGCCGCAATGAACTATCCGCTCAACCAAAGAGCGAGTCTCGACCGGATAATCTTGGTCTCGAATCAAATCAACCGGATGAAGGAGGGAGTTCAGAAGATTTAGAGGAAGACTGTCCGCCGCAAGTGCTTATACCATTGTCGCAACCGTTACAGATACTGCATCCTCGTTTAGAGGATCTGGTATTGCATCGTGGAAAACTCTCTGGTCCTACCGCTGTTTACGATTTGAATTTCGGGCAGCAAACCCAGCTTGAAAAGTTGTCCCTTCCTCAAAATAATCAACTATTGGATCAAGAAAAAGGAGTTCCAGATTTTGGAGAAGGTGCGAGAATTTCTCAAGACTTTGAAGCACTAAACAATAATCCTTATCCATCGGATCAAACCGATCAGCAATAAGCAAACTCGTTGACGAAAAGAAGAAAAAATGAGCATCATTTCCAGAATGATGCTCAGAATTTTTGTCACAGCTTTTTTTCTTTTCAAGATCGCGGGGTATACTATGGAATCGCAGTCGCTATTGCCCTATTTTCAAGAGATCCCCAAGGCAGAGCTGCATCTGCACTTAGGAGGGTCTTATCCACTGAATTATCTATTGACGATTGCTTCCGATGCGCAAAAAGAAGCCCTGCTTAAGAATCTCGAATCGATCTCCCGAAAAATCGATTACCATGAAGGTTTTAAGGTGTTCGGTCTAATCGCTGAAATTGTCAATACAGATGAGAAGATCGAGCAGGGGATTAGAGCCTTATGCCAAGAATTAAAAGAGGACGGGGTCATCTATGTGGAGGTCCGTACAGGTTTAAAGGATTTAGGCTCAGGGATAGAGGGCTATTTGCAAACCGTTTTGAGAGGGATGCGGCAAGAGGCCTCTGAACGATTCCATGCGCGCCTTCTGTTGAGTTTAAAGCGCGCCTCAAGCGCAGCCTTGGCGAGGTCGACGGTGGACCTTGCCATTAAATACAAAGATCTAGGAGTTGTCGGGATCGATGTTTCAGGGGACTCGACACTCGGTCAAATCGGAGCGATAGTCCCTGAGCTGATCCGGGCCAAAGAGGCAGGCCTATTCCTCACGGTGCATATGGGAGAGTCTGCAAAAGAACAAGGGCAAAAGGAGATCCTGGAAGTACTGCGGCCCCATCGCATCGGCCACGGGGTCCATTTGAACCCCGATGCGGCCGGATGGATTCTGGAAAACCGTGTTCCCATTGAAATCTGTCCCACGAGCAGCGTTTTGGTGCAAATGGTCGATGATTACAGCGCCCATCCCGGTTTACTCTATTATCTCCAGGGGCATCCAATTGTAATTTGCACCGATGATCCTCTGTTATTTCAACACTCATTGTCCCAGGAATTGTGCGCTTTGTCTGAATATACTTTTCTCAACTTCGATCAACTCCGTCAAATCGTTAAAAAGAGCCTCGACCATGCCTTTCTTTCAGAGGAGGAAAAGCAAAAAATCCTCGTTCAAATTGGGAAGGAACCCAACAAAATTAGATAAGAAAATGGGGTTGGAATGGCCACCAAAAAAGAAATTGATAAACACCTCAATATAGCCCTTAAAGGAATCGGACAAATTAAGCCTTGGTTTGATAAAGATGTGAATGCCTATGTTTTTGAACATCCATCCTATCCAGTTGAGTATGCAGGCGAATCCGAAAATGAGGTTATTAAAGGGTATCCCCAATATTTGCGCGAATTTATCCGTCATCGTCTGGATAATCGACTTCACTCTTTAATGGAAAAAGAAACCAAAGGTCACGGAGGTAAAAGGTTAGGACCGTTCAAGTATCTTATATTGAAAAAAAGCCATTGAAAATATACCATTGATTGGCATATAATGAAACTGAGTCAAGGACATGGGTGTATTTGATCAGAGAGGAACCTGGAGGGTTGATTATTCGACTTCTGCCAAAAAACAGAAGAAAAAGCTACCAATAGCGATTATAAAGCAGCTTGCGAATCTGGCATGGGATTTGGAACATCATGGGCCAAATCAACCTAAATGGGCTCATTACAGCCCATTAAAGAAGGGCAAAGATGTCCCATCCAATGCACATCATTGCCATATTAAAAGCGGGCGTCCAACTTATGTAGTTTGTTGGCAAGTGATTGATAAAACAGTTAAAATTATTGAGATATTTTATGTCGGTACACACGAGAACGCGCCATACTAAAAGAATATCGGCGCCCAAGAGAAGAGCGAAAGCGCGACCTACCTCAACCCATTGGCGTCAAGTTTTCAAGAAAGAACTTGAGAAATATGGAGAAGCCGGTCTGATGCTTGGCGGTTGCAGGCACAAGGCTGGATTAACACAAAAGCAATTGGCAGAAGAGCTTGGTATTTCCCAAAATCACATCAGTGAAATGGAAAACGGCAAGAGGTCGATTGGCAAAGTCATGGCTTTGAGATTGGGTAAATTTTTCAAAACTGATTACAGAAAGTTCTTATGATTCGCAAGGAGAAGTTCGACGATCTGCAGGAAAGAATGGAGCGGCTGGGGATCAAAGAAGGGGATTTGGTCGAGAAATTCATCTTGGGCTCAGGCAGCGGGGGACAAAAAATCAATAAGACCTCTTCCTGTGTTTATCTTAAACACGTACCATCCGGGATTGAGATCAAATGCCAGCGCGAACGGTCGCGCGAGTTAAATCGATATTATGCTCGTCGGGAGCTCTGCGACCGGATCGAAGAGAAGATCGAAAATAAGAAATCAGAGCGGCAGCAGATGATCGAAAAGATCCGCCGCCAAAAACGGCGCCGTTCCCGCCGGGGCAAAGAGAAAATGCTTGCTGCCAAAAAGCGGACTTCCGAGAAAAAATCATTGCGCCAGGCGCCTCAAAATTTGGATTAATTTTTCCCTTAAAAGAGAGTTGGGAGGGAATTTTTTTCTGTACAACAAAAGGCTTTAGGGCCAACAATGTACCTTTTTTTTAAACTAAGGTCACATTCATGTTGATGCGCTATGCCCTTCTTTTGTTATTGCCGTTCCATACCTTGCTGAGCTCGATCATTGAGAATGAGGAGGAGTTATGGAAGGAAGCGCCAGCGCCTGCTTGGACAGCACCGATCGATGTCCCGCTTAATCTCGACAAAAGAGGATCCCATTTACAGTTTTTACTGCTTGATTTTCAAAGATTCTGCCCGCAGCATACAGAGTATTTTCATATGGCAGTCAGGCCATTGTCGCAGACGGGGGTGGAAGCGATTGCCCAATTGGAGATCGATTTCGAACCTACCTTTCAAAAACTCCATGTCCATGAAATTAAAGTCTACCGCAACGGAATGTGGATAGACAAAAAAAATTCAAGGCATGAACTTTTGCAGCGCGAAGAAAATTTGGAAGAAAATTTAGTCAGCGGCGAATTGACTGTGGTTTATTTTCTCGAAGACATTCGTCCTGGCGACATCATCGAATATTCTTATTCTACGATTGGAGACAACCCTCTGTTCTCTGCCCACTACTTTGATAGAATGAGTTTGGAAATTGGTTTCATCGTTGAAAAAATTTCTCATCGATTGCTGACTTATCCAGAACATAAGTTTACCATCAAACAATTCAATACCGATGTGGAGCCCGTCATCACAGATTTGTCACAGGAGATCCGAGAATGGCGCTGGGAGCTCGAGGATCCCGACTATGGCGCTGATGAAGACGATCAGCCGGATTGGTTCCACCCCGAAGCCTTTCTTCTAACGAGCGATTATAAACACTGGGGAGAAGTTGCGGATGAGATCGCACCCCATTTTACCCTTCCTGAAGATTTTGAAGAGAGCGTTCCCGATGAAATGGCAACCCTGGTCGCCTCATGGAAAGGGTCTGATTTGGATCGCGCTCTGGCCGCCTTGCGCTTCGTGCAAGATGAAATCCGGTATTTGGGTTTTGAAGAGGGGATTATGGGGCATAAGCCGCATGACCCTCGCAAGATCTTCCAGCAGCGTTTTGGCGACTGTAAAGATAAAACATTTTTATTGAAAGCTCTTCTTCATTTGATGAGAATTTCATCGACGCCAATCATGGTGGACACATCCGAAGGGAAGTGGCTTCCGCAAAGCTTGCCGCTCCCCTATGCTTTCAATCACGTCATCTTGATGATCACAATCGATGGGACTAATTATTGGGTAGATCCCACGATCTGCTTTCAAGGAGGGGCATTGGCTGGCAACTTCTTCCCCAATTATTATTGGGGGCTTCCGCTTGCCAAAGGGGCGGGAACCCTGATGCAGCTGCCGGAACACACTCTTGAACGGCCGACTGAAATCGAAACGCATGTAAAAATTATTTCCGAGAACGAAGCGGAATTGACAATTATTTGGAATGCTTATGGCGCAAAAGCGGATGGATATCGCAATTATGTGCAGCAAATAGGCCTCTTGAATCTATCAGAAGAATCCTTGAATAAGCTTCAAAAAAAATATGGAAATGTCACACGCAAATCCTCGATGTCGATGAAGGATGACCGAAATCAGAATGTTTTTACCCTGACCGAGTCTTATTTTCTTCCCTTGCGTCAGAAGGGCAGTAAAAGTACTTTGAACGTCTCCTCGATCGTCGTCGGTCATTTCCTTGACTCCGATTTCAATCCTAACCGGTCCACTCCCTATCTTTTGCTTTACCCTCTTTGGGTCCGGGAACACATCCGCATTGATAATCCGTTCGGCCATTGTGAAGAAAGAGAAGAAGAATGCGACTTTGACTTTAGCACGATCCATTATCACTTCAATTCCATCATCGAAAACAAGCACGCCGATTTCTTTCACGAGCTCAGACATACGGATGATTACATTCCTCCGGATGAAATTTTAAAATATTGGGATGCTGTCCAAGAAATTGAACCGCTTGGTTCTTTCGACTTCAAAATTAAATAAATATTTTAGAATAAATAACGTCGATCTAAAATCTATTTTTGGTTAGAATCCTGACCCTATGAGATTTCTTTTTGTCATTATTTTATTTCCTTTGTTTTGTTGTTCGGCGCTTTTTGCGGATAGATCTTTAAGTCTTGCGGAGCTGATCGATATTGCTCTGAAAAATAGTCCGGAGACGGCCAAAGCTTGGGCGCAAGTCAAGCGCGCGCAAGCCGATGTCGGCCTTGCAAGAAGCCCGCAATACCCGCATTTGAACGCTCAGGGAAATTTGACTCACGCCAGAGAGGTGAAATTTCCCAATGGCCCGAACACCGTTTTTACCAGCTATGGCGGTGAGCTCAATTTAAACTACCTCTTATTTGATTTCGGAGAGACGAGCGCCACTGTTCGCGCGATGAAAGAGGCGCTGCAAGCTTCGAAATGGTGGGCGGATTTCGCCATCCAGAAAGTCATCTCGAATGTTTCCGCCTATTACTACGAATATTTGAATGCTTCAGAACTTTTAGCGACAAAGGAAATCTCTCTGCAAGATGCTAGATTGATTATGGATGCGGCGGAAGACCTTTGCAAGGCGGGGCTGCGCGCTCCCAATGATGTCATCACTGCCAAAGCGGCAGTTTCAGAAATTCTGATGGGGCTTGCGCAGCAAAAGGCGGGGGCGGCCATTGCTTATGGGAAACTTCTCAATGCGATGGGGCTTTCCGTTGAGACCAAGTTAGAGGTCCAAACTCATCCAGAGGGCCTCGAAAATCCATCTTTTAAGGAATCCATCCCGCTGCTGATCAAGTTAGCAGAAGAGCACCGAGCGGATTTGCTGGCCAAACAGGCATCGCTTTCTGAAATGAATGAGCGTGTGACTCGGGCCAAACGCGCGCCTCTGCCCAAATTGCGTGCGCTTGGGCAGGGAGGATGGCTCGAATATGGCAAGCATCGGGGAAGCGGGTACAACTATAGCGCGGGGGTGGCGCTGGAGATCCCTCTCTTTCAAGGTTTCGAATATTCGTATCAAAAAAGATTGGCTCTTGCTGATGCAGAAATCACATCCACAGAATTGAAAGAATTGCAAAATGCGATCGGCCTCGAAGTCTTAACCTACAGCGAAACTGTCAAAGCCTCTCAGGCAGCCATGCAGCTGAGCCAAGATTTTTTCCATGAAGCGTTTCAATCTTACGATTGTTCGTTGCATAGTTATAAAGCTGGTCTCATCAATATTTTCGATTTGCTGCAGTCGCAAAAATTTTTGTCCGATGCGCGCGATAAAAAGGCCCTAGCGAAGACAGAATGGCTTGTCTCTTTGGCCCAATTAGCATTTTCTACAGGGAGCCTTTCAAAATGATGAAATACGGACCTTTTTATATTTTAGCTATCGCCCTCGCCGGCTGTTCCGGCAAAAAGTCTCAGCAAGAGTTCCAGCCTCCTCCTGTGCCTGTGCAAACGGCCGAGATCGAAGTGAGGGATGTTCCCCTTTTTTTTGAAGCGATCGGACAGGTAAAGCCCGCACAAACGGTCGAGATTATCCCGAAAGTGAATGGATTCATCAAAGAAGTGCACTTTACCGATGGGCAGAGAGTCCAAGAAGGGGATTTGCTGTATACGATTGAAGAGACCTCTTACGCTATCCGCGTTCAAGAGCTGCAAGCTCAGCTTGCCCAAGATACGGCCCAATTAAACAATGTCCGAAAAAAATTCGAACGCTTCAAAAGTTTAACAAAGACGGATCTGATCTCAAAAGTCGAATGGGATGAGATGGAAGCAAAAATCGCCTTGCACGAAGCGATGGTCCAAGCCGATGAAGCGCGCCTTTCCGCCGCCAAACTCGATCTGCAGCATTGCCAGATCCTTGCCCCGATCGCAGGCTTTGCAGGGAAAAGCGCCTTGGGAAAGGGGAGTATGGCTACCGGAAAAAACCTGTTGACAATCACAGAGAAAGAACCGCTGCGGGTGGATTTTCTGATGACCGAAAAAGAACTTCAGCAAGTCGTCTCCGAATCCCCTTTAATTAAAGTCTATTCCGCCGGAAATGACGAATGCATCGCTGTGGGCAAGGTGACATTCATGGACCATACGATCGATCCAAAAACGGGAATGCTGGCGGCGACGGCGACACTGGCAAAATCACATAAGTCGCTTTGGCCCGGACAGTCTGTCCGCGTGCACCTCTATTTTGGAAAAAAGGAAGGAGCCAGATTGATCCCCATGCGCGCCGTCAAGACCAACCAAGACGGTCCCTACGTGTTTACCATCAACGAAGAGGGGAAAGCAGAGCTCCACAGCATCAAGCTCGGCCCTGAAGAAAAGGGGCAGATCGTGGTTGAAGAGGGGCTGAACGATCTATGCAAAGTCGTGACGGAAGGGCATTTGCGTTTGTTTCCTGGGGCTAAGGTCGAGGAAGTCCAATGAATCTTTCCTATCCATTCATTAAAAGACCAGTGATGACATTCATTGTGATGGCGGTGATCCTGCTTCTTGGATTTCTGTCGTTCAAAAAACTCCCTGTCACCGATCTTCCGAATGTCGATTACCCCGTGATCATGGTGCAGGCTTCTTATGCCGGCGCAAGCCCTGAGGTCATGGCGCGCACTGTAACGACGCCGCTAGAAAAAGAATTAATCAACATCAACGGCATCAAGCATGTCACGTCGCAAAGCAGCCGCGGATTCACTTGGATCACATTGCTCTTTGAGCTCGACCGCGACCTCGATGAGGCAGGCCAGGACGTGCAGGCTGCCTTAAAACGGGCTGAATATTCTCTGCCGCGCGATCTGGATCAGAGCCCGACCTACAGCAAGGCCAATGCCCACCAAGAAAGCATCATCTATCTCGTCTTGACTTCCTCTTCTTCCACACTGTCCGAACTCTACGACTATGCACATACGCGCATCGAACAGCGGATTGCCCGCATGGAAGGGGTGGGCAAAGTGGACGTCCACGGTTCTCCTTACGCTTTGCGCATCCAAGTCAATCCTGAATTGATGGCGGCGCGCGGCCTGACATTTGATGAAGTCCGCTCCAGTGTCGCGCAGGCTACAGGCAACTTGCCGCTCGGAGTTTTAGAGACCGCGGGGCGCAAATTCACTCTAGAAGTTCCCGGTCGCCTCAAATCCGCAGCAGAGTTCAGTAATTTGCAGCTTGCCCCGGATGTGCGCCTGAAAGAAATCGCCGAAGTGTTCGATGGCCTAGAATCGGAAGAGGTGTTCCATTACATCACCAAAGATAAAAACAGCCTCGCCGTCATTTTAGGGGTCAAAAAACAGAGCGGGGCGAACGCCGTTAAAATTTCTGAGCAGCTCAAAAAAGTGATCCCTGAGCTGAGAGCAGAGCTGCCGCCTTCGATGCATATCGAAGTCTGGTTTGATAAAGCGAGCTGGATCAAAGAGGCGATCGAAGATGTCGAATGGTCGTTGATCATTTCCTTTGTCCTCGTCGTCGGCGTGATCTTTTTTTCATTGCGAAGATTCCGAGAGACGATGATCGCCGCGACCGCGCTTCCGCTCTCTGTGATCGGCACGTTTATCTTGATGTACGCGCTGCATTTCAACATCGATATTTTGTCGCTGCTTGCCCTGACGCTTGCGATGGGATTTGTGATCGATGATGCGATTGTCGTTTTGGAAAATATCGTCCGCCATCAAGAAAAGGGATTATCTCCCATGCAAGCCGCCCTGACAGGCTCTAAAGAGATCGGCTTTACCGTTCTTTCGATGACCCTTTCGCTTGTGGCCGTCTTCATCCCGATGCTTTTCATGCAAGACATCACCGGCAAACTTTTTCGGGAGTTCAGCGTCACTCTAGCGGTTTCTATCCTCGTGTCAGGGTTTGTCTCGCTGACATTGACGCCGATGCTCTGCAGTAAGTTTGCCTCCCATCGCGAACAGAAAATAGTGAAGGACAACCGTCTTCTGCTTTTTTATCGCAAAACCTTAAGCTGGTGTTTAAGCAATCGGAAGAAAACGTTAACAGGGGCGTTGGCCTGCGTTGCCCTCGCTGTCCTCTTGTTCCGTTTTCTGCCGATCAACCTTTTTCCCGAAGAGGATCGCGGGTTCATTTGGAGTTTTGTGCAGATGCCCAGCGGCATGTCGAAGATCGATTCGGAACAATACCAGGAAAAACTCAATCGCATTGTCCAAGTCCATCCAGCTGTCGATACGTTCGTCACTCTCAATTTCAAAGATTATTACATCTATCTGATCAGCTTGACCTGGCCTAAGCAGCGCGCCAGCCAAGCTAGCATTGTTGGCGAGCTCCAGACGCAATTTAACAACATTCCCGGCATCCAGGCATTCATGCGAGGAATGCAGCTCATCTCCGCCAACGGCGGCGGGGGATTTACGCGCAACAACTATCAATTCGCGTTAAAAGGCTCCGACCTCAATGAAGTGCGCAGCGCCTCAGAAGCCTTGAAGCGCAAAATGTCTGCCATCCCTGCTTTCGTCAACCCAGACCTGAGCATCAAGGCCGACGATCCCAAATTAGAAGTGGCAGTCTTCGATTCTCAAGCTGAAAAACTAGGCTTAACGCGGCATATGATCCAGTCCTTACTGCAAAATGCGTACGCCGGCGGCCAAATCGGAAAAATCGAGAAAGGGGGAGAAGAGTATTACGTGTTCCTCGAACTTGATCCCCGGTTCCAAAAAAGCACTTCCGCATTATCTAAGCTCTATCTCAAAACCTCTTCCGGGGAATCGATCCCACTCAAATCAGTTGCCTCTTGGAAGGAAAACGTGGGGCTGCAAAGCATCGAACACCTCGATCTGCTCTCCAGCATTACACTCTCTTTCGACGTTGCCAAAGATGCCCATCTTGCCGACACTTTGGACCAGTTGAAGAAAATTGCCGCCGACACACTTCCTACTTCTGTCTCAGGCAAACTGGAAGGCGTGGCGGAAATGGTCGATAAGACGAGCAGCGATACCGTGCTCCTGCTGCTTTTGGCGGTTGTTGCGATGTACGCCGTCTTAGGGATTCTCTATGAAAGCTTCATCCATCCATTGACTATTCTCTCTTCGCTGCCGTTCGCATGCCTTGGCGGAATCTTGACCTTGCTCGCCTTCCGCGAGCCCCTTTCGCTTTACAGCATGGTCGGATTTCTCCTTTTGATCGGCATCGTCAAGAAAAATGGGATCATGATTGTCGATTATGCAATGGAGATCCAGCGCAACCAACATCTGCCCGCATTGCAAGCAGTCCAAGAAGCGTGCATGATCCGCTTCCGCCCCATCATGATGACCACCGTCGCTGCCGTCATGGGTGCGCTGCCGATTGCCATCGGCATCGGCGCTGGCGCTGAGACCCGCCGCGGTTTGGGACTCGTCATCGCCGGAGGATTGATCTTCTCGCAATTTTTAACGCTTTATATTACCCCGATCATTTATCTCTATCTTGAAAAGCTCCGTACACGTTTCAGAAGGGATGTGCCTTAGTGAACCCAGGCCTTAAGGCCTTGGGATTATTATGGCGATTTGGGAGGGGCTTCGAACCCCTCCCAAATGTCGTTTTTTGAAATACCCGGCCCTTAAGGGCCGGGTTTCCGCCGGAGGACGGATTAATATGGCCAGAAACCGCATTTCAAGTTCTGTAGCGCAATTGAAGAGAGCCACCCTGAAGCGCGTGCTGGGGGTGTTCGACCTTTTTGCGATCGGCTACGGGGATTTAGGCTCGTCGATCTACTATGCTCTCGGCGTGACGGCGCTTTTTGCTTTAGGGGCAACGCCCATTGCCATGGCGATGGCGGGTGTGGTCTTCATTTGCACGGCATTGTCCTATGCTGAATTATCGGCGGCCTTCCATGAATCGGGAGGCTCGGCGAGTTTTGCGCGGCATGCGTTCAACGATCTCATTTCGTTTGTTGCCGGATGGGGACTGCTCCTCGATTATATTGTGACGATCGCCATCTCCGCTTTTGCAGTCGGTCCTTATCTCGCTTATTTTTTTGGCGATTTGCATAAGACTCCTGTCCAAATCGTCTTTTGCCTCGCCTTGATTTTGATTTTGCTGGCGATGAATGTGATTGGCGTCAAGCAATCGACGCGAATAAGTCTTATTTTGACGGTCATCACGGTGCTTGTCCAGGCGGTGGTGATCGCGATTGGACTGGGGACACTGCTCAATATCGATTATATCGCAGAGCATATCCGGATCAATGTCCCCAATGCCGCTTGGTCCCCGACCTGGGGGGAGTTTTTTAAAGGTGTCGCGATGGCGATGGTGGCCTACACGGGGATTGAATCGATTGCACAGCTTGCCGCAGAGTCGCAGAAGCCTGTGCGCACAGTCCCGCGTGCGGTCATGCTTACCATGATTACCTTGATCGTGGTGTATTTAGGGATATCTGTAGTGGCTCTCTCTGCGATCACACCCCAAGAATTAGGAACAAAATACATTTTAAATCCTGTTGCCGCCATTGTCGATGCATTGCCTTTTGGGAATAAAATTTTATCTCCCGTCATCGCTCTGATTGCAGCGATCGTCCTCGGAGTTGCCGCCAACGCAGGATTGATAGGCGCCTCGCGCCTCTCCTTTAACATGGGAGAATATTATCAACTGCCCCGCTTTTTTTATGCGATCCATCCCCGCTTTCGTACGCCATTCATCTCCTTGACGTTTTTTGCCCTTTTAGCGGGGTTTGTCGTGCTCGCCAGCCGCGGCAGCATGGACTTTTTGGCCGACCTGTACAACTTCGGCGCGCAGCTGGCCTTTCTTTCGACACATCTTTCATTGATTTGCCTAAGGATCAAAAGACCGCACTTGAAACGGCCTTTCCGCGCTCCATTGAATATTCCTTTTGGTAAATTTTCGATTCCATTGACAGCGATCATCGGAGCTATTTCCACGCTTGGTGTTTGGATCCTTGTCGTGATCACTAAGCCGCAAGGCCGCTATTTGGGATTTGCTTGGATGATCTTTGGCCTCACTATGTATTACATCTACCGTAAAAGGCGAAAACTCAAAGCAACTGGCCATGTCTCGATCGAAGAGATCGAGATTCCTGGATACGAACCTCTGGAAGTGAAAAAGATTTTGGTTCCCACGCGCGGCGGGCTGCAGACGGAAACGGTGCAAATGGCCTGCGAGATCGCCAAATTGCACAATGCCCAAGTCACCGCCCTTCAAGTCATCGAAATCCCCGCTTCTTTGCCTCTCGATATCCAAATCCCGCACCGGATGAAAATCGCGGAAGCGATTCTCAAAAGAACGGAGGCCATTGCAAACGAGATTGGTGTCGACATCGAGCTCTCGATCGTGCGTTCCCGTTCGATTAGTGAGACAGTGGTAGAAATGGCGAAAAAAGGGAAATACGATCTATTGGTCCTAGGCGCATTGAGATCCACCCACGAACCTAAATCTAAACGGATGAACATCGTCACCGAACACATCTTGCGCAAGTCTCCTTGCCGAGTCTGGATCTGCGGCAGCGAAGTGGATGACAACAACTCATCGGTCTTGCTTTCTTAGTTGAAAAATATCGAGCTATTGTTACACTCTTTTTTGGAGAAAAGTTAAATTTTTCAAAAAGTGAGGGAAATATGAGTGCAGATTTTCGACTAACTGGAACTAAAAGAGATGCTTCCGCTGTGGCCCAATCAGATCAATCAAATAAACAGGCCAGAACGGATACAAAAAGTTCTCCTTCGAGCATTGGAACCAATGGGCGTGAATTCCAAGTCCAAGAGGGTTCGAATGGAGCATTCTCTGCTTTCAACCGGGCCCTTCCGGTTCTTGTGAAACCTAAGTATCCTCTTCCTACTACTGCTATTGAAACAACACATATGTTGCCTTTAGGTGAAACCGTTAGATTGTATAGCAATCCAAATTGGATTGCTGTTGCTTCAAAAAATGCAGACTTTGAGGCAGGAGTAAAATATTTTATGGAAAAAAAATTCGCAGAAGCGATTTTGTGTTATGAAAAAGTCCAAGAAGGTGATGCACTTTTTGGGTTTGCACAAAGTGACATCGGCTCCTGTTATTTCATGCAAAAAGATTATAAAAATGCAAATGTGTTTTATGAGAACGCTTTGAAATTTCTAAAAGCTGGAGATCAAAGGGATATCATACGAAGCAACCTTGGCGAATGTTGTTGCCAACTAGAACAATATGCAAAAGCGATAGAGCATTTTAATCAAGTAGTTTATGTTGAAGAGCTTTGGAAAACGGTTCAAGACAAAATAAACCAATGCGAGAGGTCCTTAGAATTGATAACCCGTAAAAATAAGCTGGGACAGATTATTAGTTAACCCAAGTCATCCGTCCTCCGGCGGAAACCCGGCCCTTAAGGGCCGGGTTTCCGCCGGAGGACGGATAAATTCTGTACAACAGGCCGCAAAAAATGGCCTGTTGTGGGCGAGTCTCCTTAATATAAATGGCAAGCAGCTAAGTGACCAGTAGAAAGCTCCTTAAACTTGGGCTGGACTTCATGGCACTTGGGCATGACGTGAGGGCAGCGGCTGGCGAAGGGGCAGCCCTTGAGGATAGAGAGAGGCGCTAGGGACCTCGCCTGAGAGCGGGGCTCTAGGGCGTTTGCGTTCGAGTATGGGATCGGGGATTGGGATTGCAGATAGCAGTGCTTGGGTATATGGGTGCTGCGGATTGCGGTAAAGTTCTTCAGAGGGGGCGATTTCGACAATGCTCCCTAAATACATGACTGCGACGCGGTCAGAGATATATTTCACCATAGCAAGATCATGGGCGATGAAGAGATAAGTGAGCCCGAGTTCTTTTTGCAGATTTTTAAGCAGGTTGACGATCTGCGCTTGGACGGAGACGTCGAGCGCTGAGATCGGTTCATCGCAGACGATGAAATGGGGTTTTAGGGCTAAAGCGCGGGCGATCCCGATCCGTTGCCTTTGTCCGCCTGAAAATTCATGAGGAAAGCGGTTTAATGCGGATTTGCTCAAACCCACCATGTCGATCAGGGAATGCAAATGGTTTTCGATCTCTGATTTGGGAACACAGCGATGGATATACAGGGGCTCTGCGATGATATCGCCTGCTGTCATGCGCGGGTTCAAAGAAGAATAGGGATCTTGGAAGATGATCTGGCATTGGCGTCGAAGCTGTAAGCATCTCGCTTGGGTTCATCTCGAGTAAATTCTGCTGCTGATAAAGAACTTGTCCGGAGGTCGCTTCTTCGAGGCGCAAGAGACAGCGTCCTGTGGTCGATTTGCCGCAGCCCGATTCGCCGACAAGGCCGAGAGTTTCTCCTTGAGCGATGTGAAAAGATAAACTCGCGGATGGCGACGAGTTTTTTCCCTTGCACCAAGAATTCTTTCCGTAAATTTTTAACTTCAAAAAGCGGTTTCATCCGTCCTCCGGCGGAAACCCGGCCCTTAAGGGCCGGGTGTTTCAAAAATTGACATTTGGGGGGGTTCGAAGCCCCTCCCAAATCGCCATAATAATCCCCGGCCTTAAGGCCGGGGTTCACGTTTTGCATCTCGGATCGTGTTTAAAACAGGCTGCTAAATGCTCGGATTCAATCGGATATAGAGGAGGATGAGCTTGGGTGCAAATCTTCATGGCATCGGGGCAGCGTGCGCAAAATCCGCAGCCTTTTAGTGGATGGATCAAGTTCGGCGGCGTTCCTTCGATGGGAATAAGAGGATGGTCTTTGGGCTGATTCAATCGAGGGATGGCAGAAAGCAAGCGCTGTGTGTAGGGATGCTGCGGGGAGGCAAAGAGCTGTTCGACCGGAGCGCATTCGACGATTTGGCCGGCATACATGACGAGGACCCGATCGCACATTTTGGCGACACGCTCATATCGTGAGTGATCAGCAAAATGCTGGTCTTTGTCTCTTGCTGGATCCCTTTGAGCAGGTCGAGGATTTGCGCTTGGATCGTCACATCGAGGGCGGTGGTCGGCTCATCGGCGAGCAAGATTTTCGGTTTGCACGCCAGGGCGAGCGCGATCATTGCTCTTTGCCGCAAGCCCCCGCTCAATGTATGCGGATAGGCGTCAAACCGCTCTTCGGGATGCGGGATGCCCACCTGCCTGCAAGGTTTCTATTGCGACCTTTTGGGCTTCTTTAGATGAAGTTTTGGGGAAATGGCGCAAATAGCCTTCCATGATCTGCCGGCCGATTTTTGCGGTCGGGTTGAGCGAGGTCATCGGATCTTGAAAGATCATCCCGATCTCTTTGCCGCGGACCTGGCTGCATTTCGCTCTCGGAATAGGCGAGCAGATTTTCCTCTCGATAAAGAACTTCGCCGCTCATCTCGGAGCTGTAGCGGGGATTGAGCTGGACCAGGGCTTTGGCGGTTGCGCTTTTGCCGCAGCCCGATTCTCCGACAATCCCTAAAGTTTCTCCTTCGAAAAGAGAAAAATTGATCCCGCGCACCGCATGAAGAACCCCGCCCAACGTACGGAATTTCACATGGAGATTGCGGACTTCGATCATCGGCGTCATTTTCGTCAGCCTCGGATCAAAAGCATCGCGCAGGCCATCTCCCAGCAAATTAAAACTGAGCATCGTCAAACTGATGAAGGTCGCCGGGAAAAAAAGCCGCCAAGGATAATAGCGGAGGGCGGGGAGGCCATCGTTGGCCATCGTTCCCCAGCTGGCAATGGGTGCTTGGACGCCAAGCCCTAAGAAAGCTGAGGAAAGCTTCTGCAAAAATCGCAGATGGGATCGTCAGCGTCAACGTCACGATGATCGGTCCCATGGCATTGGGAATGAGATGGCTGCAGCAGGACGCGGCGGCGGGAAGCGCCTAAGGCAAAAGCGGCTTTGACATAGTCTTGTTGTTTGATTTGCAAGATCTGGCTGCGCACAATCCGGGCCATGTTGATCCAACCGGTGATTGTCAAGGCGATGATGATGGTTGTGATTCCGGGGCCGATGATCACCATCAGAAGGATGACGACAAGAAGATAGGGGATCGCATAGAGAACATCGGCGATCCTCATCATCCATTCTTCGGCTTTTCCCCCGAGGAGTGCTGCAATGGCCCCATAAAGGACGCCGATGACAAGGTCGATCAAGAGAAGCGGTGATCCCGACGAAAAGAGAGATCCGCGCGCCCCACCAGCAGCGGGTAAAAAGATCCCGGCCCAGCTCATCCGTCCCAAACCAAAATGTCGAACTGGGCGGCTCGTTTTTTAACGGCAGCTGGGTTTCATAATAAGTATAATGGGAAAGAAGGGGTCCTAGGATGGCCATGATGATCAATAGGCAAAGAGAGCCCAAGCCGAACATCGCGAATTTATTCTGCTTTAGACGGCGCCAAGCATCTTCCCAGTACGAGGTGGAAGGCGCAAATACGGTCGTCTCTTCAATCGCATTTTTTTCGGTTTGGGTCAAAGGAGTCAAAACTCATGGATCTTCTTTTTTCAGTTGGATTCTGGGATCGATCAAACAGTATAGAATATCGACTAAAAAGACGCATAGCATCAGGAGCGCGCTATAGAAAATGGTCGTTCCCATGATGACGGTATAGTCGCGGTTGGTGATGCTCGTGACGAACCATTGCCCAAGCCCGGGGATCCCAAAAATTTTTTCGATAGCAAAACTTCCTGAAAAAATAGTGGCTGTCAGAGGCCCGATGATAAGTGACGACAGGCAGAAGCGCATTGCGAGTGACATGGCGAAAGACGATTTGAAAGGAGTTCAGCCCTTTGGATTTGGCGGTTTGGATATAATCTTGCTGCATCACTTCGACCATGTTAGCGCGCGTGAGCCTGGCGATGAAGGCCATCGGCAGGGCCGCAAGGGAGATCGAAGGCATGATCGTTTGGGAGAAATCCCCCCACCGGGCGACGGGGAGCAGATCGAGTTTCATCGCTAGAAAATATTGCAAAAAGCTCGCTAAAATAAAACTGGGCACCGAGATCCCGATGACGGCAATGACCATGGTCAGATGGTCTTGCCATTTGAGATGATTCAGGGCGGCGATGGAACCTAAAGTAATCCCTCCGAACACAGCGATGAATAGCGCTTCCAACCCTAAGCACAAGGAGACGGGAAATCCATCGGCGATGATGTCATTGACTGTGCGCCCTTCATATTTGAACGAAGGGCCGAGCTCAAAAGTGTAAAACTCCTTTCAGATATTTGCCGTACTGGACATAGAGGGGCTGATCGAGTCCATAATGTTTGTGCAGCGCCTGAAGGATCTCTTCGGGGATCGCTCTTTCTTGGACAAAGGGGTCTCCGGGGATAGCATGCATGAGGAAGAAGGTCAGCGTGGTCACAACGAAGAGGGAGATGAGAAGGATGCCGGCTTTCTTAGCGAGATACGTTGATCATCCAACTCCACGTAAGCCCATTTGAGGTCGAGGTCATTCAATTCGGAAATATAGATTCCTTTGACATAAGGTTTTTTCACGTAAGCTGCCGGTATAAAAATAGATCGGCGCGATCGGCATGTCCTCCATCAGCACTTGTTCTGCTTGTTTGAGGAGCGCCATGCGTTCGTCTGCATCGCAGTTAGGTCCGCTTTTTCGAGCAACTCTGTATATTTAGGATTGTTCCATTGAGAATGGTTATTGCTGCTGGACAAATAGCGGTAGTAATCCAAAAAAGTACTCGGATCGTTGACGTTGGCAATGCCGCCCATCCTTGCGATTTGAAATTTATGTTGGCGCAGTTCATCGAGGAAAACTTTCCATTCTTTGTTTTCCAATTTAACCCGGATTCCAAAGGCTTGATGCCACTGTCTTGAATCGCTTGGGCAATTTTATGATGGCCGACATAAGTATTATAACTTAAAGTAATCGGGGAGAGTTCTTCAGCGGTGATTCCCAATTCATTTAAGCCAAGAGCAAATAGCCGCTTAGCTTCCGCGACGTCATGGTCTTGAAAATAAGAATGAGGATTTTTCCACATCGTCGGCGGGATTAAGCTCATCGCAGGGATCTGTCCCATTTGCGTCACATTGGCGACAATGGCTTGCCGATTGATGGCCAAGGTAAATGCCTTGCGAATGTTGGCATTGGTAAAAGGAAATTCTTTCACATTGAAGATGTAATAATAGACGCCCGCGATATTGTACTGTTCAAGAATGCCCTTTTTAGCAAGCGTGGGAAGGGCCTCTGTAGGCAGAGTTGATAGAGGATAGCCCGCCCAATCGAGTTCGCCATTTTCAAACATTGTCAGTTCTGTCGTCTCATCTTCGACAAGGGTATAGAGAACGCGTTCGAGCTTGGTATTCTCTTTGTCCCAATAATAGGGATTTTTTGTTAGTTCAATCGCATCGTGATGGCGCCACTCTTGCAAGACAAAGGGGCCATTGCCGACATAGTGATCTTGAGTCCAGTTGGGATATTTGCCCGTGATGTGAGAGGGCGTTGCAAAAAAAGAATGCGTGGTGAGCGCGGAAAGGAAATAGGGGACAGGATGTTCCAATTCGACTTGAAGAGTTTTTTCATCGAGGGCTTTTACTCCGACCTCATCGACGGAGCAGCGCTGAGTCTTTGCGGCCTTGCCATTTTTAATGATGTACAAATCGACCGCAAATTCGCAAGGAAAGGCGGGATCGAGGATCTGTTTCCACGTCTTCTCGAAATCAAAGGCGGTGACAGGCTCTCCATCGGACCAATGGGCCTGGCGCAAAGTAAAAGTATAGCATTTTTGATCTTCGGAGATTTCGATTTTTTCCGCCGCGGCCGGAATCGGCTGGCCTGAGGATCGATGCGTGTGAGTCCCTCAAAGCACATTCTCAAAATCGCCACTGAGACAGAGTCGGAGCCTTTTCGTGGATCGAGGGTCGGAGGTTCGGAATGAAGGTTTAAGCGGAGCTCTTGCGAAACGGGGCGGTAGGTCTTTTCTTTTTTGCTGCATCCAAAGCTAAGCAGCAGAGAAAGGGCCATCCCATACGAAATCCACTGGGTCATGCATGTCCTTGGTTTCCCAAAAACTATAAACGATTCGAGATTTTCGTAAAGAGGAGAAGCAAAGCCTTTTTCAAGGCTTCGCCTCCGAAGTTTCGTTACTCTTTAAAATAATCGAGCAAACCTTCCATCGAAGGGATCAAGGTCTTATCGCCGGGTTCCCAATTAGCAGGGCAGAGCTCTCCATATTTCTCATAGCTGATCAGAGCATCGAGAGTGCGCAGGACTTCGTCGACATTGCGGCCGATCGGAAGGTCGTTGACGAGTTGGTGGCGAATGATCCCATCTCGATCGATGATGAAAAGGCCGCGGTAGGCAATCCCTTTCTCTTCATTCAAGACGTGATAATCGCGGGAAATGGTTTTGTGGATGTCTGAAACAAGCGGGTATTCGACCCCTTGGATCCCGCCCAATTCTCTCGGGGTATTTAACCAAGCGAGATGGCTGTAAGCGCTGTCCACAGAACAGGCGATGACTTGGGCGTTTCTCAGATCAAACTCATGAGCCATCTCTTGAAAGGCATGGAGCTCTGTCGGGCAGACAAAAGTAAAGTCCAGAGGATAGAAGAGCAGGACAATGTATCTTCCGGGTATGACTTCTAAGGAAAAATTGTCAATGCAATGTCCACTGACAATCGCATGCGCTGAAAAATGCGGGGCAGGTTTGCCGACAAGCAATCCTTCCGAGGAAGTGCTGCAAACTTTCTGAGCCGCAGGGAGATATGTCAGAATCAGAAGGAACATCGAGCAAAAGAATAGGGAAATTTTTTTCATAATCACTCCAGTTTTTCGGTTGATAGACTTTTTTTCTCTGTGAAAAAAAATCTTAAATACTAATTTAAATATCAAAATGAATTTTCGAAAGTCTTTTTTTTCTAGGGATCTCTTGCGATTTAATACTTTGGCCTTTACAATTTTTCCTTTATGAAACGTTTACACCACATTGGCAACAAGATCCATTTCGTCAGCTTAGGCTGTGCTCGCAACCTCGTCGATACCGAGGTGATGCTGGGCATTCTGCTCAAATCGGGCTATGAAGTCACCGAACAGGTGGAAAAGGCCGACTATCTCGTCGTCAATACCTGCGGTTTTTTGGCTTCGGCGAGCAAAGAGTCTTGCGACACAATCGAATCTCTTTTTGAAGAAAAGAAAAAAGGCGCGAAGGTCATCGTTGCGGGCTGCATGGTGCAGAAGCACAAAGAGGAATTGAAAGCAGCAATTTCCCGACATCCATTATTTTTTGGGATCGGGGGATATGGAAAAAATTTTAGAAGCTGTCCATTCAGATACTCAAGGCGAGGCCGTGACGTCTGCGCGCAGTTATCTCGAATGGGGAGAAGTTCCGCGCCAGCTCTCTACGCCAAAGAATTACGCCTATCTCAAAATTGCCGAAGGGTGCGCCAAACAATGCGCTTTTTGCATCATCCCGAAGATCAAAGGCCCCTTGCGCAGCAAGCCGCAAGAGCCAAGTTTTAAAAGAATTCGATGCTCTTCTCTCTCAAGGGGTCCATGAAGTGATCCTGATCGCCCAAGATTTAGGCGATTATGGCAAAGAGCGCAAAGAAAAATCGGGACTTGGAAAATCTTGTCCGCGAAATGTTGAAGCGGAAAGGGGATTTTTGGCTCCGCTTCCTCTATCTCTATCCGGATGAGATCACCGAAGAGCTGCTTTCCTTGATGGCATCGGATTCCCGCATCTGCGCCTATCTCGACATGCCGATCCAGCATATCAATGCGACCGATGTTAAAAGCGATGCGCCGCAAAACTTCGCGCGAACAGATCATCTCGACCATTCAAACCCTGCGAACAAAGCTTCCGGGCGCTGTCATCCGCACCTCGCTGATGGTCGGATTTCCCAGGCGAGACGGAAGAGCAGTTCGAAGAGCTGGTCGCGTTTGTTCAAGAGCACCCTCTCGACAACATCGGCATTTTCAAATACTCCCGCGAAGAAGAATCTCCTTCTGCCAAAATGGGCGGGCATTTCAGCGAAGAGATCAAACAAGCCCGTTTTGAAAAACTGGCCGCAGCGCAGATGAAGGTTGTCCGAAAGCGCAACCGCTCCTTATATCGGACAAAAAGTTAAAAGTGATCGTCGAAGGATACCATCCCGATTCTCCCTATTTGATGCGCGGGCGGTTTTATGGGCAATGTCCTGAGATCGACGGCCAAGTGATCATCAATGATGGCCGCAAGGTCGACGCTTTCGGCAAATTTTACGAAGTGGAGATCACGGATGTCGCGGATTATGATTTGATCGGATGCGTCCTTGGCCCGATTTCTGACCGTAAAAAGCCAAGCACTAGCAAACTCACACTTCATGCATAGAAATGTTGTTCTAAAACCCGGCAAAGAAAAGGCGCTGCGCAATCGCCATCCCTGGATTTTTTCCGGCGCCGTCGCCTCGTTGCCCTCCTTTGAAAATGGGGAAGTCCTTCCTGTTTACAGTTCGAGCGGAGAATTTCTCGCCAAAGCCTATTTTCACCTCGAAAATTCGATCTGCGGAAGAGTGTCTGACATTCATGGATGAGCCGATCGAAAAGGCGATCGAACAGCGCATCGTCGGAAGCGATCGCCCTTCGAGAGAAGATGTTCGACCGCGAAAAAACAAATTGCTATCGTCTGATCAATGCAGAAGGGGATGGACTTCCCGGGCTTATCGTCGACATCTACGATGATCTTGCTGTCATGCAGATCAATACGTACGGGATGGAGCGCCTCAAACCCATGATCGTTGAAAAACTTAAGGCAAAACTAAAATTGCGCGGCATTTATGAAAAATCCCATTCTTCTGCCAGGCGTCAAGAAGGGCTTGCCGATCTCTTAACGGCCCGCTCTACGGCGATTGCCCCAAAGAAATCCTCGTCAAAGAAAATGGCATCTCTTTTCTTGTCGGTATCGAAGAGGGGCAAAAGACCGGCTTTTTTCTCGATCAGCGCGAAATGCGCCAGCTGATCTATCGCCTTAGCAAGGACAAGCGCGTCCTCAACTGTTTTTCCTATACCGGCGGATTTTCTCTTTTTGCCTTGAAAGGCGGGGCAAGTCGGTCGACAAGCATCGACAGCAGCGAGGGGGCTTGCCGTTATGCGATGGAAAATACGCTGCTCAACCATATTCCTCTTTCGCAGCACAACGTGGTCCAGTCCGATGTCTTCGATTATTTGCAAAATGCAAAAGAGCAATTTGATATCGTGATTCTCGACCCTCCGGCCTTTGCCAAAAAAAGGCAGGATGTCAACGACGCCTGCCGCGGCTATAAAGAGATCAATCGCCGCGCCATACGAGATGATGCCTCGCGATTCTTATTTGCTGACTTGCTCCTGTTCCCATTTTGTCGATGAAAACCTGTTCCAACAGGTCGTTTTCCAAGCTGCCATCGAGGCCAAGCGGGAAGCCGCGATCTGCTCGCGCCACATTCAAGCGGCAGACCATCCCGTTTCTCTTTTCCATCCTGAAGGGGAGTACTTAAAGGGTTTGCTGCTTCATATTAGTTAGAGTAGGGCATTAATTTTATTACCACCCGCTTCGCAAGCTCGCTCGAGAGCAGTAGAGTAGGGAGAGGCGTCCCTCTCCCCCTCGTCAAACCGTACGTGCAGGTTTCCCGCATACGGCTTTCCTTAAAGTTTTGCATTTACTTGTGAGTCTTACTAGACCCATTCCTTTGAAGACCTGATACCATGTTTGTCCTTCACTCTTTCTAAAGCCTCTTTGACTCCTCTTATGGAGATGTCGGCGGAGTTGTTCCGCCACAAAGTGGTCCATCTTGGCGAACGTGTCAGAGGGATTTCCCAAGGAAAAATATTCTGCCCACCCGTTTAGAAATCTGTTTACCCGTTGAACGGTTTTGTCCATCGGTATAAAGTTATTTCTAGTAGTGAGCATTTCCCTGATTGTGTCCTTTGCTTTGGCAAAGGCCTTCTTCTTGGGTTCTATTTTGAGGTATCGTCCGTTGTTGTACTTACTTTTGACGTATCTCAATGTGAACCCCAGGAAGTCTAAGGAGCTCCCCTGTTGTTTCACGTCCACCACTTTGGTTTTCTCTTTGTTGATGGTTAACCCCATCCATCCTTCCAATTTATTCCTGACAAACTCTTCTGTTTGAAGTGATCTGTATCGCATGAGTATGACGAAGTCATCTGCGTATCGGATCAGCCTGGCATTGATCTGCTCTCTTGGTCCGCCTTTCTGATGAAAGACTTTATCGAACCAATGCAGGTACAGGTTCGCAAGTAGTGGTGATATCACCCCTCCTTGTGGTGTACCCTGTGTGGGATAAGTGATCGTTGGATCTCCTTTATCTTTTGAGATTTCCACGATCGGTGCTTTGAGCCACAACCTGATCAGTCTTAGTACTGAGCTGTCTGTGACTCGCATCCGCACACATGCCATGAGTTTGTCATGTGGTATTGAGTCAAAGTACCCTTGCATATCCGCGTCGTATACTGTCGTTCTCCCTTGCTTGATTTCTTCCATGATTTCTCGGATGCCGTCATGTGCGGAGATCCCGGGTCTAAACCCATAGGAACATTCCAAGAAATCAGTTTCAAAGATCGGCTCAAGGATTAGCATTATCGCCATCTGAACGACACGATCTTTGATAGTTGGTATCCCCAGCGGACGTTTCTTTCCATCTGCTTTGGGGATGTATACTCTACGTATTGGTTTGGGTTTGTAGGTTTTATTCTGAAGCTCTTCTTGGATTTCGGTTAACAGTTTCCTTGGGCCTCCCTCTTGTCTTTCAATATCTTCAAATGAGACATTGTCAACTCCCGGAGATCCTTGGTTCTTACGTACCAATATCCACGCCGCTTCCAAAACATCGGGTCTATTGACCTGATTGTAGAGCGAGTAGAACCGGAATTTTGGTTCTTCTTTGGCTTTTCGTGCCAGCTTCTGCCTCAGGAGGATCACTTTGGGATGTATTCCCTTGCTGAGATCGCTTTCTTGCAATCTCTTTAGGGTTGTATCTTCTTCCGTAGTAGGTGTCATACCAATCGGGTTCTCCTCTATCTTACAGATTCTCACTTTAAGCAGGACCCCTTGGCTCCACAGACATTACTCTGCTTCTTCGCTACTATGGGTCCATCCGACTTCCCTTGCGGCCTCTGTCTGGTTATGTATTCCCATCCATCGTTGAGTTTAACTCGCCTCAAGGGATCTCACAGGTTTCGTCGTTAATCTTTATGCACGCGCCATCTACCTTTACCCCGACAAGGACACTGGGTGCTTCTGCCTATGTCTTCCCCAGTGTTGGCAGGTTTCGTTATCTCTGAAAACTTGACCCCTTGCAGATATTCTGGTAACGAGGCTTAAAATAGTTTATTTGCATTATGGCTCATGCATTCGCTGTCAACGCTTCGGCTGCTGGGTTGCCCCAGTATCCGCATGACTCGCTTCATGTCGTATAGGCACTTACATGGTGACCTCCTTACATGTCACTAAATTAACGCGACTTATCCTGTCGCACCAGAGGTCACAGAGAGGGAATCCGGGGGTTCAATCATAAACATAGGTAACACTAAGTTCAGTGACATAGGTAACACTTTCTTCCTAAGCCCTTCTTATAATTTTTTTTGGCTTGATTGGTCCGGTTCCCCCTCTGTGACCTCTGGGCTCTCGAGCGAGCTTGCGAAGCGGGTGGTAAAAATGGATTTTGCTCTAATTTAGGTAGCAACAATATGCCAATGGGGCATAATTTTTGTGCGGATTTATAGCATGCATGCTATAACGAAGCCAGAAACCCCCATTCATACTCACCCCCTCTATCACTATGAAATTCAAACTCATCACTCCCGAGGCTCCTGAATACCAAGCAGAAAGAATGTTGCGCTGGGAGGTGTTGGCCAAACCTTTCGGCATTCCTCCGGAAGCGGAAATGCTTCCGGAAGAAAAGCAAAGCCTGCATCTCATTGCCCTGGACGGCAAGCGGATCGTCGGATGCGTTTGCTTTCATCCCGAGGGCAATGCAAATGGGCGCATTTTTGAAATGGCCGTCAGCGAAGAATACCAAGGGCAGGGTTTTGGCCGGCAATTGCTGCACGCTCTGGAAAAGATGCTGATGCAACAAGGAGTTCACGATGTGTATCTCTATTGCAGGCCGGAAACGGAAGGATTTTATTGTCTCATGGGCTATCAGCCCGAAGGCGATTTGGTCGAAACGATGGGATCGAAACAGCGGATGATGAAGAAGAATTTATATTCGTAAAATCCCAAAAACTCTATCGTTAGAACAAAACTTTGTTTCACCATGCCCTCAGAGAAAATCAAAGAACGCTGTTCTGCTTTTTTGCTCTTTGCCGCCGCCATGGCTTCTTTGGGAGGATTTTTATTCGGCTACCATACGGGGGTGATTTCGGGGGCGCTGGCTTTCCTCACTTCTTCTTTCCAACTAACGATTGCGGATCAAGCGATGGTCGTCAGTATTGTTTTGATCGGAGGATTGATCGGGGCCTTGGCGGGAGGGCCGATCGCGGATAAAATCGGCCGTAAAAGAGCGATCGCCGCGACGGCAATCCTGTTCATCATCGGAGCGGCCATGATTGCTTTGAGCAAATCCTACTCCATGGTGCTCTTCGGCCGCATAGTCAGCGGCGTCGGAGTGGGCATGATCTCTGTGGCCGGCCCTCTTTATCTATCGGAAATCTCGCCTCCCCATTTTCGCGGGGCTTTTGTCGCGGGTTTTCAACTCGCCGTAACGCTTGGGATATTGATCAGTTTTCTTATGAATTACCTTTATGCTTCTGCGGGAGATTGGCGCTGGATGTTTGCGATCGGAATTTTCCCCGCATTATTTCAAATCTTTACCCTTTTTTTCTTACCTGAGACCCCGGCTTGGTATTTTAAGAATGGACTTGAAAAAGAGGGGATGAACGCGTTAGAGCGCCTGCGCAAAGATAAGCAATGGACCTCTCAGATAGCGGGAATGAAAAGCGCCGCAAGCCAGCATAAACATGGAAATTGGAAGGCGTTATTTTCTCCTCAATTGCGCTTTGTGATGGTCATCGGCCTTGCCTTAAGCATCTTTCAACAGGTCACAGGCATTAACACGGTCATTTTCTATGCCCCCAAAATTTTTCAAACAGCCGGGATCGCCTCGGCAACAGGGGCGATTTTAGCAACGCTTGGCATCGGCATCATCAACGTCATCGCGACATTTTTTTCCGTATGGCTTCTCGACAAAGCGGGCAGACGCATCTTGCTGCTCGTCGGCATTGGCGGGATGGCTTTATGCTTGGGACTGCTTTCTGTTGCTTATTTTTTGGGGACATCCCAAATTGCCACCATTTCCTTTATCAGCCTCATCGGATATGTCGCCTTTTTTGCGATCGGCTTGGGGCCCGTGACTTGGGTCGTCTTGTCAGAAATTTATCCGCTTAAAGTCCGCGGGAAGGCGATGACGGTCGCTCTTTTTGGAAACTGGCTGTTCAACTATTTGGTCTCTTTGACGTTCTTAAATTTCATTGGAAAAATGGGGCCGGAAGGGACTTTTCTTCTATACGCCCTGATCAGCGTCCTGGCTCTGTGGTTTACTTATCGTTATATTCCCGAAACAAAGGGCAAGAGCTTGGAAGAAATTGAAAGTCTGCTGGTCCGCTAAAAAACTATTGGAGGAGCCTCTTATGAATTATTCGGAAATCGAAAAACAGCTCGGCGCTAAAGCAAAAGATCTGCTGGGCCATGCCTGCAAGACTGTTTCGAAGGAAAAGCTGCATATCCCTGGGCCCGACTGGGTCGATCGGATCTTTGGAATTTCAGATCGCAATCCGCGAGTATTGCGCAGCTTGCAAGCGATGTTCAATCATGGCCGGCTTGCGGGGACAGGATACCTTTCCATCTTGCCCGTTGATCAGGGGGTTGAGCATACCGCCGGTGCTTCATTCACGGCCAATCCTGAGTATTTCGACCCGGAGAATATCGTCAAATTAGCGATAGAAGGGGGCTGCAACGCCGTAGCATCGACGCTCGGGGTGCTTGGAAGCGTCGCGCGCAAATACGCTCATAAAATTCCCTTTTTGGTCAAAATCAACCACAACGAATTGCTCAGCTATCCTAACAAGTACGACCAGACGATTTTTGCCGTGACGAGGCAAGCTTATGACATGGGCGCTGTCGCAGTCGGCGCAACAATCTATTTCGGGTCCGCTGAAAGCCGCCGGCAAATCACCGAAATCAGCCATGCCTTTGCCCATGCCCACGAACTGGGAATGGCCACTGTGCTATGGTGTTACTTGCGGAACTCGGCCTTCAAAACGCCTTCCGCCGATTACCACGAAGCGGCGGATCTGACCGGGCAGGCTAATCACTTGGGTGCGACCATTGGCGCGGACATCGTGAAACAAAAACTGCCTGAAAATAACGGGGGGTTCAAAGCGCTGAATTTCGGCAAGCAGACGGAAAAGATGTATACGCAGCTCTGCAGCGACCATCCCATTGACCTTTGCCGCTATCAAGTGATCAATGGCTACATGGGCCGCATAGGGCTGATCAATTCGGGCGGTCCCTCGGGAGAAAATGATCTCGGCCAAGCCGTAATGACGGCGGTCATCAACAAGCGCGCTGGGGGAATCGGTTTGATATCAGGACGCAAGGCTTTCCAAAAATCGATGAAAGACGGGATTGCCTTATTGCATGCCATTCAAGATGTGTACCTCTGTAAAGAAGTTACGGTAGCATGAAGTTTTTGATTCTGTGCCTCTGTTTGATTTCTTCCTTACAGGCAGAAAGAATCATCGAGTGCGTCTCCAATTTTCCGATCGATGAAGGGATGTACACCCATTTCTTAAAAGAGCATGGCTATGACGCCAAAGTGGTCTCGGTCGATATCAAAAAGTATGAATCGGAGCTCTTAAAGAAGAAAGGGGTGCTGCAAAGAATCAAGAGGAAATTGGACTTCAGCAAGATCGAGCTGGCAGAAAATGTCCATAAAGTCGTCTTTTTTAATATCACCCCAAAAGCTGGCCGCAAATACGATTTCACCAAGTTCCCGCGCGAAAAACTCGTTTTATTCATGTGGGAGCCAAAAACTGTTCTTCGCCGGATGTACCTCCCTCGCATCCACCGCTGCTTTTCTCGGATCTACACATGGGATGATTCCCTGGTCGACGGAAAAACGTACTTTAAGTTCTATTACCCAGTGCTCATCCCCATGATCCCGCAGACAGTGCCCTTCGAGGAAAAAAAATTGTGCACCTTGGTCGCTTCTAACCTCAGGAGCCGGTTTAAAAACGAACTCTACTCCGCACGTGAGGAGGCAATCTGTTACTTCGAGGAAATAGGGGAAGAAGGATTTGAATTTTATGGGAGGCGATGGGATCCTGCCGCACATAAGAGCTACCGGGGGAGCATAGAGAATAAAATAGGGACCATCAAAAATTACCGTTTCACCCTCTGTTATGAAAATACCAAGGAGACCACAGGCTATATTACGGAAAAGATCTTCGACTGTTTTGCCGCCGGGACCATCCCAATCTATTGGGGGGCCAGCAATGTCGCGACCTACATCCCGAAGGATTGTTTCATCGACCGCAATGCCTTTGGCTGCATGCAGGAACTCTACGCATTCATAAAGGCCATGCCCAAAGAAGAATACCAGGGGTATCTGTCGCGGATTAAAGCCTTTTTGGCCAGCGACGCCGCCCAAAAGTTCTCCCTGCAGCAGCTCTCACACGATTTCTATGAAGCAGTAAAATAAACAGCGCATTATTCATAATCAACTCTCTTCCAATCGGTTAATGGAAAAACACTCAACAATTGTTTTACTGGTGCCCCCAAAAAAACCTCAAATTTGTGTTTTCAATAGTCAGGGATTTTTTACTTCATTTAATTACAATAAACATATTATAATATAGCAATTAAAACAAACAGCGAGGTTTAAATGTCCGTATCATTTCCAACTCCAACAAATTCTTCATCATCTTCATCATCTTCATCAATTTCGTCATCAGAATTTGCTCCCCCATCTTCAGCTGAAAAACCCTCCTATATAATCGTTTACGACAAATCAGGAGTTAATGAGTTTTGCCGGACCGCAACCTATCAACAAATCCAAAATCTTGTCGATGATCGGTTTTATCGAGTAGAATATTATTCTCAAGCGCCTCATGCCATACAGGATACACGCTCCAATCCCGTGTCGCTTTTTGTCATTCCTGGCGGAGATTTTACGAAAATGAACGATGAACTCAAGCCACTAGTGGTTAAAATTCAAGATCTCGTTAAGAAAGATGGTGCGGGTTATTTGGGAATCTGTGCTGGCGCTATCGCAGCGGCACCAAGCTTGCTTAGTGCGTTTCCCAATTTTGACTATTCGGAAGGTCTTATACAAATGGATGATTGGGCTTATGATGACATTGAGATAACAAGTCTTAATCTCTATTCTGAAAATTGTGCTTCATGGACCCCTACTGCTTTCAGACCCTCCTATAGCGCACAGCAAGTCTATCAACCAGGGACACCACTCAAGCTTTTTAATGTCTACTTTAGACAAGGCGTTTTCTTCCCGCATAATAATACAACAAAGATCCGCACCCTTTTAGCATTCACCGGCCAGTTTTATGGGGCATATAGGAATGCTAAAGTTTACCACACAGAACAACCTGCTGCTGCAATTGCTGAAAAAGTGGGAAACGGAACCATCGTTCTGTCTGGAGTTCATCCGGAAATAGGAGCAGAAATTGTTACTCAGTTCCCAGTTAATAAAGTACAAGAGGGGACCACTAAAAGCGAAGTCGTCAAAAAAATTATCGCAAATCAAGAGGCCCAAAAAAGCAAAGTCGTCCAAGAATTGCAGCCCTATAAGAATGAACAAACAGATTTGATGCGTCATTATCTCGATACACTTGCTATTGCAACAAAAAAGACAAATTGATTTTCTTTAATCTCTAAATTTATATTGATTTATTATTAAAAATGAGAAAAAATTAAATTCAGGATGAAGGTTGGAGGAACTATGGGTAATTACCGTGCGATGGTGCATTATACCTTTAAGAAAGGGATGGAAGCTCAAGGTTTGAAGTTCTTGGAAAACGAGCTGGTCAAGAATGCGCAAAAATTTGGATGCCATTACATCGAGCTCTGGCAAAACGATAGAGATCCTGCCAGTGTGGTCGGCGTTGCGATGTGGAATGATATCGAAGATGCCCGCCGTTTTCAAAAGCTCTGGGAATCTAAAGAGCGGGAAATGATGAAATTCAGTTCTGAAGCTCCTAGGCGGGAGTTCTTTATGATTAGAATAACCTACATAGAAAAAGGCAAAAAAGCCGCTTAATTATTTGACTATCTTGAGAATCTGTTTCAGCGGTTTGTCATGGGCTTTGAACTGTCTTTTTTTCACCGTGGAATCGGATGTTTTGCTTTTGGTTTTGCCGCCGATTTCCCACGGGAAAGGGTGTTTTGCTGGTGGGATTTTTGCATCGGAATCGGGAAGGGTCACTGCTTTGTTCAATAGACCTCCGACGATGGCTCCTGCAGGTCCTTTTAAAGCTCCAGCAGTTCCGGCTTGCTGGGCAGCCAAAAGCAGGGCGATTTTCGCAGTGGCTTTTCCTGTATCGATCTGGACGTTGTCCGCTTTGCCCCGCATTGGGATTCTTAAGACATAATTTTCAGGCAAGTTTTTGATATTAAATGCTTTGCTCAAAGTCTGGGCGGTCAGTCCCAAGTACATGTCGATATAATCTTTGGCCAAATCGACATTGCCCCAAAGGCAGATGTCGTAAGTGTCGGCTAGCAAAATTTCTGTCCTATCGATATTGGCTAATCCTTTGCCTACACTGAGATCGATCGGGGCAAACCAGAGCATCAAATCGTTGCTCTGTTCAAACTGTTTCGTTTTTAAAAGCCCTAATGCGATATGCACGTTTCCTTCATTCCGGCATGTGATTTTCCCCAATTCAATCCTGGCACTGGGGATCGCAATTCTTGTCAGATCAAAGGGATGCAAGGGGAAAGAAAAGCCGGCAGCGGGAATCTCCAAGGTGACCGGCTCTTGCGAATAGAGATAAGAGAGATTGAGCGGGTTGACCTCTTTAAGAACAAGGCGGCTCATTTCGGGGGTGATTTTCATTTGAACATGGACGGCATCTTTTAACGTCAAGGCGCCGTTTGTGATGGTCCCGCTAACATCTGCGCGCGTGAGTGGAGTAAAGATATTTAAAGCGAGCGGCCCGGAGAATTTATCGAGGTCGAGATTCAGAGTTGCATTGATCATATTTCCGAAGACACAGGTGAAGGGAAAATCGGTCCTGCCGTAAGCGCGCGCTATGAGATCGAGCGCGCGCGAGGGGAGTTGGTCCGCTTTGAGCCGCAAGCTTCCCGTAAGCTGGGAAAGATCAAATGCCCCTTGGGCGTTCAGCGTCTGCTCCAATTTGCCGTTTGCAGAGAGCAAGCCGTTTTTGCTAGTTTTTGTCGCAATGGCGCTGTCCAACGAAAAAGCAAGAGGGTTCTGATCGGTCCGGGTCATTGAAAAATTCAGATTGGAGAGCTGGATCGTATCGCCCGAACTTTTATCCAGAAAGGCGAGTTTAGGATTTTTTCCGGTGAGATTGAGCTGCAGCTTGGCCACATCGAAATCGATCTGGGGGATCCGATCGACAAGAGAGCCGGTTTTAGAGGGATAAGCAATGGGGAGGGCAAGCTTTGAAAGCATGATCGTGAACACGCTGGGCTCTTTCATTTCAAAGGGGATGAGTTCGGCAGTCGGACGGTTCAAGAGTTGGTCCAGCGCCTTATATCCTTCCGAGGTCAGCGTCCAAACCATCTGATTGCTGCCTCCTTGCAGCTGCAAAGAGCTGTCCATCGTAAATCCAGTGTCGACATTGAGATTGGGGCTTAGCCATTTAATATTAATAGATTGTTTGTCCGGAGTGCTTTGCACTTTCAATTTGCTATTGAAAGAGGGGCCTGTGATCGGACTTAAACACCGGCCTGAAAAAGCATCGAGCAAGCCAGCCGAAAGATTTTGGAGATCGAGCGATCCCTGAATGGCGGATGCGGAGAAGTCCAATCCCGAGAACTGAGAGAGCGAGATCTGGCCCTGTATGGAACCATTGCTGCCGGAAGGGTTGAAGACCTGGGACGATACCTGCATCGTTGCGCTCTTCCCTAAGCCATCCCATTGGAAGGGAAGAGTTGTATTTTGCAGAGCGATCCGTTTTCCTTGCACTCCCAGAAGAATCTCAGCGCTTGAGAGCTGTCCTTTTATTTTAAGCTTGGAGAGGTCAAGGTCCAGGAGGGGGACCGCAAAGGAATCGATGGACAATTGCACGATCGCGGGTTTCGCAAGTTCTTTGAGTGAAGCCTGGTCTAGAGCAAACTGGCCGGTGAATGGCTTGGAGAGTGTGAATACCCCCTTATCGGGCTGATAAGAGCCTGCGATGAAAGCTTTTACGGTGTCTGAGTCTAACCGCAATTCAATCTGGTCTAATGTTTTCATATCGATCGAAGCTTGCGCTTTTGCGATGGTGAGAGGAAGGGGTTCTTTAATAACAATCGCCCCCGTCCCAATGACGGCGGTGAGTTGAGAGTTTTTGATGTCCTGTAAAGGAATATTAAGCTTTTGAACCGTTCCTTGGATGGGCAGGGCTTGGGCCAATGAAAGCGGGGAATATAGGGGATTTAAAATAAGTGCAAATGCACAAGGGGAAGTCAGCGTTACAGATTTTCCGAGTGACAGATCGAGTGAGGGTATTTTTAAAAAATCAGACTGCCAAGTCAAGTGTCCTTTTCCCTGAAAATCATAGGTGGCTTGGATATCGGCAGCGGGGCCCAGAAGGCCGGACAAAGAATCCGGGGCATTGGCGAGAATGCCCATTAGATCGACGGGAAACTCTTTCGCATTGAGTGCTATCGTCCCACCCTTCAAGTCTTTGAGAAGAGTTCCTTGGACTGTCACGAAGCCTTCTTGGCTATCTGCTTGCAACCCAGCTGCAAGTTCTAACGCCAATTGCTGCTGGCTATTGGCATTGAGGGTGAGATGGTTAATCAACAACGGTCTGCCATCCAGCGTGAGAGGGATTTGCGGAGGGGCAGTGAGATGAGCTTGAAAGGTAGAGTTGAGTAAATCGCTCATGTGCGATGGGATGGGGCAGGAAAACTGATCGATGGTTGTTTGCAGTACCACAGGCGAGGTCAATGCAAGATGGCAGAGCGAAGGTTGCAATTTGGAGAGTTTTTGTAAAAAAGAAGGGGTAAGAGTGAAATTCAGCTCGGCCGGACTTTTGAGGGATAAGGTCCCATTCAAAGACTGCGTGGAAACGTAAGCCGTGATGTGGGGAGAGATTGCGTTAAGGCGAAGATCGAAATTTCCAGAGCTGGCGCTCAGATTGCACCCGATATTGATCGTCGGCCCTAAAAAGCTGTAAAGCAGACCGCTGGCTTCAGGATAGGCCAAAGAGAAGAGCTGATCGATCCCTTGGACGGGGAGCTGATTTATCGTCGATTGAACCGCAAGGTTGGGAAAAGGAGCTTTTAATTGCGAAGCTGAAGCTTTGATCGCAATTTGCCCTTGCTGGCTCGTCGTACAACTTAACGCCAAGGCAAGCTCTTCATTAGACATCATGTCTAAAGAGAGGGTCAATTGATCGAAAGTGATCGGCTCTAACCCGGGAGAGCGAAATCCGACTTTGCCCTCTTTCACAATCACTTTGCCTTTTGCAGGCAATTCCAATTTCACCATTCCAAGCTCAGGCGAAACAGCGGCTGCGCGAAACGATTTTCGATTCACATAGGCCGTGGGCTGGAAAGGTTTGCTGATTTGCAGATCAGGCGCTGTGATTTGCATTTGTCCAAATTGGTGGGTGAAAACGATTTTCCAAAGCGGCGCATCCGTCTTGACCTCTTGCGCAGTCAAATCGAGCTGTTCCTGTTTTTTTTGGATATGAACGCCTTGGGCCTTTTGCGCTCCAAACCAGCTCAATGAAAGCTCTTTGATCTCGATTTGCAAACCTGTCCGAGTGCTGATCATTTTGAGAAGGAATTTTTTTCCGGGAGTTGTTGAGAAGAGCATTGGCAGGCAAAGCATGATCACAAGGCATAGAATAATAAAAGCACTGATCAACTGAACAATGATCTTAGAGGGAGATGAACCATTTGACATATCGGTGGACTCCAGCTATCGTTTTAGTGTCGCAGATCTCCCCCGCCCTTTCGAGCGATAGGAAAACTTTGGGGAAGCGGATCGGCAACTAACTCCAATGCTACAAAGAGATGCAAATATTCTGAACAAAAACCTGGCGAACTATAAAAATCCCCTAAAGGAAATATTCCACCCTACTCCACTAATCTTGTGGTGAATGGGAGGACTTGATTTTCTCTCTCAATTTCTTGAAATACTCCATCCTTTTAGACATCTCTCTCTCAAATCCGTATTCTTTAGGTTCATACAGCTCCTGCCTGCCCAGCCCATCTGGGAAGTAATCTTGCCCCGAGAATGCCAATGGGGTCTCATGGTCGTATTGGTACCCTTTACTATACCCCATTTCTTTCATGAGTTTGGTCGGTGCATTTAAGATTGTCTTCGGGGGTGGTAAGTGAGAAGTTTTCTTGGCTAATGCCTGCGCTTCGGAAAATGCCGTATAGACGGCATTGCTCTTGGGACTTAGGGCAAGGTAGACAACAGCTTGAGCGAGAGCAAGCTCCCCTTCAGGCGATCCCAATTGGTCGTAAGCTCTCCAAGCATCCAGTGCTACAGCCAAGCCTTGAGGATCGGCAAGTCCTATATCTTCGATGGCCATTCTCACTATCCTTCTCGCGATGAATTGCGGATCTTCGCCCCCTTCGAGCATCCTGGCGATCCAATATAAGGCCGCATCTGCGTCAGAGCCTCTGACAGACTTATGGAGCGCTGAGATCAAATTGTAATGCCCTTCGGCATGTTTATCGTAAAGAGGGCTTCTTCTCTGAACTAGGGCCTGCAAACGCTTCTCATCAATGCTCTCTGCTTTTGCGGCGCCATGCACGATGTTCTCGATCATATTCAATAAATGGCGCGCATCGCCTTGCGCAAATTCCAGCAGCAAACTTCGGGCAGCTATATTCAAATGAAGAGTATGGACTTGATTTTCAAAACGCAAGAGGATCTTTTCCAGCCCGTCTAATTCTAATGATTTTACAGGAAGAACGCGAAGGCGCGATAGCAAAGCATCATTTAAAGCAAAGGAAGGATTTTCTGTCGTGGCCCCAATGAGAACAATCGTTCCCTTCTCTAAAAAAGGGAGAAAAATATCCTGTTGAGCCTTGTTGAAACGGTGGATTTCATCCACAAAAATAATTGTTTGGCGATGTAAAAGAGGCTGGTCTTCAACTTCTTGGATGATTTTCTTAAGATCGGCCGATCCGCTAAAAATGGCGCTCAACGTACAGAATCGCGCGGGGAAAGACTGGGCGTAAAGCCTGGCCAAGGTGGTCTTGCCGCAGCCGGGGGGACCCCAGAGCAGGATGGAAAGGGGAATTTTATTTTGAACAATTTTTGTAATGAAGCCATCCTCTGAAAGGAGATGATCTTGGCCGATGATCTCTTTCAAAGATGTTGGTCGCAACCGCTCTGCGAGAGGAATATTCATGTCTACAGTAAGGTGTTATCGGAATATTTTCTTATTTTCTGCTTTTTCGATCAACTTTTAATTCCCAATCCGGTTTGCGGTACCGATAAATGATGTGCGGAATGGCGCACATCGCAAAGAGGCCGATCAACAGAAGCAGGGCGTACACGTAAGGATTGCCCACCTTTAAATTGGAAGGGGGGACAAAACATAAAATGATGGCAAAGCAAGACGAGAGAATTCCCATCGCGCAGACCGACCAGATCCCTTTGTCTTCGAAAGGAACGCGGTAGGCTCTGGGAACATGGGGTTTGGAGTAGCGCAGTTTCAAAGCGGCGATGAACATGAGAATATACATGATCAAATAGCTTTGCGCGCTTAATGCCGTCAGGATCCAAAAGCCGCTGCTTATCTGCGGCATGTAAAGGAAAACCAGCGACGTGATTGACATCAGGAGCGCCTGGAAAAATAACAAACGTGTAGGGACGTCGTGCTTATTGACTTTTTGCAGATAGGGAGGAAGGTTTCCGTGGATGGAAGTGGCATAGAGACCGCGCACAGGCCCGATGATCCAGGAATTGACTTCCGCGATCGCCCCGATGATCAGCAAGATGGCCATGACCGGCAAGATCCATGTTAAATGATAATGGTCAAAAAACACGTGGAAAGCCTCCATTAACCCCGCAACGAGGCTAATCTGTTCTTTGGGGATCACGAAGGCAATCGCTAAAGATCCAAGCATAAAAAGGCCAAAAGTGATCACGGCGCCTAAAATGATCGCCCTGGGGTAATTTTTTTGCGGTTTTTCGACATCGCTGGCATACGTAGCAGAGACTTCAAGCCCTGCAAAAGCGAGGAATAGCCCCGCTAGAAAAACAAGATTGGATACACTGGTAAACGACGGGATGAGCGCGCCCCAGCTCAATTCAGTTTGCACTGGGTTTCCGCCTGCAATCCAATAAAGCCCGAGAAAAATGATAAAGAGGCCTGGTAAAATGGTTCCGATGATCACTCCGATCGTACTGAACCAGCCTGAAGTTTTTATTCCCAAATAATTCAGAAGGGTCATTCCCCAAAATCCAATCAGAATGACCGAAAGAACAAATCCTTTGCTTTCCGAAAGGCCTGGTGAGACCACATAGGCTAAGGTAACAGCAATAAACGACATGATCACCGGATACCAGGCGACATTATGGACCCATTGCATCCAGATCGCCATGAATCCCCAGCGGTCGCCCAAACCCTCTCTGACCCAGATATAAACTCCGCCCAATTTAGGCCATCCCGTGGCCAGTTCTGCAGAAATGAGAGCGCAGGGTATCAGAAAAAAGATGGCTACGATGAAGAAGAAAAAGAGTGCGCTGAGGCCAAATTCCGCAACAAGAGGCAGATTGCGCAAACTTGCCATGATGGAGACATTCAACATGGCAAGTACAAAAACGCTGAATACGCGTCTTGGCTTAGAATTCGAAGGTTGCATTTGTAAAGCCCTATTTTCTTAATATTTAAATCAATTTTGATTAAAATAAAAAGAAATATTAAGAGGGTTCTAAACAATCTTGGTGTTCCGAAAGCCACTTGATGATGGCATCAGATTCGTAGATGGCCTTTCCGTCAACAGTGAGGCAAGGGACTTGGAGCCTGCCGCCCTCTTTTAGAAGCTCTTCTCTGTTTTTAGGATTGCTCTCCACATTCTTCATGGGAACTGTTTTGTGGATTTTTTTTAGGTAATGCAAAACTTTTTGAGAATAGGGGCAATAGTCCGTATAATAGAGGGTAACGTTCTCCTGTTCTTGTTCAACACAAGAAGAGAAAGTAGAACTTGCAACGTGGACAGGATTGAGGAATAAAAGGATTGAAAGACAAAATAGATGAAACATTAGGCTTCTCCACACACACGACCCTAGGGGACGTTTTCAAATTCCGCTTCTGTCGATTTTCGGGTTCTTTTGAGCCGATTTTCGATTTCTTTTGCTGGGGGTTATATCAACTTTCGTATATTACCCCCAGCAAAAGAATCGAAAAGCGGCCAAAATAATCCCGAAAATCGACGAAGCCTGAATTTGAAAACGTCCCCTAATCCTTATCGTACTCATTTTTGCGGCGTTTGGCAATAGAAGTCTTAAGTTATTAAATGTTCAGAAATAAACAGCCACATTCAGACCAAATTTTTTTTATGGCTTAAATCCCTCTTCGCATTTTACAATCTATCCCTGTTAACGTTTCACCGAACAGAAATTTAAGAGGTTGATATGGCTATACACACAGGATTCTCGGCGCAGGAGGGTTTTTTAAAAACTCACGAGAGCCTTGCTTTATTTAACAATGAGCTTGATGCTTATAAAGAAAAGCCATCGCTGGAAACTTCGGGAGCAATTCGTAATCAATTTAACGAAATCAAATCCGCATGGGGCGAATTAAAATCGGACAGGGCGTATCAAGACTTACCAAATAGATGTCAAACTGTTGAGATCTCAATGGAGCGCACGGAAAAAAGAGTAAATAAACTCCTGCAAAAATTTGCGCAAAACTCGCCTACGCAGACTTCTTCATCGCAATTTCTTTCAGATGACGCCCAGGAAATAGCTCAACAGGCCAAACAGCTGGGATTCATCCCTTTTCTCGATACTCGTTCAAAAACGGTTTCAGATTGTTTTGGAAATTTCTACAAATGCGAAATTGAATTCGGCGGAAAACACTATTTAAATGCAGAATCAGCGTTTCAAGCACAAAAATATTCCGACCAGCCCCATGTGATGGCCAGGTTTGAAAGAACCAATGGGTATGCTGCTGTAGAAATCGCTCGCGAGGTCCCCATGCTGCCCAAACGGGTAGATGATTGGGATGATTTGGAATTGGCCAATGTCAACAAGGTGGATATCATGATGCAAGTCCTTCGCGCGAAATTTAATCAAAATCCTCATTTGATAGAACTATTATTGGCGACGGGAGATGCCTATCTCGTTCAAGACTTGGAAAACCCTAAAAATCAAGATAAGTTTTGGAGCCACGGACATAATGGAGATGGTCGGAATCAGCAAGGGATTTGTCTGATGAAATTACGCGGAGAATCTGGAGGGGTGGGGGTTGTTCCCAAAACTAAGCAGTATATTCAAGCTGTATGTGAAACTCTGTGTAAAAATGACCCAGATCTGCTTGAGGCTGATAGTGAACCAGAAACTGGTTTATCCGATGAGTGCGAACAATGCAAAATTAAACCTAAATATTATGATAGTGTTACGCGTTATTTCCATAAATATTGCAGCACAAATTGCGTCAGACTGTCGCGATTTCAATGTGATATTCCCTTATTTTTAAGATGCGATTATTGCAAAAGAGAACCCAAATTGCTCGAGACCGCTGGCAGAATCCATGATTATTGTGGGAAAACCTGTGCAGAAAAAGCTGGCTATTTTATGCAGTAAAAAAAACAAAGGATTAAAAATGTCAACACCTATATCCGCTACAGACTTCGTGTTAGACACATACGAAGCCATCACTCGCCTCAATAGTTCAATAGATCAGTCGTCGCAAGCCCCCGATAAACTGCTTCTTGATTTTAATGGGATCAAATCGAAATGGGAGCAATTTAAATCCACCCCAAACCCTGGACTGGAAGCGCGCTATAATTCTCTTGAACTTGCACTGGAAGATATTCAACGGAGAGTGGATAAACTCAAAGTGAAAATTCCATCACAAACTTCATCCACTGGAAGCCAGACGGCCCAGCATAGGGATCTAAAGCTCAATTCGAAACGTATCTCTTTTATGGATTTTTATTCAGGGGAATATAATGCTTGGCTAGGGAATTTCTACGATTGCCCAATTGCATTGGGGGGAAGGCATTATTCTAATGCCGAGTCTGCTTTTCTGGCGCAACTGTATACAGATCAGCCCCATGTGATGGCACAATTTGAAAAAACCGATGCCTATGGCGCACTAGAATTATTTTTCAAAATACCCTTTACCCAAGAGCGATTCGATCAGTGGGAAAATCTGCGTTTGCCCGATCTCAACAAAGTGGATGTCATGATGGAGGTCCTGCGTGCGAAATTTCTGCAAAATCCGTATTTAGGAAAAAGATTGATCGACACAAGAGATGCCTATCTTGCCAATCAGCCGGTTAATAAGCGCTTGCTAGACCTGTTTTGGAGCGAAGGATTCGATGGAAGCGGTTTGAATATGCTAGGAATTTGCCTGATGAAGTTGCGTGGGGAGTATGGAGGGAAAGGTGTAGTTATGCCGTCTTAGAGTGTGTTAATGGATTTTTGTTAATTGCTTTTTGCGCCTTTTTCTTTAGAATCTGATTCGGCGCCTTGTCCTAGTTATTTAACTATGTACTGCGGCGCCGAATCAGATTCTAAAGAAAAAATCATCAAAAATCAAAATAACAAAATCCATTAACACACTCTTAATGACCAAACCTTTGTTGATCCAGTCATTTGATAATTTAAAGAATTATTTACATATTAAATAGTTCTTGAAATATTGATTAAATAATCAATTTTATTTACAATATCTTATTTAATAAAAGCTAATGGAGCTAATGTGGCGCATCTAAGCACCCCTATTTATAATGTGGAGAGAGAATTGTTAAATACACACAACAGTATTGTTTCTCTCAATAAATCAATAAAAGATTTTAAAGCAAATCCGTCAGGAAATTCGCACATATTTCTTGATCGACTAGACCAAATAAAACAGCAATGGGACCTGCTTGGTTTAGCGGCTCACCTTCCAATCGATACAGATTATGAAGCAGTGGTCGATTCAATTGGCCTCACACAAAACAAAGTCGAAAAACTTCTCAAGAAATATCCTCCTCAAGCCATACTTCATTCTGGGCAAACTCTGTCTCCCGCCCAGCAAATTGCCCAAAGAGCCCGCTTGCAGGGATATATCTCTTTTTACGATTCCCATACCGATGCGCTCACTTGCTGTTTTGGCAATTTTTACGGATGCCGTATTGAATTCGGGCAAAAATATTACCAGAATTCTGAAGCTGTATTCCAAGCGCAAAAGTTTACAGATCAATCTCACATCATGTCTCTGTTCCCAAATGTAGATGCTGCTGATGCTGTGACAATCGCCCGCAAGAATTCCATGACGCCAAATCGATTAAAGGAATGGGATTCTCAAACGCCTGGAGTCAATAAAGTCGATGTGATGATGAATGCTCTTCGCGCGAAGTTTGGACAAAATCCTAATTTGAAAGAGATGTTAATGGCAACGGGAGATGCCTTTATCGTAGAGCGTTTGCCTGACGCTACTCGGCGCGATAAATTTTGGAGTGATGGATTTGATGGAACTGGCGAAAATATGCTGGGGATTTGCCTGATGCGATTGCGTAAAGAGTATGGGGGAACGGGTGTTGTTGGCAAAGCTACACAATACACAGGTATGCTGTACCAAAGTTCATCCGCAGCAAACTTTCAAGCCCAACAAGCCGCCCAAGTAGCGCAATATCACCTACAACAAACCCAGCCAACAAATTTTCAAGCCCAACTGGCGTTGCAAACAAAATGCATCCATTGCAAGACCAAACCTAAATTTATCGAAACCAGCGGCAAAATTCACGACTATTGTGGAAAGACTTGTGCTAAACAAGCCGGTGCATTGAACCAATAACCATCTTCTATCAATTGGGAAAGGAGCCTATACCGAAAATGATTCAAAAGTTGGGAATTTGGCAAGGCGGCTGCGCAAATTTTTTGTCTGGAGCGAGCGACCATTGTGCAAGCACAAGGCGCGAGTGAAGACAAAAAATGTGCTGCATAGCCAACGCAGCCAAAAACCAACTTTTGAGTCATTTTCGGTATATCCTTTCCCAATCTCGATATTCTTGTAGATTGATAATTCCGTCCAGTCGTATCATTTTTGCCAATTGATTCTCTAAGAACCAAACAAAGAGGTTAATATATGGCAACATCCACAGACATTGCAAACACACTTGTATCTATGAATACAGCGATTACTACTCTCGAAACAACGATAAAAGATTTTAAAAAGATTCAGATACCGGGCCAATTAGATCCGGATAATCCTCCTTTTGTTTCGCTGCTGTCTATTTTCGATGGAATCAAACATACTTGGACTCAATTGACAGCGAATAACACTGAGAAAAACGCTGACATCGATGCCATTGTGATCCGGATCCAATCCACCGAAAAAAAAGTGGGAAAACTCCTCAAGAAATATCCGCCTCAAGTCCTAGCTCCTGCACAACCTGCTCTATCTCCTGAAGAGCAAATCGCGCAGAAAGCCGCCCTACGAGTTATCTCTTTTAACGATGCCAATATGCTCACTTCCTGTTTTGGAAATTCTCACCCTTGTGAAATTGAATTCACGAAAATAGTTTATCAAAATGCCGAATCTGCCTTCCAAGCGCAGAGGTATTCAGATAGACCGAACTTTATGGAGTATTTCCAGAAAATGGATGGCAAGGCAGCTGCGAGCAACGCTCGGTTCTTCACAATGACCCAGAAGCGATCAGGAGAGTGGGATAGTATAAAAGTCGATGTCATGATGGACGTCCTTCGTGCGAAATTTGGACAAAATCCTGATTTGAAAGTGAAGTTGATGGCAACTAAAAGCGCCTATCTCGCTAACCATCAGCCTGAACCTGGTCAGGGAGATATATTTTGGGCCGATGGATTTGATGGAAGCGGCGAAAATATGCTGGGGATTTGCCTGATGAAACTGCGTGGGGAGTATGGAGGAACTGGTGTTGTTGAGACGTCTATCCACACAGAACTGTTCTATCAATTTCGCCAGAGTGACTGGGAAAAAAAGTGCTCGAGGATATTGTCGAATAGTTCAAGTTCTTCATCTTCTTCTTCGACAGATCGAAGTACTAATGCAGCGAATTCAGCAATAGCAAATGCCACGCAATTTCAAGTCCAACAGGCGTTGCAAACAAAATGCATCGTTTGTAAAACCGAACCTACGCATATCAATGCTGCCGGCAAAGTTTACGACTATTGCGGCGGACAGATCTGCAAAAAATTCCCGGGTTTAAATCAATAACCATCTCTTATCGATATTTAAAATATATCTTAAACAAACAGTCAGAGGTCAATATGGCTACAACAACACTTGCAACTGAAATTGGATCGAAAATCATAGAAACACACACGAATATTACTTTTCTCAACAAGTTAATCGATTTTTCTAAGAAATCTCCCTCGGGAGTTTATAACGTGGTTAGCGTTCGATTAGACCAAATAAAAACTAACTGGAATCAATTAAAACAGACTATTCCATCGGAACATAGATATTTTCAAGCCGTTGATCTTCAGATCGTTTCTACCGAGAAAAAAGTGGAGAAGCTTCTAAAGAAAGATCTATCTCAGTTGCAACATCCTGTAGAGCAAATAAAGCAAAGGGCCAACGCGCGAGGGTATATCGTCTTTTTCGATTCCAAAGCAGATCCGATCACTGCCTGTTTTGGGAATTACCATCCTTGTAAATTTGAATTCGGGGAAAAAGTTTATCAAAATGCCGAATCTGCGTTTCAGGCGCAAAAATACAAAGATCAACCAGACATTATGTCCAAATTCGAGCAAACGGACGGCAGTGCAGCCCGACAACTTGCTAGTAAATACGACATGTCACAAAGTCTTAGACAAGAGTGGCAAAGTAACTCAAATGGAAAAGTAAAGGATATCATGATGCATGTTCTTCGTGCGAAATTTGGACAAAATCCTGAGTTCAAAGAGAAGTTAATGGCAACGGGGAATGCCTATCTCGTAAAACATTCGGCTGGCATTAGTGATCCTCGCGAAACATTTTGGGGCGATGGGTCAAATGGACAGGGTAATAATGTGCTGGGGACTTGCCTGGTGAAATTGCGTGGAGAATATGGAGGGTCTGGTACTATTGCTGACTACAAACCTGAGGAGTTGAATATGCTCTATCAAACTTACTCAAAGCAGGCGCCAGCAAACGCTTCTCCACAAACGCAAAATGAAGACGTAGCTGCCGCACAAGCAAAGAAAGAATATCAAGATGTCAATGACTCAATAAAAGCGAAATATATGAAAGAGATCACGAGTGGGTGCAACCAACAATAATACTTCTTATCTAATGAGGAAAGGAGTTTTCTAATTTGAGCAGTGGAGCCTAGATCTTTATAATTTTTCAGGATCATCGCGGTAGTAGGGGTGGTCTTCTACTTTTTTATAGTCTTGCAGCTGTTCATCCCAGACCATCGTCGGCTCTAGATTTTCGCCATACTTGCTCTGCAAAAAGGCCACGACATTGTTAGGCGCCCAGACCGTCAGATGATCGAACTTCGCTTTCTTGAGCGGGAACATCTCTTCGTATTTTAGCGGCTTGATGCACTTCAGTTCTGTTTTCTTCCAGCTGTGAGGGAACGGGCTTTCGAGGTACGTGAAAAAGTATTGGACTTTGCGCTCATTCTCATGGATGTCATAATGGTAGATGTCGATGAAGTTTTTGGTCTCCTTCACATAGAGCTTCAGAAAAGTCTTCGGTTTAGAATAGCTCGACCAATCTTGGATTTGATATTTTTCCGGATCCAGATTGGAAAGAACTCTTTTCACGTTGTCGTGATCGTGCAGAAAAATCGAGATGTCGATGTCCCAGTCCCAGGGGATGATCCCGCCGTAGCGGTAAGCTCCCAGACACGTCCCACAATCGATCCAATAGAGGATGTTATTTGCATCCAAAAGTTCGGCGATTTCTTTAAACGCTTGGATTTCGACTTTTTGCTTTTTCGTCAGATTCGAGGGGCGTTTATGCTCCAGGCAAGGAATAAACGCGTCGCAATGAAAAGATGCGATTCCTTTGAGAAGGTAAGTGTCCAGATTGGACTTGACTGGCAACGATTTCATCGCATTTTGAATGGTCTTATGCCGTTTTCTCACTTCAGGAGAAAAGTAGGAAAGCCCTTTTAACGCTGCGCCTATGGATTCACTAAAGGGAAGCGCTGCGATGCTAAAAATTGTTTTCAGCCAGTGGAGATGATCGTACTGAAATGTTTGCACGATTTCAAAATCTGCTTGGTCTTTAAGAATGATCTTTTTACCAGCAAACAAATATTGGGATGGGGTAAGAAAAAAGTCTCCAATCATTTCCAGCACATGAGGGTCATGCACTCTTGTGTTGAGAAAGAAACTCTCGCGAATGGCGTGAAACGATGAGACGACAGGCACGCCGATGGGCTGCATCACATCCCGGACAAAGTCCGTGGGCACTTGCCTGGCATCTTCCTCCCCATGGCAGACGCTGAATGCCCCGAGCAATGCAACAAATAGAGTAAGTTTTTTTACGCGCGCCAACATGAAGAGGCCTCCAATTCCTTTTCGCTCTTTTATGATAAAAAAATGTTTTCTTCTAGGAAAAAAATCGCAATTCAATAATCGTACTTAAATTTTTATTTGACTTAATTAAAGGGTCTGCATGGTATAATCCACCCTAAAAGTTGGATTATACCATGTTTTACTTTGAAATAAACAATTGGTTCCGCGCGCTCGCCCGTTTTTGCGACTATTGCCTTTGCTTTTTAACACTTAGCGCAGTCACTCTGTTCCTCCCTTTCTTTTACGGTCCTTTCTTTTATTATTATCTCGCCCTCGCAGTCCCATTTATTTGGGCGCCCATCGAAGCATTTATGATCAGCAAATGGGCAACCACGCCCGGAAAGGCGCTGCTTGGCCTATCGGTTCGCGACGCCTTAGGGTTCAAACTGCCTTATTTTCTCTCGTTGAAAAGAGCGTTATTCCTTCCCGCGCGGCCGGGAACAATGCTCCAAAAAACAACATCGTGGATGAGAAAGCTTTGTGCGATTGCCGCAGGCACAGGTTTTGTGCTCGCGGCCATCTATGGCAATGTCTTGACTTTATGGACAGTGGGCTTGAACAAAGGAATTTCCCCTGATGAATGGGTCCAATACACTTCCGATGACGCCAAATTTAAAATCTCTTTCCCAACGCACCCCAAAGGCGCTTCCAAAGAATTGGTGATCCCCGACAGCGGAAAAGTCTTAAACTACGAGGAGCTCATCAGCAAAGAAAATGAGGAAGTCCATTATTCGGTCAGCCATATGAAACTTCCTCGCTCATGGCGATTTGCAGGGAATACGACGCTGCTCAAAGGGGTACTCGAGGTGGTCGTCAAATATACAACAGAAGCTGAGCTGTTAGAGAAAGAATTCCAGAAATTAAACGGGCATCGCGTCCTAGACTACCGGATGAAACAAGGGCAAAATGAAGAAGTCAAGGGGCGGCTCATCATCGTCGGATCTACGCTGTACAAGCTTTCCATTGTCTATCCGCCTGCACAGGCTGAAAAGATGCAAGACAATCCTTTCCTAGATTCTTTTGAACTCAGTTGATTAGGTCTTTGGTCCAGAAGACCATTTTCTTTTCTGAAGGAACATTATCTCCGATGTTCTTCCAGGAGAGGGAGCATTTCATGTCGGGATGTTGAATGTAGCCTCGTTTCCGCCAAAAATCGTGCAGAGGAATGAAATCCTTCGGCTTTTTCAAATTCTCTTCAAGGTCTTCGGGGACGCAAAAACAGATGTGTTTGAATTTTTTGTAGTGGGCCACATGGGCTTCCCGGGCATCAAAAAAATGGTGGCCAATGCCGCGGCCTCGATAGGCTTTGAGAAGTGTCGAATCGCCGAAATAGAAATAGGATTCGGGATCGAGCCGCTGTTCTTTAAAGGGGCGGTGCAATGCGGATTCTTCAATCGAGAGAGGATATCCGAGTGAAGCTCCAACTAGCGTCGTGTTGTCAAAGATCAAAACGCCGATCGATTCTTTAGTCTGAAATAGCTTTTTTAAAAAACGGGCTTCTCGTTCCAAGTCTGGCTCTTCAAAATAGGGGTATTCTCTGAAGACCTCCATACGCAGCTTAGCAACCGAATGGTGATAAGGTTTAAGGGCGGAGCCATTAAATGAGCGCACATGGATATCTGTCATCAGAAGCATAAGTTTCCCCACAAAATATTTTGAACATAAGGGTTTCTTATGTCGCAAATTGCAAAAAAATTAAAGAGGAATTATTGTGGCCAACTTGTACCCAAACAATTTTTTGTACGGGAGATGAGGATATGGCCAAACTTTATTTTCGTTATGGAACTGTAGGAAGTGCTAAAACACTTAACTTACTCGCTGTTGCACATAACTATCGTCAGCAGGGAAAAAGAATCCTTCTCATTAAGCCGGAACTCGATACTCGTTTTGGCAGGGAAAGCATCAAGTCGCGCGCGGGGCTTGAAATGAGCGCCGATATTCTAGTGGCGCCGGAGACTAAACTTCTCGAGATGAATTGGGACGGCATCAGCTGCATTCTCGTCGATGAAGCGCAATTTCTTTCCGCGGACCATATTGAAGAATTAAGGAAGATCACCCTTCAAAACGAGATTCCCGTGATTTGTTACGGGCTGCGCTCCGATTTCCGCACGCGTTTATTCGACGGCTCGCGACGCTTGATGGAGCTGGCTGATTCGATTGAAGAGGTGAAGGCGACATGCCACTATTGCAACCGCAAGTCGATTATGAATTTAAAACATGTTAACGGGATTGCCGCTTTAGACGGCCCGTCGGTTCAGCTCGGAGCGGACGAAAAGTACTATCCGGTCTGCTACCGATGCTATACCCTTCAGATTGAAGAGGCGGCAAGAATTAACGATTTAGCCGCCACTGTGAATTAATAACCTGAGTTTTGGGTTCATTCCATAGCATCTTGCCGCATCTTTCGGGCGCTTTTTGTAAATTTTGGCGCGTCCATAGGTGCCTCCAGCTATTGAATGCGCCAAAATTTGCAAAAATCACCTCGAAATCTACGGCAATCTACTATAAACTGAACCCAAAACTCAGGTTAATAAGCAGTTTGTTTAGAGCCTGTTTTAGCGTAGATGTTGTGGTCTTTTTTCAGCCCGGAAATAATCAGCGCCATGCCATTGTCGTTGCGATGTCTGGTGGGAATAATAACATCGGAAAAACGTTTGCTGGGTTCGACAAAAGCATCGTGCATCGGTTTCACAGTTTTCATATACTGATCGCGGACGCTATTAAAATCACGGGCCCGTTCATTGAGGTCTCTTTCGATGCGGCGCAAAAGCCGGATGTCGTCATCGGTTTCCAGGAAAATCTTCAAATCGCAAAGCTCGCGGATTTCTGGGACCGCAAACAGGAGGATCCCTTCGAGAATAATAATTTCGCACGGCTGGACAGAGTGGGTCGCGGCCTCGCGGGAATGCGTGCAAAAATTATAAAGAGGCACTTCAACAGACTGATCGTCTTTGAGAAGCTGAAGATGTTCTTGGAGCAAAGCAAAATCGATCGAATCCGGGTGGTCAAAGTTTTGTTCTGCACGTTCTTCCTTGCTTAGGTGTCCAAGATCTTTGTAATAATCGTCTTGGTTGATCAAGACCGCGCGGTCGCGAAAAGTGTCGAGCAATCTCAGCGCAAGTGTCGTTTTGCCCGACCCGGTGCCTCCCGCAATTCCAACAATGAGTGGATTTGCAGCTATGAGAGGAAGGGCAAAAATGGTAAGAATGAACGCAAGAAAAAGATGCATAAAATAACCCAAAATTCATAAAATCCCTATCATCATACCTTGCGAGGGATTAAATCTCATCTCCTAAGATTTTTTGACGGTATTTCTGCATCAAACGCACCATAAAATGCAGGTTGTGGATTGTGGCCAAAGTCATACAGATCGGCTCTTTGGCTTTGAACAAATGATGCAGATAAGCAAGAGAAAACTGCCGGCAAGTCGAGCACGTGCACTCTTCTTCAGGTGGAGAAAAAGCTTTCGCATTTCCGCCCTTCATAATTTTAAGAGGGCCTTCTTTAGTCAGCAAGATGCCATGTCGGGCAGCGCGCGTGGGATAGGATGAATCGAAAGTGTCCATGCCCAGCGGAACGCATTGATCGATCGATTCGAGGTCGCCGATCCCGAGCAAATGATTGGGCTTTTCTAAAGGCAAGAGAGGCATCGTGAAAGAGAGCATTGCGATCATCTCTTGCTTTGTCTTGCCCATGCTGCCGCCGATCGCAAATCCGTCGAAGGGCAGATCAGTCAGAAAATCGCAGCTCATTTTTCTCAGTTCAGGATGGATGCCTCCATGAATGACTGCATACATCGCTTGATTTTGCGGATTTTTTAGATGCGCGCGAAGAGAACGCTCTTCCCATCGATGCGTGCGTTCAAGCGATTTCTGGAGATCGATATCGGCGATGTGGTAAGGCGGCAGTTCGTCAAAGGGGATGATGATGTCGGCGCCGAGGTCTTTTTGCGCAGCGACAGAAGATTCAGGAGTCAAAAAGATTTTCGCCCCGTCGCGATAAGAGCGGAATAGAACGCCTTCTTCATTGATCTTAAGCACATGCCCGTCTTGTTTTTTTGTGCCTCGGCTCTTTAATTCATCCGCAACAGAGCCGTACGCCAAACTGAACACTTGAAATCCGCCCGAGTCCGTGATGATCGGCAGGGAGCGGTTGATATAGCGGTGAAGACCTCCAGCTTGCCGGATGATTTCGGTTCCGGGTTGAAGCATGAGGTGATAGGTATTGCAGAACATCAACTGCAGGCCGATCTCATGTGTCGAGATATTGTCCAACGCTTTTAAAGTCCCGTTCGTGCCCACTCCGACAAAATTCGGCGTGTCGATGATGCCGTGCGGCGTCCTGATTTGACCAACACGGGCCCGAGATTTTTTGGAAGCGTGGACGACCTCGAATTGAATCATACCGATCCAGCTTTTACAAACCGCCTCGAAAAATGAATCAACGGGCTCATCAGGGCGATCACGCAGAATTTGATGAGAAAACTGACCAGGATCACATCCGACAAATGCGCAACGATCCCCCAAAGCCCTAAGATAGAAAAGAGCAAGGTGTCGAGAAATTCAGAAATAGTGACAGAAAGACCATTCCTAATACTTAAAGGAAGTCTGTCTTTTAACATTCCAAACAATCGCAAATCGATATGTGTGACAAGAAAGAACACGAATAGAGACGCTCCGAACAAACGTGGTGACCAGCCTAAAATCGATTTAAAAGCCCCCTGAGAAGCATCAAATGGACTCGGTAGATAGAAGAGATGGATTTGCGCCATGGCAACGAAAAAGACCATCGCAAATAAACAGATCCCTAACGTTTTTTTAGCGGCATCCTGGCCGAAATATTCCCGAAGCAAGTTGAGACCAAAGATACTGCCGACCGCGAAGACATCGCTGCAAGTCACGTGAAATCCAAAGAGGCACACCTGTTTGAGCACGAATAAATTGGCCATGACGGCTTGCAGAGCAACCCAACCGGTCAGCGCTGTTCTTCCCATCTTCAGCGCGCCAAAACCAAAACCCATCACAAGGAGGGTATGTAGAAAAAAAATTAACTCGTTCATAAGTTTCTAAAAGGATACCATGAAATTGCATAATCGAAAAGATGGGAATCAATTTTAAAACCCATTGAAATAGAGTAGTTTGCGTTATGAAGATGATGGAATTCAACCAATTTGTCTATTATTTCACATCACTACTCGTGATCTGCAGCCCCTTTTCTGCACTGCCCGCCCTTCTCTCATTGACGCAAGGTCTTTCCGACGAGGCAAAAAAACGGACAGGAAAAATCGCCGGAATTGGCGTCGGTGTCATTTTGATCGCCATGGTCTGGATTGGAGGCCCCATTTTGGAATTTCTGGGCATCTCGATCCCCGCGTTCCAAGTGGCCGGAGGCATCGTAGTGTTTCTGCTTGCACTCTCGATGCTCAACGCGGAGACAAGCCGCATGAAGCAGACCGAAGAAGAAGAAACCAAAGCAAAACATTCCATTGCCATTGTTCCTTTAGCTATTCCTATCATGGCCGGCCCCGGAGCGATCAGTACGATGATCGTCGCGGTCAATGCCAATCCAGGAATTTTAAATCAGTTGGTGCTGACCGCTGTTGCCATTCTTGTCGCTTTAGTTCTTGGAGTGACCCTCTACTTTGCCACCCGTTTCGAAAAGATGCTGGGCCAAAGAGGGATCAACATCGTCAACCGTCTCGCTGGCCTCATATTGGCCGGTATGGCCGTGCAAATCCTCGCCAAAGGGATCATCGGACTGTTTCCCTGGATGGGGATGTGCCAACCGCTCCATTAAATGATTTAGAAGAACCGGGGAATGAACTCGCAGCCATTCTTGCAGAACAACCGTACTGAAGAAAAGCTCTCTTGCGGCTTTAAATGGAGAGTTTAGGGAAGAATCGGAATAGTAAGACCCCAAATCAAACTCTACAACTTTTCCATCCACCACTCCAAAATTGATCCCAAGATGGGGATCGTAGTCCCCAATCCCTTTTTGGCATCGCAGAGAAATGAGGGAAATGAGATTATCAATCACTTGTTTTGCTTCTTCCGTTTTCTCTGCCTTTAACAACCCTTCTAAATAAGGAAAAAGCAGCTGGCCTTTTTTCTGCACCGCAAAACCTGTTTGGCTTAAATTGAAATGATGGGGAATCCCCCAAGCATCGATGAGTTTGATCTCGCGGTCAAAATGCAGATTCGGTTGAAGGGTAAGATAAACAAGAGCAGTCTCATCTTTAAATTCAGGGTAAATGAGATTGCAGCTGGTGAAAAAAGCAGGATGCCGTTTCTGCCATTGCTTTCTTTCTACAGATAAAATTCTTCTCATCCTCCAACCATCGGCAATTCCTGGAAAGGCCAAATGAAACAAGAAGTTCTTGTAATAGAGTTGATGGTATTTGAACAGCTTGAGAACAGTTTTACCATCTTCGCCTAAAAAGGCAAAGCAAGTTTTCCCTCCGCCCAACCAGCGAAAAGGTTGATTGAGCAGTGCGTCGACCTCAGCAGGAGGGGTTTCATTTATGCAAGGTTGCAAAGAGATGAGTTTTGAGACTCGAAAACCCCGGTTTTGCCGGTAATAGATCCGTTCTAATGAAATCAGAATAACAAGAGTAAGTATGGTGTAAAGAATGACTTTTTTTTTCATGCACCTGAACGCACTTCTTCCGAAACTCTCTCTTCAAGATAAATCAGCATTTCAGGGTAATGCTTTTTCAACCAGCTTTGCAACTCTAAAGTCGCATAGAAAAGTTCTTGCTTGTAGAGCCATGGCTGGCGCATGCGCGCATCTTTATGAAATGAACCAGTGTCGAGTTCGATCGCTTGATTCCCGATAAAGCCGAAATTTTTGTTGAACGCATCCCGATCGGCAAATCCTTTTTGGCATCGGCTTAAAATCAAATCGATCAGAGAGTCGATGCTGTTTTGGGCATCTGCATTTCTATTCTCTTTGCAAAGATTTGCCAAATGTTTCTCGAGGGGGACCGCCCGCCTTTGCAAGAAAAACCTCGCTGAATCGAGGTCAATCTCATGCCGGATCCCATTCCCATCATACAGAGTAAGCTTCTGATGGAAATGTTTGGTAGGATTGAGGTGCAAATAGAGCAGCCCCGTCTCCTCCTTCAATTCATCATAAGCAAGTTTGATGCTATTGAAAGTCCGTTGTATCCGAAACTCTCGGATGCCCAAAAAGCGCTTAAGCCAATGGTGAAAAGGAGCAGGCAACACAAATCGCGTGAGGGGGTGATGAGAAATCGTTCCCGCAAAACCGCTATGGTCTTCGACAAACAACCCTTTATTGAAATAGACCGGGCGCGCGTGGTCCAACTTAAAAAACTTGATGACTGCCTGGCCATCCTCGCTCACAAACGCGAAACACTCGCTTCCCACCCCCATCAAACGATAGGGTTGGGACAGCAGCTCTTTAATCTGTTGTTCTTTGGTGTTGGAAAGGGGAACCGCTTCCCAAGCTTGCTGGGAAGAAAGATCATCCGCCTGAATTTTTTGCAGGCAAAATCCCAATGTCTTCATCTCGATCAGTTGCTGCAAACCGATGAATAGGGTGAGACCTGCAAGGAGTTTTAAAGTGAAAGAAGCTAGTTTCTGAAGCATTTAATTTATTGTTAGAAATTAGAATCCAATTATATTTATTTCGTTATTATTTTGTTTATTAAATTAATTTCTATTGTCCAACTTCAAGCCGTTCTATCTCCTCATCGAGATAGACCGCAAGCTCGGGGTAATTTCTTTCAAGCCAGGGGCGGAAGCGTTTCCCGGTAATGATTTTCAAGTCGTTAATATATACGTCAGAGGACATGCGCGTGGTATCGTGCACAAAACGGCCGACGTCGATAAAAATGGCCTTTTCGCGGAGCAGGCCGAGGTTATTGTGGATGCGGGGATCTTCATCAAAAATTCCTTTCTTGCAGCGGCTTACAATCGTTTCTAAGATGGCATTTACGGCTTGTTTTGCGCTGGGCGCATCGCCCGTTTCCATCAATGTCTGGATGCGCGGATAGAGAAGTTCGGCCCGTTTTTGAACGATGAATTCAATCTTGTCTAAATCGATCTCGTGTTCAATCCCGATTTTATCGACGATTCTTAGAGAGCGGTTTAATCCTGTGCCTTTATTGAGATGGAGGTAAATGAGGCCAGTTTCTTCCCGAAGTTCTTCGAATGCAATCTTATAGCTTGTGAAGTCCCGATTCAACTTGAAGAGGGCCCGATTGAGTTTCTTCAGCCGTGAATGTTCCATGCCCGGAACTGGGAATCGGAGCCAAGGTTTGCGAGTCTTTCGATGTTTGAAGAATTTGATCACATAGTCATTGTCCTCGGAAACAAAAACAAAGCTCTGGCCGCCGCAGCCTAAATAGTGAAATTTTTGGGAGAAAATGTTCTCGAGTTCTTGGAGGTTTTTTTCTCGGGTTTCCCAAGTAGGATGATAAGAAAGATCGGAATGGACGAAAGCAATGGAAAACCCGTCCGTTTTTTTTGTGCAAAACAGAGTGGCGAAATAGCAAAACAGGCCAGCACAGGCCAAAGAAAAATAGGGGAGGAGTTTTCTCAACTGTCCTAACATGTCATTATTTTCTGTAGGACGGGGATTTTCTTAAAGCGCTTTCTTGGTAACTCAAACTCCCGTTCATTCTGCCCTCGGCAGTATGAACGGGTGTTGTTCACAAAACTGGGGCTTAAAATGGCCCTTTTAGAAAATTCTGAATGCCTTGTTGCATGTTTTGGTATTGATAAAACTCACTGCTAAGGGCGCCAAGATCTAGTTGCTGAAAATCATCTGGAGTCATATTTGCTGCATCCTCAATGAGCTGGGAAAGCTGAATCGTATTGTCACTAAATGTGGTATCTTTGAGAAATTTATTAGCAAACGCTTGCTCGCCCGGATCGCCGCTACGTAATAAACCATCTAGTTTTTCAGCTAGGTGTGCTGCTACATCTTGAAGTATTCTATCTGCATTTTCATTGCCAAAAGCGCCTTGATCATATGCATATTGAAAGTCGGATTCAAATGCTCTAAGAGTCTCTAAAAATGAATACTCAGCGTTGTCAGGGAAATTGGTCCCAATCGGTAGTGTGGCAGATGATGGGGAAATCGTTGAAGCTGTCATTATTATCTCCTTATTTAAAAGTTGGGAGTTTAACAAATCTTATACTCCCTCACACATTATTTTAATAAAATCCGAATTATTTTTAAACAAAAATTTTACACCTTTCGTTCAGATAATCATGTATATGGCTTTAATTGAGCTACTTACATATAAAATGAATATTAACCATTAACAATCAATGACTTATCGTTGAAGGATTTGTAGGGAATATCGGCTCCTGTTTCATTTTATGATATCAGCAACGGATTGATCAAAGTGAGATAGGAGCTCTGGATGCCGCGAAGAGATGTAAGCGCGGAATTTGGGAGTGATTTTGATTAATTCTTGTTTGTAATTTTCAGGTTTTTTAATCTCTTCGCGATAGGCCATTCTGCCGATATCGATGACAATGGCTCGATGATCGATGAAGCCGCAGTTCGATCGGAAATTGGGATCGCGATTGATAAATCCTTGTTTATAGAGTTTGAGATTTAATGCCAGCAATTGATCGATGGCGTCTTTGGCTTTTTCGATCTCTTTATTTTCCATGAGGGCATCGATAGCGTAATAGGCTAAGTCAGCTTTTTTTTGGATGACAAATTCGAGGCTGTCCAGATTCAAATCATGGATTTTTCCCTGAGAGTCGCAAAACGGCACCGTTTTGTTCAAATGGTGCGTCTGATTCATATGGACATAGAGCAGCCCAGTTTCCTCAGGCAAGAGATCAAATGAGATCTTGAAAGCCTGGAAGACTCGGTTTCGTTTGGCTTCTTTCTTATTCTCTTTTTTTTCTCGCAACCACCCGATTGACCACCCAGGGATCTCAAACGGCTTTTGTTTGACGAATTTAATGACGTACTTACTGTCCTCGCTGACAAAGGAGTAACATTGGCTCCCAGCGCCTAAGTACTTGTATGGCTGTGCCAAGGCTAGGTCTACTTCTCTTTTCTCTTCATCGTTCAATGCACGGGTTTCCCACGCAGGGTTAAAGGGGAGGTCCGCAGAGATTGCTTCTAGAGAAAACCCTTTGTTGGGAGTGGAATGAGGTAACAATAGGGGAATAAGGGGAAGGGCAAAAAACAACAATAAGGTCTTACGCATGGGTTGGAATGTGTTGGATTTCTCGGAGTAGATGTTCTGAAAGGGGGGGGTAATTTTCGTCTAGCCACTGGCGGAAATTGTCGGTAATCCGAATCACTTCATCGCGGTATTCCTGATGTTTTTGTTCTTTCCTGAAGCGGCCAATGTCGATTTGCACCGGGATGTTGTTGTGAATAAAGCCGAAATTAGTATTCAAATCGGGGTCCTTATCTAAAATCCCTTTCTCAGAGCGGGAAACAAGCAACTGCACGAGTCCAGTAATCGCTTTTTTTGCAGCTTCTATTCCTTCCGTTTTGACGATTTGGGCAATGCGGGGGTAAACGAGGGAGGCCTTTTTTTGAACGAGGAAATGCATTTGATCTAGATCGAGCTGATGCGCGATTCCGATTTTGTCATAAAGGATTAACCTCTTTTTCAAATGGTCGGTCCTATTCAAATGAAGATAGAGCAGACCGGTTTCCTCTTTCATTTCTTGAAAAGCTATTTGGTAGCTTTGAAAGTCTTTCTCCAGTTCCATCCTTTTTTGGATCATCTTGTTAACTTTATAAGGCTGTAAAGGCAATGGAAGCGCCAATGCTGTCAGCCAACCCGGAGGCCGAAGGTGATAGATGCGGAAAAACTTGATGACCGTCTTATCATCTGCGGAGCGAAAAACATAGGATTGTGCTCCTTTGGCCAGATAATGGTAGGGTTGATCAAGGAGAGCCGCGATCTCTTCATCATAGGGAGAAGAAGGAGTTTCCCATTCGGAACAAAAGGATAAAGAGGAGTTGATTTTGGCGAGGGCAAATCCATCTGTTTTACTGTAACAGAACTTCTTCAGGAGGATGCAGGCGAGGAGGAGGCCGAGAATTTTTAAAAAACGCATGAATCGAGCATAACAATCTTAGGATTTGTAAGCAATATACCGAAAATGACTCAAAAGTTGGTTTTTGGCTGCGTTGGCTATGCAGCACATTTTTTGTCTTCACTCGCGCCTTGTGCTTGCACAATGGTCGCTCGCTCCAGACAAAAAATTTGCGCAGCCGCCTTGCCAAATTCCCAACTTTTGAATCATTTTCGGTATAGATGTTTTTGTTTGCAATTTTAATGAATTAATGTAATTAATAAAATAAATGAGTGAGGTTTTGTTATGTTGGTATGGGCGGCTATCTTTTTGATCATTGCAATCATTGCAGGTTTATTTGGATTTGGGGGAGTGGCAAGTATCGCTGCTCAAATCGCAAAAATTCTCTTTGTGGTCTTTTTGATTCTTTTCGTTGTTTCCTTGGTCTATCACTTTTACCCTAGGCCAGCGGAAAGCATGAAAGAACCTTTTCCTCAAGAAACTAACCCATAGCGCTATTTAATCACGAACGTCCTCGTGACATCATTGAAAAGGCCGGGGACGTAATTATTTTTAGGGTCCAGAAGCTCTAATCGGAAGCTGTGCTGTCCTTTTTTCAAACCATAGATGTAATAGGGCTGCCAAGAGGTCAAGATCCTCTGATTTTCATTATCGATAGTCAGACGGACTTTGTAACCATCTCGGGAAAGTTCGCAATTGGTCACATAAAAATCGAGCAGAATCGGCTGCAGGTTTTTTCGATCGTAATCGTATTCGCCTTGCGGTTCGTTGTAAGTGAGATAAGGCTGGGATAAATCGACTTTCGGGTTATCTTTTTTCTCTTGGTAATAAAAGACGCTCGCGGCGAACGCCTTTTCCGACTTGACGCTTTCATTATAGGAACGGACGGGAAAAGCGCGGATGATATGCATCCCTGGCTGCAATTTGAAAGGAACTTCAAATTCTGCGGTCTGATCGAAATAGTCCTGAACATCATCCAACGCATCGATCAGAGCTTCATTGATGGCAATATAGGGCTGATTATCGATGAAGATGTGCAGGCTTTGCCCTTGAGGATCATTCCAAACTTCTTTTCTTCGAGGCTGCTCTGTATCTACGCCAAGGGCAATGCCATCGACGCGGACCTGTCCCTTGATAGGGGAGGATTTTTTGATCTCGCCTGCCTTCGGAAATAAAATTTTCGTCTGTACGTAATCCGGATCGCGCGTCGGCTCGACGGGGACGACTTGCACCCCTTTTGGATTAGGGGTCTGCTCTTCGAGGTGGGCGCCATATCCCGTCGACAGCAGCATCGACATCACAGTGATCATGAGTGAACATTTCATCGGAAATGGCCTCCAAAGTTTTTTATTATCTGTTACTCCTTTCCCAGTTTTTAGTCCACCATTGCCTTTTTCATCTGAATCGCATATGGATGGGATTATGTCCATTGAGTTAGTTATCTTCATTATTATTCTCGGGTTGCTTTTTGATTATACCAATGGATTTCATGATGCTGCCAATGTCGTTTCGACGGTGATTGCCACGCGCGTCTTGGCGCCACTCACGGCGATCATCTTGGCTGCTCTATTGAATATGCTCGGTGCAACCCAGATCAGCGGGGTGGCCAAAACGGTTACGACGGGGCTTGTTGAACTGCAGACCGCGACTCAAGCCACAGTGCTGGCGGCACTCATCGGCGCTATTTTTTGGAATTTTTTAACCTGGTATTTCGGGATGCCAAGCAGCTCTTCCTATGCTCTCGTGGGAGGGTTGATTGGGGCGTCTTGGGTCCGAGAAGGCATGCAGTCTATCCTCTGGACGAATCTCTGCTATAAGGTCATCATCCCGATGATTATTTCGCCCATTGCCGGATTTTTGCTCGGGTTTCTCGTCTTGAGAGGGCTGCTCTTTTTGCTGAGGTTCCCCCTTCTTCGCAATAAAGAGGGGATTTTTGCGCATCTCCAGGTCGCATCTGCTTGCCTTGTCGCTCTAGCGCATGGGTTAAATGACGCCCAAAAGAGCATGGGGATTATCACCCTGGGATTGTTTACGGCGGGTCTCATCACGACCACTCACATCCCGTTCTGGGTCATTGCGGCATGCGCCCTCGTCATGGGCATCGGCACGGCTTCGGGGGGATTCCGGATCATCCGTACAGTGGGATTTGAGATCACTAAGTTGAAACCCCTTCATGGATTTGCCGCTGAAACGAGCGCCTCCTGCGTGATCCTGACTGCCAGTTTTCTAGGGATGCCAATCAGCTCGACCCACATGATCGTGGGCAGCGTCACCGGCGTGGGGGTGGCCCAAGGCCGGTCCAAAGTCCGCTGGTTTACGGGCTATAAGATGATTACCGCATGGATTTTGACCCTTCCTGGCTCCGCCCTCGTTGCGGCAGGGGCCTGCTGGATCTTTAAGTTATTCTCTATCAATAATTAAACGCAGAGGCGTGGAGACGCAAGGTCGCAGCGTCTTTGTGTTATACCGAAATGAACTCAAAAGTTGGTTTTTGGCTTCGTCGAACAGCCACTGCATTTGAGTCCGCGTCCATCGCACAACTTATTCAAGTGTGCCTGCTTCTCTAGCAAAAGAGCGAACCCCCGCTCTTTTGCAAGTGTCCGCAGCCGCGCCGGCTTCGCCTGACTCAAATTCAGGGCCCCTTCGGGTCCGGTTCGCTTTGCTCACCTGCTTTGCACTGCGAAGGTCCACTGGACCTTCTCGTGTCTTCGCAGCCTTGCCAAATTCCCAACTTTTGAATTCATTTCGGTGTAACTTTTTAATTACCGCTGCAATTAATTAATAATTAATTTGATTATTTAATATATATAGTTAATAATAAATATAGAGGGTTATTAATATTATGCATTTTCGTAAAGGTAAAACAGACCTTTCTGTCATGGAAGCCGTCGACAATTTGTCGCATATGGCAGAAATCGATGTGGCGGTCCCTGAAGAGGAAAAGCCTTTGGAGCTGACTGAAGAGCAGCTTAGCGAGAGGATGCATACGCTTTCCTGGAATAATCCCGAATACAACGCTTACAATCGCGATAGGATTAGAGAGACCTTTCTTGCTATCCACAAGTACATCAAAGAGCTCTATGAAAAGGGGAAGTCGCAGCTGAATGATGAAGAGACGCAGCGGGGGATTCAAGCGATGATGCTTTTGGCAACTGAGGCTGCGCATAAAATCGACAATTTTACGGGCATTTTTAAAAACGACCCCGAGGTGAAAAGCGCTGTTGAACTAAAAGAATACAGAGACCTTCAGAATTTTTATCTCAATCACATCGTGAAAAGTTTCCATAAGTTGGTTGAGGTTGCAGAAAAATGGCAGGAAGAATGGGGAGCCGGCCTTGATGAAGACCGCATCGGCGTCCACAAAGGGGGGCTGAAAGATCTAGAGTCTGTGCGCCGTGACAAAGAATACGAACTTTTTTCGATCCGCAAAGAAGACGGACATCCTTTTTTCAACCGCTCCCTGTTGCATCATATGCAATTAATCGGGCAATTCGACTTTATGCTCCCCGAGGTGACGTTTGAAAATCCCTTTTTGCGCGTCCCTGCCATCCAAGATCGAGAAGCCCACCTTGCTGCCAAAGAGATCATGCAGCTGGCTTCGGCCTACATGGTAGAATTCTATAAAGAAGCATTGAAGTTTAAAAAGATGGAATACGCTTCTTCGATCAACAAGGGATTGATGGCGCTTATGCTCGCTGCCAATCCGCGCAATTTAATGCATACAGCTGCGGGCAAAAGCTGCTTAGATTATTTCACAGATTTCCACACATATTTACGTGCGGCGTTGCGGTCCAAAGAGTACCAACGTTTGATAGCGCATCCTCCCGATCTTTCCGAGCATTTTATCCATGCCTTGATCAACTTGACCCATGTTCTTTCCGCTTCCTTTTTCTTAAGAACGATCGATCGCAAAGACATGATCGCTTATATCCATCTGTTGATTGAGAAGGGAGCGCGGGGCAGCGTGATGCAGAGTCAAACGGCCAGCCCGCTTTCCCTCTGGAATAACCTTCTCGATCAAGACGACAATCTCCGCTTTTTATTGAAGCAAAATCCCAACGGCCCTATCAAAACAACACTCAGGCTCTTGAGCCAAGACAAGCAATTGACGGGATTCGACCCGCTGGCCCAAGACAATTTCCCGGGTATACTCTATATGATCACCGGCGGCGATATGCACATCAGCTGCCTTAGGTTGCCGGGGCCGACCTTCCAGGTATCGATCGATAAAGCCAAAATTGCCGATGAATTCTACGGGTTTTTACGCTCCATTGGTTCGCAAAAAAGAAATCAGAAACATCTTCTCATTAATTTGCAGGACCGCACTTCTTGGTTCGAACGCGCGCGCTGCTCTGCTATCGAAGGGATCCAAAAAAAAGAGGGGTTCGCACAGGCTTTGATTGTGGCCACGCTCCCCAAAAATGTCGATTTCTATACGCAATCGGGCAGCTATTTCAATCAAAACAATGCCAAAGAGTTCAAGCGCGAGTTTAAAGAGCAGATTGCCAGTGCAGAGCAGTGCGGTTTTTACTTTCCCCCTGAAGTAGACCGAAAAGCGCTGCTTCAATTCACCGAGGAAGCCCTCGAAACGATCTATCAGACCTTTTTCGCCGGAAAAGAGACCCTGGTCCATAAAAACCGCCTGGACTTCATCGAGATCTTCTATCTCATGCTTACCCTAAGACTGATCGAGATCGTCAAACCCGACACAATTAGCTTCAGTTGCAAAGACGCCGTTGACACCGGGGCTGCCGCGAGCGCCGAGCTTTTCGCTTTCTTAAGAATGATGAACAACCCCGCCCCTTGGTCCAAAGAGGAGAAGGACTTCTTGCTGTGGCTGCTCTATGCCGCTGCCCTTGCCCTCCGAGAGCGGGCCATCGCCCCCCAGCGGCTCAACCGCATGGTCAGCGCTATGGCTCTCGTGAATGCCGAACTGGACGCCCACCGCAAAGAGACGGTCTCCTCCTGCGGAAAACTCTTTCAAGCTCCTTACTTTAAAGACTTTACAGTCAAGTCCTCCGAATAGTTATTTTAATTTATTAAAAGTAGTAATAATGTTATCATATTCATAATAAACTTTATTAATTGAGGTAATTATAATGGCTGTTACTTTTCCAAGACTTACAGAAAGCGAGGTTCACACTCGTTTAGGGACTGTTAAAAAATAACTTTTATTTTTTCATAGAGAAAAACACGCATTTTTCATAGAGAAATTTTAGCAACTTTTCCAGTGGTTCTAACCACCACAGACTAAAACTCCAGATTGTAGTCCCCCGAAATTGCAATTCCATCGTCCTGCGGCGATGTTCCACTGTCTCCGCCATTGCTCGCAAGCTCGCAACGACGAAGCCAGCGGGTTGTTTATACAGACCGTTTTGCAGTGATTGAAACCTACTCACGGCCACCCTGGTTAATCGGAATAATTGCATTGAATCCACGATTGTAAAAATTTAACTTTTACATATTTCCATAGGAGAGTATCATCGATCTGCTCAGCGCAGGACGTTTGTGATCACAAAAAGTTTACTCCGAAAAAAATACCAGGGCATTAAACACTCTCTCAATGAGAAAAGTCGTCGTTTATGGTGCGCCTCTGAGGCCATAGCAATTGGAAAGGGCGGGGTGTCAATGGTACATGCCGCTACGCAAGTAACTCCTCCAACTATCTATGCGGGAATTCGGGAGTTGAAACGAAGTCCGAGCCGAAAAAAATCACGCCAGCGCATTCGTAAAAAAGGTGGCGGGGCAAAACCGACTTTGAGCAAACTACCAGAAATATTGCAAGTATTAGAGACATTGATTGACTCTACCACCAAGGGCGATCCAATATCACCCTTGCGATGGACATGTAAAAGTCTAAGAAATCTGACTCAAGAACTGGCAAAAAAGGGATTCAATATTAGCCATCCTACGGTGGGCAGTTTGTTGAGAGACGCCGATTACAGCTTGCAGCTGAATAGAAAAGAAAGAGAAGGAAAATCAGTGCCGGACAGAAATGCTCAGTTTGAACACATTAATGAACAGGTCAAAGCTTTTCATATAGAGAGACAACCAGTCATTTCGGTGGATACCAAAAAGAAAGAGCTGGTTGGGAATTATAAAAATGCAGGGCGTGAATATAGAAAAAAAGGCGACCCGTTAGAAGTGAATATGCATGATTTTCCCGATGAGGAAAAAGGGAAAGTCGCACCCTACGGAGTCTACGATATTGGCAAAAACAAGGGATGGGTTGGTGTTGGGATAACAAACGACACAGCAGAATTTGCCGTAAACACCATTCGCAGCTGGTGGAAGAAAATGGGAAAAAAGGACTATCCCAAAGCATCCAAATTGATGATCACGGCAGATTGTGGAGGAAGTAAGGGACTGTTAAAAAATAACTTTTATTTTTTCATAGAGAAAAACACACATTTTTCATAGAGAAATTTCAGTAACTTTTCCAGTGGTTCTAACTACCGCAGACTAAAACTCCAGATTGTAGTCCCTCGGAATTGCGATTCCATCGTCCTGCGGCGATGTTCCACTGTCTCCGCCATTGCTCGCAAGCTCGCAACGACGAAGCCAGCGGTTTATTAATCCGGGCGAATTTTGAATGTCACTATAGGGACAATCGTATAGTTCCATTCACCATGAAACTTATCCGGCATTATTCCTATATTCTCAAAATCTTCCTTGTCAACCTCTCTCCCTTTTTCGTACTGCCTATAGTCAATCTGCGCTTCTATCCTTAGCCCTTTAGTTGTCTTGGTGTTTCCAATTAATTGCACGATCGCTTCCCGACTGATCAATGGCACACCCCTCCAGTTTTGAGTGATGTAGCTAAACATTTTGTGTTCGATCTTATTCCATTTACTTGTTCCAGGAGGAAAATGACATACATAGATATCCATTTGTAACTCGTTTGCCAACTGCTGCAGTTCCCATTTCCAAAGCTTCACTCTATTGCCATTACTTCCTCCACAATCTGCCGTGATCATCAATTTGGATGCTTTGGGATAGTCCTTTTTTCCCATTTTCTTCCACCAGCTGCGAATGGTGTTTACGGCAAATTCTGCTGTGTCGTTTGTTATCCCAACACCAACCCATCCCTTGTTTTTGCCAATATCGTAGACTCCGTAGGGTGCGACTTTCCCTTTTTCCTCATCGGGAAAATCATGCATATTCACTTCTAACGGGTCGCCTTTTTTTCTATATTCACGCCCTGCATTTTTATAATTCCCAACCAGCTCTTTCTTTTTGGTATCCACCGAAATGACTGGTTGTCTCTCTATATGAAAAGCTTTGACCTGTTCATTAATGTGTTCAAACTGAGCATTTCTGTCCGGCACTGATTTTCCTTCTCTTTCTTTTCTATTCAGCTGCAAGCTGTAATCGGCGTCTCTCAACAAACTGCCCACCGTAGGATGGCTAATATTGAATCCCTTTTTTGCCAGTTCTTGAGTCAGATTTCTTAGACTTTTACATGTCCATCGCAAGGGTGATATTGGATCGCCCTTGGTGGTAGAGTCAATCAATGTCTCTAATACTTGCAATATTTCTGGTAGTTTGCTCAAAGTCGGTTTTGCCCCGCCACCTTTTTTACGAATGCGCTGGCGTGATTTTTTTCGGCTCGGACTTCGTTTCAACTCCCGAATTCCCGCATAGATAGTTGGAGGAGTTACTTGCGTAGCGGCATGTACCATTGACACCCCGCCCTTTCCAATTGCTATGGCCTCAGAGGCGCACCATAAACGACGACTTTTCTCATTGAGAGAGTGTTTAATGCCCTGGTATTTTTTTCGGAGTAAACTTTTTGTGATCACAAACGTCCTGCGCTGAGCAGATCGATGATACTCTCCTATGGAAATATGTAAAAGTTAAATTTTTACAATCGTGGATTCAATGCAATTATTCCGATTAACCAGGGTGGCCGTGAGTAGGTTTCAATCACTGCAAAACGGTCTGTATAAACAACCCGCTGGCTTCGTCGTTGCGAGCTTGCGAGCAATGGCGGAGACAGTGGAACATCGCCGCAGGACGATGGAATTGCAATTTCGGGGGACTACAATCTGGAGTTTTAGTCTGTGGTGGTTAGAACCACTGGAAAAGTTGCTAAAATTTCTCTATGAAAAATGCGTGTTTTTCTCTATGAAAAAATAAAAGTTATTTTTTAACAGTCCCTTAGTCAATAAATCCGTTAAAGAAATCGTAGAAATTTCCGCAGGCAATAGCATCAGAAAAAATGGATGTAAAAACTACGTCAAATTTCTAGATGAAGGATGCTTTAACCCTCAGGATTATTTTTTTATTGTAAAAGAAAATAATCTACAGGACAAACTCAATTGGGTCAGAGAAAATGACTATACTTTTCACGGCTATGCTTCCCCAGATCATTTTGAGATGCAACCAGAAGACGGTTTTACATCCGCAAAAAAAGTCACTACCTTCTTTCTTAAAAAAGGGGCCTTGCCTAGTGATGCCATCCATCAAATGAAAAAGGGTTTAACGCTGTTCGGATGCGGAGAAGCCGTTCAACTTGCTCAATACTTGGCGATCGAAGATGTCGTTGATACCTTCACACCTGGAAAATTCAATGCTCTCTTAGCTGCCGATTCTAAAACGCCATTGATCATTGGTTCTCGATCCGATGACAATCCCATTTCCCGTTTGAGAAATTACATGAAGGAGTTTGTCGGCCCTGAGGATATCCGCATCAAAAAAGGGGATCATATTTATTACACTAATGCCAAATCATATCCCGATAAGCACCTTACTGGTTCTTCACGTGGATATAACCTTTTGTGTATCGATGATACAGTCGGATCTCAAAAATTTACCACACTTGGTATTCCTGACGGAGGATATATACATGGACAAATGCAGACTCATTGCATCGCAAGATTCAATCTGTCTTACGAATCCATGCAATGTTACTCTGAACAGACTAGAAAAGAACTTTGTGTCCAACTTGGCGAAGAGCTTCAATTACAAAATTCCTTGTCAGAAAAACAAATAACCGTTGAAGAGTTTGAGGCTCAAGATGGAGGTAAGATGTGCATTTTGGACGAACTCGACACGAAACGGATCACTGCCTTGGCCAATGCTACTATACCTGAAGCCAGAAAGCTTTTAGACGGATATGATGTCCGGTTAGGCAAACGCCAAGTTTTCTCTAATTAAGGCTCAAATCTTCAGGGATCATGGAGAGGGTGGCATATTTGCCGCCCATTTCGCGCAAGATCGCCTGCCAGATCTTTTCCGGGAGGGGTTTCAAAGACATGTTTGGCGCTGCCCGGATGCAGGAACCAGTTTCCGCTTAAAAACTCCCGTTCGAGTTGTCCGGCGCCCCATCCGCAATAGCCAAAGCAGAGGCGGACGGCGGGCCCATTGGCATCGCTGACGGCCTCCTGCAAGAATTGCAGATCTCCGCCGAGAAAGACTCCTTCGCAGAGTTTTAGCGTTTGATCGGGGATGAGGTCGGAAGAGTGCAGGAGCATCATCTGATTGGGCTGGATCGGCCCTCCTGCGCGGATATGGACATTGGGGTTGGTGAATTCTTTGACATTGATGATCTCTTCGGGAAGCTCGACATCGAGGTTTTTGTTGATGATCAGTCCAAAGGACCCGGCGGAGCTATGCTCGCAGACGATGACGACGCCGCGGAAATAGATCCCCGTATCGATATCCGGGCTGGCGATCAAAAAGGAGCCTTTGGTCAAATGGGTGTAGGGAATCGGTTCCATATTAGTTCAAGGATCGCTTCTTGCGTCCATGAGTTGTTGATTGTACAGTTTTAAGTTGTCGGAAAGCTCTTCTGCTTGGCGCAGCAGTTCGCCAAAATCTTTGCGGAATTGCTCATCGCTTAAGATCTCTTCTTTTTCAGGGCTCAGTTCGCGCTTTGTCGATCAGCATGGAGATGCGCGCCATCGAGGTGTTGATATCGTCGACTTCAGTCTCAAAGTAGTGTTTAAAGTTTTCCGGAGTATCGAGAGCATTGAGCTGCGGTGATGCGCTGGGCGCGCTGCCGCTGCCAGGTCTTGTTCAAGTAAAAGAGAATCCCGTAGTGGTTGATATCGTTCATCAGGGTGTCGACTTTGCTCAAGATCGGCGTTGCATGTGCAGATAGAAATCATCGCCTTTGATAAGCCTGCCAATGTGCCTTTTCCATCGGCGATATCAGCAGTGATCTGATCGACGTTTTTAGTGGCCGTTTTCAAATTTTTCATCACGCGCCTGCATTGACGAAGACTTCGCCGGTCTTCAGTTCTGGCAGATCGCATCCTGAATATCGTGGAAGGTATCTGTGAAATGTTCTGATGGCTGTTTTGATATCGTCGAAGATATTCTGATCGTTGAGCGATTACACAGCGTGATTAGATCTCATCCATGGCCTCGACCGAAGGAGCGGATGGTCATTGCCCATATCATCGCCGTTCTTTTGGATCCAGCAGGTGATTCTTGAAATGTCTTTTGCATGTCTGTGGCAAGATCGGAGATTCTTTAAAGGCATGCTCAAGAGGATCGACCGATTCGGCGTAGATGGGCTGGTCTCGGTGATCAATTTAGGGATGACGCCTTTGGGCGGAACTTTAGGGATGATAGCGATCGATTTTTCCCCTAGCAAGCCCGAAGTTTGAATGGTGATTTCATCGGTATCGTAGACTTTGACGCTGGAGTCGACTTTCAAGACGAGCTGATAGTAATAGATTTCGCCGAGAACGTCGGCGATGGGTTTTTTCCGCGCATCGGGGATCGGCTGGATGGCGACGACTTCTCCGACAGGTTTTCCGGCGAACAGCACGCGCGTGCCGACGTTGATCTGATTGACATTGGAAAACCGCACATAGAGGGTCTCCTTGCCATCGCCGACGCTGGGTTTTAGAAACAGGATCATCCAGACGATCACTGCGCAGGCGGCGATGACAAAGACGCCGATCAGCATGTTCTTGGTCTGTTCACCCATGGTGGTTTTTCTCCTTTAACTTTCTAGGATCTTGCGAGATCGTCGCATATAAAAATTTGATCAGAGGATCGTCGATTTTAATAAACGTATCGGGATCGGCGATCTGGGCGATTTTTCCATCGCGGATCAAAGCGAGCCGGTCTCCGACATAAAGCGCGGAAAACATATCGTGGGTCACGACGATGCTTGTCGCTTTGAGCTCTTCTTTTGTTTTAACGATCAGTTCATTGATTTGCATCGCGATGATCGGATCGAGCCCCGTCGTCGGCTCATCATAGAGCACGATCTTGGGCCGATAGACGATCACGCGTGCCAACGCTGCCCGTTTGCGCATCCCGCCTGAAAGCTCGGAGGCATTTTTTTCTGGGTCCCTTGCATGCCGACCACTCTCAAGGCATGCGACACGCGGTCGGCGATTTCGCTGCCTTGGTATACTTTTGCCTGTTTCGGGATCGCCATGCTGCTTCAGATAAAAGGCGATATTTTCTTCGACATTCATCGAATCGAAAAGGGCGGCGCCCTGGAATAGCATCCCCATGTTCTGCACGGCTTTGAACAGATCAGGGCCGTTTAAATCGGTGATGCGGACGCCGTCGACATCGACGGTGCCGCTATCGGGTTTTAAAAGGCCGATGATGTGTTTGAGCAGAACGCTTTTTCCAATTCCCGATGGGCCCAAGATGACAAGTGTCTCGCCCTCGTTGACATCGAGGTTCATCCCGGCCAGGACCTGCAGTTTCCCAAAACGTTTCCACAGATCGCGTAATTTTTATCATAGCATATACCTCGTGATTCATATCGTGGATGACGTTCAAGGCGACAGTCAGAAAAAAGTTGGTCAGCAGGATCGCGCAATAAGTGATCACGACGCTATTTGTCGTCGCACGTCCCACTCCTGCGGCGCCGCCGCTTGTGCGCATCCCTTTATAACAGGCGATCGTCATGATCAGAATCCCGAAGACAAACCCTTTGATGATCCCTGTGATAAAATCGAAATAGTTGACATGGATCGGGATCGGGTTCATGTAGGTGTTCGGCGGCCATGCCGAAATAATAGACGGAGATCAAATAGCCGCCAAAAATCCCCATGACAATGCTGAAGATCGTGAGCAGCGGCATCATGAGAGTCCCCGCGATAAAGCGAGGGGCGATGCAGATAGCGGTTGGGATTGACGGCCATCGTTTGCAGGGCATCGATCTGCTCCGTGACGAGCATGGTGCCGAGCTCCGCGCACATCGCAGCTCCCACTCGTCCCGTGACCATGAAGGCAGTCAAGACGGGCCCAAGCTCTGTCATCATCGCTTTGGTCACCATCAGCCCCGTGACAGAGGTCAGCCCTTTATCGGACAATTGATAAATCGATTGGGCCGCGAGAACAAGCCCCGTCGAAAACCCCGTGATCGCGACGACCGGCAGCGAAGCCACGCCGATATCGTAGAGTTGCTGCATGATCAGGTTAACATGAGGGGGGCGGCGGAGTGTTGCCTTGACCACATTGATGATGAGCGTCATCCATTCTCCAACAGCAACAACGATCCTCAATCGCGTCATGGCTTTTTGCCAAAGGGACTGATTATTGTTGTTATTGGTATTTTCAACAGCCATGATGGTTCTTCCCTAAAACGAATTCTATAGGAAGGACCATTTGGGGTCAAATGGTTGAACCCGGTCTAGTTACAGAGCGATTTTCAGATCTTCTGTTGTTGCATCGATAGTGATTGGGTGGATTTTTCCCTCACGCTTTTTGGATAGTTTATCGAGACTAAGATCGTTATATAAAGCTCTAAATTCTTTATCTTTAGCATTGAGATATGTCATCATGTATAGACGGATGTAAAGCTCTAGGGCTGGAGAAATTCCATTTTTTTCATTTTCCCATTTTACAACAGCAACATGACTGACGCCAAAAATTTTTCCAAAATCTGCGCAGGACAATTCCATATAATTCCGGATATAGCGCAATTCTGCTCCAGTTAAAGAAAATGGCTTATGGATAAGTGCTTCCAAAACAACTCTTTGCAAAGTCTCCATATTGACATCGATAAACCATTCGCCCAACATTTTTTTCATTGGGACGTTAATCAATTTTACTGGGATTCCCAATCCTTCGTAGACAAAAGTAGATTTTTTTTTGTTTTTCATGATTTCCTCTTAGTTATCTCGATTACAGTGATGATCGCCATTTTCTCTAGGAAAGCAATGATCACCCTTAAATCAATCCCATCAGGAGTTTTTCCGCTAATTGCGTATTTCCATGTCTGCCTTTTCACTTCAAAAACAGAGTATGCCTCTTCATGATATCCATTCTTCAGAGACATGAAGAATCTCCCTTAAAGAAATAGATCTCTCTCTAGCCTTTTGAGCGCATGAACACTAACCCTATAGGCTTGTCGAGAGATATACTCACGAGCTTTTAATACTGGATCGAATACCGTTTTAATCAAAAGTCAGCTCAAGAAGTTCTCATCTAACCTCTATTGTAACATTCTTACTATTTTCAAGGAAATGAAATATAAGTGATTGGTAATCAATTTCTTTTAAATGGAAGCCAGACTACCTTAGGGATTGGTTGTTGTGTGTATTCGCCAAAAGCTATGTCATTTGGTCATATGTTCTTTTGCCGTTGGAAGGAGGGTCCATTGGATGCGGGAACGTCAATGGTGGTATCACCAAGATCAAGCATAGAAAACTTGCGGAAATTCTGTTGAAATTCTGTATGCGCACCGATGACTTCGGAAAATAGTTTGCCCTGATATATATAGTCCTCACTGCCAGGTTTGCATTCGCAATTTTTCATTGTTCTAATAAAAACAGCTTTGTAGATGCAGAGCAACTCACGAAGGTTATTTTTCTCATATTCAGGCCTCGTGAGAGCATAATATGCAGCCTCCACTTGATCGATTTTATCATTATCGTCACCATCGTAAAGACCCGGATGCTCTGCCGATAATTTGTGTGTTAAGCCGACCAGCATCCTATCTGCAGAATCTACATCATTTGCTTCAAGCGCCATGAGGAGAAGAATTTCGTACCTATCACTTAATCTAATATCAAGAAGATCTTCTTCCTCATCGGTCTCGTAATTGATTACAGAAACCTCATGCATTATGAAGTTAAACGTACATAATAACGGCTCAAATTTCATTTCATCGTGAATGAGTTCATCAATATCATTTTCATCATGCGTCATTTTGTGGGTTAAAAGAGAAACTCGGCCAAAATTAACGGCGTAAATTGCGCCTTTCATGCGTGAAGTTTCATCACACACATAAAACATAATTTTTCTGAAAATCTCTTCGGGCAGGGGAAGTGCCGCGATATTCTTTGTTAAATCTTTATTTGAATAATTAAGTTGACATGGATTAGCGTTTGTTGGTTGTACAGCCATATATTTCCTTATTTTTAAAAGTTAATTTCATATGCATGTATTCTAATATAAGTTATTAATTAATTTCAATGTTATAATTAAAAAATCTCCTTTTGCACATGCTCTGGTCCTCTCCTGATTATGAAATATAAGTAATTGATAGTTAACTACTTTTAAAATAGCGCCAACCCATCTTGAAGAAGTCGTTGCATTGCCCTACCCAACAATTTTTAAAAATTGTAAGATCGTACACTTTTTAAAATTCAACAAGCGAGAAAAAATGACCTTCATTCCATTTACTAACCGTGTAGGTTTCGTCATGACCTCCGAGCCCATGATACAAAATTTTCGAACCACCGACGAGCTTGGACGGACTTTAGAAGAAAGCAAATTTGCCGAACAGTTTGAGAGGATTTTTCAAGCAGCTTATACAGGAGATTTAACCGAATGTATGCAAGTTGTGGAAGAAGGGTTTGCCGATTTTGATGCGGTCAGTTTTGGGAGATTTCGAACTGGAAGAGGTAAAAGTTTAGACAATGTGAGCCTATTGAGAGTTGCAGAGCTGTATGGCCGCCGTCATCTTGTCGACTTTTTAAGAATAAAAATCCGCTCCAATGCGATCTCAGCCGTCCATGCAGAACGTACAATAGCCGAAATGCTGGCCCTTGAAGCCGCAAAAAAATACCAATCTGAATTGCTTCAATCCTGGGATCAAAAACAAAATCTCAAGAGCGACTATTATACCCGGCTTGATGATGATAGGGCTCGTTATGACAAACAGGTCGAATTATTGAAGCTGATGAAGCCACGGGATATCTCTGTTTGGATCCATTATGCCTTGGAAACCTCCTACACTGCCGCAGAATGGCAAGAAAAAAAACCAATTGTTGATGGTCTTATTGAAAGGCAGGATCAGATTAACTTCTTTAAAAAGAGAATCGAAGAGCCATTCAATGTGGGTTCTGCTGATGCTAGAAGAACCACGATGAGGGCGTTTGTTGACTTTGCAGAGAAGAAGTGGGATTAATGAGTTTAAATCCGAAGAGGTTTTTCTCTTTGTCTAATCAAAGAAAGTGCCATTAAAAGTTTGGGGCTGGTGGTTGTAATTCCAAAAGCATTGCCTTGATGTGCAATCGCTTTGACGGTCAAGTCCTTTCCAGCCTTTCGCACTCAATAAGCCCGGCAACAGCGTCTTCAATCATTCTTAGGGCATCCTTCTTGGATTTTCCTTGCGTCATCACATCTAAACTGGGAATTTCAACAAGCCAAAACTTGCCATCTTTCCAAACTTTGCCTTGCAGTTCCATTTTCAGAACCCTTTTTGTAGTGGTAAATTTTAACTGCTGTGGAAAAATTAAAACCAGCGGCTTTTGCCGCTGGCTTATGAGGAAGAGAATTAAGCGCCTTTGGATTTGGCGTGTATCAGGCTGAGAGCTACTTCATGTGCTTGGCTGACTTTTTGGTTATGTAGCGATTTATTGCTCTGTATGTCTGGCAAGTTGACATCTTGAACAAGCTTGCGTTTGGCTTCAATATCACCGATAGTTCCGTCAAACCAAATCGATGCAGCGCTTTGACCAATGCTATGAGAGAATTCGGACGCCGTTTTACACATCGAACTTAAAAATTCGGTGTCGGAGAATTTATCGGTAACGGATTTCATCGCTTTGGAGATGCCGTCACTAATTCCATCATTGGCGCCAAGACGGGGATTTTGCGCGGCTGGATTGCTACCAGCGGGTGTTCCTGTTTTTGGCAAAGCTGCGCCAATAACTGCACAAGTTGCGCTAATTCCAGAAAAGCCGATGATCGACCATCCCTTCCAGCGCTGTTGATCGGTAAAATCTTTTGTCATTTTCAAAAATTGATCGATGAAAGATTTCAGCAAAGAGATGAAATCTGTATGGAGGGCTCCCATTGTTTTGGAAAATGAAGAGATTTCTGCAAATATTCTATCTAATGCTCCTGACATAATAACCTCTTTTTTAAACTTGTCTCACCAGCTGGATATTGGACTGGGAAAGTGTTTCTATTGTTTTTTTCGTTTTAGCTTTTGCAGCTTTAAAATCATTCATGCTAATTTTGACCTCTTCGATAAGACTGTCAAAGTTCGTCTGCTCCACGGTCAAATCAGCTTGGATTTTGGTAACATCGGATTGCGCCCAAATCAACCGTGCGCTTGCAACGCCGCTGCCGAATGTCGTCGCAGCACTGAAAATGGTTAATGCGGTTTGTGCGACATAGACCGCTTTTTCAGCAAATTGTATAGCTCCGGAGGCAACTCCCTGGATTGAGCCCACGAGTCCGATCCCTCCAGCGACCACTCCTACAGCGCAAGGGAGGATCCATGCAAGCTGTTTCTGTCTTTCTTCATTATCGCCGGCAAGCTGTTTAGAGATCCAATCCCAAGCTCCCGTTTCTCCCATTGCGAAGTTGGCAAGGGAAAGAATACCGGAAGCGATCATCGCTCCGCCGATCAAGGCGCCGCCGCCGGAGGCGACTAAAGAAATACCGAAAACAATGGAGATCGCGGAAAGTAGACAAGTGGCAATTTTTTTCAATGTCGACCAAAAGCTGCTCTCTGAAGCTCTTTGCGCCGCTGCTTTGAGTTTTTGAATGTTCTCTGCGGAAATTTCCTTGATTTTGTGCTTCACATTCTGAAGCCTGAGTCCAAGCGTATTCATAATCTGATTGCCGAGATTGCGCGATTCGTCCGTTGCCTCGAGAAAGCGAAATACACTGTATGGGTTGTTGTTAGGAGGAGGCAGGTCATTAGGCGATGTCAATACTGGCCGCTCCGGCGTCCAAACAGGTTGAGATTCGGCCGGCCCCATGGAGTCGGAAATGGCAGCAGATTCGCGATATGAAGGTTCTGCAGGCGAAAGATCTGAGATCGGTCTCGTCGAATGGGTCATAGAAACTGGGTTAGTACTTGGCATAGTGTATCGTTTTTAATAAATGGATCTTATTGCACAGGCGTTCATCATCCTGGCATAAATCTAAAGCTGCATCAAGCGCTTTTAAAGCCTCATCTTTTTCTTCCAACGAGAGAAAGCATTCCGCTGCGTGGAAATGGGGAAGCGGATCGTTCTCTTGGAGCAAGGCAATCATGCTCCACGCATGGACAGCGGCCATATACTCGCGCGCCATTTGCTTGGAGCTCGCAAGCCCTTGCCAGTAATGCGCCGAAAAAGGGTCTGTCAACACAAGCTGGGTAAACAATTGGCTGGCGCCGCGATAATCGCCCTTTTCGTATAATCCAAATGCCGTCGCATAAAACTGCCGTTCCATTTCCAGGGGGACAGAGGAGATCTCATTTTCTGAAATCTCTAAGATGTCCATCACTTCTTTTTGGAACGTACTTAACATTTGCTAACCGCCGCGCGCTGTTTTCTGAATAATCGACTTGTTCAATTCATCAGCTTCTTTGAGGACCTGGCGCGCATTCTCTGTCATGAGCGAGCGGTCTTCATATCTGTTGTTGATATTCATAAGCCTTTCATTGAGGTCGGCATTGAGCATCTTTAATTCACTGTCCAACCCTTGGACGACAACGTCGATGTCCGATTCTTTTAATACATCGAATCGGATATTTGAATCGCAGGTAATTCTCTCTAAGATCGATCCAAGGTTGATTTCGAGATCGGGAATTCCTTCTTCGCGCATCTGTGTTGCGATAGTTTTTAATTTTAGCTCAAGATCCAATTCTTCAACGGGTAAATTATGGATTTTGCCTTCGAAGACGGTCGGATTGCGTAAATAAACGAGATAAGCGAGTTTTCTGGCGTCTTCATGTGCAGTTCTTTTTTTTGGATCGTCTTCAGTGGCACGCGAAATATCAAATTTTTTATCCTTTTGTTTCGCATTGGCAAGCTTGTTCGTCAGATCCGACATGATTTTGATCTGGATGTTCGTCATCTTCAAATCGTCGATCATGCGATTGAGTTCTGCATCACGGTATTTGAAGGTGACATCATAGCATTGAACCATCTCTAGGCCTGGATGGTGTCTTGTGTGATCTATACTATTTGTCATGAAAATACCTCTAAAAATATAGTTTTTGGATTCAGCTTAGCAAAGGGATGCCATTAAAGCAATCTTAACAAATCTTAAATCTTAATTTTAAATTCTTGAACGTTGACAATTAAAATGATTAATTGACTTGTGTCAGTTCGTTTATCTATAAAAAGTCATGCAATGAGAAAAGAAGCTGTCGCAGTTTTTTGCTGTCGATTGCGCGCATTTGTAACGTTCCTTACCGCCATTTTACTAATTTAACTGATATTAATAAATACGAATAATTAATTTAACGAGTGCACCCGGAATCAACGATTTCAACGATATAACGATGAGAACGATATTTTTTTGAAATTTCCCTATATCGTTCTCATCGTTATATCGTTGACTATCTCAAACATTAATAACTCCGTCTCCATTTCAGGGAAAACTTGCCCTCTTGTTCCTCCTGCGTTTCCGCCTGGAAGACGAACCCTTTGGGCAATTCGACCTCGACGATGACCTGGCTGCTGGTCGCACTTTGGGAGAGCGTGATCATGATGCCGCGGGTCAGGTATTTGCCGATCTGGACGGCGAGCTCATCTGTGCCCGGTTTGGAGGAGATATTCAGGCGGTCGATGCCGATGCTTTTGCGGATGGTTTCGAGGACATCGGGCCCGGCGCCGCCCGATAGGCTGACGAGGGTGCTGGCGAGCTGGATCGCTTCGGGGTGGGAGATGTCGGCGATATCTTTATTGAACAAGATGAGGGCTAAAATGGAGCTCGTGGGCTTTTGCGGGTTCGACTGGAAGGTGAGCTGCGGCGCGGTCAGAGGGTCCGCGCAGCATGGCCGTGATCGTGATGTCTGGCAGGCTCAGTGTGCCGTTGAGGTTGAGATAGGCCGACGGGGCAGGCTTGTCGTTAAAGACGATTTCGCCTTCTGTGAGCTTAAAGACTTTGCCGGAAAATTGGTATTCGCCTTTGATCAATTTCAATGCGCCGTTGGCAGCGATATTGGTGTTGGTCCCATGCAGATGGATATTGCCTTCCAATTCGGCATTGAGCCCTCGGCCTTCTACGAAGACTTTGTTATCTGCGGTCAGTTCCAAATCGAGTTGGAAGAGAAACCCCGGGTGGTTGTTCGCAGGTTTGGAATAGAGATAAGAAGGGCGGTTGATGAAAGTGAAGGACAGGGTCGGCACTTCGTAAGGAAGCCGTTCATTGAGCTGGATCTTCGCTTCATCGATGATGAGATTGCCTTGAGCGAGCATCTCTTGCATAGTGCCATTCAGATAAAAGGGGCCGGTAAGATTGCAATCGATCATATCGAAGCCAAGCGTGTGTAAATTTTTCAGCTCGGCATTAAAGGCGTAAGGAAAGTGTTCTTTGGGTTTTAGCAAGAGTGTTCCCTTCCGCGGAGATCTCTCCTTTTTTCTCATCGCTCGCATTCAATTGGAGAAGGCGGACCGTATCGCTCTCTGCTTCAAATTTTGCATCGATATTCTTGAGGACGATGCCGGTGAAATAGTTTTCATAGGTGCCGTTTTGCCATTCCAGTTTTCCCTGTAGAGAAGGGGAGGCGAGGTAGCGGGAGAGGAAAAGGCGGCAAGAGACGAGCCCCGTAAAATGGTTTGCTCCTAAATTGACAAAGTCGAATAAATCTTGCAATTTTCCTTCTGCGATAAGTTCCGCCGAAGTATTTTTCTCTTCGTTAAAGGCGATTTGGAAAGGATAGAGTTGATAGTCTACAGGGAGCGAGGCCGTAAAATCGAGGAATTGCTGATCGATGGCATAGAGATTGCTTTGAATTTGCAGCATTCCTTGGTCTAAATGCGCTTGAAAGGTTCCCTTGGCCCGAAAAGGCTCCTTTTTGCCGAAGTGCAAGACTTCGACATTTTCAAGCATGCTGTTCAAAGAGCCAACGATCTTTTCGGGTGTGGCATCAAAATAGCCATTTGCGGAAATGAACCCGTTCAATTTAAAACTCGGGCGCAGGCAGCTTAAGATTTCCATAGGAAGATGACTTAAGTCCAATTTTGCAAACGAGCGCATAGGGCTGAACTCAAACAGGGAATAAAGATAGCCGTCGCCGATGCGAAAATCAAAAGGACTTAAGCGCACATCGCTTTCGCCCAATTCAAACTCGCAGGGGTATTTGAGGGTGAAGGCAGTGCCGGCAATGTCTCCAAACAACTGAGTCAGCTCAAGAGAGAACAGAGCATTTTCTCGTCCCCAAAAGCCTTTGGCAAAGACATGAAAAGGGTTTTCGATGCGGCCTTCTGTTTCTAGATAAAAGGGCCAGTTCCATTCATCGGACGACGTGCCGAATTCGATCCGGTCCAAATAGAAATTGGGAGTGTAGACTTTTTCTGCATGGATATTCATTTGACCCAAAGGAGTATCGAAGAGATCTGAGATCTCAGCATCCAGGGTCAATGCGTCGAGAAGAGTGCCCTGCCAACGCAATCCTCTTGCCGCAAGTTCGCATTGCACATTTTGCTCTTCTTCTTCCGGGAAAAGCTGCAGCTTTGCTTGCAAGCTTCCTCCCAGATTTTCTTCTTTTAAATAGGGGGCTAATAGACCAAGATCGTTCACATCGGCAAAAAGAGAGGACGAGAAGAGGCGATGCGCGATGTCGTAAGAGAGATACCCTTGCATCGATGCTTCGGGGAGCTTCAGATCAAAATCGATGATCGAAATCGATTTTTCGGGTACAAATTCAACGGCAAAGGTGTTTTCGAAGGGAAGATCAGCATCGGCTGAAGAAAGCATTACCTCAGCTTCCCATTCATTCTCTTCTTCGCTCCCTTTGATCAGGCCGCGCACAGTCCGTGCTGCGAATCCATCGATCTGCAGCCCGAGCGTTCGGAAAGAGGCCTTATAGCTCCCTTTCCGATAATAAGCTTTTCCTTGGGCCGATCCTTGGATCGAATAGGGGAGAGGGATTTGCGAAAGATCGGGAAGGGAGAAAGCAATCATGCCTTTGCTCTTTTCCAGATCGCTGAAAAGAGTCCCTTTGCCTTTGATATGAATGAGGTCGCTTAAAAGCAGAAGTTTTTGAATATAAGCTTCATCGGCAGACAGGATCGAAAATTCTGATTTAATTTTCCAATCGCGATTTAAGAGGTCAGCATTAGGCACGTGGATATTGGCAAGAATTCCTTTTAATTCTCCGCGCAAGGGGTCTTGTGTGCGAGGAACGTCGTTGATGATCTCTTCCCAAGTTGTCCAGGGGCCTTCGAGGTTCAATTCAGCCGCGATCTGGCCTTGCATCGCATCGCCTTGGAAATTGATGCGAGTAGTGATAAAATTTTTCTGTTTGTTTCCGTCCAAATAAATTTCGAAGAATGGTTTTTGAAAATCCAAGGAATATAGAGATAAGTCCAGGGTGAAGGCGTTGCGTCGTGTTCTTGCATCTCCAGACAATTCAAATGACAGCATGGTATTGTCCTGCCGATTGACAATGTCCAACTGAGAGACTTTGAATTGGCGGATGTCAATTTCTTGGGGAAGACGGATGGATTGGAGTTGCTGCTGGAGCCAGGTTTTATTTAATGAAAGTTGTTGATCAGAAGAGGGTAAATAAGAATAAACGGCGTGTTCTGTTTTCAAGTAATCAACGGATATTTTTCCTCTTAGTAAGGACAAAATGCCCACGCGCAGTCTGACCTGCGAAAGCTGCAATCTATCTTGATTGCTGAATTGCAGGTCGGCTTCATCGAATGTCCAAGAGAAGGGAAGCTGTCCATTCAAGTTTTCAATCTTTGCAGTGATTCCGAATCCTTCCAAATAGCCGATGAGTTTTTCTTTGATCTGCTCTTTTGCCCATTTCGATTGTAAAACGGCAAATAGGACGCAGCATAACAGCAGCAGGCCGACAAGCGCGAAAATCAGAACGCGAATCCCTTTGAAGATAGATGTCATATCAATTCCTAAAACATTTGTCCGATGCTCACTAAAACTTTATATACAGGGTCGATGTGTTTTCGACGATCGATGGGGAAAGCTAGATCTGCTCTAAACGGCCCCATGAATGTGAAAAAGCGGAATCCCAACCCTGCCGATTTGAACCATTTTCCGTGCTTAGTCGGATATTCTGTGGTCCAGACGCTGCCCATGTCGAAAAAGGGAACAAGTCCAATGGTTTCGGTGAGGCGCAGACGTGTTTCAAAAGTAAAGTAGATGGCGGACCTGCCGCCGATCGGCTTGCCGTCGACAAGAGGACTCACCGTCTGGTAGCGGTAGCCTCTCAAGTCCTGTTCAGACCCGCCCAAGAATCTTTTGCAAAGAGGAATGGCGGCAAGCCCATTGCTAAAGATGAAGCCATAGGTCAGTTTTTCCGCAAGGACGACCCGAGATTTATCATCCAACGATAAATAGGCGCTTTCGACAAATTCCTGAGCGAGATAAATATCTTTGGCGGCGGCGACATTGACCGCCGGCGTGAGCGTGTATTCCAGCGTCGCTCCGCGCGTGGGATTGAGCAGGCTATTGGCCGAACTCCAGCGCAAATACATCGGCCCTTCGAGCAGCCAAAAATTCCCATTTTGCGCACTGTCCGTCACATAGAGCCTTTCTCCTCGAATTCCAGCGGTTCCGCGCAATCGGCGGTTGAACTGCCTTTCGAACCTGTCCATCAAACTATATGAGCGCATCGAATACGCTTTGGGCAAAGCTTCATGCTCGGCTTGCGCTTGCGCGATCATGTCCTGGCCGGCGCGATTGAAATCGGGATGGATGTAAGTCGCGCTGCCTGTTTGGCTGATCCGCGTGACATCTCCTTGAAAACTAAAGGTGCGCCCCATCCCAGCTACATTGTGATTGGCCCATCCAAAAGTCACGCCTGGCCCGAAAACGGTTTGATAGCTGACCCCGAGGTTGACGCTTTTATGCTTGGTTTCGCTGACTTCGATCTTTAACGGAATTTCCCCGTTTGAGGACAGCATGTCCTCATGCGTGATCAAGACAGAACTGAACAATCCTGTTTCGATCAAAGAGTTTTGGGTGTTCTCCACCAGCCGGCTATCGTAAGTTTCTCCCTCTTTCCATTGTTTTTTTTGTTCGAGGTAGCGGGGTTTGACTCTGTCGGTACCGACAATCGTCGCTTTTCCAAACTCTGCTTTTTGTCCGGTTTTCACGTCGAGGGCGACGCGCACGCCTTTGGTTTTTCCGTCGACGATTACCTCGCGGTGTTCGATTTTGGCCAAAGGGTAGCCGCATTCAGATAAGCGCTGCAGAGTCTTTAACTCGGCATCCAAGATCGCTTCCGTTTGCGCGGGCTTATTGAGCTGGACTCCGACATCGCCATGGCTTATGAAACAACAGTCATTGGGGGTTTCAGGCGATTCACAATAAAGATGAACGTCGAACAGCTCCAGCTTGTACCGCGTGCCTGGATCGATCATCACGACGACGTGGATTTTTCTCTGGATCTCTTGAATGTGGATATGCACTTTCGCTTCGTAATAGCCATGCGCCTGCAGCACCTTGATCATCTCGGGAATGTCGGACTCTGCCCGATAGCGCAAGGCATTGATCGAAGCGGGAGGGCGTTTTTTCAATGAAGTGAGGTTAGAAGCTAATTTGATCTCTTTCAATGCGCGGGAATCGCTCAAACCTTCAAATTCCACCTGATAGGAAATGCCCTCTGCAAAGGCAGCAATAGGAAGAAGAATAGTTAAAAGAAATAGAAAAAATTTGGAGGTCATAAAGGGAAAGGTTATTGATCCCCCCATTTCCAATGCAACAACTTCTTCTATCAAGGCTCATCAAGAATTTTTATTTTTGCTAAGCAAAAATAAAAAATGCTGAAATTTTTTCGCATGGCGAAAAAATTACAAATTCTTGTTTAATGCTTTTTTTCGGCTGATCAACGATATGAACGATATAACGATATGAACGATAAGAATACGACAAATTTTATGTTCCCCCATCGTTCATATCGTTGATTTTCATAAGTAAAAATTCTGGTGAACCATGCATGAAAATACTGCAAAGCCGCGCCCTCATACGGAAGCTCTTTATCGCGAGTGCTGTGCCTTAATGCCCGGGGGAGTCAGTTCTCCGGTGAGGGCATTTAGAGAGATGGCTATGACCCCTTTGATGATACGCGAAGGAAAAGGGGACACCATTGTCGATGTCGATGGACATTCCTACATCGATTTTTGCCAAAGCTGGGGAGCCTTGGTCCTTGGCCATTGCCACCCTGACGTTGTCGCTGCGGCCACCCTGCAGCTCAACCGCGGCTCCTCATTCGGGATTGCAACTCCCTATGAAAAGGAGCTAGCGGAGGCGATCATGCACCATCTTCCCTCCATCCAAAAGCTGCGGTTTGTCTCTTCGGGGACAGAAGCCTGTATGAGTGCGATCCGACTTGCCCGCGGATATACCGGGAAATCGGTCATTATCAAATTCAACGGCCACTACCATGGCCATGCCGACAGCTTATTGATCCAGGCCGGGTCTGGCGTCACCCAGCTTCCCAGTGCTTCCTCCCAGGGCATCCCTGAAGAGCTTGTTAGATTGACTGTTTCTTTGCCCTTCAATGATCTGGAGCTTTGCCGTGAATTCATTCGATCGCGCGAGGATATCGCAGCCGTGTTGGTCGAGCCGATTGCCGGCAATATGGGGGTGGTCCCCGCCAATCCCGATTTTTTAAAAATGCTGCGCGAAGAAACGGAAAAAAGAGGAATTGTCCTCATTTTTGACGAAGTGATTACGGGATTTAGAGTCGGCTTGAAATGCGCGCAAGGGCTTTATGGAATTACTCCCGACCTGACCTGCTTGGGCAAGGTCATTGGGGGAGGGTTCCCGGCGGCAGCTTTTGGAGGCAAGCGGGAAATCATGGAGAGGATCGCCCCTATTGGAGATGTCTATCAGGCAGGGACTTTATCGGGGAACCCTTTAGCCATGTGCGCAGGGCTGGCGACTCTAAAAATTCTGGATACCCCCGGCTTTTTTAAGGAGTTAGAGCAGAAGACCGAAAACTTCCTAAAACCCATTCGAGCAGTTACCTCTCACGTCCCCGTCGCTATTCAAGCCCGCGGCTCGATGTTTACCCTCTTCTTTGGAGTCGATAAAGTCGAATGCAAAGAAGATCTGTTTGCCCTGGACACAGAACGCTTTAAGCACTTTTTCCACTATCTCTTTGATCGGGGGGTCTATTTGTCGCCATCGGCCTATGAAGCGAACTTCATCTCAGCGGCGCATACCGAAGAGAACTTGAAAAGAGTTCAGGAATGTATTTTGGATTATTTTCTATCGGAAAAGAACTTCTCTGAGAATTCGCGGACCTTGTCTACCTCAAGATCTTGAGGGATGCTTTCGTTGAACACTTCTTTTCCGTTATGGTCTTTTGCGACGACATTTCCCCCTTTCATTTCGAAGGTGATGGGAGCAATGGAAAGATCGGCGAGCGCGTTTTTCACTTTCTTGCTGCGATTGAACTCATCACCTAAATAAGAGAGGATAGTGGCGACCTGTGGCTTAGACCCCTTAAATTTAGGTGCAACCTCCGGGGCGAATTCCTCCGCTCCGTTGGTCAAAACGAATTGGATGTCGTAGGTGTCCTTCTCCTCGGGATCGGGCTTAACCTCGACGATTTCGCAATGTTTTTGAATAACTAATCGATTATCCATAATTACCTAATTATAATTTTATAATAAATGGATTAAAAAATGAACCGTTCATTTATATTGTTTTTGAGTAAAATCCTTGTATTCAGTCGATTAGACAAAAAATATTTAATACATTATTCTGAAGTTTATGTTTAATCGTTGCATCTCTTTCTTGTTCATCCTCTTAGGGTTCATTTCGCAAGCTATTGCAACCCAGCCAGATATCAATCAAAAACTCTCAGAATCCATTCATTACAAACAAGAAGGCACCAATTTAATCGGCTTCCTTTGGATCGGGGAAGACCGGCCGGTCGACTGGGCTACCTACTGGCAAATTAAACTGGCATTAGACGAGTACAAAAAGAGAAATGTCATCTTTGTCATGATGCGCCTCAATACGCCGGGAGGGGAGCTCTTTTCAGCCATGAAAATCGCTGAACTTCTTCAACGCTTCGATGCGGAAACCGGTATTCCCATCGTGGGCGTTGTCTACAATAAGGCGCTCTCAGCCGGGGCGATGCTCGCCTACTCTTGCCGCTTTCTCGCCGTCACCCCAAGCGCTTTAATGGGCGCAGGGCAGCCTGTCGTCGCCGGGCCAGAGGCCCAAATAGTTCCAGAAAGGATCGGCTCTGCCTTGCGCACAGAATATGCAAGCCTGGCCAAATTCTATGGCCGCAATCCTTTGATTGCGGAAGCGATGGTCGATCCCGATATCATTTTAGTGAAAAGAGAAGGGCAGATCGTCCAGCTCAATTCAAACCAAGAGATTCGGACGCAAGATCAAGCCATTACAACCCATGGAAGATTACTGACGTTAGATACTCAAGGGCTCCTTGATCTTGGGGTCGCGGACCTAGAGATTCCTTTCACCGGAATGAAAAGACTCACCCCCGAGCAAATAGAGCTTGGGGAATGGCCGGCAATCCGGGCCCAGCTTTTCGCCTATCCTTTCTTCGCCCAGATCCCCAATGCCGATATGATTTATTATCAGAATTGGAAAGCCGATTTCTTTTCTTTTTTAACCCATCCTATCGTTTCTTCGCTCCTTCTGATCGGCCTGATTGTCTGTCTTTATTTAGCTGTGAGCCATGGTTTGGTTATTCCAGGGCTTACTGGGCTGGTTTGTTTAGGATTAATTTTGTTTTCGCATGCTATGGAAACGATCAGCTCGTTGGAAATCCTTTTGATTACAGTTGGCATTTCATTGATTCTAACAAAAATCTTTGTCCTCCCTTCCAAAATTCTTGCCGTAAGTGGAATGTTGCTCCTCATCCTCGGTGTTTTTTCGGTGTTGCTGCCTCCATTGAAAGCGGCGCACTTGTCCTGGAATTGGCATCAATGGAATTTAGCTGCTTTAGAATTGGCACAGCTTTTGGCCTATTATATGACAGCATTGATCATTGCTTTGATCGCGATCGTTTTGTTAGCGCGTTTCGTCATGCCTCGATTGAAGAAAACCGTTGCAGCAGGTGCTGAAGCTTTGAGCCTCCCCGCCGTAGGAACAGAAGGCAAAGCGTTTACTTCTCTTCTGCCGGGAGGTAAAATTCAAATCAATTTTCGCCTCTATGATGCGCTGACAGAAGGTGAGTACATCCCCATGGGGGAGAAAGTTTTTGTGAGCAAAATTCGAGGAAATGTTATTATCGTGGCAAAAAAAATGCCATGAGGTGCCGTATGTCGGCAATCACTGAAACCCTTCCTTTAACTCCTTTTGCGCAAATGCAGCAATTCTGCTCTGCGATTGGCCAGCTTTTAGGCACGCTTTGCGAAAAGACAGAGTCTGCATTTCGCCGCGTCCATCTGATGAAAAAAGATGCCGATGGCAATATCAAGTTTTACGATGTCAAAGACCAAGAGACGGGGGAGACCAAAAAAATTTCCGTCCTTTCTTACATTGAAGAGATCGAAACGGGGGATTTGCAAAAAGACGAAGCTCAGCATGTCGTTGCCCAAAAATGCGCGTGGCTCGCGTTAGGAATCCCTTTTTATACTGTAGGAGCTATAGCTTGGAATGCTTTTAAAATCCCTGTGGAAATCTGTTCCATGCTGTCCAAAACGTTAAAAAAAGTCGGCGAACAGCTTGCCCTTCAAAGGCTTTACGAAGGTGCCGTGGAAATGAGGCAAGGGCTTCTGCAAATTCCTGGAATCATTGGAGACGGGCTCTTTGAGGTGGTTAAGGCCCAGCTTTTTGGATTTGGAGCGGAGATCGTTTCTCTTTGCGGGATAATTAAACCTTACCGATGCCGAAAAATCGAAGCGTTGATCGAGAGCGCTTGGCATGGCGGAGTTTCTTACAAAGAGGACTTTCGCAAAATTCCTAAACGCCCTGGTGAAAATTGTTTGGAAGCGTTTGTGAAAGATGTGCAGCTCATGCGTCCTTTCTACCTCGCTCATTGTTTCCAAGTGCGCGGCAATGTCAACGATCCAAACATCGAAGTGATTCGGCGCGAAGCGCTCTAATCGCTAGTTTCCGGCGTTTCTTCGATAGTGGTCAGGGCCCGTACCTCGAGCTGTGATTCGGAGATTAAGATCTTTTTATTTCCAATCTCAACAACGTACAGCATCGTTTTTGGGCTTAACGCGCGTCTTTCTATGATGTTTGCCCTTTGGCCGGAACCCAGTTTGAATTTTCCTTTTCCCAATCTTCTCAAAATCCAAAACGTAACGAACACGAGAAAGACCAGGCCAAGCAATGTCACCAGCATCCGCACGAAGGCATTTTCATAAGAATTGGTCATTTCCGTCGAAGAAGGAAGCGGAGCTAGACTAGGAGGCTGCTCTGCTGTTTCCGGCTGCTGTACAGGCTCAAAATTCTCAGGATTCTCTGGGGATGGGGGCTGTTGCTCTGGATTTGGTGCGGTTTGGTCTGTGGATTGCTGCTGCTCCGTTGCTGGAGGAGTAGAATCAGATTTCTGTTTTGCCTTAAAGCAGGCAAACGGGAGATGAAGCAAAAGAAGAAAAAGCAATAAATTTTTTAAATGCATAACCACCACATCATAGAAAAGTCCAGTCTGAGATTCTTCTTATTTTTTTTCAACCTGTGATATAAAATATCTTAAGAAAAAATAACAATTGTGTAGTCTCAAGTTTTAAAACATCCCTGGGAGTGTATGCGCAAACATAAAGGTTGGATTGCACTAGACATCGACGGCACGATTACGGATGAGACGCATCATGCTCCTCCCGAGGTCATCGATTTTTTACATGCGCTCGAAAAGAAGGGATGGGAGCTGATCTTCATTACGGGAAGGACCTATTCTTATGGGTATCGTGTTGTTAAAGAATTCAATTTTCCTTTTTATCTCGCGGTTCAAAACGGGGCAGATATTTTGTATATGCCGCATAAAGAACTCGTCGCACGGAATTATCTCGATCCTAAAGCAATCCCCATCTTAGATTCAGCCTATCGAGGAGAAAGCGAGGATTTTGTCGTCTATTCGGGATTTGAACGGGGAGATTTCTGCTATTATCGGCCAGAAAGATTTACACCTGGCTTTATTGAACACCTGCATAAGATCATGGCGCTTTCGCCCGAGCCTTGGAAATCGATGCGTGAATTTGACTTCGAAGAAGCTCTTACGTTTCCTTTGGCAAAATGTCTAGGGACAAAATCGGCAATGCAGAGAATTAATGCATTGCTGCAAGCTTTTCCTGAAATCTCTGCGACGATGATCCGCGATCCGCTAGGGGAGGGAGTTTATTTGATTCTCGTCACCTCGCAACATGCGACGAAAGGCAATGCCCTTCAGAAAGTCAGAGATGTCCTTGGCGAGGGCGGCCCCGTGATCGCCGCCGGAGACGATCTCAATGACATCAGCATGCTCAATAGAGCAGATGTCAAGATCGTTATGTCCGCTGCGCCGCCGGAAATGCACTCCATGGCGACTATCTTAGCAGAGCATGGACAGAGCCATGGAATCATCGATGCGTTAAATAAAGCAATTAAGATGACTTAGAGGCTGCAAGTTCAGCTTCTTTGGATTTTTGAAGCGCTTGGCTGTCGAGCGCAAGGCCCATGGCATGCATGCCGTTATCGACATACAAAGTAGTCCCGGTAATCGCTGAAGCCAAGGGAGAGCAGAGAAACGCTGCGGTATTGCCTACTTCTTCTGCCGTCATGTCTTTAATCAGAGGAGCATTAGCCTTGGAGTATTCGATCATGCTATCGATAAAGCCGATCGCACGGGCTGCTCTGCTGCGTAAGGGGCCGGCGGAGATCGTATTGATGCGAAGGCCCCATTTGCGTCCGGCTTCGAAGGCAAGCGTCCGCGTATCGCTTTCCAGCGCCGCTTTCGCAGAACTCATGCCTCCGCCATAGCCGGGAACGACACGTTCGGAAGCTAAATACGTTAAAGAAATAGAGGCTGCATCGGCACTCATGATCGGGCCAAAATGCGCGAGCAGACTGATGAACGAATAGCTAGAAGAGCTCAAGGCGGCGAGATAGCCACTGCGGGAGGTCTCTAAAAGAGGTTTTTTCACTTCAGGGGCATTGGCGAGCGCATGCACGAGAATATCAATCTTGCCGAAATCCCTCTCTACAGCAGCCGCCACTTCGGAGATCGTGTAGCCAGAGGCGTCTTGATAGCGCTTGTTCTCGCGGATATCCTGGGGGACATCTTCCGGCTTATCAAAAGAGGCGTCCAACGCATAGACTTTCAAATATTCCATTAACTTCCCATTGGAAAGCTGCCGCGCCTCGTCAAACTTGCCCATATTCCAAGACTGGGTAAAGATTTTTAAAATCGGGGTCCAAGTCCCAATGATGATCTCTGCGCCCGCTTCCGCCAGCGCTTTTGCGATAGCCCAGCCGTAGCCTTGGTCGTCGCCAATCCCGGCGATAAAAGCTTTCTTCCCTTTGAGATTGATGGATAGCATGGTGGCCACTCCTGAAAAATTAAAATTTTGTAACGCCATTATAGCAAAAGGTCGGGAATTGCTCAACCCCGGAAATGTTGGTTTTGCTTAAAATCAACAATTCTTTTATAATAATTCATTTTTTCGAGATTTTAATGTCCACCATCCAAACTCAAACCTCTATTTCACCCTCTGTCTGTTCATTCCAAAAGTTGCCTCCAGAACTTTATATCCATGTTTTTTTGAAATTAAAGTGTATCGATCTACTACAAGTTTCTTTTGTTTGTAAAAAATTTAACGAACTTGCAGACGATGAGAATCTTAGAAAAATCTTTTTTACCAGAGATTTTCCTAAGAGAAATCCAATCGGTCTCGTTTTTAGAAATGTTTTATGCCCAAAAATTTCCTACGAAATCGCAATACCCCTCTCTTGGAAAGATCAATACAAATATGCCTATGGAGCTCAATACAACCTGAGAAATCAAATCTATAAATGGGCCAATTTCGAAAAGCAAGAACACCAATCAGCTCTCCGCTGTTTTGGCCATGACAGCCGATATTTTTTTTCTGGGTCTTCTGAGGGGAAGATTGTCATTCATGATGTAGACCATCTCCGGTGGATCCAAACACTAACGAGCGATGATGGTCTTTTTCGCTTAAATAAACCTTATCTCGCATTCAAACAGAATGAAAAGCTCAAAGTCTGGACTTCTCAAGATGAGAGGTATCAAGAATTGCAATCTCTTGATTCCGATGGAAGCGGCATCGTAGATTTCGCCCTTCAAAATGACTATCTCTTTATGGCAAGCCGAAATGGGCTCCTAAAAGTGTATACAAGAGAGGAAGAGGGGGCATTCAAAGAAGTTTTGTCTATAACTAACGCTTACCGATTCCATGCTAAAGAGGATCATCTTTTTATTTATAATGAAAGAATCTCGGTCCTTAAGAATGAAAATGGTTCATTTGAAGCATTGCAACTCATTGAAGAGATTCCTTCTCCGATTTCCTTTGTTCACTATGAAAATGATCTTCTTTTTGCAGGCAAGTATGAGGGGAGTTTAAAAATCTGGAAGAAAAACCAAGCGGGCAAATTTGTCGAACTTCAATCGATTGAAAGTCAGCGTAAAATTGACTGTGTCTCAAGTAGTGTGATCAAAGAGGATCACATCATTATGGGATTTTTATCTGGGCGCATCTTAGTCTATAAAAAAGATAAGAAAGGCCTTTTTAACTTAAGTCAAACTTTATCAGAACAAAAGGATCAAATCAATGCTTTGCACATGCAAGGGGATTATCTTTTGTCCGGCTCTAAAGATTCTTCAGCGATTATCTGGGAATTAGATGAAAAAGGCGATTTTAACAAGATCCAGACCCTCAAACAAAGAAAATGCGCCATTGAGAGTGTTCGCATCGTTGGGGACCGCTTTTTTGTTGGATATTGTGATGGGATCTCTCAGATTTGGGACTTCAGCTCGGGCATTCAGTAGGAATAATACGCGAAGGACTGGGGTCCTTCGCGCTGTTAATGAAAGATTAAACTAACTTATATCTACCTAAGGAAACACTCTTAATGAGGTCTGCAATGTATACCTGATCGGCTCCATTGATCGACCCATTTTGGCTCAATGCACCAATGATCCTCGCTTGAAATTCATTTAGATTGGAGGATGTGGATTTTGTTGAGATCAGCCACTGCATGACTTGGGTAGTCTTTTCTTTAGTAAATGTTTTTTCAAGGCCCTTGATAAAAGGCATGATTCCAACATTCTTTACAATATCAGCATTCGTATACTGTAAATTTTCAATATAATTTTTATTAACTGTAATACCTGACATAATAATCTCCTTTTTATTTTTTAATTATAGAAATTACAAGCTCTATTATTATATCGAATAATAATAAGGCCGTCAATAATAGTAAAAAGTTAGTTAGGTTAGATTATTTTCTTTTGCCTGTTTTGCGCATCATGAGGCGTTTCCACCCTTCTGCGGTTAACAGTCTTTTTGGCGGTGCTTTAGGCTCTGGAGCTGCCTTCTTAGGTTCAGCAGCTTTAGGTTTTTTCTTGAAAAAGCGTGAGATCATAGTGACACTACCCCTTAAACTTTATTCTAGACGGATTTCAGGGGGTTGTCAAGAATTTATTTTATTCTTTGCTTTTCTTCTCAATTGAGGTAAAAAGCTGTTCATGAAATATCAAAATTTAACTGCTTTCGAAAAGCATCTGCAGCAGGCGGCGAAGGTGCATTTATCGCGTGTCTTTCTCATCGTTTCCGCCTGCCCATATGAGAGGAAAAAGATCGTCGATAAGATCGTCTCCACCATCCGGTCCGAGCAGGGGGAGATCGACCTGCATGCCAGAGAAGCTGCCCAAGGGCCTGTCGAAGACCTGATCGACGGACTGAATACCGCATCGCTCTTAAGCGGCAAGCAAGTCATCTACCTCGACGGGGTCGATAAATTGAAGAAAAACGGTTTGACCTGTCTTGCGGAATATGCCGCTCATCCTTCCCCGTTTGCCTATCTCTTGCTGGGGGCGGGCTCTTCGAAGGGCCTGACCGACCTGTACACCAAGGCCAAGAAGGAAATGATCGTTTGTGATCTAAGCGAGGAAAAGCCCTGGGACCGCAAAGATCGGCTCAAGCGTGCGCTCGTCGAGGAGGCGTCAAGAGCAGGGAAACGATTAAATGGCGATGCTGTGGACTATTTGCTTGAGAATGTCGGATTGAACATGCCGGGGTTGGAACAGGAATTGGCCAAACTGATCACTTATGCGGGAGAGAAGCGGGATTTGACATTGCAGGAGGTTCATCAGCTCTGCGGAGCGCAAAAAAGTATGACTCCCTGGCAGCTTGCCGAAGCGATTGTTTGGAAAGAGAGCTTGCCGCGGACCGAGGAAGTCGATCTGGCCCTGCTGCTCCCACTCCTTGCCCAGCTGCGCTCCCAGCTCCAGCAAGGCTTAAGCTTGGCCGTGTTAGTGGAAAGGGGAGCTGCCCAAGAAGAGATTGCGCATTATCTGCCCGCCGTCAAGCCTGCAGTCTTAGACAAAATGCTCGCTATCGTCAAACGGCGCCGCAGTACTTTTTTTAAGCGGGCGCTGCAAGATTTATTCGAGATGGAACTGATGGCCAAAAACAGCTCCTTTGAACCGGGCTTGATTCTCGATCTGTTTTTAGCTAAAATCCATGCCCATGCTGTATCTCTTTCCCAACCTGCTCGCTGAGATCGAACCGCATTCCGCCTTCCTCCCTAACAGCGTGGATGCGGCCGTCGCGCAAATCCAAGGCCTGATCGCAGAAAGCGAAAAAGAAGGCCGCCGTTTTTTACGCCGCTTCGCGTTTGAAGGCCGGTCCTTCCGCGATATTCCTATCTTTCTGCTCAATGAACACAGCACCGAAAACGATAAAAAAGCGATTTTGCAGCAGCTGATGCAAGGCGGGAAATGGGGGCTGATCTCCGATTGCGGCATGCCCTGTTTGGCGGATCCAGGAGCCGATCTTGTTTTGATGGCAAGAGAAAAAGGGATCCCCATTGAAACGTTTTCGGGGCCCTCGAGCGTATTATTCGCGCTCGTCCTCTCCGGCCTAGGAGGGCAGCATTTCACATTCCACGGTTATCTGCCGAAGCAAGAAGATCTTTTGGTCCAAGAACTCAAGAGAATAGAGAAGATTAAATCCACCCATCTGTTCATCGAGACCCCTTATCGCAATCAGAGGCTTTTGGAAACGATCCTTTCAGCCCTCGATGCCCGCACATGGCTGTGCATCGCTTGCGATTTGACTCTGCCTTCTCAATTTGTGCAGACAAAACGGCTTAAAGAGTGGAAGCTGGCCAAGCCTGATTTAAATAAACGGCCGACTGTTTTTGCCTTAAAAGCTTAGAATGATTCTAAAAAGAATCCCCAGCGCATAGAGCTGGGGTTCGATAATGTAAGAGAGGGCGACAATTACCCGTTTGCAGAAGTGTGCAAACATCTTTCCAACGCTTGTATGGACAGGTGAAAGATTCCCGGCTTGTTCCAATTATTTTCCGCGAATTGTTTGTCCCAATCTGCGATATGCACATTGGCAGCTTTGGCCATTTCATAAACGTATTGATAGAAACGACCTGTTTTCGGCAATGCTTCAAAGCCTTTCATGAATTCCCCGAGCACACCAATTTTATCAGAATAGTAGAGATCTAGGAGCTTTTGTCCAGCAATAGAAAACTCATCATTTGATAAAGGAATGCTGCGAATCGATTTCAATTTCTGAGAAATGGACCCGAGATCTTTATAAATGGCGACGGCTTCTTCTTCCGCTTTTCCTCGGACGCCCGGAGAATATTTCGCATGCCGGAGAACATCTCCCTTGATCAGATCAGGCAAGTCAAGGAATCGCACATTGGGAAAAGCGAGTTCGATATAAGATTTTACAGGGATGTCATCATTGACAGAATATTTCTTGTCAGTGATAGGCTGGGCGGGTTTGACAGGTTCGGGAGCAGGTTGAGGATTATTTTCAATAGGAGCTCCATAGGAAGGTAGAAAAGGCGGGAGAGTTGCAATTGACGCCGGCGGGAGAGTTGCAATGGATGATGCTGGAGTTTGCGGATAGATTGGCCCTAGAAGCGCTGGGTAATTCTCGTCACAACCCGGAGCGGTAGGAATCGTATCAGTAGGAACATAACTTAAGGTATTCCATTCGTTTTGTATTAAATTAAGAGTTTCCAGAATTTTACTCATCGAGGTTGCTGTATTTTCTTCAGGTTTTTTGGGGGACTTGAACAATTTAAGAAGAGAAAAGGGAGGTTTTTTTGCAGAATTTTGCTTTGCCTTATCCGCTTCTTGAAGAATTTTCTTCTGAACAACTTCAAAAGTTGGGTTTTCATTGCCTAATTCGAAGATTTCATTAAGATACAACATATTCAGGTTTAAATGAGTATTGAATTTTTCATTTGCGGTCAGCAGGTTGCGCAGTGTAAAGCTATCGTTTTTGATTTGATTCAAATCAATGGTGCCCGTTGCATTAAATTTTTCTCGATATGGCGCAGCGAATTTTTTGACGATCTCTTTTGCAACTTTTTCGCGCAGGTGAGCTTGGTAGGTTTGTTGGGGGCTACTGGAATTCAAAGGGAATTGCTGGAGATGGTCCAAGATCAGCGCTTCACTCTTCTGCACGGTTTGATCGAAGGAGAGATTGGAAGGGATGAGGGAGAGATTGGAAGAGCTTCCAATTTTTGGAGAAGGGTCCATAACAGGGTAGAGAGTTGAGAGCGACGAAGAAGGGTAAGCAGGAAGTGGTTGTGTCGCCACTGTGGAAGTTAAAGTATACACAGGAAGTTGGCTTTGTTGTGGTGGTATGGGAGCAGGATAGAGTTGTGGTTGTTGTGCAGTATAAGTATGTGTATAATAGTTGGTTTGCGTGGGTTGGTGCGCTGGCAAGTTAGTTGAATAAAGGTTAAAAGGGACTTGTGGTTGTACAGGATAGTAATAATTGGATTGCGTAGGTTGTGTCGTCGCTGTCGGATTCGCATAATAAAGCTGTGTTTGCGTCGGTGGATAATAATTTTGCAGGTTCGGGTTCAGGGTGAGAACTGGATCAAAGGGACCGGGCTGCGGTTGTTGTTGTTGCTGCACTTGCGCCGCTAAAGTAGGGTACATAGCAGCCGGTGTAGGATAAGAAGGATTATTAGGAAAAGCTGGGTTATTAGTAGCCATAATTGCTCCGTTATTTTAATGTTAATTATTAGTAACGTGATTAATTATACTTAGGAATTAATTGTTTTACAACTGATTTAATTATTTAATCTTCAGATTTTTATGTATTTTAATTTTTAATATATAATATTAAAATTTATAATTTAAAGAAAGTGGTGTTTTTGTGGTGAATTAATAAAGAGCGTTCATATAGAATGAAACTGTGTCATAATTTGTACATATAATTAATTTTGTCATAACATGTTAGATATTAATAGAATAATAATCCCATTAAGGACAGGTATTAAATTATGGATACATTACAACTCAGGGCTAGAGTTGCTAGCCTGGAGAGCAAAGTTGACATGCTCGAATCCGAGCTTATGGATTTAAACGACATGTTAATCCGTTGTGGTTTCCCAGAAGGGGTAAAAACATTAAAAGAGACTGTCCAGGAATTGCTGGCAGAGGACTCTGCTCCTTTTAAGGAAAGGCCAGAACTCATCTAAACAAATAAGCACATAGTTATCTTTGTGGGGCAGGTAAGTTACCTGCCCCTTTTTGTTTCGCCTTGAAATAAAAAAGGAGCGGTTTTTACCGCTCCTTTTATAAGGCTTCAGATTGCATTTCTTAGCCAATAATTCTGCGCAAATTTCTTGAGAAAGCTTCTTTATTGACATCTCCCACAGTTCTGCGAAGCTCAGCGTAGAAGTTAGCCATTTTGTCCATCTGCTTTCTGGCTTCTACTTCAGGGCCCGCTTCAAGGGTTTTATTGATGTAGTGCAATATACCACCGTTCAGATTTTCTGTACCAGGTTGGTATCTTGCTATTTTCTTAAATTCCTCGTTGAGCTCATCCCTATTTTCTTGAGCTTCATTGAAAGCTTTCAGCTTCGCTTTGTACTCGGCTAACTTACCAGTGATGTAACCGTTATTATAAGCGCCATCGTTGTTTTCATTAGCAAAAAAGTGTTGAAAGAGCTCTACTTTCTTAAATTCCTCGTTGAGCTTATCGCTATTTTCTTGAGCTTCATTGAAAGCTTTCAGCTTCGCTTTGTACTCGGCTAACTTACCAGTGATGTAACCGATATTATAAGCGCCATCGTTGTTTTCATTAGCAAAAAAGTGTTGAATGCGCGCGACGGGATCATCTCCATAGTCCTCATTTACATCTTGAGCTACTGTGCTAATTGCAATGAAGAATTCAGCTTTTGCTTTTTCTTTCTCTTTGGTCGCTTTATGCAAAGCAACGTGCGCTTTATGGAGTAGGCTATTCTCATCTCCATATTTTTCACCGCGAAGTTCTTTGAGTCTAGCTTCGATTATAGCGCCATCTTTGTTTTCATTAGCAAGGAAGTTTTGATAGAACTCGACGAGATCATCTCCATAGACCCCTTTTACATCTCCAGCTACTTTGCCAATTGCAACGTCGAATTCAGCTTTTGCTTTTTCTTTATCTTTGTTCGCTTTTTCTAAAACAACGTGAGCTTTATGGAGTAGGCTATTCTCATCTCCATATTTTTCACCGCGAAGTTCTTTGAGTCTAGCTTCGATTTTTGTTTTCACAGCTTTGTACTCAGCTTCAATTTTTTGCGCAGCTGCTTTGAATTCATCAGGTTTAAGATTAGTGAATTTTTCACGGACTTTCTTAAACTCTTCTTTAGTGTGGTGAGCTTTGATAGCTTGCCTCAATTTAGTTTCAATTTCAACTAAGTTCCGATCTTTGTTAAATCTTGGGAAGAGTCGGCCCAGCTCGGAAGTCTTTTGTTTAAAAGCACTGATCGTAATCTCAGCGAGAGGTTTTGAAGCCAAGACTTCAACGATATCCTTAAAGACTCTATTGTCGAAATCTTGAAGAATTGATTCTTTCTTTATTGCATCAACATGAGAAGACAGAAGAGCGGATTCTTCAATGAGTTGTTGGGCAGCACGAGCATAACTACCATACAAAGGAGTACTCCTATCGATGTCCAACTCTGCGATACGCTGTTGGAAAGCGTGAAAAAAATCATGTTGCGCTTGCTCAGCTTTGTGTTTATTTTTAAGGTTCGTTCTTTGTGAATGCAATTCTGATAAATTCAATCCCAGAGGGTGTTTATTTTCAAGGATCATGCTTTGTGATAAAGGATAGAGTAGCTTCTGGGCTTCTTCGCGTGTGCGCGCGCGTGCAGCAACAGCTTCGATAAGTGCTACAGTAGCATTAACGAAATGTGGGGATTGTTGCAGCAGTTGTAGGGGTTGCAACTGTGGTTGCACTGTTACGCTAGATAAATTATTACTAGTACTAGTGGTCATAAAACATTACTCCTTTTGTTTAATAATAGGATTATTTACTATCAATGTGATTAATTGTACATAATCAATAAATTGTTGGCAATTAAATTTTTTGATATTAAATTAATGTAATGTATAATAAATTATTTAATATAATATAATTAAAAAATTTATTTAGTTGGGCGGGTGGTTCAGATACCCCCTTTACTTTTGGGCCCATTTCTGTTAATTTCCTAGATTAAATGCGGAGTGAATAATGGCTAAACTCATTTTCGAAAATTCGGGCGAAGAAAAAGAGCTCGAGGAAGATTCGCCGATCCAAGAGATTTGCGAGGAGGCAGGGGTTCCCTTTGCCTGCACGGAAGGGGTCTGCGGGACATGTGTGATCGAAGTCGTGGAAGGTCACGAACACCTATCTGAGTTTACCCAAGAGGAAAAAGATTTTTTAGGGGATCAAGACCGGGAACGGCTCGCTTGCCAATGCAAGATCAAGGGCGGTTGTGTAAAGATTAAATATTAAGTAGGGGATAACGATGAATCAAGCAGGGACAGAGCAAAAAATTTATAAAGAGATGACGATCGAGGAGATTTTCTCACGCTTTCCTCATAAAAGCCAAAAATTGGCCCAAGAGATGACCAACCGCGGGCTGCATTGCGTCGGCTGCGGGGCTGCCGTCTGGGAAACATTAGAAGCGGGGATGCTCAGCCATGGTTTTTCTCTCGAAGACGTGGAAGATATGGTCGTGCGGCTGAACGGTATTTTAGCGGAGAAGGCCGACCTTTCGACCATCACCCTCACTAAACGGGCGGCAGATAAATACCAGCAAATCCTCAAGGAAGAAGGAAAAGAGGGCTGGGGGCTCCGTTTTGGAGACAAAGCAGCCGGATGCAGCGGCTTTGAATATGTCCTCGACTATTCCGAAAAAGCTGAAGGGGAGGACCAAGTGTTTCTTTCCAATGGCGTCGAAGTCCACGTCAATAAAGCGGACGTTTCTCGGCTCATTGGGTCCGAAATCGATTTCGTCGATGGTCTCAACGGCTCCGGCTTCAAGATCAGCAACCCTAATGTTAAAGGCTCCTGCGGCTGCGGCAAATCCCAAAGCTACTAAGCTGGGAAATTCAACGATTGAACGATATAACGATAAGAACGATAGAAAAAGAAAATTCAAAATAATATCGTTCTTATCGTTATATCGTTCATCGGTATATCTCATTATTTGTGGATGGCGCGTTTGTCGACGGCAAGGGCAGCCTCTTTCAGGGACTCGGACAGCGTCGGATGCGCATGAGGGAGCGAAGCGATCTCTTCTGCGGTCGTCCGTTTTTGGATGGCAAGCGCGGCCTCTGCGATCAGCTCTGAAGCATGCGCGCCGATGATATGGACGCCGACAATCGTGCCTTTCTTCGCTTCGGCGATCATTTTCACAAATCCTTCTTCTTCATCGGTGCATCGCGCGCGGGAGTTTGCCTTAAAGCCAAAGGTGCCGATCTTGATGATGAGCCCTGCATTTTTGGCTTCTGCTTCGGTCATGCCGACACTGGGCCACTTCGGGATGGGTGTAGACGACATTGGGAATGGCCGCGTATTCGATTTTAGGATGATGGCCGGCGATGATTTCCGCCACAGCGACGCCCTCTTCTGAGGCTTTATGCGCGAGCATCGGCCCATCGACGATATCGCCGATGGCAAAGATATTGGGGAGATTTGTTCTAAAAAAGCCGTCGATCTTCACAAATCCTTTCTCGTTGACTGCGACGCCGGCTTTGTCAAGGCCTAAACCTTGCGTGTAGGGCTTTCGACCGATGCTGACCAAGACGACATCGGCGCTCATCTCTTGGACGGATTGGTCGGGCATCGTTACTTTCAGCGCGATCTGTTTATCGTTGACCTGCGCTGCGGTGACTTTAGAGGAGAGATTAAATTGCATCCCTTGGCCTTGCAGCATTTTTTGCAGTTCTTTGGACAAGCTCTCATCGAGCGTCGGGCAAATCCGATCGAGAAATTCCACAAAGACCACTTGCGCCCCTAATCGAGAATAGACAGAGCCGATCTCCACGCCGATGATGCCGGCTCCAACGACAATCATTTTTTGGGGAACTTGCTCTAAACTTAAAGCGCCCGTGGACGACAGGATCTTCCGTTCATCGAAGGGAAGGAAGGGCAAAGCGATCGGTTCAGAGCCCGTGGCGAGGATGATATTGCGCGCACTGATTTCTTGATCGGAGACGACGATCGTTGTCGAATTTTTCAAGGAAGCAACTCCTTGAAATCGGGTGATTTTATTTTTTTGAAGAGACCTTCAATCCCTGCATTGAATGAAGTGACGATTTTTGTTTTCCGCGCCATCATTTGTTTGAAATTGAAGGTCGCATTCCCTATTTCAATGCCGTTGTTTTTCGCTTCTTTTTGCAATTTTTGATAGAGTTCGGTCGAATGCAGGAGAGCTTTTGAAGGGATGCATCCGACATTCAGACAAGTCCCGCCGAGCGGTTTGTCTTTTTCAATGCACGCCGTTTTAAAGCCCAGTTGTGCAGCGCGGATGGCAGCGACGTAGCCGCCGGGCCCAGAACCGATCACGACGACATCAAAGGTTTCTGCCATGTTATAAGTCCAATAAAAGCCGTGAAGGATCTTCCAGGCTTTGTTTCAAATGAACGAGGAACAACACCGCTTCTCTTCCATCGACGATGCGGTGATCATAGCTCAAGGCCACGTACATCATGGGCCGAATGACGATCTCATCGTTCACAGCCATCGGGCGTTTGACGATGGCGTGCATGCCTAAAATAGCGCTTTGCGGAGGATTGAGGATCGGCGTGGAGAGCAGCGAGCCGAACACTCCGCCGTTTGTGATCGTAAAGCTGCCTCCGCGCAAATCATCGATGGAAATGGTACTTTCGCGCGCTTTTTTAGCGTAATTCTCGATCTCCTTCTCAATCCCGGCATAATTCAGCTGATCGCAATTTTTAATCACAGGGACCATGAGGCCCCGCTCCGTCGATACAGCGACGCCGATGTCATAACTTGAGAAGGTGACGATCTCATCGCCATCGATCATCGCATTGACTTGAGGGATTTCTTTGAGGGCGGCGACAACAGCTTTGACGAAGAAGGACATGAAGCCGAGTTTAGCCCCATATTTTTTCAGGAAATTGTCCTTCTCGCGATTGCGGATCATCATCACTGCAGACATGTCGACTTCATTGAAAGTCGTCAGCATGGCTGTCGTGTTTTTCGCTTCGACAAGACGCGCGGCGATCACTTTGCGCAAATTGCTCATCTTTTTGCGCGCTGCTTTTTCACCGGTAACTTTTGGGTTTCTTCTGCAGGTTGTGCTTTCGGGCCTTCTTTGACCGATGCTGCAAAATCGGGCATCATCACACGGGCGCTTTCCCCTTCGATCTTTTTTAGTTCAGGCGTTTTGGTTCTTTTGGCTGGCGGCGGCGCAGGAGGAGGAGGCAGGAGTTTCGCCGCTGGGGGCTTTAGCATCGGTGTCGACAAACCCGATGACTTGGCCGATTTTGACCGTGTCATCTTTTTTGACACTGAGCGTCAATTGTCCATTTTGCGGAGCGTGGAGAACCTGATTGACTTTGTCGGTTTCCAGCTCGAGGATATCTTCATCGAGTTTGACATAGCTTCCCGAGGGTTTGATGATATTGCTCACGACCGCTTCCGCGACCGATTCGCCCATCGCAGGGATTTTGATCTCCACTTTCATTGACAATACCTCCTAAATGCAGTTGCATGATTCTTCTAGCTGTTTTTTATGCAGCGCGTGAGAGCCGGCAGCAGGCGATGCGCTTCGATCTCTTCCGATATACTTGACGGCGTCTTTTGCTCCAAGCAGTTGATTAAAGATGGGCCGCATGTATTCCCATGCCCCCACATTGCTGTGCTCTTCTTGGACCCAGAAGACTCTATCATTGGCATTATATTTTTGCAAGACCTGTCTTCACTTGCGCTCTTCGGGAAAAGGATAGAGCTGCTCGATGCGCACAAACGCGACATCGGAAATTTTCCGTTTTTCCCGCTCTTGAACAAGATCGTAGTAGACTTTTCCGCTGCAAAAAAAGAGCTTGCGCGGATTTTGAACTAAAGTAGGGTCATCGATCACTTCCTGGAAACCGCCTTGAGTCAAATCATTGATGCTCGAGACGCATGCAGGATGGCGCAGGATGGCTTTGGGCGTGAAAAGGACGAGCGGCTTTTTCATCGGATGAAGCGCTTGTGCGCGCAAGAGGTGGAACAGCTGCGCCTGGCGTCGAGCAGTTGGCGATCCGCATATTTTCATGGCCTGCGAGCTGTAAGAATCTTTCGATGCGCGCCGAGGAATGTTCCGGACCTTGCCCCTCATAGCCATGTGGCAGCAACAAAGTCAAATTGGATTTAAGACCCCATTTCTGTTCAGAAGAGGCGATGTATTGGTCGATGATGATTTGCGCGCCATTGGCAAAATCGCCGAATTGCGCCTCCCAAATCGACCAGCGATTTCGGGTACGCAAAGCTGTACCCAAAGTCAAATCCAAGGACAGCATATTCAGAAAGAGGGGAATTGAAAATATCGAATGGCGCTTGCTCCGGACTGACATGGGAAAGGGGAAAATATTTTTGTTCTTTAACTTGGTCCACCCATACCGCATGGCGGTGCGTAAAAGTCCCGCGCTGCACATCTTGCCCGGAAATTCGCACGTGCACTTTTTCGCTTACCAACGTGGCGTAAGAGAGCAATTCTCCCATGCCCCAATCGATTCTCGCTTGGGTTTGGATCGCCATGGACGATCGCCAATTTCTCTTCCAAGATGCGCTGGATTTTGGGATGAATGCGAAACCCTTCGGGCACTGTGAAGATGCGCTCTGCCATTCGCGATCAATCCTTTTGGCTCGACGGCTGTCTTGATGCTCGAAAGAGGAGCATCGTTCATTTCAGATTTTTCACTCGAAGAGGGCTTTTGTTCAGGGACAGCTTCTAAAGCTTTTTGCAGCCCCTGTTTGAATCCGTTCTCCAGCTCCTGCGCTTTTGCTTCATCGAGCACGTTCTCTTTGATTAATTGATCGCGGAAAAGCTCGCGGATCGTTTTTTTGTTTTTGATCAAACTGTATTCCAGCGGCTGCGTGAATGTCGGTTCATCGCTTTCGTTATGGCCATATTTTCGGTAACAGTAGAGATCGATGAAGACGTCGCATTGAAATTGTTGCCTGAGTTCGATAGAAAGTTTGGCGGCGCGCACGCATCCTTCCGGATCTTCGGCATTGACATGGAAAACAGGAGCTCCGAAAGCCTTTGCGATATCGGAACAATAACGCGTGGAGCGCGTCTCTTCGGGAAGTGCCGTAAACCCGATCTGATTGTTGATGATGATGTGGATCGTTCCGCCTGTAGCGTAGCCATAGAGCCGAGAAAGCTGCATCGTTTCGTAGACAACCCCTTGACCTGCCACCGCAGCATCGCCGTGGATCAAGATCGGCACGATCTCCTGGCGCTGCAATTTGTCCCCTTTCAATTCCTGCTTGGCGCGAGCAATCCCTTCGACGACAGGATCGACCGATTCTAAATGGCTGGGATTGGCGACCAAAGTCACGGTGACCGCTTTTCCAGAGGGCGTGGGGAGAGCTCCGACAAATCCTTTGTGGTATTTCACATCGCCTGTGCCTTCCAGCAGATCGGGAGTGTAGTGGTCTTCGAATTCGCGGAAAACATGCCCGTACGATTTATTTAAAATATTGGTCAAAACATTGAGGCGGCCGCGGTGTGCCATCCCCAAAACGACCTCGAGCAAATCGATCTCTGCCCCGCGTTCAATCATCGCCGATAGCATCGGGATCATCGTTTCTCCGCCTTCTAAGAGAAAACCGTTTCTGCCCGACAAATTTCGTATGCAGAAACGATTCAAAGAGTTCTGCTTTGTTCAAATTGTGCAGGATCTGGATCTTCTGCTCTTTGTCGAGATAGAGAGGAAAAAAAGGCTCAATCTGCTGCTGCATCCATTTTTCGAGCTCCGTATTCCTCAAACCCATGTACTCGATGCCCACTGTGCCGCAATAGGTTTTATTCAATGCTTCGATCAAAGTCTTCAGGGGGGCCGTGGGTTCTTTCAAAAAGCCGACTGTTGGAAAAGAGAGATCTAGTTCCTCTTTTTTAAACCCAAGCTTTTCCAGGTTCAATTCTTCCGGCTCTTTCGTCTCAGATGTCGCAATCGGGTTAAATTTGGCCATCAGATGGCCGTACTGGCGATACGCATCGATCAGTTGATAAATACGCAGTTCTGGGCTCTCGCCGCCGGCTGCAGGAAGGGGAGGCATTGTGCTTTGCGCAAAGGCCATGCCCTCGAAGAAATGACGCCAGGAAGGATCTACGCTCCCGGGATTGTTGAGAAAGGCTTGATAGAGCTGCTCTATAGCCGTGAGGTTGGCCAGCTGCGCGTAGGAAAAGTCCTTTCCTTCCATCAAATCTCCCAACATTCAAACCCCACCAATACCAAATAACAATTTAGACTGAAAGAGTTTCTTGAATTTAAATTCTGGTTCGCTAATACTTTCGCCCTCGATAACAATTCACTCTGAAAATTGAAGCTCCCGAATGGGGTTAAAAAATTTTTTACATTTTGGTTTGCATAAAACTGGAGCTTTCAGTAAAACCACGATCATATTGAACTTTCTGCAGCAAGGTGCCGTACGATGAATATTAAATCTGAACGTTTGAAGAAGTTGGAAACAGAACTTCAGGATCTAGAACAATGGCTGAAGCTAGGTCTAGTTCCTAAAAAGGATATGGAAAAACACAGAGAAGAGATGCGTGCCCTGCAGGATAAGATCGGCGAAGAAAAGGAGCGTCTGCGCTTCTTGAAAGAGAGCGGAGAGATGGAAGAGTTCAGCACCCCAAAACGCCCCGGCGGACGCACGCCTGTGCATGAACCGCAAAGCCTTCCCGATATCGATATCGCCGAAGAAGGATTCACCGACGCGGGCCTCGATATGGAAACCGAGCCTTTTGATGTTGAGACCACAGCGACAGGAGAAGAAGGAGAGGAAGTCGAAGAGGAAGCGGCCGCTGCCGCCGAAGAAGAAGAGGATGAGGACCCTTTTAGCGACCGCAACCGCTGGCGGCGCGGCGTCCTCGAAGATCCCGATGCGAATGACTGGTGAAATTAGTCTTTATTTTCACATCCCATTTTGTTCCAAAAAATGTCCCTATTGTCATTTTTTTGTCCTCCCCGACGATGAGCGGCTAAAAAAACCGTTTGTTGATGCCTTGCTCAAAGAATGGGAGATGCGCTTGCCCCAACTTCAAGGGAAAAGAATCGTTTCCATTTACTTTGGCGGAGGAACCCCGACCAAGCTGTCACCAGCCCACTATCGCAAGATTTTAGAAAAGATCCCCATCGCCCCCAGTTGCGAAATCACTCTGGAAGCAAACCCCGAAGATATCACGCTTTCTTTGATGCAGGAATTCCAAGCGATAGGAATCAATCGGGTCAGTCTGGGGGTCCAATCCCTGAATGACGAAGATCTCATCCTTTTGGGCCGCACTCACAACGCCTCCAAAGCAGCACAAGCAGTCCAGGCCGTTCACAAAGCCAATATCACCAATATCAGCATCGATCTGATGTTCGAGCTTCCCCGCCAAACAATGGAAGGGTGGGAGAGAACATTAACCAGTCTGTCCACCTTGCCCCTGACCCACGTTTCGCTATACAATCTGACTTTTGAACCCCATACTGTTTTTTTCAAAAAGCAGCATCAACTTCTCCCTCATCTTCCCCCTGAGGAAACCCGCCTCCAGATGCTTCAGACCGCTGTCAGCTCTTTAGAATCGATCGGCTTAAAGCGCTACGAGATTTCTGCCTTCGCCAAGCCCGGCATGCATTCCAAGCACAATACAGGCTATTGGACAGGGCGCCCCTTTTTCGGTTTCGGCCCTTCCGCTTTCAGCTATTGGGATGGGGTGCGTTTTGCCAATGCGGCCAATTTCAATAAATACCTTAACGAGCTCGGACAAAATCGTTTCCCTGTAGATTTCGAAGAAAAACTTAACTATCCCCGCCACTGGCAAGAGCTGTTTGCTATCGGGCTCCGTTTAGCCGAGGGCGTGGACCTGCGTCAATTTGCGGCAAAGCATGGACCATTGCCGGAAACCATCTCATCGGCATTGGGGCAGCTGATCAAAAAAGGGTGGGTGGAAAAAGAGATCGACACCGTGCGGTTAACGGCTGCAGGGCAGCTCTTCTACGACAGCGTCGCCATCGAACTTATATAAATAAAAAAGGAGCGGCCGAAAGGCCGCTCCTTTATAAGAGGATGAAGATTCATCCTCTCGCTTTTAAGGTCTTAGGAACCTTATGCCTGAACATCAATGATTCTGTGCAAAGCTTTTGAACGATATTTATTATCGACATTCTCTTCGCTAACAGCATGGCTAAGTTCTTTGTAGAAGTTGGCCATTTTTTCCATCTGCTTTCTAGCTTCATTATCAACACCGTTTCTGAGAGTTGTATTGATATGATGCAATTTACCGCCTTTCAGGTCTGTTGAAGAACCTGGTTGGTATTCTGCGATCTTCTCAAATTTCTCGAGGGTCTCATCCCAAGTTTTTTGAGCTTCATTGAAAGCTTTCAGCTTTTCTTTGTACTCAGAATACTTCTTAGTGAAGTAACCCACGTTAAATGCGTCATCTTTGTTTTCATTAGCAAGGAAGTCTTGATAGAACTCGACGAGTTCTTCTCCATCAACGCCATCTACATCTTTAGCTACTTTGCCAATTGCAGTAGCGAATTCAGATTTTGCTTTTTCTTTTTCTCCCTTCGCTTTTTCTAAAGCTTTGCTAGCTTTATGGAGTTCGCTATTCTCATCTCCAAATTTCTCACCACGAAGTTTTTTGAGTTCAGCTTCGAATTTAATTTTGTCAGCTTTGTATTCTCTCGTGATTGTTTGCTTAGCTTGTTTGAAGCGCTTAGCATTTACTGAAGCATCAGTAAATTCTGTATCGAGTTTCTTAAACTCTTCCTCTTTGTGTTGATCTAAGATAGCTTTACGCATTCTAGTTTCAACTGCAACTAAGTTCCCTTCTTTAGTAGGAGCTAAGTTTGGGAAGAATCCATTCAGATCAGAAGCTTTTTGAGCAAAGTAGTCGATCGTGATTGCAGAAAGAGGCTTCGCAGCAACACCATCAACTGCATCATCAAAGACTTTTTTGCTGAAGTTTTGAACAGTTGAACCAACTTTAATTTGTTCAACTTTTTTGCCATTCAATCCAACAACGATATCTTTTGTCCGGTCCTCAATGATTTTTTGCGCAGCAAGAGCAGCAATGCCATATTTAGAAAGGTCATTGCGATCTATCGACAACTCTGTAACACGCTTTTTGAAAAACGTGTAGAAGTTCTTTTCAGCTGTAGTAGCTCTGTCTTCATTCGCAACAGCGTCAGCGTCTGATAAATCACCCTTCAATCCATGAATAGGTGATTGAGCAGCTTCATCTTTTGTGAGCCCACGTGCAGCAACAGCCTTAGCAAGCTCTGTAGCAGCGTTGTTAAACTCGCCAATTGTATCGCTAACTTTTGGGCCTCCTACAAATTGGCCAAATGAGTAAAAAATGTACCCGATTCTGCCAAGGATAGATAAAGGAGCAGATTGATTTTCAACATACTTTATCCAGAATTGATCACAATTAGATAAAGTTAATTGGTTGATAACATCAGCTACTTGCTCTTGTCGTGTAGGAGCAGCAGCTGGTGCTGGAGCTGGTTGTTGTACCGGTTGTTGTACAGGTTGCAGTGGCGAACCTGAAGTTACCGTACTAGTACTAGTAGACATATTTTTTTTCCTCCGAAACTGTTTTTTGTTTCTTGATTGCAAATTTTGCGTTACGAGCTAAATTATAATACTGCACTCGAATTTATTTCAATTTAATTTCTCGGTTTATTTCATTAAAAACAAAAATGATATATTGTGATGTTCACAAAAAATTTAATTAATAAAATTTTGCGAATGAGAAATGATTCAGTAAAATTTTAATTCTATTAACAGTGAATTAATTTTTGTTGAAAATCTGTACAATTCAAATTTAAATGTATTTAAAAACGAGAATTCTACTGGAATATTTGATTAATAAAAATTTAACTTATTGATTATGTTGTTATTTTAATTTTTTGTATAAACAGGACTAGAATTTTCGGAAAAAATAACAGGATATAAGGATGGTAGGATAAAAGAATCAAATTTTCTTTTAATCCTAAAATCCTGTTATTTTGATTTAGTTAGTATCAAGCCAGCGTGCAAGGGCCTGAATAAATCGATTGGTGTTGTCTAAGCAATGATGCTGAGCCCAATGGCGGCCCCATCTTCGATCGCAACGCCTTCAGCGCTGGCTTGCTCGCGGATGCATTGAAATAGCTGCTCTTTCAGCGCAATTTCCTTTTCCATTAAACTGACAATTTTTTCTTGAAGCTCCATCTCTTCTAAATGATGGTGATAAGCATCAATGATTTGAGTTGCCTCTACCCTGACGGGGAGTGGAATCGCGGAAGGAAGGGCTCTGCAGCGCAGGGACAATTGTTTTTGTTCTTTCTCCAGGAGGTCAATGATTGTCGTTGACGGGTCTTTGTTTGCCCTTGTTTCAAATATTTTCCACACCTTTTCATAAATACCGCCACGATGGCACTGAACTGCAAGGATATCGGTAATGATCCTCAATTTGATGCGGTCTGGCATCTTTTCATACCAATCAGGCTGTCCAAAGTCATATCCGCGCAAGTTGAGTTCTGAAGCTGTCACGTCAGGCCCATGGAGGACTAGAAGGTTGTCCGGGTTGAGAGGGGGATTAGATTTTGGGGGTTGAGTTTGAGGTTTGGTGGCAGGTTGTGAAGGAGATGGATTTGCAGGAGGGGTTGTTTGTTGCACAGGCGGAGGTGTTTGCGTTGTGGGAGCAGGTTGAGGGGGCTGTTGTGCAGGCTGAGGGGTTTCCCCAGGCTGGGCAGGCGTAGAAATTTGTTGAGATGGCTGCTCTTCCTCTAAAGGCTGGGGATTAGCGGGACGGCCTAGTTCATGGCGAAATGTCCCTTCCAACGCTGACCACACATCTTTGGCTTTAATGGCAGAGGCGTCGATCGGGTTGCCCGGGGAAGAAACAGAGCTGGCCATTTGGTCGGCAACGAGTACAGATACAGGCTGGATCAGGAAGTCATGGGAAATTAATGTATTATTTTTTTTAATCAACCCCTTGGAGTTGATGCCGCTTAATACATAGGGGTTTTCCTTGGCAGAGGTGCGGCGGGCATCATGGGCATTGAGCAGCCCTGAGGTCAAACCGCGGATTTTGTCGATGACGGCGCAGTCTGAAGGGAGGTAGGTCTTATTTCCCTGGGCATCTCTAATGTAAATAAAAACTTGATATTCGGAGCCCCCATAAGAAGTGGTCATCAAATAACCTGGATCAGAACTAGGCTTTTTATTTGTAACAGCAGACATTTTAATTACTCTTAATTTAATTTTTCTTTGATTATAACGTTATTTAATTTTGTATTCAATATCATTTTGCTTCATTTATCTACTATTTAATATTTTAATACATGATATTAAATATTTATATAAATGAGTCGTGCGATTTGTTTATCTGTTTTTAATTTTAATTATAAATAAATTCGCAGTTTTGCAATTATAATAATTCATCGTATTCCATAAATAATTCTGGATTGATATACTTTTATGCGAGGTTAAGATAATTATGGCATCGGCAACTTATATGAATTCTGTTTCAAATTATTCGATGAATTGCGGTTGGGCAGCACGCTCTGCTTCGACAACTAAAGAATTTTCTAGACCAAAATTAAATTTTAGAATGGGAGTCCCTCCTGAATCCATCTCTTCTATAAAAACGGACGAAATTTACCATCAAGCGGTATCCGCCCCCATCCAACTGCGCGCATCCGGACAAACCGAGAGTAAGGATCCAGCGGTGCTTAGCCCATTAGTCTTAAACGGCGCTGAAGTGATTAAAGAATTATCGGGTCATGTCCGAGAGAGTTATGCTCTTCATCATAAAGTCTATGGGACTCAAAACCCGCAGGAAATGGCTGCTTTAGGATTAACGACAGGTTTCAGCTTAATCTCCGGGGGATTGAGTGCAAAAGCCGGAATTAAAGAAGTCGAAAAAGCTAACAGAATCAATGATGCCGCAGGAAAGGCTTTAGGGGGCATTAAAACGGCGAAAGGGGTGGCATCGGCAGCCGGAGGGGCTGTCTATATTCCTGCTCGGGCCTTATCGATCGCTGCATTGTTGTCGCCAGCCCCAATTCTCGCTCCGCTGGCCGGGGTGCTAGGAAGCATTGGAAGCGCATTTTTTCAACTAGCGATGGTTGTAGGTGTTGTCGGACTCGGGATTAAGCTGAATGAACAGCGTGAATTCCGCGCTGCATTGAACGCCATTTTGGACGATCCTCATTTGACCAAAGAGGAAAGATCGGCAAAAGCTCTTGAACATTTGAAAAAACTTGCGACTGTTTCTCCCCAAGAAAAAGAAGAAATTCGCAAAGAGATCGCTGCTTTGCCCGAATCTCAATCCTTAACTCCAGAGCAGTTAACGGAAAAAGTGGAAGAAAAGGCCAAGCTTCTGCTCGAGAAAAAGGAAGCCTCTTTAAAGCGTTTAACGAATGAAGACTGCATCCAACAAATTCGAGAAAAGCAAACGGCTGAAGCAAATACCGTGATCGAAGCTGTGCAAAAAGAGAGCACGAAAAATACCGCTTTAGCTTCCATAGGAATGGTTCTTCTCATTACTGGCCTTGTTGTCTCAATAGCGGCATTGATCTTTACCGGCCCGATTGGAATTATTGTCACTGCGGCTATAGGAATTGCGGCATCTACAGCATGGCTGGCTCTTGATCTCTATGAGTTGATCAAAGAATTTAAATCGACCGACCCTGGCCGTTTCGATAAGATTTGGATCCTCGCGACCACAATACTTGCCGTAGTTGCTACAGCTCTGGTATTCTTCCTGTCGAGCGGTCTGGTCCCGATCATCATCGCCGCAGTTTTCGGAGCGGTCTGGCTAACGGTCAATTCTGTCTGTTATTACCGTTTATATCATTTAGCAAACAAATCGTAATCTATTGTCTGGAAAAGGAGAAACTCCTAATCTGGGGCTATGAAATCCCAGATTGAAGAGTTTCTTTCCTATCTTGGTTCTGAAAAGGGCCTTGCCCAAAACACCCTCATTTCCTATCGCCGTGACATTGCCATGTTCCTCGCCATTCTCCAAGAGCGGGGTGTTACCTCTTTAGAGCATGCTCGCGAAGAAGATCTGATCGCTTTTTTATCCTCCATGAAAACCAAAACTTATGCAGCAAGCTCAATTTGCCGAGCGATCGTGGCAATCAAGATGCTGTTTCGTTTTTTGAAGCGGGAAAAAGCCATTGAGAAAGAAATCACGATGCATCTGGACTCGCCGAGGATGTGGCAGCTGATCCCTGAAGTATTGACCATTTCCGAGGTCGAAGACCTGCTGCGTGCCCCTGATACAACCACGTTGATTGGCGCTCGCGATAAAGCGATTTTGCAAGTGATCTATGCCTCGGGATTGCGCGTCTCTGAAGTCTGCGGACTCAACCTGCAAGATGTCGACGATCAGATCGTCCGGGTGAAGGGGAAGGGGGGAAAAGAGCGGATCGTGCCGATTGCAAAGACAGCCGTGGACGCAATCGACCATTATCTACTGCATTACAGGCAGTATGCCTCCGACGAGAAATCGGTCCCTCTCTTCGTCAGTGAAAAGGGCAAGCGCATCGATCGCGTCATGGTGTGGAAGCGGATCAAGTATTATGCCAAACTGGCAGGCATCCAGAAAAGGATCTCCCCGCACACATTGCGCCATTCCTTTGCAACGCACCTTCTAGAGAATGGGGCCGACCTGCGCGTCATCCAAGAGATGCTTGGCCATGCCAATATCTCCACCACAGACCGCTATACCCATATCAGCCAGCGCCACCTCTCCGAGGCTTTCCAGGCCTTTCATCCTCGGCCTTGATATACAGTCAACCGCTTCCCCATTTATCTTCATCCTTCGAGTTCCTCTAATGATCTTGCCATTTGACAGAAAACCAATGAAAATCACCCTTCTTTTCCAATAAACAATCCCTGAAATTACCTAGTTTTCTCATTTCTGGAGGCGAAAAATTATATTTAACTCATTAATAATGAGCATATTAAAAAATTATCCTTTCTTTTCGACCATATTTATGGTAAAATTACCTTGTAATTTGACAGGAGAAACAATGTTCAAACGTCTGATCGACTGGCATCTTGAGAAATGGAAAGATCATAAATACCGTAAGCCTTTGCTGCTTCGTGGCGCCCGTCAGGTGGGAAAAACGCATGCAGTGAGGCAGCTGGGAAAACATTTTAACCGTGTGGTTGAAATTAATTTTGAACTGGCAAAGGACGCAAAGTTGATTTTTGAGAAAGATCTCAACCCGGAAAGGATTTTACGAGAACTTGCCGTATATGCTGGTAGTACTAAAATCACTCCTGGAGAAACATTGTTATTCTTTGATGAGATTCAAGAAGCGCCTCAGGCGATTTTAGCGCTCCGTTATTTTTATGAAGAGATGCCTCAGTTGCACGTCATTGCGGCAGGGTCTCTTTTCGATTTTGCTCTGGAACAAGTAGGGATTCCTGTTGGGCGCGTTTCTAGTATGCATATGTATCCGATGTCATTTCTGGAGTATTTAGCTGCAAGTGGGAATACAGGAAGTGCAAATGCGATTTTACAGAACCCGCATAACGAATCGTTTTCTGAGCCAATTCATCAATTGCTGCTTGGTTTGGTCGGTGAATATTTTGCCATTGGTGGCATGCCAGAAGCAGTAGCAAAATGGGTGGATGAGAAAAACCCAAAAGAGAGTTTTCAGATTCATCACAACCTAATTACAGCATATTGGCAAGACATTGAAAAATATGCATCTAAAAATCAGGCGGAGTTAGTTGCAATACTTTTTCGTCAAATACCTTACATGATTGGCGAAGAGTTTAGATATAGCAACATTCACGGTGAATTTAGAAAAAGAGATCTTGCTCCTTGCCTGGATTTGTTGTGTAAAGCCAATGTGGTACATAAGATTCATCATAGTGCTGGCAATGGCATCCCTCTTGGAGCTGAGGCGAATCTGGAATGGTTTAAACTAATCATGGTTGATATTGCGCTTTCTCAAGCAGCTTTGGGATTTGATTTGTCGACATGGTTTTTACAGCCTGGGCCTGAGTTTATAAATCGCGGATCAATAGCAGAGGCGTTTGTTGGACAAGAATTGCTTTGCTATTCAAATCCTCATCAAAAATTGGATCTATACTTTTGGAAACGTCAAGCGAAAAGCAGCACGGCAGAAGTTGATTTTCTCTATGAATACAATCGAAAGATTGTCCCGATTGAAGTTAAAAGTGGTGATGGGAGAACTCTAAAAAGCATGTTTATGTTTTTGGAAGCACATCCTGATTCATCTTACGGTGTTAGATTCTCTGAACAAAGTTACTCTCAATGGCAAAAAATCGATTCCAGGCCACTTTATGCTGTTTGTTCTTTAGCTCATGAGGAACAAAAGAACGCTCTAGAGTATTTGATCGCAGAATAGTGACTATCAAAGCTACTGCTTTTTCTTTGCGTCGTTGCGGCTTGGCGTCTTTGAGTTGATCTCATCCGTCAAATTTTTCATGCACGAGGGGTTTATCTATCGTTCACATCGTTGATCATTCATTTAACCCTGAGTTTCTTTAGGTTTATTCTTCTTGGTCAATCTCTCATGCAGCTGTTCAATATAAGTATAGATCACAGGGGTTAAATAGAGAGTAAGCACCTGGGAGAAAATCAAGCCGCCGACGATCACGATCCCTAAAGACTGCCGGCTTTTTGCTGTAGCGCCGCCAATGGCGAGCGCAATGGGGACTGCGCCCATCATGGCTGCGAAGGTGGTCATCAAGATGGGACGGCACCTGACCATGCAGGCGTTGTGGATCGCGTCGTGGATCGACTTGCCCTGACGCATGCGGGACTCGTTGGCAAAGTCGATCATGATGATGCCGTTCTTCATCACGATCCCGAGCAGCATGATCATGCCGACGACCGCATACAAAGAAAGGGTTTGGCCGAAGATCATCAAGCTGAGCAGTCCGCCGAGGGCGGCAGGAGGCAGCGTGGACATGACGGTGACGGGAGGAAAGAAATTCTCATAGAGGATGCCCAAAATGATATAGATGAGGAAAAAGGCGATGATCATCAAAAATTTCAGGTTGGCAAACGATGTTTTGAAGACGCTTGCGGATCCTTGCACTTGGCCGGTGACGTTGACGGGGAGCGTGTTTTTAGCCAATTTCTCGACATCTTTGAGGGCGGTTTCTAATGGGACATTCTTTGCGAGGTTGAAGGAGATCGTGGCCGATGGAAGCCCGTCGATGTGATTGACGGTCAGGGGCCCCAAATCTTCTGTCACTTTGCAAATAGAGCCGAAAGGGACCATATCGCCGTTTGTATTGCGGAGCCAGATTTGCTGCAAATCTTGCGGGCCGCGATAAAAATGGGGAAAGGTTTCCATGATCGCGTAATATTGGTAGCTTGGGGTGCTGATCGGCGTGAGATTGCTCGTCGCATAGGCGAGATTCAGGGCATTTTCAATCTGGTAGGCCGTAATGTTATACTGGTAGGCCCTGTCGCGCAGGATATCGATGTGCGCCTGAGGCTCTTGAATGTCCATATCAGAAACGACAGCGGTGATGCTCTTCAGCTCCTTCATTTTTTCGACTAGCATCGGGCCGAAATGATACAGGTCGTGGCGCTGAGCGATTGCAGAGTATATTGAAAATCGCCCTTGCTCTCCTGCGTTCCGACTTGCAAGTTGATCAGAGGCAGCGGCTTTAAGAAGACGCGGCATCCTGGGATTTGATTAACGAGGGGGGTGAGGTGATGCAGGAGCGGCTCCAAAGCGAGTCGTTCTCGCATCGGCTTTAAGGTGATATAAAGGACTCCTTCGTTGTCTTGAGGATAAGGGCCGAAGCTGACAACCGAGGCGATATTGGGATCGTCGCGCATTGTGTGAGCAAGTTTTGTGATATAATCATTGATCAAGAAAGGGGATGTGCCGTCCACGGACTGCGCGTAAGCTTCAACGACGCCGAGATCGTCGGGCGGTAGAAAATCTTTGGGAAGTTTGATCACCAAAAAGATGGACAGGGCAAGGCTTCCGAGTCCCACCAGCATGATTATGAAACGATGCGAAAGCGCCCAATTCAGAGAAGGGGAGTACATTTTTATGATTTTTTCATTGAGGCCATGCGAGATCTTTTCGACTCCTTTTTTCTCTCTCCCTTCTTGATGAGGCGGGATGAACCGGCTGCACATCAACGGGGTGAGTGAAAGGGAGATCATCCCTGAGATGAAGACGGTGACGACAATCGTCACAGCAAATTCGTGCAGGACTTTCCGATAATTCCCCCCATGAATATCAGGGGGATGAAGATCGTGCACAAGCAGAGCGTCATGGATAAAATCGTGAAGCTAATCTCTTTGGACCCGTTAAATGCGGCGGTGCAAGGGTCTTCCCCGTGTTCGACATGGCGTACGATATTTTCTAAGACGACAATGGCATCATCGACGAGATACCCGATGGAAAGGGTGATCGCAAGCAGCGACAAAATGTCGATTGTAAATTTGATCTGGAGCATGACGATGAATGTGCCTAAGACAGAAAGCGGGATCGCGATGACGGGAATGATCGTGTCCCGCAGTTTGCCGAGATAGAAGAAAATCACGACGACGACAAGAAAGATCGCAACGAAAAGGGTGAATTGCACATCGTGCACCGAGTCCCAAATGAATTCCGATTGATCGAAAACGCGGATGACGCGGACAGAGCCTGGGATTTCCGCCTCCAGAGAAGGCAGCAGGTCATTGATCTGTTTAATGACTTGCAGAGTGTTGGCCCCGGCTTGTTTGCGAATGCCGAGCACAACAGAAGGAGCTTCGAATTCTTTGTCGCAATAATTGATCAACAGTTTATCGTTCTGCAAGCTGTCGATCGCATGGCCGATATCGCGGAAGCGCGTGATGGACCCATTATCGTTTTTAATGATCACAGGATCGTAAAGAGCGGCCGGGATCAGCAGTCCGTTGACATCGATCGTATATTCCCTCTTTTCTCCAAATAATGTGCCGACGGGCAAATAAACGTTGGCCTGTTTAATGACCTGGCCGACATCATTGAACCCGAGTCCCTTTGCGGCCATTTTCTGCGGGTCGACGCGCAAACGTACGGCATAAGGGGATCCATACGTTTGGCATTGTGAAACCCCTTCGACAATGCTGATGCGCTGTGCTAAGACCGAAAAGCCGTAATTGTATAGCTCTCCTTTGGTCAACGTCGGTGAAGTGACGCAGAGGAAAAGGATAGGGGATGCGGTCGGGTTGGTCTTTGTATACGTCGGAGCGTAGGGAAGGTTTTGTGGAAGCTGAGGAGCGGCTGCATTAATGGCCGCTTGCACATCGGGCGCTGCCAGATCGATATTTCGATCGAGATGGAATTGCAGAACGATGGTGGCGCTTCCCGTGTAGCTTGTCGAGGAGATCGTCTGTAATCCTTGGATCGTCGTGAATTGCTGTTCTAGGGGGACGACGACATTGTTCGCGACAGTTTCGGGATCGGCGCCCGGCCAATCGACGCTGACGGTGATCGTCGGATAATCGACGTCGGGAAGGTCGCTGACCGGCAAGTTTGAGATAGCAGAGGATGCCAAAAAAGGCCACCGTCACCATCACTAAGATGGTCATCACAGGCCTTTTGATAAAGATCTTCCGAGAGATTCATTACTTGCTCTTCCGTTTTAATTTGTACTTTCATCCCTGGATAGAGATTGAGCTGTCCTTCTTTGACCACTCGATCATTAGCGTGTGATTCCCGATTCGATAGCGGTATACTTGTCGATCGTAGACTTGGCCCACTTTCACATTGCGCACTTCGATCGTCGAATCGGATTTGACCACGTAGACATAGTGTCCTTTTTGTCCGACCATGACCGCTTCGCTGGGCAGGAGCAGCGCGCCTTTCTTTTCATCGAGGATCAAGCGCACATCGACAAAATGTCCAGGCCATAAGATCTTTTTCTCATTGGGCAAAGTGCCTTCCAAAAGAAGAGAGCCAGTGCCAGTATTGACTTGGTTGTCGATCAAGGTCAATTCTCCGTCAAAGGCATACTTGTGATCCGGATCTGGATAAACGGTGAGTTGCAAATTGCCATTTTTCTGTTTTTGTTTTTGCTGAATCGTGAACAGATCTGTTTCGGGAATGTAAAAATCGACGAGAATGGGCTGGATTTGATTGAGAAGAGTGAGCTGAGTGCCCGAATTCGGCGTCAACGAAGTTCCCCGTTTTGACTTGCAATTTACCTGTGACGCAGTCCATGGGCGCTGTGATGTAGCAATAGCCCAAATTGATTTTTGCGTTCTCGATCTCCGCTTTATTTTGTCCCACGACAGCTTCGTCGACCAGAACGTTAGTCACATACTGGTCGTAGTTGAGCTGAGAGATAAAATCTTGCTGAACGAGCGGGGCGTAACGGACCGTCGTTTCCTTGTCATAGCGAAGCGACGCATAGGTTTGGGCAAGGGTGGCTTCCGCTTTCGCAAGAGCTGCTTCAAATGGCCTTGGATCGATGACCAAGAGCAGATCGCCTCGTTTAACTTCTTGCCCCTCTTCAAAATATTGCGCGATTAAAATGCCCGATACTTGCGCCATCACTTCGACATTGCGTTTGGCCACAACATGCCCAATGTAGTCCACATATTCGGGAACATCGCACACCGTCGGTTTAGTGACCGAGACGGTATGGGGAGGTTTTGGGGGCGGCGCCGCTTTTTTGCAGCCCGTGATGACAGCCAGTAAGACCACCGTCAATACGATTTTATTCATTGTTTAATTCCTCGTTGTTATTTTTTACAACTTCTTCCTCGATATCAGGATTAAAAGGCGTCAGGTAAGTCGGGGAGAGAAGTCCTGTAGAATAGGCAAGGTTGGCCAAAGAGGTGTACCATTGCTGGAATGCGTTGGCTTGTGATGCGCGTGCGTCGATCAGCGAACTTTGCGCTGAGGCCACGTTGAGGATCGTATTGGTCCCTTGCTTGTATTGCGCTAGAGCGACTCTGTACTGTTCTTCTGCGGCAGCAAGGAATGCGGTGGCAAATTGCAGAGTATCGAAGGCGACTCGGACATTGTAGTGATAGGTCGTCACTTCTTTGATCATGGAAAGCTCGGATTGCATGACCTGCTCTTCGGCGGCTTTGACGTTGGCCGCTGCGATTTTAATCGCATTGCGGTAGTACCAGCCTTGGAAGAAAGGCATGGACACTGTGAACGTGCTTAAGAAATTGTATTTATCGTGCAAACCGCCGTTGTAGTAATTCTTGCCGATCTCAAAATCGTAATTGAGCTGCGGGAGAAATTGGCGCTTGGCCGCAAGCAAGCTTTGCTGCTTGGAACGCAAGTTTGCCTCAGTTGCGAGCAGGTCGGGACGGTTTTGCATGGCGATCGAAATCAGAGTTTCGACGGGAGGGACGATGTCATTCTTGGGAAGTTCCATGGGCATGTCTTGCGTTTTTAACTTCATGTTGGCAGGAAGTCCCATGTCATTGAGCATGGTCGTATAAGCGTTCTCGACATTTTGCTGTTGTGCGGCCCAGGTGGTTTGATTTTGCAAAAGTTGTGTTGTGGACTGCAGAACATCTGAAACGTCGCGCACACCCGTTTGAAAACCGCTCCGCGCAGCCTCCAAAGTCAAGCTCGCTGTTTCCACGTTGGCCTCGTCTGCGACGAGCAGCATCTTCTGATACAAATAGTTATAAAAGTCGGTCATGATCGTTTGCAGAAGGGTTAAAATCGCATCGTTGTGCGTCCAGTCCGCGTTGTAAAGCGCTTGCCGAGCGGCCTCTGATGTGGCCCGCAAAGTCCCGAAATCGTAGATCAAATAAGTCACTGTGAGCTGAGGCCCCCAAATGCTGTAGTAAAAGTCTTGCACTGTGATGTTCGTCAGCGTACTGGAACCGATGGGGTTGGAGGGGATATCCGATGTGGCTCCCGTTGCTGCGTTGGAAATCGGCGAAGTGGTGAACTGAGGCTGCCTGGCGCGCTGATAATAGAAATCGCCCGCGATGGCCGGGAAGAATTGGCTTTGCGATTGACCGTAGGTGGCTGCCGCTGATCTCGCTTGCGCCCAAGTGATCTTTGTCTGCACGTTGTTGCGCAGAGCGATATCGATCAATTCTCCAAGGCTGTAAGGCTCTTCCTGGTCGATCGTCTCCGGCGGCTCATCGGAGAGCGCCATTGGTTTGACGTTTTTAGGGGGAACCCAGGGGCGGGAAGGGGAGCGAGGCGCATAACTGTCAGGGATCGAAGACGGCGCGATTCGGGTAACACCCCCCGCATGCGAGCAGCACAAGAGCTGGAACAGCGATCCTTCGGAACATCCTTCCTCAAGAAATAAGCAGATATCAAGTAAAGTATTTACTTGACATCTAGAGCGCAGTATAGCGACTAAGTCTTTTAGGTCAAAGGTCATGAGCATGATTAAAAAAATAAGTTTTACATTTATAAATTTCTGAAAAAGTCATTTTAATCTTTAATTCAAAGCTATATTTATTTATAATTTCAATATAATTTATAACAGAGCGCATTTATGACAAATTCAGTTAATAGTTTTATAATTAGCAGTTCTCTTAATTCAGATGCGGAGAATTTAATTGTAGGACGCTATTTAAGTCCCTGTGAGCAAATCACATACAGTGGCGTCAATAAAGCTGCCAGACAGGCACTCTCCAACGAATACTTCAAAAAATTATTCGAAGAAAGGTATCCCCATCATAAAAACCAGTTTCAATTCTTATCCGAAAGATATCCAGATAATTGCTGGAAGGTTGCTTTGTATGTATTTGAAACTGGAAATCTCAAATTCAACCAGTCCTTTCTCCGGGAAGGTTGTTCCGCCGTGATCAAAATTTTAGATAAGCGGATAGACGAGTCCAATGCCAAACGGATAAAAATCTGCGGCGATTTTCCCTATGATCCCGCTTCGCCGATCCATCGTGCTTGGGTGGAGCATGCAAAAACTAACAATTCGTTAGCGCTCGATGAAATTGCATTTGTAGACAAATTCGTAAACGAAAGAAAAGACAACCTTCAAGAGGTAGCCTTTCATTTAATTAATGAAGGAAATTCGCGAGTGTTTTTCCCTGACGGTCAACTCCCGCGCTGGATCAATCTGTTAGAGTATCAAATTTTGGAGTCTTCCAGAGAACAGATTGTCCTTTCAATCACAGACGCTATTAATACGCAGATGAAATTCACTAGAGATACGAATGAATTAAAAACCTCTTTGGAATCTTTTTTTTCTGAAATTTTGTTCGACGAAATGGATATGTGTGCATTCGCAGAAAAACCCAACCCAATAACTCATGAAGATTGGTGTCATTTTCTCGCCGTATTTAATGGCTGGGCCCAAGCGAATCATTTTGATCTTGAGACTGCAATAAAAACATTTCGATCAAAGACAATATGTCATGGTGATTTAACCTCTGGCGATATATCTCACACCATCCCTAATTTAGAAAAAATAAGGGGAAAATTAAACAATCTTTTATTCAACCATGTAATACAGTGTTGTGTTCCAGAACTTCATGAAGATTGCTCTAATGGGAAATTTGAGAAAAATATACGCAAAATCCACTCCCAATTTCCTCATGTTTACCCTCTTCTTATTAAATTGGGGTTACTTAACGCAATTCATAAGAGTAATATTCTAAAAGATCGAACTTCTTTCACATCTACCGCAAAATTAGTTTACCAAGAAATACTTAGTTCTATAGCAAACGGTTCTTTCATTCTGTCCCGGAGCGTCGAGGCTGTCGCAAAAAATATCCATGATGCTTGTGGAATTCCATTAGAAACTGTTTTGGAAGATATAGAGAAGGCTATTAAAAACAGTCAAGAAACAAAAGATTAATAAATATAAAAATAGGTAAAATATGTCACAAGATATTTCATTGATAAACAGCACTCTGCCTTTCGATGTGGAAAAGTATATCATCTCGGCTTTTTTAGACGCGCCCAATTTAGTTAAATTTAGTCTGGTTAATAAGAGCGCATCTATCTTTCTCTCTAATGAAAAATTTAAGGAATTGTTCGCAGAGAGACACCCTCACTTAAAAGATTCTAAGAGCTTTGTTAAGAAAGTTCAAATTTTATCTGAGAGCCTCCCATCTAATTGTTGGAAAATCGTTTCTTGTGTTTTTCACACTGGAAGTCTTAATTTCAGCGAGTCTCTCGTCCGTCAGGGATGCACAATCAAGGTCAAAATCTTGGAAGACAAGATCGAACGCCAAACACTTGAATTGAAGCGGATTGGCGGCAGCGATGAGCAAGACTCGGATTCTTTAATTCACAAAGCTGCGGTAGAGCATGAAAAAACTGGATTGGAGATCCCTTCCGTGGAAACAATCATACAAGGAAGAGAAGAGGAGTTTGAAGCTATTGATGAACTAACTCTCGCATTTATACATCTAGATAGTTTTAAAGATCTAGATAGTGCAATCAATGTTTTTGAAAACTGTGCGAATAAATGGATTGCTTTTGATAACCGGCTGCTTCCAGCTGTGAATTCGGGAAGATGTAAATATTTGGAGTGCTACAGACAAATGGTGAAATGGAATTTGTTTATTGACGAGACTGATCTGAGCGAAATAAAAAACTCAAAAAGTGGAACTCTAAATCTATCTGGATACAAACAATCATTAGAGTCTTTTTTTAGAGACGCTTATAAATATTGGATGGATGCAATACTGGACAAACGGGGACCATTGACGGAAGAAGATTGTAATGCTTTCCGTGCAGCCTTCTCTTTATGGGCTCCTGTTTCAGGCCAAGACGATTTGATATCATCAGCCTTCTTTTTTCTAAAGCGTCAAACTATGATGCAACCCGTTGACCACAACGCCATAAATCCCCATTACAATTCCAATCTGGAGAAAATCGATCAAGTCCTGGGCGAGTTGTGCTTTAATCACCTGGTTGATTCCTACGCGAAACAGCCGCTGGGATACTTCTCGATAACGAATTTTGAAGAGCAAATTAACAAACTTCATTTATTGTATCACGGAATTGCCCTCACAGTGATAAATGATCAATTGTTAAAGGCAATTTATTCTCAACATCATCTTCGAGAAAATCCAACTCCTATTCCAGAGAACATTACAGCAATTACCGTTGCAGTATATACAAAACTGGTCCTTTCAATTGCAGAGCAATCGAACTCTGTCACAATGCAGGAAATTGAAGCCGAAGCAGAAAGGGTGAATATGATTTTTAGTGGAATTTCAAAAGAAACCGTGGTCGGAGACTTGGTGAAAGCCATAAAATCTCTGCATGGACAAGATAGTATTATTGAATAATGAAAAATAGGAGTAAATATGTCACAAGATATTTCATTAATAAACAGCACCCTGCCTTTCGAGGTGGAAAACTATATCATCTCGGCTTTTTTAGACGCGCCCAATTTAGTTAAATTTAGTCTGGTTAATAAGAGGGCATCTCTCTTTCTCTCTAATGAAAAATTTAAGGAGTTGTTTGCAGAGAGGCATCCTCAATTATGCAAAAGTGTTGAATCTTTGCAAAAGAAGTTTCAATTTCTGTGCCGATGCATACCCAACTAAGTGCTGGAAAATCGCATCGTGTGTCTTTGAAACGGGAAACCTGAATTTCAGCGCTTCGCTTCTCAATGATGGCTACTTGATGGAGATTAAAACGCGAGATAGACCAGATTAACGAGTACAACTCGAAACTTAAAGAGATTTGCGGTGACTTTCCCTATGAATCCCGCTACTCCGATCACGATCTAGCTTGGGTTGAGCACGTAAAACGATATAGATCGTCTTGGGAGACTGATCCAGGACGATTTTACATTCCTATCGTACAAGAATATCAGATGAGTTTAGAGAGATTCTCTTGAGAGCAACCATGGAAAGAACTTCCGTGAAATCATCGCTTTTGATAAACTTGCTTCCCTATGCAAATCACATTAGATATTGAACGAATGGAGTCTGATAGATCGAATTTTACAATGATGCATTTGGACAAAGCAATTGGATTGGAATTAACTTCGAACAATCTAAAAACGATTAGAATGATTTTTTGAGGAGTGTAAGTTAAAGGTCAGTCTGGAGAAATGATTGTAAACAAGAACCGTTGACCGATGAAGATTGCGAGGTTTTTCGGCAAATGCTTTTAGTGATATGGGTTGAAGCTGCGCATCGATCATGTTTTAAGAGTCTATCCTTTAAGAGTCTATCGCAGGTTAACTCAAGATTCACCGATCTTTTCGCCGGATTCTATGAAGTATAGTGCACAGGCTATTGCAAAGGCAAATCAACTAAAGCTTCCTCTCTTTGAATTCGCATATAACCATGCGCTCACTTTGTGTGCGAAGGATCCCATTGAGAGCTATACCCTTGATGTATTGGAGAAAATTATAAGGCATCTTGATGTTTTTTGTTTTGGACAAAAACACAATGTTATTATTGAGCTGGATTTGTTAAGGGCGATTTATGTGCAACATCATCTTGTCGCCACAGATCCAACGAATCTGCCTGTTATCCCTGAAAACATTAAGCCATTTGCAGATCATGTATACCAAGCATCGATTAATGCTTATGCAGAACAGCAGTTCGGTGCAATTTCTGCAGACGGCACCGTGAAATTTGCCCAAAGAATTAGTGATGCCTTAGGTATTCCTAACAACATTGTTCTCCAAGATTTGAATGAGGCTGTCCATAAGAGGATTTGATAGACTTGCTCGGAAACTGCAAGACGTGTGTGGAATTTCCCTCAACATTGTTCACCGGGATCTGATGACTGCGACCCAAAACTATCAAGTCTATATAAATTTTAGTTAAAGAATTGAATAAAAAAAAATAGGAGTAAATATGTCACAAGACACTTCATTAATAAACAGCACTCTGCCTTTCGAGGTGGAAAACTATATCATCTCGGCTTTTTTAGACGCGCCCAATTTAGTTAAATTTAGTCTGGTTAGAAAGAATGCATTTCATCTTTCTCTCTAATGACAAATTTAAGGAATTGTTCGCAGATAGGCATCCTCAATTATGCAAAAGTGTTGAATCTTTGCAAAAGAAGTTTCAATTTCTGTGCGATGCATACCCAACTAAGTGCTGGAAAATCGCATCGTGTGTCTTTGAAACCGGCAACCTGAATTTCACTGCTTCGGTTCTCAATGATGGCTACTTGATGGAGATTAAAACCCGAGATAACCAGATTAAAGAGTACAAGTCAGAACTTAAAAAGATTTGCGGTGACTTTCCCTATGATCCCGCTTCTCCGATCCATCTAGCCTGGGTTGAGCACGCTAAAACGAAAGACGTCTTGGGAGATCAACCAGGACGTTTTACACTTCCTATCCTCCAAGAGAAAAAAGATAAGTTTGGAGAGATTCTCTTTAAGGAGCAACCTGTGGAAGAGACCTTCCGTGAAATCATCGCTTTTGATAAACGTTTGCTTCCCTATGCAAATCACATTAGATATGAAAAAATGGAGGCTGATAGATCAAACTTACAATGGCATTTGGACATTGCAGAAGGATCGGTATCAACCGTCGATCAATTTACAAGACGCTTAGAATGGTTTTTTCAGTGTGAATTAGACGTTCAGTTGAGAGAAATGATTGTTAAACAAGAACCTTTAACTGATGAAGATTGCGAAGTTTTTCTCTCCGCACTAAAGATTTGGGCTAATGCTCAGCATTGGTCTGATTTAACCAGTGCAATAGAGACTTATCTCCGCACAGTTGCTCTGTCATATTTCAGCTCGCAACTTCCCCATGATATTAGTATTCAGACCAAAGCGAATGCAAAAAAAATAAGAGGAATTCTAAATAATTATCCATTTCATCGTGAGATTAATAAGTATGCAAAGAAGCCAATTGAAAGTCATAATATCGACTCCTTAAAAAACGAGATTAAGAATATTCTTTCCCTTTCTTTCCTCAAAGGTCCAGGCTTCAGTGAACTTGCGCTTTTAGAGCCAATTTATGAGCACCACGGTCTTGATATACAGAATCCAAGTTCTATCCCTGAAAACATTAGAATACTCACTGATTATGTGTACAAAGAAGCGATTCGTGTCTTTGTAGCTCAACCCTTTTCAGGAGTATCAACTGTAAGAAGTCGTGCCGACTTTGCACAAAAGCTGGGAGACGTATGTGGAATTTCCCTCGACATTGTTCACCAGGATTTGATGACTGCCATCCGAAATAAAGAGGATAATAGTTAAAAAATAAGAATAATAGGAGTAAATATGTCACAAGATATTTCATTAATAAACAGCACTCTGCCTTCCGAGGTGGAAAACTATATCATCTCGGCTTTTTTAGACGCGCCCAATTTAGTTAAATTTAGTCTGGTTAATAAGAGGGCATCTCTCTTTCTCTCTAATGAAAAATTTAAGGAATTGTTCGCAGATAGGCATCCTCATTTATGCAAAAGTGCTGAATCTTTGCAAAAGAAGTTTCAATACCTCTGCGACAGATACCCAACCAAATGCTGGAAAATCGCATCGTGTGTCTTTGAAACCGGCAACCTGAATTTCACTGCTTCGGTTCTCAGTGATGGATGTGTTTTAGAGATAAATTTCTTGGAAGGCGCGATCAGTCGTGCGAAGCCCGAGCTCAAAAAGATTTGCGGAAAGGATTACGAAGACTGGGATTCTCCTATTCATCAAGCGTGGTTGGAGCATGTAAAAACTAAAGACGTCTTGGGAGATAATCCAGAGGCTTTTGTCGATTCCATCGTTCAAGAGAGAAAAGAGGAATTCGCAAAGATCCTCTCTAAAAACCAACCCATTGAAAATACCATTCATGAAATCGTTGCTTTTGATGAACGGCTTCTCCCTTACGCAAATTATGTGAGATATCAAAGATTGGAAGAGACGAGAAAAGAGTTAGCATCAACAGTGGACACAGCAGAAATCCAACTGGAAGGATTAAAAAATCCTGAAAATGGACAGCCAAACCTCACTCAATTTGAATGTGTCTTAGACAAGTTTTTTCATGATGCATTGAAAGATCAATTGATTGAATTAATTAACAACCAAAAACCATTGACTGATGAGGAGTGTAAGTTAATTCTCTCCAAATTCAATGTTATCATAGAGGCTTGGGCAAAAGGTAGCAGTCGGTTTGGTTCACATCATGCTTTAAGCGCCTATCGCAGTTTAACTCTAAATTCACTGATTTTTTGGAAGACTAAGGTGTATAGTGCACAGGCTACTGCAAATGCAATTAAAATGAAGCCTTTTCTCTATGAATTCGCATATAACCATCTGCTCACTTTGTATGCGAAGAAACCCATTGACAGTTTTACCCTTGATTCATTTGAGAAAATTTTAACCGGTCTTTGTTTCATGTTTACGGGACAAAGAAACTCTGTTATTATTGGGCAGGACTTATTAAAGGCGATTTATGTGCAACATCATCTTGTCGCCACAGATCCAACGAATCTGCCTATTATCCCTGAAAACATTAAGTCATTGACAAATCATGTATACCAAGTATCGATTAATGCTTATGCAGAACAGCAGTTCAGTGCAATTTCTGCAGACGGCACCGTGAAATTTGCCCAAAAAATTAGTGATGCCTTAGGTATTCCTAACAACATTGTTCTCCAAGATTTGAATGAGGCTATCCATAAGAAGACAAGCGTCTAATTACTCCAGCTTCTTCTTTAGGAGCTCATTGACGACAGGGGGTGAGGCTTTGCCTTTGCAGAGCTTCATCACTTGGCCGACGAGGAAGTCGAAGGCGCGCTGTTTGCCGGCTTTGAAGTCGGCGACGGATTGGGGGTTGGCTGCCAGGACTTGATCGACTAAGGGTTCGATGGTGGAGGTGTCCTGCATCGGCTGGTAGTCGGGATTGGACTTGACGATCTGTTCAGGGTCTTTAGCAGGGGAGGCGACCATATCATCCGCAACACTCTTGGCAATCTTACCTGTAATGACCCCAGTTTCAATCAATTGAACAAGTTTCCCCACATGTTTGGCAGGAATTCCAGACTCCAAGAGGGTGGTTCCTGAATCTTTAAAGCGGCCGGTGAATTCGACCGTGATCCAATTGCAGACGTTTTTAGGGTGGTTGCAGACTTTAAGGGCCTCTTCGAAATAGTCGGCAAGTTTCTTTTCATTGATCAGGATAGCCGCAGATCCCACAGGAAGCAATAAATCGGTGACGTAGCGTTTAAAGCGTTCGTGGGGGAGTTCGGGAAGGGTAGCGCGGATCGCTTCGATATAAGCCTCGGCGAGGACAATTGGGGGCAGGTCGGGTTCTGGAAAATAGCGGTAATCTTCCGCTTCTTCCTTTTGGCGCATGAGGATCGTTTCTTTTTTTTCAGGATCAAAGCGGTAGGTGCCTTTGTTTGATCGCTTCGTTGGGATGGGAAGTATAGTGACGAATTTGGCGCCGGATCTCCGATTCCATGGCCATTTCCATATTGCTGAAGGAGTTGAGGTTTTTGATCTCGATCTTGTTCCGCAATTTCTTCTCATTTTTCGGGCGGACGGAGATGTTGCAGTCCACACGGAGCGATCCCTCTTCCATGTTGCAGTCGGAGGCGTCTAGGTATTGCATGATCGCTTTGACGGCCATGGCGTACGCTGTGGCTTCTTTGGGCGAGTGCATGCAAGGCTCGGAGACGATCTCGATCAAAGGGACTCCGGCGCGGTTGTAATCAACGCCTGCGAAACTGCTGAAGTGTTTGAGCATGCCGGCGTCATCTTCGAGATGGGCGTGATGAACGGCGAAGTGTTTCGAGATTCCGCCGACGTCCGCGATGACGGAGCCGCCGACGACGATTGGCTGGTCGAATTGGGTGATTTGGAAGTTGCGGGGGCTGTCGGGATAAAAATAGGATTTGCGGTCGAATTTGGAAAAAGAGGGATATGGGCGCGGATCGCAAGCCCGAACTGCACGGCCTTGCGAACAGCTTCTTTGTTGAGGACGGGGAGCGAACCGGGCTGGCCTGTATCGACCACGCCGATATTTGTATTCGGCTCATCGCCAAAACGGTTGGGAGCTGGGCTGAAGATCTTCGACTTCGTCTTGAGCTGGACGTGGATCTCTAGGCCGATGACGGGTTCCCAGTTTTCGTAAAGGATATCTGTCATAATTAAGTAAGCTCGCTTAAATATTTATAATGATCTTCAAGTTCTTTTCGCGATCTTTCACATCAGCCTTCTCACCAATGTGATTATATACCGAAAATGACTCAAAAGTTGGTTTTTGGCTGCGTTGGCTATGCAGCACATTTTTTGTCTTCACTCGCGCCTTGTGCTTGCACAATGGTCGCTCGCTCCAGACAAAAAATTTGCGCAGCCGCCTTGCCAAATTCCCAACTTTTGAATCATTTTCGGTATACATTGTCTTCGTCGTCTGATGTGAAATCTCATCGAAAAGCTCCTTGAATCTCATTATAACTATTTCAGCTCCCTTACTTACTCAAATTGTGGAGGGATTTTTTGCGCAAATGGAGCGGCATTTTCAAAGGCATGGGCAAACTGCAGAACTTTCGCATCCTGCAATTGCGGGCCCAATAATTGGAGGCCATAGGGGCGGTTGTTCGCATCGAATCCACTGGGGATGCTGATGGCGGGGAGGCCGGCCATATTCGCAGCGATCGTGAAGACGTCTTGCAGATACATTTGCAGCGGGTCTTGGATGCCTCCCAAAGGAAATGTCGTGAAGGGTGAGGTCGGCATCGCAATGATCGAACATTTTTCGAAGGCGGTTTTGAATCTCTGGATGATCAAGGTGCGCACTTTTTGGGCCTTTTTATAAAACGCATCTTGAAATCCTGAAGAGAGCACATAGGTCCCGAGGAGGATCCGTTTTTTCACTTCCGGGCCGAATCCTTCCTGTTTAGAAAAGTCGTACACTTCTTCGAGCGTCTGCGCGCGAGCAGAGCGTTTGCCATAACGGATGCCGTCGAAGCGGGCGAGGTTGGTCGAAGCTTCTGCAGTAGCCAGAATGTAATAGACGGCAATCGAGTGTTTGAGCAGATCGAGATCGACATCGACGATCTTGGCACCGAGGCTTTTAAATATCTCGATCGACTTTTCAAAATGCTCTTTCGCACTGTTTTGCAGCTGATCGAGAAATTGCCACGGCACGCCAATAGTCTGGCCGCGGATCTCTCCCTGCATTTTTTTAAGATACTCTTCGGGTCCCACATTCATACTTGTCGAGTCATGCGCACAATGGCTCCCGAGCACTTCCATCGCAAGCGCCGTATCTCCGACCGTATGCGTAAACGGCCCGATCTGATCCAAAGAAGAGGCGAAGGCGACAAGGCCGTAGCGCGACACGCGTCCGTACGTCGGTTTGAATCCGACGACGCCGCAAAAGGCCGCAGGCTGGCGAATCGACCCGCCTGTATCGCTGCCGAGAGCAATCGGGCAAAAACGCGCGCAGACGGCCGCGGCAGATCCGCCGGAGGAGCCTCCGGGGGAACAGGTCAAGTCCCATGGATTTTTAGTCAGCTGATAAGCGGAATTTTCCGTCGAAGAGCCCATGGCGAACTCGTCCATATTGGTCTTGCCGATGAGCAGCGCATCTTGTTCTTCGAGCAATTTAACGACGGTGGCATCGAATACCGCGCGGTAATCTTGTAAAAAGCGGGAGCCGCAGGTCGAGATTTCCCCTTTGATGTGCATGTTGTCTTTGAGGGCTACAGGGACGCCTGCGAGTTTTCCAAGCGGCTTGCCCGCTTTTCTCTTTGCGTCCAACGCTTTGGCCTTTTCCATGACTCGCTCCGAAAGCAGTGCGAGGAAAGCGCCTATTTGGACGTCATGATGGGCGATCCGTTTAAGCGTCTTTTCCGCAATGTCGGCTGCGGAGGCTTCGCCTTTGGCAAATAATTCTCTTAAGGCTTGGGCGGATAAGCGATGCATGAGACTATCCCACTATTCAAACGTTTGATTTTTGTTGGATTTTTTGTCAGATTTTGAAACCGCTTCGCAGGACATACTTGAATATGTAGACCAAGAAGCGGTTTCGAAATATGGCAAAAAAGACACGAAAAGCAAATATTTTGGATAGTGGGATAGTCTCATAGGAGCCTTCAAGGGTTTACAGATTTAATTACAGGTGGAACGCGAATCATTCCGCCTACATGAGCTGGGGCATTGGCCAAGAAGAGATCCCGCGGAAGGATCTCTCCAATTTCATCTTCGCGCATCACATTGCTCAGGGTTTCTAGCACGCGGTAGCAAGGCTCCACGCCTTCCGTGTCCACCTCATCAAGCAGCTTCATGTGATTTAAAATCTTTGCGAGCTGCTGATGGAGCGCTTTTTTTTCTTCCTCTGTACACTCGATCCGGCACAGCTTGGTCAGCTTATTCAATTCTTCTTCGTTGAATTCTGCCATGATAAATCCCCTTTAGAGGCTCTATGATATTCCTCTCTGCGGCTCCTGTAAAGAGAAATGTTGCCTTTCATTTTTAAAAAAATTAACATAAAGAAAAGGGAGGAAGGTGGAATATGAAATGTACGAAATGCTTGAATGTCATTGCATTTATTCTGATCATCATCGGGGCGCTCAATTGGGGCCTTTGGGGTTTTTTCCAGTTTGATCTTATCGCCTGGCTTTTCAAAGGAAATGAATCCTGGCTGAGCCGCTTTATTTATGCCATTATCGGGCTCGCTGGCCTTTGGAGTTTGCGCCTGGCTTGCCGCTGCAAACATCTTTGCTGCGATACTGAAAAGTGCAGAAAATAATTAAAGCATGCGCATCTTGCTCAGCGGATCTTCCGGATTCATCGGGTCCCGTCTTAAACCTTTTCTGCAGGGTGCCGGGCACGAGGTAATCCGGCTTGTCCGAAGGAAGGATGACCTTGCTGAGGATGCCATCCATTGGGATCCCTCCCATGGAGCGATAAAAAAAGAGGAATTTGAGGGGTTCGACGCCATCGTCCATCTGGCAGGAGCGGGAATTGCGGAAGGGCGATGGACCCAAAAGACCAAAGACCGCCTTTTTTTAAGCCGCTGCCGAGATACGTGGCTGCTTTCTCAAGTCTTATGCCGTTTATATCAGCCTCCCAAGACCTTATTTTGCGCCTCGGCGGTCGGATACTACGGCGACCGCGGAGAAGAAGAGCTGACAGAAAACAGCGCCCAAGGAAAGGGATTTTTAGCCGATCTTTGCGGAAAGTGGGAAAAAGCAACGGAGGCGATCGAAAACCGAGGTACGCGTGTCGTCCATGCCCGTTTTGGGGTAGTGCTCGGCGCCAATGGGGGCATGCTGAAAAAGATGCTGGGGCCGATGCGGCTGGGGCTTGGGGGACGGATAGGCCCAGGGGGCCAGTGGGTGAGTTGGATCGCATTGGATGATGTATTAGGGGCTTGCACCCATTGCCTGATGAGAGAAGGGATTGATGGGCCTGTGAATTTTACTGCTCCCCATCCTGTGATCCAAGCTGAATTTACCCGCATTTTGGCCAAAAAATTGGGCCGTCCTGCATTTTTTCATCTTCCTGCCTGGCTTTTCAAAGCGGTCTTTGGCGAAATGGCAAAAGAGACGATGCTCTCCAGCCAACGCGCCATCCCGGAGAAACTACTCAACACAGGCTATGTTTTTCGTTATGCAGCCCTGAATACAGCCCTAGAATCCATCCTTTAAGCCGCAGCGAGCTCCCTTTCTAGGCGCTCTGACATTGTGTAGCAATGGTTGATTTTGGCTGTGTCGAGCCATTGAGGATCAGAATGGACGATCGTATCCACGCTGTCGAGATAATCGCGAACGGCCCGCGCGTATTTCTCTCCCATTTTTTGCGCAATTTTTTGCATTTCAGAGGAGTGTTTGAGGAAATCACTTTTAGCCTTTTGCTGCGCAGAAGTAATTTGATCCTGATTCCCTTGTTCGACGAGAACGATCAAACTCCCAATATCGGAGCTGATTTTGTGTTTTAAATCATGCAGGCTTTGTTTGTAGAGATCGAGGCCTTTTATTCTTCTTCTAGGATAATATTTTTTCATTCTTCTCAATCTTGGCGCCATAATTTCCTTAAATTAACCATGTATGGTCATAATTATAAAATAATTAATATTAAATTAGTTTTCAATATTAATATTTTCTGTTGCTTCTTAATGGTTTGTATGCAATAAACTCAATCTAAAAAGGAGCAATCATGTTGCAGTTTCTCACAATCATTCTATTAGGCATTTCTGCCGCTTCCCACGGAAACGCAGGGTCCCACTCTCAAGGACAGGTATCCGATATCTCGGACGAGGACAACGAGGATGTAGGCGAAGTCGACGAGGATATTATCATCATGGATGAAGAGGATTCGAATGATGATGAAGGGGTCAATGAGTAACTAGTTAACACCTTCAAAGGTCTATTCTGTTTAAGCGTTCGGTGTTCACCGAACGCTTTTCTATTTTAGTTAGTTTTTGTTTATTATTTTATTGAATAGTTATTTGTTTGTTTATATTATTAAAACAAGGGGAAATAAATAAAGTAGTTGCTCAACTTTAAATAAAAGCAAATTACTTGATTGCAGGAGGAGCCCGTGGCTAGAAAACCGGAAGGAAACCCTTGGCTGAGTATATGGACTGAGCCGAGGCAGACTGTTCGATCGATTGTCAAAGCGGATCCGAAGTATGGATTTCTGCTCTTATCTGCAATCTATGGATTCCCATTAGCGCTAGATCTGTCTCAGAATTTTTCTTTAGGGAGCAGTGTTCCCGTCTGGGCAATTTTGATCGGCTCACTCATTATCTGCACACTTTTAGGAATGATCGGGATCTCGATTTCGACCTGGTTATTACATGTGACGGGACGCTGGATCGGAGGAAAAGGCAGCTTCCAAACGATCCGAACAGCTGTTGCATGGTCGAACGTCCCCAATATCGTCACGATCTTGACAAAGATCGTTTTGCTTCTGGTGTTTGGCGGGGCCATCTTCTACAGACAGTTTGCTGAGACCAGCTTCATCGGGTTTCAAGCGGGAATCGTTTTCATCATCTTTTTGATTCAGGCAGTCGCTTCGATCTGGGGGTTCATCATTCTGCTGCAGGATTAGGAGAAGTTCAAGGGTTTTCGGCATGGAAGGCGCTGCTTAATGTGTTGATCCCATTTGTCATCGTCATCGGGATTATTTGGCTGGTGGGATGGGCTTTATTTGGAACAGGAACAATTCATCAATAATAAGTAAGGGAGAGGGTATGGAAAGAAATATTTTCGACGCAATCAAGGGGGTTGCCATCGCCACAGCAGCAGCTATCATCATGGCTTTTAACCCATTGAGTGCTAGCAATGACAAAGCTGAAATTGCCGCTAAAGCCCAAGACAAAGCGACTGCCCAATCCCAAAAGGGGCAACTTTCAGCTTGGCAAGAGTTCCATTCCGTGGTCGGCAAATGCACGATGAAATTCCCCAAATACCCAGACCATCTCTCTGAAAAAATGCGCCTGCCCGAAGAAGGCTTTGATTTGAAGTACGATGCCTATATCTCAGCGATGGACCAAAAAACCGTCTTCCTTCTTCTCATTGCCCAATACCCTGATTTCGTCGATGAAACTTATGCGCGCATGAGCTTGGAAGGCTTTTTGAACGGCATCCTCACCCATAATCCCAATAACCAATTGATCTTTGCCGACCTCTCTCTTGTCGGCGGCCACGAAGCCCTGGATTTCTTCATCCGCACCGGAAGCGTTTATTTCAAAGGACGCGCACTCATGGTGAAAAACAGCCTCTACTTGATGGCGATGGAATGCGAAGTCCAAAACTACGACGAGATCCACTATAATACCTTCGTCGAGTCTTTCCAGCTGGCGCAGTAGATACTAGAAGGATACTTTTTCATTGAGCCATTGATTGAGTGCAATGATCAAATCCTCCATGAATTCTGGTAAAGGAAGAGCGCCCTTTTGCGTTTTCAGTTTCCGGCGATATAAATTCCAACTCTTCCCAAGCGTTTCTAATGTAGCTTGATCAAATGCAATCGGAATTTTTTCGAGAGGGGTTTTTCTGTGATGAAAAACCAATTGAACGGCCTTTCCAGTGAGAGATTTATCGAGATTTCCCAAGAATATTAATGAATGAAGGTCGTGGAAGTCTTTCATTCGAGTATTGGTTTTTCCACGAATAACCGTGGTCTCTAATTTTTCTGCAAAGATAAACTCCTTTGGATAGCAGCGCAATGAGATTTGGTTTTCAAAAAGAGGCCCTTTGGAAGTAGTAATCAGTTCGATTGAAAAATCGATTGGATCTACGATGTCCCCAAATCCAAGATCCATGCGCATAGGTGTTCGAGTGGCTCCGAATTTTGCCAGAAGCAGTATTTCGGCTCCCGTATACGCTAAATGCACCTGCGTCCTAAGTTTGATATTGATTATCTCGAATGTAAAACTATCATCGACTTCAATATTGCAAATCGCCTGTAAAATCTTTTTCAATGACTGTTCAGAATTGGCCAATTTCTGAAGGAAAAAATCCAAATCTTGGGTTTCTCTGCCCAGAGGAAGGTATTTCGCCAACAAAGTTCCTCCCTTCAAGACAAATTTATCTCTATAAGGAGAACGCGAAACACGAGTTAGAAATCTTTCCAATATTAAATTCGTCCAAAGCTCTGAGAATGATGTTTCTCGTTCTTTGGCCAATATCTTGATTTTTTCTTTGATCGATTATTCGAGGGCAGACTTCATAATAAGAAAGCTGAAATATAAAGAGTGATGTTGACTCTAAGCGCCTTAGCATACTTTAAAAGTTTGTTGATGTCAGGCTTTTTTTCTTTACTTGGTTTTAAATAATCCTGTAAAGCTTTTAACGCAATTTCCTTATCTAGGTAGCGAAAAGCATCTATGACCGTTCTCTCTCGATCAAAAATTTTTAACCTTTGATTGCCAAGGGAAATCGTCGTTTTCCCTAAAGTCATATTTCGCATGCGGACAATATGAACATTGTCTCGAATAGGCGAAGTCGTAGAGTGGGGGACAGCAATCCAGAACTCCCGCATTATTTCGTCTGTTAAACCATAATAACTGAGTGCAGAAATAAGGCAGATGACGCCATTGGGAATGCTCAAAGTAGTCAGTGCGAGGTCTTCCCATTGAAAATCGCGGCCAAAATTGACATCTTTTATCTTATAAATTCCCCGCCCAATTCGCTCGATATGCCCCTTTGAACAAAAATAACCAAGCATCCGTGAAGGAATCCCTGCTTTTCTCCCTTCGGCTGAAGAGAAAACCAGGTTCTTTGACAATCCCTGAAGCGCGAAAATGTACTTTGATTGATTCATAAGCTTAGTGTAACAAAAACACCCATTAGAGTCAAGTGGGTGTCTGTGTTACAGAAACTAATTCATAAATTATTGATTATGAAATAGATACAAAGTTGCGGACTTTTCTCCTTATAACCTAGATTTTGTACCCAAATTAAAACGAAAAAGCCAGTTTCCCTTGGACATAGGGAGCGCCGTCGAACTTATAGTACTTGCCGTGTTCGTTGTTGTGGTTCTTGATCAAAATCCAACCCCCATAGTTCCAGCCGCCCCCGACGGAAGCCCAAAGGGCGCTTCCTGAGTGGAATTTAAGGTCGAGCTCTGTCCCGATAGAATAGATCTCGAAGATCCCATTGCGGTATTGGCCGATCCCTCTGTGGATGCGGATGGGGAAACGATAGGGCCGTCCGAAAGTGGCGATTTCGAGGGTCGTCTTCCAATATTGATCAAAGTAGTACTCGATGGAGAAATTGATGGGGAAGATCGCGTTCACTCTCCATTTTGCGGCGGCTTGCCAGTCGATCCCGACAATGGGAAGCAGATAGCCGTTCTCAACGCCGGCATAACCGGCCCAGCCGATATGCAGGCCAACAGTGCGTGAAGATTGATAGCGGCCCCACATCAGCCCGTAATAGACTCCGGATTGCTCGAAATCAAACGTTTGGGCATCGACGGAGACCCCAGTACGATAAAGACCCAACGCCAGTTCTTGAGCGATGTCGTCACCCAGCCAAGAGATGCATTGGCAAAGTGGTAGCCGCTATCTTTAAAGCGCGGGTTTTTCAACCAATTAAAGTCCAAAAAAGAATAGCCGGCCTGCCAACTTAAGGCATTATGGTCGGTAAGATAGTGGGAATAGTAGAGAAAGGCATGGGCATCTTCGTAAGCGGCACGAGTGCCTCGCACCGAATGCGTGCGGAATTTTGCTTTCCCGACATCGCGGTATTCTCCGGAGAAATGCCATGGGTCTTTTTTATCGATGAAACAGTAGTCCGTGACCAAGAGATAGGATGAGGATAAAAAGGAGACCGGGATCAAATAGCGCAGCTTCATGAAATGGAGATTATGAAGGGTTGAGGATTTTAAAAAAAGAGACTCGAGGATAAAATGTGAATATGAACTTCAAAGAGCACATCACGGGAGTTTTTGACCGCAACGCCTCCGTCTATGGAGGTTTTGGCAGCCATTATTTTGATATCTTTGCAGACCGGCTGCTTTCTCATGTCGATGGATTCTCCGGGGCAAGTATTTTAGATGTGGCCACAGGCCGCGGGGCGATCTTGAAGCGGGCTTTGCCTCTCATTGGCAAAGAGGGCAAAGCCGTGGGGATCGATATCAGCCCGAGGATGATCGAAGAAACAAAACGAGAGATCCAAGCGCCGAATGTTTCTTTGTTTTGCATGGATGCGGAACAACTGAGTTTTGAAAATCATTCGTTTGACATCATCACTTGTGGATTTGCCCTCTTTTTTTTCCCCGATCCTAAAAAAGCCCTGCAAGAATTCCGTCGCGTCTTAAAACCCGGTGGTAAAATAGCCGCATCGACGTGGAGTAAAACGGGGATGGCAAGAGAGGTGTTGAAAGGGAAACTTCGTTCCGCAGGGGTTGATCCCGAATTTACTGCGCATCCGATGCCATCGGCCAAAGAATTGGACGTTCTGTTTAAAGAAACCGGTTTTTCGGCCGTTCAAATCGTGCATGATAGGCTTGAGCATCTGTATGCGAATTTCGACCATTGGTGGGACTGTCTATGGAAACGCGGCTCGCGCAGCGTTCTGGAAAAATTGAATGATGAGCAGCTCGATCTGATCCAATCTGAATTGACGGAAGAATTAGAGAGCGTCAATCGCCCCGATGGCTTTCATGAAGACCTGGAAGTATTCTATACTATTGCAACTACTTGATTCTGAGTGTGTTGAAGAGGTGAATAAATCCCATTATGAACCCAGGCCTTAAGGCCTGGGATTATTATGGCGATTTGGGAGGGGTTTCGAACCCCTCCCAAATGTCGTTTTTTGAAATACCCGGCCCTTAAGGGCCGGGTTTCCGCCGGAGGACGGATTAAGAAACGTTTCTTAGACTAATCTCCCGGTTTTTCCTGGAGCCTGTCAATTTAAAAATATATTTTTCAGTACGTCATGTGTATTATTTTAAATAATTTTATAATTAACGTTGTTTGATTAAAAATACAATATTTGTTATAATTTATACATATTACTAAATTAAATTGAAATCATGTCTTCAGTTAATAATAATTTTCCATTCTGCTTCATAATGCCTTCAACCGAGGAGCTTAAAGGGTTCATGGGCAAGTTTGATTCCAATACTCTGCAGCAGATTGAATCGAAAGTAAGAGAAGCTGCCTTAAGCGAGGGCGTCTTCATTGCAAAATGGGATAAAGAATGGGAAAAATACCATTTGTATGACGACTCTGCGCGGCTAATCAAAGTATTGATTGAGAAAAAAAGGTCAGATCTTTTTCACTCACTCCAGTCGGAACAAAAACGAACAGTGGATTTGCTCATCGATCATTGCCCACTGGCATTTGAAAATCTCATTTTACCGAGCTTGAATTCTGAACTATTAATTAAAGTTGAGCAGCTGAAGCTCCTTTCGGATCAGGAGCTTAAAGAACTCATGGGCGAGTTCGATTCCAATACTCTGCAGCAGATTGAATCGAATGTAAAAGAAGCTGCCTTAAGCGAGGGCGTCCTCATTGCAAAATGGGATAAAGAATGGGGAAAATACCATTTGTATGACGACTCTGCGAGGCTAATCAAAGTGTTGATTGAGAAAAAAAGGTCAGATCTTTTTCACTCACTCCAGTCGGAACAAAAACGAACAGTGGATTTGCTCATCGATCATTGCCCACTGGCATTTGAAAATCTCTTTTCACCGAGCTTAAGTTCTGAACTATTAATTAGAGGAAAATTAATCAGCTTGTTAGGGCAGCTTAAGATCCAATGGAATACATTCTATCCTCAATCACAACTGTGTTACGAGGTGTGTGATGCAAGAAGCCGGTTATGGAAAGCAAAAGAGATTGCATTATTGACCTGTCCTACACTAGACAAGCAATCTGTTCTCCGGATATCAAATTTTTTGCAATTTGTTCAACAAATACTGAAAGAAGGCGATAAAAAGGCGAGCGGAATTTTGCTTGATTGCACATTGCAACGAGAGTGCATTCATCCTACTCAAGCAGATATTTCTAATCACTTGACTCTAAGATCGATGGAAAAAATGGTTTTAGAAATGAGTCTTGGAAATTCTTTGCATACTGCTTCTGAAAGCTTGTGGAAAGGAATTAATGTGGTTCCTTCTTATGAAGACAAGCAGGCGAAGTTCAAATCTCTTTCTAAAGACAAAGCTGCGAAGGAGATTTTTGGGTTTCAATTCGATCGTATTTTAGGATTTAGCATGACGGCCCCAACGAAATACATGGCAACGTCAGTTCCCGAAAAACTGTCTATTGAGGTCAAAAATCAACTCCTTTTAGCTAAATGCCATGAAGAAAAGGATCAATCCGTGACGGCTATGAAGTACAGACAACGCGCTTTCGATTTATTCAATCACAATTTGTTTCCTGCAGAATTGAGAAGGTCATTATTTTACGAGTTATATCGCTTATACGGGGAAAACCACGACACCCCAGATCTGGGAGAAAAACTCTTTTACAATTATGGAGGGTTTTCAACGACAGACTCTCAAAAGGTAAAGGGGTTCCAAAACTGCCTCAATTCCCGCATTTTTAAACAACACTTTCTTTCTTCGAAAATGGAAGGCTCGTTGCAATTATGGAAAAACAATTGCCCACGCGTCTATGACCTGATTGTCAAAAACCCCAATGGAGGAGCGCTATTAAAAAGTGCTCCAAAGATTGTTGCGCACCTTTACGCCCTTCTTGGAATCCTCAAAGGTTCCAAAGACTGCTCATCGGGTAATACGCTTGCTGTTATTGATCCCATCACTAACACCATTACCAATTTTTGGGACTTTGACGATGAACTCTCGATGCCCGTGTCCAACAATTTTTGGGATTTACGCATGTGGCAATTCGGGCTCCCTCAATGCGCCCAGCCCTTTGATCGATCCACCTTGCTTCTGTTTTCGGACCAAAAGTTATTAAAAAAATTGGAAATACAACAGGCTCGCTCCGGAATTTCCAAAGAAGCCTGTCAATTGCAGCTTGACCGCCTCTCACGGATCATCCATCTTTTCCAAGAAGAATTAAAAAAAGATCAACCCACTTTAACGCCTCGCGAGCTATTTTTCATTCTCTTTGGCGGACGAGATGATTTCGCTCGAGTCAAACAAGCCTTTAATAATAACAGGGCTTTCGGTGAGGAGGGAATCCGCATCTCGGCGATCGAATTGTTCGAATTCCAGCTTCCTGAGATGGGTCGTCATCTATGGTACACAGCCGATGAAAATGAAAAAACTCTCGTCGGTCGGAATATGAGAGCTCTCTATTCCCCCGATCTCCCCTGAAAAGATCTATACCGAAGTAATCCCCGGCCTTAAGGCCGGGGTTCACTTCGGTATAACAGTTAGCGCGGGATCTGCACCCAGCATGCGGAGCAGTTCTTGTTCGCGCTCTTTCTTAGATAGAACGCGGACTAGACTCTTCGTGCGCCCATTTTCCTCTATTTTTTGCACGCCGAAGTGAGTGTCGGCTTTCGAGGCCACTTGAGGGAAGTGGGTGATACAAATCACTTGGCGGTGTTTGCCTAGTTCTTGGAGTTTTTCACCCATGATCGAAGCGGTCTTGCCGCCGACGTTGGCATCCACTTCGTCGAAGATCAATGTCGGGGTATTATTTTTTTCTGCGAGGACAACTTTAATGGCGAATAAAAGGCGGGATAGTTCACCGCCGCTCGAATGTTCTTTGACAAGGCCTGGATGTTCGCCCATGTTGGCTTTGAGCCAAAACTGGACGAGGTCGTCGCCAGTTTGATTGCGGGGCTGGGACAGCACTTCGATGGTCACTTCGGCTCCATTCATATTGAGGGATTGAAGTTGATAGGTGAGAATTTTTTGGAGGCGGAGGGCTGTTTCTCTGCGCTTCAGAGTGAGTTCTTGGGCATGCCAATGTGTTGAGTTTTGCGCAGCCAACAATGCAGATTCGAGACTCTTAATGTCTTCAGATAAGTTCTCGAGTTGTGAAAGTTCTGTTTTGATTTTAATGCGGTAAGCTTCAATCTCTTCGAAAGTGGAGCCATACTTTCGTTTTAAACGCGCAATCTCATTCAGACGATTTTCTAAAAATTGAAAGGTATTGGGGTCATTGACGAACTCCTGCGACTGCAAAGATCGTACGACTTCTGAAAGGGCGATCTGGGACTCCTGAATCCATTTGCGAAACTCTTCAAAACAGTTGTCATAACTCGCAAGGGACTCACATGTCTTTTGGAAGCGGTTAAGTTGGGGCAACACTGCAGAGCTGCTTTCAGAAAGCCCCTTGATCATCATTTCTGTTTTTTCTGAAATTTCTTGGGCATTGGCAAGTCGCCGATACTTTTCAAACGCAGCCTCCTCTTCGCCTTGTTTGAGCCCGACCGTTTCGATCTCTTCGAGCTGTAAGTGCCAAGTCTCTTCTTCTCGTTCTCGATGTAAAGAACGCTGCTTCAGATCTTCTAATTTCTTCTGGAGCTCTTTTTCTTCCGCGTAGGCGGATTGGAAGGCTTTGAGCTCTGCTTTCAGGCCGCCGTATAGATCGATGAGATTGCGCTGGGCATCGCTGTGAAGAAGAGAGCGATGCGCACCCTGACCGATCAGGTCGATCAATTCTTCGCCGAATTTTTTCAGAAAGGGGAGGGGAACTGATTTGCAGTTGATAAATGCGCGATTCTTGCCTTCTTTGGAAATCTCTCTCCGTATTACTAGAAGTTCTCCAGTATCGATCTCTATCCCCGCATCCTCGAGCATAGCCTTAAGCGATACTACCTCCTCGATTTCAAAGGCGATTTCGATAAAAGCGCGGTCGCATCCTTTGCGGATGAGTCCGCTATCAGCCCGGTCTCCTAAACCTAACCCGATCGCTTCGATGAGGGCAGTTTTCCCTGCGCCCGTCTCTCCGGTCACGGCATTGAACGCAGGGCTAAAATGCACCTCGCACGTATCGACAAGAATGAGATTATTCAAAATCAGATACTTGATCATCCGTCCTCCGGCGGAAACCCGGCCCTTAAGGGCCGGGTATTTCAAAAAACGACATTTGGGAGGGGTTCGAACCCCCTCCCAAATCGCCATAATAATCCCAGGCCTTAAGGCCTGGGTTCACGCTAAAACTTCATCTTTGGTTTTGAAATGCAGTTTCGCAGCTTGCTCTAAAATCTGAGGGCCGTATTTTTGCACGAGCGCTTTACCGGCTTTCACAACCGCAGGGGAGGCTCCCTTGGGAAGGTCAAAACCGAATTGCGCGCTCAAGCGTTCGAGTCCTTCGAGAAATGCAGCGCGTGCAAGCACGGAGGCGGCAGCGACGACGGGATCAGCTTCCGCACGATGCCTCTGCGTCAACGAGACTTGCACTTTCTTTTGCTTCAGGGCATCGATCACGACGTGCTCGCTTGCAAATTGGTCGATGATGACTTCTGAGCAGCCCGTTTTAACAAGTTCTAAAATGGCTGTCGCATGACCCCAACCCAAAAGGCGGTTCAGATTGTGAAAGCTGCCATAAAGCTCATTGTATTTTTTGGGAGAAATAAACACGATCGCATGCGGACAAACGGCTTTGATCTTGCCGCTGAGCTTTCGGACGACGCTATCGGAGATCCGTTTGCTGTCTCTCACGTTTATGGAGAGAAGTTCTTTGATCTTGGCCTCGTCCGCTTGAACGCCGGCAATGCACAGAGGCCCGAAGAAATCGCCTTTGCCCGATTCATCAATGCCGATATGGGGAGCTAAATTCACTTGTGTTTCCGGATAAGAAAAGGCAAGCGTCTTAAGAATCTCTGGTTCGAGATAGAACGTGATGAATTCGTCCATGTCTTTACCCTGAACCGTCAGTTTCCCGGAGGTATAAAGAGTGCAGGAGACCCCTTTTTTCTGTGCGGAAAAAACGGTATGGGCAGGGGTTGTCATCTGAAAGCCCTGTTCGATCAGATCATTGCGCAATTTATCCGCGAGATCGAGGCTGATGGCGGCGACGAAGCAAGAATTTTTTTCAGAGGCCATGAAATTAAATTTAATTTTTTATAATCTGTCCATTTTCGCATTGATTTAGAAAAAAAACAAGATTAGAGTAGTTCTTATGAACTGTCATCATTTCGGAGGAGTATGAGCGAAGAACTAAAACGCATCGGGGATATGTTTAAGACAAAGCGCAAAGAACTCAATCTTTCTTTAAAAGAAGTCGAAAATTCGACATCGATCCGTTCAGCCTATCTCGAAGCGATCGAAGAAGGGCAGATACACGAATACATCTCAGGGGTTTATGCCTTGGGATTCATCAAGCAATACGCGCAATTTTTGGGAATCGATATCGAGAGGATGATCCGAGAAAATCCTGCTGCTTTTCGCATGCCAGCAGAAAAACATGAATTTTCTTATGGGATTGGCACGTTGGAAGTGCGAGGGAGCATGGGAGGAGGAGTGAAATGGCTGCCTAATTTGATTTGGGCGGGAGCGGCGGCCCTTGTGCTCGTCATCGCTTGGTATTTAGCGAAATTTCTTGGCATCCTTTAATCGAGCTAGATGATTTTATGTCGACTCCACAATTCACCAATCGCCTGATCCACGAGAAGTCGCCTTATCTGCTGCAGCACGCCCATAATCCTGTCGATTGGTATCCTTGGGGACAAGAAGCGTTTGATCTGGCCAAACAAGCGGACAAGCCGATTTTTTTTTCCATTGGATATGCGACGTGCCATTGGTGCCATGTCATGGAGAAGGAGTCATTTGAAAATCCCGAAATCGCCAAGTTGATGAATGAGACTTTTGTCAATATCAAAGTCGACCGGGAAGAGCTTCCTGAAGTCGATAGCATCTACATGGAGTTTGCGCAGGCATTGATGTCCTCTGCAGGAGGATGGCCTTTAAATTTGATCTTGACCACTGATCTAAAGCCTTTTTTCGCCGTGACCTATTTGCCTCCGGCAAATCGGCGGGGGTTGATTGGGATGAAACAGTTCATCCAGCACATCAAACAGCTGTGGCAAAGCGAAGAGCGCAAACAGCTCATCGATCAAGCCGACAAGATCGTCGAAATTTTTGAGAAGTCTGCAAAATCTGTCGGCGATACAATGCCGACGCAGCAGAATCTGACGGCCTCTGTCGAGATGCTCTTTGATTTGACCGATCCAGTCTATGGCGGATTGAAAGGCGAACCTAAATTTCCAATGGGTTACCAGATCGATTTTTTTACTCGAATTTTCTCGGACCAAAGGAGAGGGCCGCGCTCTGTTTTGTGCGGAATTGACTTTGGACATGATGCTGCGCGGCGGCGTTTACGATCAGCTTGGTGGCGGCTTTTCCCGCTATGCCATCGACGAACGCTGGATGATCCCTCATTTTGAGAAGATGCTCTACGATAATGCGATCCTGGCAAGGACTTATCTCGATGCTTGTAAATACACAAAGAAAGAATCTTATCGCATCGTCTGTGAACAGACCCTCGATTACATTCTAGATGAAATGGCGCATCCCGAGGGGGGATTTTATTCTGCGCAAGATGCCGATACAGAAGGGCACGAAGGGCGCTATTACACCTGGGCGTTTCAAGAAGTCCGGGAAGTCCTCTCTAACGAAGAGGCGGAATTGTTCTGCCACTATTTTGGGATTACGCCGGAAGGAAATTTCGAGGGGAGAAATGTCCTTCACATTCCTTTGCCTTTAGAGGAATTTGCAGAATTGCGCGGCATCCCAGCAGAAGAACTGCGCTCTCTTCTCGAAAAGGCCAGAATAAAAATGTTAAAGAGGCGCGAGGTCAGGGAGCGTCCGTTTAAGGACGATAAAATTTTAGTCTCTTGGAATGGCCTGATGATCGATGCGATGGTCAAAGCGGGAACTGCGCTCAAGAAAAACGGATTCAAAGAGTCTGCCATCAAGGCGGCGGAATTCATTAAAAGCCATCTCTGGCAAGAGGGGCATCTTTTTCGAAGATGGCGGGACAATGAAGCGCGATTCAAAGGAGGCATTGACGATTATGCCTTTTTGATCAAAGGGCTGATCAGCCTTTTCGAAGAAGGCTGCGGGTCCCAGTGGTTAAAATGGGCGATTGAGCTTACCGAGGTTTTGCGCAAAGAATTCAAAGCGGAAGAGGGCGCTTTTTATTACCATTTGGAAGATCCTGCCTTGTTGATCAGAAAATGTGAATTTTATGATGGCGCAGAACCTTCCGGGAATGCGGTCCATGGTGAAAATCTGCTGCGGCTCTATCAAATCACCCAGAATCCGATCTGTTTGAACGAGGCTGAAGATATCCTCAAGGCAGCAAAACATTACATCGAAATTTATCCACCGGGCGCCTGCTATCACTTAATTGATCTTTTGCGCTATTTGGACCTTAAAGCACCGACGATTGTGATCGCTTTGGACGAAGAGGGAAGTTTACGCGATGAAATGCAAGAGCTCCTCAATGGCCGTTTCCTCCCCCATATCGCTATCGTCTGGAAAGAACCGAAAGACCAAATCCTTCCTGCATTGATTCCAGGACTTGTTGATAAAAATCCGATCGATGGCCAGACTGCGGTTTATATCTGCCGGCAGGACCGCTGCGAATCTCCGCTCATTGAAAAAGGGCAGATTTTGAAGGCTTTAGAATCATTATAAAGGGGTGTAATTAAAAGTGCTAAGTTCAGAGAAAAATAGCGAGAGGGTTCAGATACAAGGCGCACGCAAGTGGAACCCGAAGCAGGCAACCCCTTTATGGGGTTGGCGATGCAGGGCAACGCAGTAGATGAATCCTCGCAGCATTTTTATCTGACCTTAGCACTTTTATTTACATCCCGAAAAGAGGTGGCATGACGTTGCGTCAAATAGGAGATTATCAGCTCGTTCAAGAGCTCGGCCGGGGATCGATGGGAGAGACCTTCTTGGCAGAGCATCGGTTTATGAAGCGGCTTTTTATCTTGAAGATATTGCCGCAGGAACTCTCTTCGGATGCAGAATTCATCAAACGGTTCGAAAAAGAGATCCTCTCTCTTTCCAAACTCGAACATCCCCATATTGCAAAAATCCATAACGCCTCTTCTGCAGACGGTGTTTATTTTCTCGTCTGCGAACCGATCCTCGATGCTGCCAACCATTCGACCAACTTATCTCAATATTTCATCAAAAAACATTATCGGCTTCCCGAAGAAGATATGCTTCGGATCGCCCGCCAAATCGCTTCCGCCCTCGATTTTGCCCATGAAGCCTTCTTGGGCAATGAACCGGTTGCCCATGGAGCGATCAAACTCAATAACATCGTCGTCAAAGAAAATAAAGAAGGGCTTCAAGTTTTTTTCACCGATTTTGGGCTCTCGCGCGTGATTGGCCCGCTCGCCGCTTTAAGCCGCATTTACCACAGTGTCGCGACGATGCTCGCTTCTGGTGCAGGATTGACCATTCAAAAACCAGGAAATGACAAATACTCCGCAGGACCCTGGGACACGACAAAAACCTCTGAAATGCATCGCTCTTTTTGCCAAAGCTTCGTGTTTTTAGCTCCTGAACAAAAAGTGATCGGCCATCCCAAGGCAAGCCCCATCAAATCGGATATTTATGCCTTTGGCGTCTTACTCTATTATTTGCTGACAGGAGAGTTTCCAGAAGGGTATTTCGAATTGCCTTCGAAAAAAGCGCCCGACTTGAAATGGAATTGGGACCTCCTCATTTGCCGAACGCTACAGACCGATCCTTTGAAGCGGCCGGAAAATTTATGCGCCCGCATCGAAGAGCTGCTCGCCTCCGCTTCTCCTACTTCTCCTCGCATGCAGATTCCTAAACTTAAGACGATCGCCGAGGAAAATGTCGATCATTCTTCGAAAGCTTCTTCTACTGCGATTTCCGTCTCTGCGAATCTCTCTTCGCTGCAGGTTAAACCGCTTCTAAAACCCAAAGAGATTGTCCGCCCCTCATTCGAAGCCGATCCCGGAGCCATTTTTCAAACTGAGACTACAGTCTGCTCAATATAAACCCCAACCTCAAGAGGAAAAAGAGATCGAACCTCTGCAAACCGAGATGGTCATTGTGCCTGCAGGGACCTATCTGCGCGGAAGCCATCATGGAGGCAGAGATGAAATGCCCCGCCATGACGTCCACCTTTCCTCGTTCGCGATAGATGTTTATCCAGTGACAAACGAACAGTTTGTTTTATTCTTAGAAGCGATGGGCGGAGAAAAAGATTGCAATAACAACGATATCATCCGCTTAAGAGATTCGCGCATCAAACGAACAGGCGGAAAATTGAACATCGAGTCGGGCTATCTTAAACATCCTGTCGTCGGGGTCACTTGGTATGGTGCTGTCGCGTATGCTAAATGGGCCGGCAAGCGCCTTCCTACAGAAGCCGAATGGGAAGTCGCGTCTTACGGCGGACGGGAAGATTTTGTCTTCCCGACAGGCAACCAGATCGAACGCTCCGAGGCCAATTTTTTCAGCTCTGACACAACAGCCGTCATGAGTTATCCGCCCAATGGACTTGGCCTTTATGATATGGCCGGCAATGTTTACGAATGGTGCCAGGATTGGTATGAATACCATTATTACGACATCTCCGTCCAAGAGCCCAACAATCCCAAAGGCCCTCTACAAGGCGTCTACCGCGTCTTACGAGGAGGCTGCTGGAAAAGTTCCAAGGAAGACATGCGGTGCGCCCATCGCCATCGCAACAATCCCGGAGTCATGAATGGAACCTATGGATTCCGCTGCGCCGCCGATGTCACCGAAGAATAAAGAGTCTCACTCCTTCTGTTTTATCTGCTTTGGCAATATTTGCCGTTCTCCCGCGCTGGAAGCGATCTTTAATGCTTTGGCCAAGAAAAGAAGGGTTGACGACCTCTTCGTTGTCGATAGCATGGCCCTGACAACTTATTATATCGGCAAACAGGCTGACCCCCGCATGGCCTGTGCAGCGGAACAAAGACAGATTAAAATAGACCACATTGCTAAGCTTTTCAAACGGAGCGATTTTCAACGATTTGACATTGTTTTTGCGGTGACCCATGATGCTGCAGATATTCTCAAAGAACTCGCAGCGACTGAAGAGGAGAGAGAGAAGATTATGTTGGCCACGGCTTACGCAAAAACATTCAAGGGTCAGGATATTCCGGATCCTTACTATGATGGCAAGGAGGCGTTCGATCTCGTCGTAGAGATGAGCTTTGACGCCTGCGAGGGGATACTAGACCATTTTAAGTGACCTTAGTCTTGTGGGCAGAAGTTTCTAATTCGAAGCTCAGGCAATGAGGTCCGAGCAGCTGATTTTCATTGTTGGCTGTTGTAACAGCCTCAGCAAAATCACGTGCATTATTGGGGTCTCTCCCTGCAAAATAGACAACAACATTATTGCATTGCGAACGTAGGAATTCTACGAAGCTATCCATCAATAAGTCAGCGAGTTTCCCTTCCGTTTTTGTCCCTGGGGCAATCACATAAAAATGGCCTGTTTTCTCAGAATAACCTGTGATACAATTCAAAAAGTTGATGTTAAAAGGCTTGTCTTTGCGATAGCTATAGAAAGCGGCTGGTATCGAGATGACGGTATACCCCGCTGCTTCAAGCCGTTTTTTTGCTTCCTCGAATAATGGCTTTAAATCTTTGCCGACCTTCTTTGTCGTTTCTATGAAGGAGTCAAGATGTTCCAGATCCTCGCGAGAGAGATCGAGTTCTTGAGACTTCGCTTTGATCGCCTCTGCCAATCGGACGGATGCTTCATAATCCTGTAAGAAAATTGACCCTTTAGGGCCCGGGGCCATCGCTAGGTCAATGTGGTAAGCTACTTGCGGTGAAAAAATGACTTTTTCAGCATCGCATCTAAGCTCAACAGGGAAGATTCTCTCTTTAACGTATTCTGCTTGAGCTAAATATTCTGAAGCAAGTTCGCGCCCTTTCGTTTTCTGCTCCTCAGTTGTGAACCTCAACTTTGTTAGAAGACCCATGTGGTTCATTTCTTTAAGAGTGGCCAGCGTTTCATCATCAGACAGCCCCTGCTTGATCTCTTTGCCTTGCGCCTGGACTTTTTTAAAGGTATCTCCAGATATGTATGGCATAGTAATGGTATCGGCATATTTACTGAAGATTGCAGCCTCTGCCATAACATTTTCTTCATTCTTTGATGGGTCATCAAACCATTTGTTCATGCGCAATTGTTGATGAGTGATGATGGCTAAGTCCTCCCCGATAATATATTGGGACACGCCGTTTTTATTAGTAAGATGCAAAGTGTCCCCACCCTCAACATAAAGTCGTGATATTCTTAGGTTTTTTTTATCAGTTCCTTCATCGGCCAGTCTTTGCAAGTCTGCTAAAGCAACCAATCCGAGCATAATTTTGTTGAATGAAGGGTGTTCAGTACAAACAGAGGAATGATTTTTCAAATATTCAGCCCGTTTCTTGCATCGGCCAATCGCCTTGTAAATATTATCTCCGCACGCAGATTGTAAAATTTTATTGTCGGAAGCGCGTAATTTGGGATCGCGGCAACAATGAGTCGTTGGTGAGGGGACGACTTCGAATCCCTCGATAGCGCCGATCTCCTTGATATTCTCAAAGAAATGGCTGCTGAAACCTTCTTTGGGTTTGCAAAATAAGAGCTTATGGATTTTTTTGCCGTAATCATTTGTTGTGGAATAAGTGAATTCCGCCGGGTCGGATTTGAGAGCTGAATCGGGAAAGATCTGCGAACAGAGTTGATGAGAAGTTGAAGAAGGTTCGCGCGGCTGCATAGCTACTTTTGTGCTCATAATAATTGCTCCTTTTTAAATTATTTGTTTTTCATTAATAAATTATATAATAAATTTATATTTACGTAAACATAAATATTTAACTTGCGTTAATAATAATTATTTGAACAAGCTGATAACAACTCAACGAGTTAGGAGGATTTTCAAGGCGTTCAGCTCGGCGTTGTTCATCCGTCCTCCGGCGGAAACCCGGCCCTTAAGGGCCGGGTATTTCAAAAAACGACATTTGGGAGGGGTTCGAAGCCCCTCCCAAATCGCCATAATAATCCCAGGCCTTAAGGCCTGGGTTCACAAAGCGGTAAACAACCACCGAGAACCCCGAGGTCGCCGAGATTTAATTTATCAGTCTCTGCCGTATAGTTGCAATTAAAGCCTGGAGCTACGGTTCATCAGTAACGCGTCGGCGATGACGAGCGCGGTCATGGCTTCGACGATGGGGACGGCGCGGATGGTCACGCATGGATCGTGGCGTGAGCCTTCGGGAAGTTTGAACTCTTTTTCTTCTTTTTTCACGGACACGGTTTTTTGTGGCTTTTTGATGCTGGAGGTGGGTTTGAAGGCGACCCGGGCGATGATGGGCAAGCCTGTGCTGATGCCGCCGAGGGTTCCGCCGGCAAAGTTGGTGGCGGTGGAGACATGGCCGTTCGCGTCGACGATAAAGGCATCGTTATGCTCGGAACCTTTCATGCGGGAGGCGGCAAAGCCGGAGCCGATCTCGAACCCTTTCGTTGCAGGGAGAGAGAGCATCGCTTTAGCGAGATTGGCTTCGAGCTTTTCATAAACGGGATCGCCAAGGCCGATCGGAAGATGGAAGGCAACAGTTTCGATGATGCCGCCGAGCGAATCGCCTTCTTCTTTTGCTTTCTCGAGGGAGATGATCATTTTTTCTGTTGTTTTGGGATCGGGGCAGAAGATGGGGCTTTCGCGGGTGGCCTTGCGCATTTCTGCGGGGGAAGCATAGCTGGGTTCAGGGATGAGGATCCCGCCGATTTCTTTGATATAAGCGACGACTTCGATGCCGAAATGGGCGAGCAGTTTCTTGGCGACAGCGCCTGCGGCAACGCGGCAAGCGGTCTCGCGGGCAGAGGAACGCCCTCCGCCTCGATAGTCGAAAATGCCGTATTTTTCGAGGTAGGTAAAATTTGCATGGCCAGGTCTAAGGAGATCTTTGATCGGCTCATATTTTGAGGAATCGACGTCTTTATTATAGATGACGATCGAGATGGGGGCGCCGGTCGTTTTGCCTTCGAAGACCCCGGAATAGATCTCCGCTTCATCTTTTTCGCCGCGGGGGGTGACGTACGGGGTTCTACCACCTTGGCGGAAGGACAATTCAGAGTTGATCTCTTCATTCGAAAGCGGGAGGCCTGCAGGGCATCCGTCGATGACGACGCCAATCGCTTTTCCGTGGGACTCTCCCCACGTCATGATCCGAAAAAGAGTACCGAAAGAATTACTGGCCATGAGAGTGAACCTATTCCGAAATTCGAAAAATTTGATTTTTGAAGGATTTTTTCACAGATTTTAATGCCACTTCGCAGGACATACTTGAGAAAGTAGGCCAAGAAGTGGCATTAAAAGATGTGGAAAAAGACTCAAAAAGCATGTTTTTCCAATTTAGGAATAGGTTCACAATTCCAACGTTAAGATCAACGCGCTGAGTTCCAGTATGACTTGATCCTGTGTCTTAGCCTCCAAATCAACCGATATGGCGAGAATCGCTTCATATTTGGCTTGCCTTTCCCTGTAGTATTGCTCAAATGATCCCTCCGGGTCTTCTGGATTTAAAAAAGAAGGGAGCTCCTTGCTGAGCGTCCTTCTTTTTAAGGTCTCCTTACTTACTTTGAGATAAACGAGCTGTCCCAATTTTGCAAGAAAAGCAGCGTTCTTAGGATTTAATATCAGGCCTCCGCCTAAAGCGATGATGGCGTTGTGAGCACCCTTAAGTTCCTGAATGACATCGGATTCCAAACGACGAAAGGCCGGCTCGCCGATTTTTTTAACAACTTGGCGGGTTGGGAGTTGTTCGCCGGTCAATTTTTGATGGAGTTGTTCCACCATCTGGTCGGTATCGAAGAAGGGGCGGTTCATGCGCAGTGCCAGCATTTTTCCAATCGTCGTCTTCCCGCAGTCTTTATAACCGAATAGGATAAGGTTCACGTTTGCACCTCGATTGATGCTTTGATCATGCGAAAATCATGGGCGAATGCGGGATAGGTTTTAGCGACGCATTCTGCGCCTTCGATCACGGTTTCGCTGCTGGCGCCAAGAGCTGCAATGACAAGCGACATGGCGATGCGGTGGTCGCGCCAAGAGGAGACTTGAGCACCATGCAAGGTTGAGCGGGAAATGATCAGGCCATCGGGCTTTTCTTCGACGGCGGCTCCCATTTTTTTCAGTTCGACAGCCATCGCATGCAACCGATCGGATTCCTTCCTTCGCGCGATCGAGGCATTGACGATCTCAGTGGTCCCTTCGGCATAACATCCGATGACGGAGAGGATCGGCACGGCATCGATAAAGTCGTTGACATCGATGCGCTGGCCTCTCAATGCGCTGTCTTTGCGGACGATCAACATCTTCTTCTCATCGTCGATATCGATCTTTGCCCCCATTTGCTGCAAGACTTCGATCAGTTTTTTATCGCCTTGGCAATCGTTCATGTCGAGGTTCGTGAGAGTCAGTTCCGAATTGGTGACGAGGGCTGCCGCAATGGGAAATGCGGCGGAGCTGAAGTCGCCGGGGATGGCAAGGGAAAAACTGTCGAGGCGTGCGGATCCCGGGACCGTATAGCGGGAATAATTTTGATGAGTGATCTCAATGCCGAATTTTTTCAGCCAGAACAGAGTGAGATCGATCCACGGTTTTTCTCCGGGACTTACCACTTCGATTGTGGACTTTCCGGGAAGAAATGATGTGGCGATCAGCATGCCTGAGACGGGCTGCGAATCTTCTCCGATCATTTGTGCATAACCGGGTTGCATGGGGCCTTTAATCAGGATGGGAGCATACCCGTCCAACCGTGAGGAAACGGCCGTAGCGCCGAGCTGAGAAAGGGCATCGAGCAGGGGTTTCACCGGGCGGCTATGACGGATCGAATGGTCGCCGGTCAGGATGGTGTAAGAAGGGGAGAGGGCGGCAAGGGCGCCGACGAAACGCAACACCTGTCCGGAGTTGCCGGAATCGATCACATTTTCTGCAGCGGTAAGTTTGCCGTCGAGTCCACGGATGCGGAGCAAATCAGCAGTGATCTCGATGGAGGCGCCGAATAAACGCATCGCCTCGATCATCGCCGTGGCATCTGGGGAATGTAAAAAATTGCGGATTTCGGAGATGCCGTTTGCCATCGAAGCAAACAGGATCGCGCGCAATGTGTGCGACTTTGAAGCAGGGACGATGACAGTGCCTTGAACAGTGCTAGGACGAATTAGGAATTTACTCATTTTCGGCCTCCAAATTCTTTGATCATCCAATTCAACCCTTGGTCCAGAATGGGATTGGGGATCTTAGTGCAATATTCTCCATTGAACGGGCTGCAAATGCCGATTTTCTCGAGAAGGACAAACCGTACTTTTCCTTTGGCTGCCTTTTTATCTGAAGCCAGGGCGGCAAGCATTGCATCTTTACGGATTGCGCAACTTAATTTAAAGGGGAAAGACCGGATCAATTGGTCGATTTCGTGAAAAGATTCTTTGGGAAGGATGCCCATCTTCATACTGAGATAACTTTCAACGAGCAAGCCGATCGCGATGGCCTCTCCGTGTGAAATTCGGTAGTTTTCCAAAAGCTCCACTGCATGGCCAATGGTGTGGCCAAAGTTCAATATGCGGCGGAGGCCCGTTTTTTCTTCATAGTCCTCTTTAACGACTTTTGTTTTGATTTGAATGCATTCTTGGATTATCTTCTCGGGATTTTTCGGATCCCATTTTTTTAATGCCTCGAACAGCTTCTTAGAACGAATCAATCCGTATTTGATCACCTCGGCAAGTCCATTTGTCCATTCCGATTTAGGAAGCGTGGAGAGCAAAGAGAGGTCGATGAGGATTTTATCTGCCGGATAGTAGGTCCCAAGAAGATTTTTGCCAAAGCGCGTATTGATCCCCGTTTTGCCGCCGATCGCTGCATCGACCATCGCAAGAAGTGTGGTCGGAACGAAAATGAGTGGGACGCCGCGGCAGTAGGTCGAAGCAAGAAACCCGATCGAGATCGGTCGCAACTCCGCCTCCCAAGGCGATCATGCAGGTATCTCTTCCAAATTTTTGAGAAAATAGGAGATTTTCCAGTTCGGTTTTTCTCTCCTGGGACTTTTCTTGTTCCCCTGGAGGGAAAATGAAGGGTTCGCATTCAAGACCGGCTTTTTTTAAATACGAGACCCACTTATTCCCGTAAAGCTTGGCAACCGATGCGTCGCAAAAGAGAGCAAATCGAGAGGCGAGAGGTTTCAACTTGTTCACTGTTTTTTCAGTAAAGAGAAACTCGGAACCGAAGATAATCTCTACGGGTTTGGTTTGAGGGTGAAGGGCGACAGAGATTTTTTTCATTGTAATGTCTCTTTTAACACTTTCAACCCTTTTATCAAAGTTTCCTCCACCTCTGCATAGGCAAAACGCACATATCCTGGCATCCCGAAAGCACTACCGGGCACGCAGGCGATGTTTGCCTTTTGCATGAGTTCTGTACAGAGTTCCGAGCAGTTCATAGTCACTCCAAAGGCCGAGACAGGAATAAATGCATAGAGGGCAGATTGCGGCTTTTTCAATTGGCATCCGAACAGATGGTTAAACGAATCGTAAAACAGATCTCTTCTCTTCTGCATCGTGTTCCGCAACAAATCGGTGATTTCATCTCGGTTTTTGAGCGCCGCAAGAGCTGCCCACTGGCTGACAATCGAGGGGCCTGTGGTCGATTGGCTTTGCAAATCGGTCATCTTGTTTATCAGGTCTTCGGGACCAAAAGCGAACCCAATGCGCCAACCGGTCATGGCAAAATTTTTTGAACAGCTTTGCACGACGAGAACTCTCTCTTTGGCTAACTCTCCACAGGAGAAAAACCGATGCTGATCATAAACCATTTCGCTATATACTTCATCAGAGATTACAAAGAGGCCGGCCTCTTCCGCAATCTGTAAAAGGGCTGTTAACTCTTCTTTTTGATACAGGGTTCCAGTGGGGTTAGAAGCACTGTTCAAAACGAGGATTTTACTGCGGCTGCTCACATGCTGTTTGAGGATGTGCGGCGTCAATTTCCACTGGTTTTCCGCTTGGGTCGGCAAGATCACGGGCTTACCTTTGAAAAGGCGGGTGATCTGCGGATAAGAAACCCAATAAGGGGAGGGGATTAAGACCTCATCGCCTTCCTTCAGAAGAATTTGCATCGCTGCGAAGATAACAAATTTGCCGCCCGCAGCTACGAGTGTATTTTCATCGGTGTATGTGCACCCATAGCGCTGATTCACCCATTCAGCGGCTTCGCGGCGCAGCTCTGACAACCCTGCCACAGGAGGATAGAGAATCATTTCCGAAGCGAGCGCTTCAGTGACCGCTTCGATCACTTTAGGATTTGAGGGCAGGATCGGGTCCCCTGCAGCAAAGTTGTAAATTTTTTCTCCACGCTCTTTTTTCAAAAGGGCCATGGAATTGATGGCCACGGTGGCCGATGCCATTGTTTCTGTTGTCATCGTTTTTTCCTTTGCGCAGCTGCGGCAAATTCTAACCACTGCATCATTTGATGGTTTAACTCTTCCTCATTGAGAGAGAAAATTTCTTTCCACAATTGAGGGTTGTCGCGAGCAACCCGAGTCGTGGAATGATAGCATGGACCTGCAATCCGTAGGGCTTCGGGATCTTTCTCTTCGACAAATTGCAATAAAAGCTTCGAAATCATTGCAGGAAGATGAGAGATCAATGCCGTTTGTTTGTCGTGCTTTTCCGGGCTTAATAGAATCGGTTTTGCATCGAGAGTTTCAATCCAGTTGGAGATTGTTTGGATACTCTCTTTTTGATTATTAACATGAGGGCAAATAATCCATGGGCGCGCAAGGAAAAGATCTGGGTCACTGTGGGCAAATCCCCAAGTTTCTTTGCCTGCCATAGGATGCGTGCTCAAAAACTCAATCCCATCTTTCGTCAATCTCTGAAACGTATGGGCCACAGTTTTTTTCACGCTTCCAATATCTAAAACAAGCAATTTTTTCTCTTTTGGGCAACGTCTTCCAATCTCCTCGGCAAGTCCGCAAAGTGTGGAGAGGGGAGTGCAAAGAATGACCCAATCGCTCCAGGCGATGAGCTCTTCCCAACTCTTGAATAGTGTATCAACGGCTCCGTTATCTTTGGCGAGTTTCAGATCGTTCCAGTCGCCTTGCAAAGAGGCGATTTGGCAATGCGGCGCTCTTTTTTTTAAGGCTTTGGCGATTGAGCCGCCCATGAGCCCCAGTCCAATAATACTAATTTTGTTTGGAAGGTTCATAAATCCCCAAAAGTTTTAACAGTTCTGTTTTTTCTTTTAATCGATGCAAGATCGTTTGCAGATCGTGCTCGCGCGAGAAAAGAATATCGACAAAGAATAAATATTCGAATGGCTTTTCTCGTATTGGGCGAGAGACAATCTGCGTCAAATTCAACTTGTGCTCAGCTAAAATCTTCAAGATTTCGGCCAGAGCGCCTGGTATGTGTTTTAAAGTAAACAACAAAGAACACTTCCCTTCTTTTAATTGTTGAAGAGAGGTTTTTCGAATGAATAAAAACCTTGTCGTATTGGAGGGGTAATCCTCCAAATTCTCTTTAATTACGGCAACAGAATAAATGTCCGCGGTCTTCCTGCTTCCAATCGCTGCAGATGTGCGATCTGAGCGCTTAGCGATCTCTTGAACCGCGCCGGCTGTATCGTAATGCACGACAGGCTCGATCCAGGGATGCGTCTGGAAAAAGAGTGTACATTGCGCAAGCGCTTTGGGGTGCGAATAGACCTTTTTTATCCCTTCGATCTTTTGGTCTTTTAAGCCCACAAGGCAATGTTCGATCGGAAGGCACAGCTCTCCAATGATCGTCACATCATAACGGTAAAAGAGGTCAAAATTTTCCACGATCGGGCCAATTAAGCTATTTTCAATTGGCACGGCTGCCATCTCGACCTCTTGGCTTTCAAGACTTTTAAAAACATCCTCGAAGGAAATTTTACCGATCGCTTCGACCTGATTGCCAAAATAGCGATCGATTGCCATTTCGCTGAAAGAGGCTTTAGTTCCCTGGTAGGCGATTTTTTTCATGCCGCACTATCTCCATTTTCATGTTCAATTTGGAATAATCGACAAACAATGCAAAGATCTCTTCGATCACCGCGGGGCTTAAATCGTGTTTTTCGGCAAGATCGCGCAAAATTCCACGCTGCTTTTCTTCGCGCACAGAGTCGTCATGGGAAGATTATGCTCTTTTTTGACGAAGGCGATCTCTTTGGCCACTTTCAGACGCTCTGAGAACAGGGCGATGATTTCGGCGTTGAGACCGTCGATCTTCTTTCTTAATTGTTCTAAATTCATAGAGACCTTCCCATGGCTCTTGCGATTGCATCGAGTTCTTTAGAGAGAGTTTCCAATTCAGAGGGGAGCAGCGCTTGCTTGCCGTCGCATTTGGCGTCTTTGGGCAAATGGTGTACTTCGATCAAAAGCCCGTCGGCGCCAATGGCTACCGAAGCTTTAGATAGGGCTGGGATGATATCCTTGCGCCCTGCTGCATGGCTCGGATCGACGATGATCGGAAGATGGGTCATTTGCTGCGCAACGGCAACGCTACTCAAATCCAGCGTGCTGCGCGTCGAATTTTCAAAGGTGCGGATACCCCGTCTCGCATAGAATCACTTGATGATTGCCATGCGCCATGAGGTACTCGGCGCTCATCAGCCATTCTTCGACGGTGGCGGAGATTCCCCGTTTCAAAATGACCGGCTTGCCGCAGCGGCCGACCTCTTTGAGAAGATTGAAGTTTTGCATATTGCGGGCGCCAATGCGCACAATGTCGATATGTTCTGCGACAATTTCGACATCGCGCACATCCATCACTTCCGTCTCGATTAACATGCCATGCTCTTCTTGGAGCATTTTGTGCAAACGGAGCCCTTCCACTCCCATACCTTGGAAACTATAGGGCGAAGTGCGGGGTTTGAAGGCGGAGCCGCGGAAGACTTTGACTTTGGCCTTGGATAGCTGCTGGGCAATCGAGCGAAGCTGCTCTTCGCTTTCAATCGCGCATGGGCCGGCCATGAGAATAACCTCGGGTCCCCCAATGGTGACACCTTTGATGGTGATTTTCGTTTTCTCCTTTTTGAATGCTTTCGACGCAAGTTTCCAAGGAGTATCGATAGAAATCGTTTCTACAACGCAGCCAAGTGTCTGCAGATCGTTCAAGACTTCAGAAGAAATCGGTTTCTCCAGGCCAATGAGGACTTCAGAGTGCGTGGATGACACACAATGATGCAGTCCATGCTCATTTAAGCGATGTTCAAGTTTTTTTAAGACTTCACATCCTGTATCTGATTTTAATTTAAGTAACATATATACCTTTATCCAATTTGTTTATAATACAACCTCTGACTCTCTTTTTGAGAGTTTGAGGGGGTCAAAAAAGTGCTAGGATAAAAAGGTATATTGGCGCTTAAGCGCCAAAATAGAAGTAAAAAGAGTAGAAGTAAAAGCGGCAATTCTCGACCGAGCGGAGAGCTCCTCGAGTTTGGTCAAGCGCAGATCTGATTCTGTCTTGTGTTTTCATGGAAAACGTTTGCCTTCTTTTCAATGGCTTAATTATAACAGATAGAATAGCCACTGTCAAAAACATTTTTAACTCTATGCAAATAAAGGACTAAAGAATGAGGACGCTGCTTTTCGGGGTGATTCCCGGACCCGATCTCCCTGCTGCAGAGCGTTTAGTTGCTAAAGGAAAGCCCTATATAGATGGGGTTGAGCTGCGCCTCGACCATTTTGAGAAAATCGACATGGAAGCTTTAAAAGCCTTCCTAACGTCCTGCGGGCTCCCAGTCATGTTTACGGTGCGGCGCAATGACCAGGGCGGGAATTTTCAGGGCACTGAAAATGAAAGACTTGCGATTCTTGAGAATCTCTGCGCCCTTCAGCCATCCTATCTCGACTTGGAATACGATGTACCTCAGGACTTCCGAAAAAAACTGTTCGAAACCTATCCCAAAGTCTCTTTTTTGAGCTCTTATCACGACTTTTCCCAGACCCCTGCCGATATCGAGAGCATTTTCAAGAAGATCAAAATCCCGTACGCCCATATCTTTAAAATGGCTTTCACAGCCAAATCCACCCTCGACGCCCTCCGTCTTATGGAATTTATGCAAACACATGGAAAGAAGGAGAAAGTGATCGGCATTTGCATGGGAGATCCTGGGCAGGCCACCCGTATTCTCGCCCCTCTTTTCGGCACCGTTCTGACCTATGCCGCCATCACAGAAAATGGGTCGACAGCACCTGGCCAAATCACGGCAAAACAGTTGCAAGAGATTTATCGGTTCAAAGAGTTGAACCCGCAAACGCAAATCTACGGCGTGATCGGAGACCCTGTCGACAAAAGCCTAGGCCATATCATCCACAATGCTGTTTTTGCTGAGGAGAAAGTTAATGCCATCTATTTGCGCATCCCTGTGAAAACAGAAGAGATCCCTTCCTTTTTTATAAGCATTCTCAAATTGCCTTTCAAAGGTTTGAGCGTCACCATGCCCCACAAAGAGACCATTATGCCCTCGATGGCGCAACTTTCGATTGAAACCCGCGTCATCGGCGCCTGCAATACCATTCAGATCAAAGAAGGAAAGTTGATTGGATACAATACTGATGGCATCGGTGCGCTAAATGCGATCGAAAAGCATGGGCTCGTCTTCGGAAGGCATGTCCTCTTCATCGGCGCAGGAGGGGCTGCCAAAGGGCTAATCTTCGAAGCATCACAACGCGGAGCATTCGTCTCGATTGTCAACCGCACTCCCGAAAAAGCAATCGAAATAGCCGCAATTGTCAAGGGTAGGGGAGGAGGTTTTGATCTGCTTCCGGAGATCTGTAAACAAGGCTATGATGTCATCGTCAATTGCATCCCCGAAAGCGATCTGATCGAAGAGAAATGGATCCTACCAGAAAAAGTCGCCATGGACATCGTCTACGTTCCCAAAAACACACCCTTTTTAATCAAAGCTGCTCAAAAAAAATGCAAGATCGTCTACGGCTATGAGATGTTTGTGGGCCAAGCCATTGAACAAGAACGGATCTGGTTCCAGGCAGGGATCAATTTTGAGAAGGCCTACCGGCTTATGGAAGAGAAGATGTTGAATACGCTGGCTTAAAAAATTAAGGAATCGTAAAAAACAAACGTGAACCCCGGCCTTAAGGCCGGGGATTATCATGGCGATTTGGGTGGGGCTTCGCACCCCTCCCAAATGTCAATTTTTGAAATACCCGGCCCTTAAGGGCCGGGTTTCCGCCGAAGGACGGATCAAAGAAGTTAAAGGGAAGAGCATGAGAGGGCAAGAAGCACAAATTGAAATCCAAAATTTTAGAGAAGCGATTGGCAAGGACGCACGGCAGTTTTTAGAAGAAATAAAGCTGCATAACTACAAAATGCTTTGGACCTATGTGGCTAATGGCATATTGGCGATATGGCTCATCAGCCAGCCTTTTCTTTTAGATTATAAGAGTGAGGCTTTAATGAAGAGTGATATCCTATCTGGTGTCACTGTCATTATTATAGAAATAATAGCATTTATTCCCCGATTCGCTTTGCTCAGATGGGGGACAGCTGTCGTAGCGTTTTGGTTATTGCTTGCACCACTTATATTTTGGTCGCCAACCCCTACTACTTATTTGGTTGATACATTAGTGGCTTGCTTATTCATTGCATTTGCTATACTTATCCCTGGACTGCCGGGGCGGGCTGGTATTCAATTATCTGGACCAGACAAACCTCCTGGCTGGTCATATAATCCTTCCTCATGGATTAGGCGTTGGCTTGGGATCGCTCTAGCACTAGTCGGCTTCTTCCTCTCGCGATATTTAGCCGCTCATCAGCTAGGTTATATACCTCATGCATGGGATCCATTTTTTGGCGACGGCTCTGATAGAGTCACAGGCTCTGCATTATCAAAATCTTTTCCCATTTCCGACGCTGGTTTTGGTGCAATAGCTTATGTGTTGGAGGTGCTGATAGGTTTTATGGGTAGTCGTGCACGCTGGCGTACTGCCCCTTTCATTGTAGTTTCGTTTGTTCTACTTGTTATACCTTTAGGTGCAACGAGTATATTATTAGTTATTATGCAGCCGGTTATCGTGGGTGCCTGGTGCGGGTTTTGTTTAATCAATGCTGCTGCATTACTAATTTCTGTGCCTTTAGCAGTGCATGAGTCTATAGCGGTAGGACAATTTTTGGTGCTGGCCTACAAACAAAAGAAAAACTGCTGGCCATTTTTTTGGTTGGGCGGCAATGTACTTGGCTACGCAGGTAAAGATCCAGATCGTACACGTTGGTCAATTAGACAACGTTGGGCAGCAAGTTATCAGGGAATTTCGTTGCCTTGGTTCATAATTTTACAGGCTGTTGTTGGCATATGGTTGATGGCGCGACCGGGCATTTTGCCTTTTAATATCGAGAGCGCTAATTGCGATTATTGGATGGGGGCAATTATAGTTACTGTAGCTGCGGTTGCTACAGCTGAAGTAACTCGAACAGCACGCTTCATTAATGTAATTGCTGGAGTGATGGTGCTTATACTGACTCTTATCTTTTCATCGGGGTCTACAGCAATATTGATTAGCGGTATCGCCAGTTCCGTTTTATTGATTATTGTCTCGATACCAAAAGGGGTCATCGTAGAACGATATGCCTCCTGGGACAGATTTATAAAGTGAATTAATCCATCACTTTTCGAGTCAGAATGTCTTTCTCACCTTCGGAGCGCGCAACGAGAACGGCGCAGCAGCTGTCGCTAAAGACGTTGACAGTTGTGCGGCACATGTCGAGGAGGCGGTCAACGGCGATGAAGAGGCCGATGCCTTCAATAGGCAGGCCAATCGCTTTCAAGATCGCGATGATCGCGACTAAGGAAGCTGAGGGGACACCGGCTACGCCGATCGAGGTGATCAGTGCCAATAGGACGACAATGAATTGGGTGGTGAACGAAAGGTCGATTCCATAAGCTTGCGCAACAAACATTGCGGCGACGCATTCATAGAGGGCTGAGCCAGACATATTGATCGATGTGCCCAGCGGGATGACCAAGCTGCAGATGCGGTTAGAAACCCCGGCCCTTTTTTCCACGCAATCGATGGTGATCGGCAATGTCGCTGACGAAGAACTGGTGGAGAACGCGGTGATCAGGGCTGGACCCATCGCTTTGAGATGGCGGAAGGGGCGAACCCGTCCGACGACTTTCAATAGGATGGGAAGGGCGACAAACATGAAGACGATCAGCCCCGATAGGACGGCAACCGTGAAAAGTCCTAAAGACGCAAGAGATTGAAAACCTGCCTCGGCGAAGACGCGGGCGACGAGGAAAAAGACGCCCAAGGGAAGAAACTTCATAATGATCTGAGTGAAACGGATCATCGCTTGGAAGATCCCTTGCCAAAAACCCATCAAAATCGAAGAGCCGTGCGACTCAATCTTCGAGATGCAATAGCCGAAAATAAGGCTGAAGAAAATCAGCCCAAGCATCTGCCCGCGGCTGAAAGTGTCCACGATATTTGAGGGAACAATTTGCAGAAGGAGATCGGTAAATTTATTTGTCTCCTCTGTCACAATGTGCTGTTGAATTTGAGCGGCGTTGACGTGTGTCGCAATGGTCTCAGGCTGGATCGCAAAACCGGGCTTTAGGAGATTGACGAAGAATAAGCCGATCAAGATGGCGAGCAGGCTCGTTCCGAGATAAAACCCGAAAGTCTTGGCGCCCAGGCGCCCAAACTCCGCTTCATTGCCAATCCGCGCAATTCCCGTGATGATCGAAGCGGAGACGAGGGGGACGACGATCAGCGTCAAAGCATTGATGAAGATTTTTCCGCACAAATCATAAACAGGGAAAGCATAATCGAAAAGGGGAATGCCGAAGAGAACGGATCCCTTTTGGGTGAAGGAACCGATCACCATCCCTAAAATAATAGCGATGAAGACTTTCCATGGCGAAGGTTTCTTATGATGATTAGCCATGAGCCAAATTGTATTCCTTTTTTGTTTTTATAGGTATGAATATATTCAGCCTTCTTTGAAGGCTGAATGTGAACCCCGGCCTTAAGGCTGGGGATTATTATGGCGATTTGGGAGGGGCTTCGAACCCCTCCCAAATGTCAATTTTTGAAATACCCGGCCCTTAAGGGCCGGGTTTCCGCCGGAGGAGGGATTAAAGAAAAAAGTTAGATTTTCCACACTTTTTTCAAAGCATTGACTACTTGTTTGATTGCTGCGATCTTGATAGAAGATTCAATCCCTGTTCCTGACATTTTGAAGGCGTTTCTTCCAAAATCTCCTTTAAATTTTAGATCGTTGGGATCTGCTAGGGAAGTGTTTTTCTTTCGAGCTTCGAGATGTTGGTTATAATAAGCGCCAAAAAGCATGTGGGCAAAGTTTTTCGTGTCTGGAGGTGCATCTTTGGGATACCATTCCACTTCCTCCAGAACATTCAAGAAATTGATCACATTTGCCCCATCTTCGAAACCAATTGCCTCTTCCAGCCCCGACAAGCACACTTCGACCACGCTGCGGCGCAATGCCCGTATGCGTTGCATGTAGCCTGCCGCAAAACCGTCAGCATGCGCAAACGCTTTTTCTCCGTAGTCCGGATCGCTCGTCATCTGGTTTGGAGTTTCGTTGCGATGGATTTGATAGATGTGGAAGAAAGGCCGTTTCCCGATATTGGCAGAATCGGTTCCGCTCATCGCAAAGATGCAGGGGCAATTTTTTTGAGCTAACGTTTTAAGGGTCTTCATGACCACACCCAAGGTATCGATTGAAGTGCTTCTTTTGAAATGCTCCAAACATTTCTGCAGTTCATGGACAGAAGTCAAAAGCTGGCCCACCATCCCAATTTCTTCACTTTGAGATTGTGCGGTTTGCACAGGCTGTCCAAGCGCATCGCTTATGTTTTTTTGCATTAAAGTCAGGTTGTTCGCAATGCTCGGATTGATATTTTGCTCGGACATCTTTTGGGATATGCGCTGATGCAATGATCTTAGGTCCGACTCTTTTTTGAATTGCAAGGCCTCTTGTGCTTCAGCGAAAAGTTCTCCACAATCAATCAATTGATCTTGTAATTGGGAAAATCCGTTGATTAAGCCAACCGATTCGCCAAGTTTGTTGGAGATTTCTTCGCGGTCTCCGCCATCGAGGAATTGCTGGCTGGAGAAAAATGAGTTGACTTTGTTTTGAAGTTCGTTAAGTTGTTTTTGTTCGTTGAGAAAGACCGACTCCAGTTGTTTCAATTGTTCATCTGGGTTTTTCTGCGCGATCTCATTGTTCAGTTGGGCAAGTCTTTGATGAAGCCATTGCGCTTCTTTAAGCATTTGTTCGGGATTTAATGTAACTGCAGCCATAGTTGCTCCTTTTTTTCCAGTTCTAGGAAAGTGAAAGGGTTCAGGCTACTCTCTCAAGAGATATTCCTTCCAGATTTTTTTTATGACTTTAATTGAAAAATTTTTGCCATTTCTTCTTGGAATCCGGTCAAGCCTAAGCCTCCTCCAGAATGGATGAACAGGACGTTGCCCCGGATATTGGGCTCTGCGAGGATTTTTTTTCCTTCGGCGAACATCTTCGCAGTAAAGACGGGATCGGTTAAAAACCCTTCGTTGCGGGCGATTTCGGCAATCATTTGGAAAACTGCCGCGTTGACGGCCCCAAAGGAAGGGGCGATGGAGGATGGATAAAATTTAAAGCGCGTAGGGGAGGGGACGGATTCCCCAATTAAGACTTCGAAATCTTTTTGCCGCTGAGCAAGGACTTCATGAAATCCCTCTTCGTCCCCAGCGATCTGAACGATGTGCAAAAGGGTGTCTTTTTGCAAATAAGCGAAGGCCAAAGCTAATGCGCATACAGTCATGCCCGTTCCGGAATCGATAATCAGATGGTCGAAAACGATCCCTGACTCCTCTTCATTGCGAATAATGTCTAATGCAAGGGTCAGCGCCCCTGGCAGAGCTTCAGTACAATTGGCGCCTTTGGGAACAATGCAGATCTTTTTGTTTCGCCTTTCTCGGGCAAAGTTTTCTGCGATCTGATCGATGCCATCCCACTGGCTGCGGCTGACCCAATGAATCTGTCCAGGATCGGCCATGAGCGAGGCATAAAGCAGGTTGCCTTGCCGTTTGCATGAGGCATCGCCCAGCAGAAATAAGATCGGTTTAATCCCATTTTCCCTGAGTAGTTGAGAGAAGGAAAGGACGTGGTTGGAATAGGCGCTCCCGATGAGGATCGCTTCATCGGGCTTATCTTTCAAGAGAGCAGGAAGCATCGAAAGGTATTTGCGCACTTTTGTCCCGCTGATCCCAAACCCAAGCTCATCGTCCCGTTTCACATAGCAACCTTTCGAAAAAGAGCGGAGTGGATGGATGCGCGAATGGCGCGGGAATGGGGCCACCGGGATACGGGCAAGTGCTTCAGTTAATTTGAAGCGGGGAGTAGCTATCGAGGATAATTTCTTTCTTTTTGTCATGAGTTTCAAGATAGCGTTCCATCGCATTTTTGAAAAGTTCCGGAGAACTGATTTTGACGCAGCCAATCATGGGATCAAATAGGTATTGGCGATTGTCAACAAATTTGAAGAGCATGACTTGATGGGAAGAAGTATTGATTCCATACACGCCGGGATGAGGAGGCTGCATTTCTTGGAGGATCTCCTCAGTTTTTTTCCCTTCGACTTTGATTTTGACGACATCTTCTTCAAGATTCAGCTTCAAAAGATCGTAAAGGAAAGGCAAGTTCTTGATGGATTGCAAGAAAGCCGCTTGCCGAGGAGCGCCTTGTTCAAACTGCCTGGCGACCGCTTGCAGATGCTGCTCGGGGTCAGAAAAGGAGCTTTGTGTTTTGAAATAGAGATGAATGAACCAGTAGCACATTCCGCGGCATATCCCGTTGTTGTGAAAGTAATTCAAGCTGTCAGTAATCTGATCGGTAAATGAAGGGGGTGCGGAAGGCTGCAAATAAAAGTCCTCGGTGTCCTTGCGGTGCGCGTTAATGGACCGTGCCAACAGGTTTTCTTGAAAAACTTTTTGAGTCTTAATTGCAGCCGCATTGTCCAGAGCGTGGCGCGACTGCACCCAGATCTTTTTGGAAAGATCTGTGAAGCAAACTAGACGCAAAAACCAGTATGCGACCGTTAAGAGGTAGCCGGAGACAAGTGAACTGACTTCATCAACGTGAGTTGGAGGGGTTGCAGTAGCCGAGGAGTTGACAATCGCACCTGCCTCTTGCTCTCCGCTTAAAAATTGGGCGACAGATTCTTGAGTCCGTAAAGTTTCTGAGTTAAAAGTAACAGTTGACATATTTAAAGTATTATAAACAAATTGAGATTAACAAGAAAGGGGATAATAAGATGATTGAGGGAAAAGATTTACAAGGATACTCCTGGGCAAGAGATTTGCGCTATGATGAATATTATTATTTGAAAGATTTCGAACATCTTGTTGTCATGAAAGTCGTTGATTTTAGTGAAAAGCTGCCAAGAGAGCATTGGGAAGCAATCGTGTTCGAGGACGAACGTTGCCAAAAAGTGGTTGGCCGTCAAGAGTTTCCGACAATGCGGCAGGCGCAGGAAAATCTAGAACAATTTATGGAGGTTTTAATTAAAAATCGCAAATTAGAATAAATCAAAATAATTGGTTTTGTTTATATTTAACCAAATTAATGGTACTATAGCTGCCAATTCAACATAATTAGGAGTTGGCAATGAAAAAATTCTTTTCTTTCAACAAATTTTTCCCGATAGGCCTTTTAGGTTTGTCTGCAATATTTCTTTTAACAACGGGATGGAGCCGCTTTCAATCCCTTCCTTTGACACCTTTGAGTACCGAACTGCTGCCCACTTTTGCCTTAAACCATAACAAGGTAAAGGTTCAGGCCAAAGCGATGTCCCCCGAAGAAAGCCAACAAAATTTTGGACACGACCTGGTTAGCCGCGGCGTTCAGCCATTGCAGCTCTCAATTCAAAATAATACTTCCAACGAATATTCTCTTTGCCCTAGCTCTGTCGACCTTCCACGAGTGGAAGCGAGCAAGATTGCCTTTAAAGTGACCAAATCGGCAATTCCGAGGGGAGTCGCTTATAAGATCGCCAGTATTTTCTTTTGGCCGTTCATGGTGCCAAGCACAATCGACAGCGTTCGTGTGATTGCCCATCACCAGCACCTCAAAAAAGACTTAATGGCAAAAGCGGTCAAACAAGAGGTGGTCGCACCTTATTCGACCTTCCATCGAGTCCTCTTCGTTCCCAAAGAGGAGTTTAAGGAAACCTTTAAAGTGACTCTGATTGACCTGGAAACTCTTGACCCTACCGAATTCAACACAACGGTCCAAAATCCTTCACAAAGTTCTGAGAATTGAGTATCATAACTCTAGTTTATGACAATCTCGCTTTTGCAGAACTCCAATTGCAATCCCTACTTGGACGGGGTTGATAATATGAAAAAAGCGTTCAACTCCAACCAGTTGGCGCTTGCTGACCGGGTGAAGCATTTTTTTATTGGGTTTTGTTTATTTATTCCTATTGTCAACTGCGCCATTTATTACTATACCGAAAACAATTCTGTTTACTTTGACCCTCTCAATCAAGCGAATCATATCGGGGCGGGGGTGATTCCTTATTGCATCAAAGATGGACACACATATTTTCTGCTTTCCAAAGAGGGTTACTATGTAGACAAAAACACCTGGTGTGATTTTGGAGGCAGCAAGGACCGTGGAGAAACAGCAGTACAAACGGCAGCTCGGGAATGTTGGGAGGAAAGCCGCGGCATTTTAGGAGAAAAGAGCGAGCTCGAGGGAAAAATCAGCCATGCCCATTGCATCGGCAAAATCTATCCCCTATTTTTCATGAAGGTTGCGGATCCAAATCAAATCAACGACCGTCATTTTCGACATCAAGTCTACGACAAGCATTGCCATATGGAAAAAATCGAAATCGCATGGGTGAGATCTAAGGATCTTTTCGATGCTGTCCGCGTAGAAAACCAGAATCAATATCAGATGCTCATCAATGATTCCTTCGAGAAAATCCGGTATTGTTTTGCCAAATCAATCCAAGAAGCCCTAAAAGATCCTAAAGAGAGCCAGATTCTAGAGTCTCTTAATCAAGAAAATTGTGTGTCATTGATTAGTGCTTAAAGCGAATAAGGTGGCCTTTAAAGTGGCACAAATCCGGATTTATGCAATTAGACACTAGCTTCGAAGTGCCTGCTGCAGATCTTCATGTTCAAAGGCAGAGGCCATGCGATCGATCTCCTTTTTTTTGATGGCATCCGATTTTTTCAGCAAAAATCTGCTTCCGACCATTTTGCGGGCGCCCGCAAAATGGTTTTTAGGGTCATTTCCCGATTGCTTACAGGATTGGAAATGATTGTAGTCTTATGAAAAAGTCCAACAAGCTGTTGGACAATTTGAAGCTCGTCCTAAATTTTGTTTAGGAATCTTTGAGAAAGTAAAAAATTTAAATGAAAGGGAAGGGTATTGCAGGTCGCGGGCACTCCTGCACTCTACATCATGTTGATTGCGTTTTTACAATGAGCGGCAATCAGTCAAAGACCCCGATGGACAAGTTTTTCTCTAAGAACATAGGGATCTAAGTCAATATCTTCGCCCCAGGCTACTGTGTCGCTGATAGGGTCAACTCGAACCTGGTTGAAGAATTCGACAGAGTTCCAAGCCTCGAAAACACCTTTGCCGACGAGATGGTTCAAATCGATTTCCCCTTCAAGCCCATCGTCAAAACGAATCCAGATGTGATAATTGGGCAACGGCTTGCAAGCCACTATCTTAGTTCTCTTGGTTTCCATACCCTTTGTTTAAAGAGCAATTTTTAGATCATCTGAAGCGTCAACTTGAATTAAAGGGAAGCGTTTATTGCTGGAAAATTGTTCAGCGCTGATTGCATTGTAAAGATCTCTAAATTCCTTATCTTTAACATGTAGATGATTCATTACATATAAACGAATGCATAATTCAAGAGGGGCGCTTAAATTTCTTTTGCCATTTTCCCATTGAACAACGGCACTATGGGTAACACCAAAAATTTCCCCAAATTCTGTAGTTGTTAATTCTAAGAAATGCCTGATGAATTTTAATTCCTCTTTAGTTAAAGCTATTGGCTTGTATACTAAAACTTTAAGAACAACTATTTGAAGTTCTGTCATATCAATATCCATGACCCAATCTCCAAACATTTTCTTCATGGGAACATCGATAAGTTTGATAGGAAATCCAAGCCCTTTATAAATCAGAGTTTTGGTTTTTTTCTCACTCATTTTTCCTCCTTTTTTTGTCTAGGCGAATGACCGTTATAATAGCCATTTCGTCCTCAAATGCGACAATAATTCTCAAATCGGTCGAAGTGTCGAGTGTCTTTCCTTTAATTGCATATTTCCATGATTGAGATACATTATCGAATAGGGTCTTCTCTTTTTCATGGATTCCATTCTTCAAAGCGAAGAATAACTCCGGCAACGAGATCTTGTATTGTTCCTGCCTTTCTTGGGCATGCTTGGTTATTCTATATCTTCTAGTTTTAATACACTTTCGAACCTGGGCAACAACATCTTCTATCCATCCGTCTTTGTCTTTTGGGCCCATTATCGCAATTCCCGTTAAGGACATTGTAACATAGTGACAAATTCAGTGTCCACAATTTCGCAACTTGTTTATTTTAAGTTATTTTCGAGAACGTTTTAGGTGGACGCAAAGAATGGGGAGGTGTGCAGTGGCTCTAAAGCTGCACATAACAAAAGTCGCGCAACCTGCGCGACAATAAGAAGCAACATAAGATCAATTATCAGACGTTGTGAACGGCAAGCTCGAAAAGAGGAGCTCGTCATAACGAGCCCCCCTTAAGAAGATTATTGGTCCGAGGAACTCATTTTCATTGGAATCACGTCCATGCCTTCCTGAATTCTACGTTGGAATACGGCGGCCGTTTGAGCGGCTGCGTTGGCTTGAATTTGATAAACTCGAGCTCTTTGCTCATACAACCCTGAGACTATCAAATGCTGTTGAGAAGCTATGTCATCATATGTTTCGAGGCTTTTATTTATCGCTTCGTGGCTTTTATGTTTCCCTTCCGAACTTGCATCTGTCCATATCTTATTTTGGTTTTCAAGGAACCTTTTCTGCAATACTAAACGATGTACATCTGGGTTTTTCTTGGTATTCAAAATTTCCTTGGCTTTGTTGGAATCAATGAATTGCAAATGCGCCATGGGTTTTTCAGGTGAAATTTGCGGCATGGCTTTTTCAGGTGAAATTTCAGGGCTGGAATCGGTTGAGGAAGTCTCCATTTGTTGATCATTTTGATTTTGATTTTGAACCGCTTCAGTGGAATCATCTTGATCAAAAGCAAAGTCCTTATTTCTTGTTGAATCTAAAATTGTCATTTCTTGTGTTGTGTAACGTCCTACAGGAAACATTTTATTTATTCTCCTTAATAATTTGGTTTCAGAAGTTCGAACAGAATACACCTTATTTGGGATTTTTGTCTATACCGAAAATGATTCAAAAGTTGGGAATTTGGCAAGGCGGCTGCGCAAATTTTTTGTCTGGAGCGAGCGACCATTGTGCAAGCACAAGGCGCGAGTGAAGACAAAAAATTTGCTGCATAGCCAACGCAGCCAAAAACCAACTTTTGAGTCATTTTCGGTATATCTTTTAGAACGAAAAATATGAGCTCGGTAAGCTCGGGATACGAGTCCCTCTTTGAATAACTCGTCCTTAGGTGATTAAAATAATAGTTTGCTGTGTAATCAAGTAGCCTCTAGGTGATTAAAATAATAGTTTGCTGTGTAATCAAGTAGCCTCTAAGACAGAAGGTTTTATCCTATTGTTTTAAACAAGAAGCGATTAGGATGAGTTTTTTTGGCGAGAGGAAAAATGAGCATTGCAATTGCGTACCTAGCTTATGTGATCATCGGGGCAGCTGCAGGAGTCCTAGGAGGGTTGCTTGGGATTGGCGGCGGGGTGATTACTGTTCCCTGTTTGCTGTTTATGTTCCATCTTTTAAAGTTCCCGCAGCCTTACGTGATGCATATGGCGATCGCCACCTCCCTTGCCGCAATGATTTTTAATACAGCGGCCGCGACGTGGGCGCATGACAGAAGAGGCGCTGTGATTTGGCCTGTGTTTAAAAAAATGGTTCCGGGTTTTGTCATCGGGTCTATCTTGGGAGCGATTCTTGCGATTTGGCTTTCGGGCGTGATCCTCGAGATGATCTTCGGGCTTTTCCTATGCGCCTTAGCTTTCATTTTTTATCGTCAAAAACCTGTGCGCATCAGCTCGCAAAAGCTGCCTTCCACCCCAATATTGAGTTTATATAGCTGCGGCATTGGAGCGTTCTCAAACCTTTTGGGGATCGGCGGGGGGACGATGGTGGTTCCTTTGCTGACGAGCTTTAAGATAACCGATAGGAATGCGATTGGAACTTCTGCGGCTTCGACGTTGATCACAACCATTCTAGGGTCGATCTCCTATTTGATATTCGGATGGGGCGCGATTGCAGGTGTTGAGACAGTCGGATTTATCGATCTCCCCGCGTTTCTCATCATTGGAGTGGTCTCTTTGTTTTGTGCTCCCTTCGGGGCAAAGCTAACGCATGAGCTCTCTCCGGAAAGAGTGCGGAAGATTTTTGCGATTGTGCTGGTCTTGACTGGGCTCTCTTTGATTATTTAATAACCGAGGAACAATGCAAGCTTATTTGAGCGATTTTCACCATCTTCGCCCGCCTTATGAAATTGAGCAGGAAAAGACATTGGACTGGATCGCCGAAGCGCATGCGAGAGCTAGCAAAAGAGAGCAGCAATTAGATCGCGAAGGATGTGATGCATTCCGCGTGCAAATCCGCGATAGATTAATCCGCATTGGCCTCGGCAAAGAAAGGATTCAAAAACGGGGAACGATCTTAAGCGATTTTCTTGAACAAGATTGGTCGAAGATGCACATTTATCCTGTGGACGAAAGTCCTCACGGAAAAGGGTTTACCCAGCGGAGTGAATTTTTCGATCGGGAGGTGTCTAAGATCTTTGAGCAATTTTACCCCGGCGAAACTGCTCTTCCGGCTCATTTGATCCATGTGACCTGTACAGGCTACGTCTCGCCTAGCCCTGCGCAGAAGCTAGTTTCATCACGCGGTGCGGGAGCAACGACAGTGGTGACCCATGCGTATCATATGGGCTGTTTCGGGGCGATGAAGGCCGTTCGCATTGGCGCGGGATATGCGGCACTCCCCTCTTCTTCCAAGATCGATATTGTTCATTCCGAAGTCTGCAGTCTGCATTTGCATCCTTTGCGCCATCAAATGGAGCAACTTCTTGTGGAGAGCCTGTTTGCCGATGGGTTTATCAAGTATACTTTGAGTCGAAAAAAGAAAAAGGGTCTGCATCTCAAAGTGCTCGCTTTGCATGAGGAGACCATCCCCGATTCTACCCATGCGATGTCATGGAGTTGCGAAGATCATGGACTCGGAATGACTTTGTCCAAAGAGGTGCCGGTACTGATCGCGCGCTCCATCGATAGTTTTTTGCAGCGACTTTGTACAATGGCCAAACTAGATAAAGAAAAGACGGTGAAAGGAGCATTTTTTGCAGTCCATCCCGGCGGGCCAAAGATTTTACAGCACATCAAAGAGCTGCTCCATTTGCAGCGGCATCAAATTGAATATTCAGAACAGGTTCTTATGGATTTTGGCAATATGTCGTCCGCGACGCTTCCGCACATTTGGGAAAGGATGCTCAGCTGCGAGAAGGTGCCTTCCAAGGCGCTCATCATCGGTCTCGCCTATGGACCCGGTTTATGCGTGACAGGTGGACTTTTTACGAAAGGAATGTGAACCCCGGCCTTAAGGCCGGGGATTATTATGGCGATTTGGGAGGGGCTTCGCACCCCTCCCAAATGTCAATTTTTGAAATACCCGGCCCTTAAGGGCCGGGTTTCCGCCGAAGGACGGATGAAATATGTCTTTTCTGATATTACTCCCCTTTATCATTCAGACTTTGACTATCATGATCGATGAGTTTTATTTTCATGTCAGAAGAGGTTTACCAAAATGGGAAAGATTGGGACACCCACTAGATACATTGACAGTGCTCGCTTGTTTTGCCTTTATTCTCTTTGTTCCCTATTCTTCCTTTGCATTGAAGGTCTATATCGGTTTAAGCCTCTTTTCCTGCCTCTTCGTCACCAAAGATGAATTTGTCCATAAGGAATGCTGCCCGGCCTCCGAACAATGGCTGCATGCGTTGCTGTTTTTGAACCATCCAATCGTCTTGACGGCAGCGGGGCTGATCTGGTCGATCACCAATCAGGCCGGCCCTGCATGGCTGAGCGGCGTAATCCCTTATATTGACCAGGTACATCTATTTCTCGTGTTGCAGACAGTACTCATAGCACTCTTTTTCTTGTATCAAATCATCTACTGGAATTTTGTATGGAAAGGCGAGTAAACAATACATTTTATGAAGATTTGGGCGAAGGTTGGTATGAAAACGACGTGCATCCCATTGCCCTTTTGCGTGCAGAAAATCAGGCCCGAAATCCTTGGATCCTTGAGCAGATTAGAAAGCGGCTTGGACCTTCTCAAGAGATCCTCGATATCGGATGCGGGGCGGGTTTTTTAACAAATATTCTCGCCTTGGACGGTCATCGGGTCACAGGCATCGATCTTTCGGCGCAAAGCTTAGAGATCGCGAAAAAAAGAGATGCCACAAAACAAGTATGCTATCATCAATTGGATGCCTTAAGCCTCCCCTTTCCGCAGCAAAGTTTCGATGTGATTTGCGCGATGGATTTTCTCGAACATGTTGAAAAGCCCGAGCAGATCATTCAACATGCCGCGCGTCTTTTGCGTCCAAATGGCCTCTTTTTCTTTCATACTTTCAATCGCAATTTATTAAGCTATTTTCTCATCATCAAAGGAGTAGAATGGTGCATCCCGAATACGCCTTCGAACATGCATGTCTATTCTTATTTTATCAAACCCTCTGAGCTAAAAAACTGGTGCGAACAATCGGGATTAAAAGTGGTTGAATTGTGCGGGTTGACTCCATGCATGGCATCGAGGGCATTTTGGAAAACCATTTTCACTAGAAAGATCGATCCGGAAATCGAGTTTCGTTTCACTTCCTCTCTAAAAACTGGCTACATCGGAGTGGCTAAACACAAATGAGCTCAAAAGTTGGGAATTTGGCAAGGCTGCGAAGACACGAGAAGGTCCAGTGGACCTTCGCAGTGCAAAGCAGGTGAGCAAAGCGAACCGGACCCGAAGGCGCCCTGCATTTGAGTCAAGCTAAGCTGGCGCGGCTGCGGACACTTGCAAAAGAGCGGGGGTTCGCTCTTTTGCGAGGGAAGCAGGCACACTTGAATAAGTTGTGCGATGCAGGCGGACTCAAATGCAGTGGCTGCCCGACACAGCCAAAAACCAACTTGTGAGTTCATTTGTGTTTAATCAGACAGGTATTTGATCACACGGCCTATCTGAAAATGACGTTCTTCTTGAATTTTTCCCCATTCTTGAAGGTAGGGGTTAGTGGTCAAATCTTGTTGCGAAGATGATTTAATTGGAACTACTTTATGTTGTTTAGGGATATCGTACCCCTGTTTGTTGATGCTTTTGAGGCGTTTGGAGACGAGGAAATGTTCTTTGAGGCGGCAATAAGCGACCCGTGCGGAAGAAAGTGCCTTTTCAGTCTGGAGGTGATTGATATTCTTTTGGCTGACGGAGCATTGAGATTGGTCGACGGAGAATCGGAGGGTTTTTGAAAAATTTTCTTTAGTCACTTGGCGCTGCTTTGCATGATTGCGCTTCTTCTTTGAGAGATAACCCTGAAGGGGAAGGTGCTCGACTTGAGAAGGTATCCGCGGAGGTTTGACCAGGTCGCATTTATGCTTCTTGGAAAAATCTTTCGCTACTGAGGACGATTGCATTAAGGGTAAGAGGTTCCCTTTATCTTTCCCAAACCAATATTGCACCCTCACAGCTGCTGTTTCGCACGAGGTCGTCAAAGAAGAATTTTCTTTCATTCAGTCTCCATAAAAAGTTAATTTTGGAATAGGTGTTCCTGACAAAAAGTTGACGAAATGTTAACGTAACCTTTAAATTTTAGGCAACGGTTTTCATTAAAGAAAAAATAAGGCATGATTGTTTTATTTGGAGGCAAGTATAGATGGCTAAAATCACATTGAAAGGCAACCCGATCCGCACCAACGGAAATCTCCCCGCTATTGGGACAAAAGCACCCGATTTTCAGCTCGTCACCGCGGATTTGAAGGACCGCTCTTTGAAAGATTTCAAAGGCAAAAAGAAAATGATCTATAGCGTGCCGAGTTTGGACACTCCTACGTGCTCGTTATCGACAAAAAAATTTAACGAACAGATCAAAACGCATCCCGAAGTGGCCGTTGTGGTGGTCTCTTCGGATCTCCCCTTTGCCCAAAAACGGTTTTGTTCCGGGGAAAATGTGGCTAACATTACCACTCTCTCGATGATGCGTTCCAAAGACTTCGCTCAATCTTATGGGATTTTGATCGAAGACGGCCCTCTTGCAGGCATTTGCGCGCGCGCTGTCGTTGTCCTCGATGAAAATGACAACGTCATTTACACGGAACTTGTTCCCGAAATTGCACAGGAACCCAATTATGATAAGGCGCTGCAGGCTTTGCTAAAAAAGTAGTTATACTGCGCCCGGTCTAAAAATGTGAATTTAGAGGGTCTTAGAACAACACAGATTTGAACGAAGCATAGCGATCGCGACGAGGAGGTATTAGAATTAATACCTTCGAGAAGCGATCGTTCTAAGATGGGTTGTTATAATGGCCCTATAAATTCACATTTTTAGACCGGGCGCAGTATATTTCTTCTTACGAATATAAATGGGATATTCGGGAAACCAGATTTGTTGATCGACGCGCTGCTGGATCTCTTTCTCTGAAGATTTAGGGACTAGGCCCTCCTCTTCAGCGATATGGCCGACTGCGATGGCGATCTTGCGGCTGACGCTCGAAGATCTTCCAAAGAAGGAAAAATACCTGCAGCCGGATCCTTGAGCATCGGGAGCGTGTTCGCTGAGCAATTGCGCCGCTTTAATGAACATCTTATCGATCACTTTGGGAGATTTGCAAGCGACGACTCCCAGACCGACGCCCGGGAAAATATAGACATTGTTGCATTGTGCGATATGGAATTTTTTTCCATGGAAATCCACCGGAGCAAAAGGACTCCCTGTCGCGATGATCGCTTTGCCATTTGTCCATCGGATGAGATTTTCGGGATTGGCTTCAGAGCGCGAAGTGGGATTGGAAAGCGGAAAAATGATCGGGCGTTCGACGGAGATGGCCATCGCTTTGACAATCTCTTCGGTGAAAACATTGGGCTGTGTGGAAACTCCGATCAGAACGGTCGGTTTGGCATTTTTTACGACATCGAGCAGCGAGATCTTCGCAGGATCGACAATTTGCCAATTTTTGAGTGCGTGGATATCTTGGGCAAATTTTTTCTGTTCAGGATAAACACGAGGCATCTGGGTGTGGATCAAGCCCATCGATATCGACGATGTAGAAATTTTTCCGGGCTTCTGCCTCGCTGAGCACCCTTCTAGCTGCATCGCCTGCACAATGAACTCAGCAATCCCAAGTCCAGCAGATCCTCCGCCCAGCATTGCGATCTTTTGGTCTTTGAGCTTGCCTTTAGCCAATTTTACAGCTCCTAAAATCGCAGCGAGGGCAACAGATGCCGTTCCTTGAATATCGTCATTGAATGAACAGATCTGATCGCGATATTTTTCTAATAGAGGACGCGCATGCGGCCTTGCGAAATCTTCCCACTGCAGCAATACTTTGGGAAATCGTTTTTTGACAGCTTTAACGAACAGATCGATAAACTGGATGTAGTCCTCACCGCTCACGCGCGGATGCCTCCAGCCTAAGTACAAAGGATCGTTCAACAACTTTTGGTTATTTGTCCCAACGTCCAGCATGATGGGAAGAGCGCGTCCAGGATGGATGCCTCCAAAAAGCGTATACAGGGCAAGCTTCCCTTGAGGAATGGCCATCCCTCCAACACCGACATCGCCGAGGCCGAGGATTCTTTCCCCATCCGTGACGACGATCACATCGATCGTATCTGTCGGCCAACTCGCAATCATGTCGTCGAGTTTGTCCTTTAAGGGATAAGACAAATAGAGTCCGCGATGCTGCCGGTATAAAATGCTAAAATGCACGGAGACGTCGCCGATCGTCGGCGTATAGATCAATGGGACCATTTCAGAGACATGCTCCGACACTAGCCGATAGAAGAGGATCTCATTGCGATTTTGCAGGCTGGAAAGAAACATGTATTTAGAAAGCTGATCGGGCTTTTCTTTGAAATTCTCATAACGCCGTTCCACTTGTTCCTCAAGAGTGGAGACGTGAAAAGGAAGCAGGCCGTGCAGGCCGAACGCATCCCGCTCTTCTTTGGTGAACGCCGTCCCCTTGTTAAAAAGCGGAGTATTGAGAAGCTGCATCGGCTTCATCGCTATTTCGACCATTTCCATGTTTTTTACTCCTCTTTATACTAATATCCTGTTTTTTAATTTTACTAAACCTGTTCTTGGGTCTTTTGCGGTTCCTTGAGAAGAACAAAGACGAGGACGATCCACAGCAAGAAAAGCAGGATGCTTCCCCAATTCAATAGGGAGAAGAATGCCGTTCCCAAGATCGCTTGCAGGCCGAGAATGAGCAGGGATGCTAGCGCTTTTGAGGAGCGATAGGCGAAGACGTCGATAACAGCTTTGGCGCGGAATTTTTCATCAGGCTTGAGTGGGATGTAAAGGACCTCTTTGATGATGCCGAAAAGAGAAAAGTCGCAGCTTTTGATGGCGATATACGCAAATGAGATGACGCCGAATAATGGGAAAAATTGGAAGGCAATGCTGTTCAAGCAAAGCAGCGCCGGAATAAGGAGATGGCTGCGTTTGATGCCTAAGAAGTGGATCAGGACAAAGCTGCCGAACAGCTGCAGGGAAACGGTCGAGATATGGATGATCCCAAAGATCCGGCCAGTGTATTCTGTTCTTAAGTCTTTTTCAAAGATCGTATTTTCCAAGACGGTGTTGAATTGAAAATCGATGAGTGTCGAACAGATCTGCATGAAAACGACGATGCCTAGGATAAATGTGAGGTAGCGGGAAGAGCCGATCATTTTAAAGCCATGGAAAAAGGCATTGAGTGATGTGCGTTCTTTTTCATCGTTGATTTTCATCCCTATGCCCTCATTAGTCTGTTTCAAGGCAAAGTAATAGCAGCAAGAGAGCAAAAGGTAGATGGGCAGAGTGGCCAGCAGCAGAGACTCCGACCCCATTTTAACAGCGAAAAATCCGGGAAGGATGCTGCCCAAGAAAGCGCCTATTGCCCCAATTCCAAAGAACAGGCCATATAGGTATTTTGCTCTGGAATAGGAAATAGTAGAATGGATGACCGACCACAATTGTTGGAACATCAGCATGATGTAGACCTCTTTCCAGAGGTAAAAAAAGAATGGAAGCCAAGCCATCTGTTTTAAGAATAGCGAGCAAAAAAGATTTGTCGAAACGATGAGGCCCGCAGTGAAGGCAAACATCTTAAAACAGCCTAACCGGGGCAAATATTTGTTATAGAGAGCGACGATGAGCAAATTGAGAGGAACTGTCGCCAGCCAAGCATAAGGAAAAGCCGTTGCTCCATACGCTGTCAAGAAGACCGCGTTGCTGACGGGGCGGATGACTGCGTATTCGCAATTGATGAATATACTGCACAGCATGGCAAAGAGGATAAACAATCGCTCTTGTGCCGAAAATGTGGCCAATTCTTTTTTAATGTGGCTGATCATTGCCATGATTCCAGTTTAAGTCGCAAAGTGTGCTCATATTGAGGGGCGACGAAAGCCCATTGCAACCCTCCGGAAGGGATTGAGATTTGAGAGAGATCGCTTGCATTGACAAGAGTCCCCGATCGGGTCAGCACAGGGAAAGAAAGCCCCTTAAGTTTTCTTTTTTGCGAAGTTAATTCCCAAAAAAGAGAACCCGAGGAAAGTCCCAATTCTTTCGAAATTTGCACAAGGGCCTTTTCGTCGATCCCCTCCTTCAAGAGGATTGCTTTAAAGCGCTTGTCGCGTCTTAGGACGGCGTCCGCATCGATATGGCCGGGTGCGTTAGGATCTTTGGCTGCCCTGCGCAGAGCGGTTAAGATTTCGCTATCGCTGAGCGAGAGATAGTTCTGGAGGTTTTCGAGATAACTTCCCTCTTCAAAAAACGTTTGCATAAAGCGGGTTAAATGAAATTTATAGGCTTTGACGGAAGAGTATTGATAGACGCGCTGGTGCATAAAGTGCCTGGCCAAAAGGAGCGCTTCGCAAGATTCGATCCCATTTTCTTCTATCCCCAATTGCAATTCTGAATTATACCAAACTCTGTTCAAAACTTCACTTTTGACTGCGCGAGCATCCCCATCTTTGCAACTGTCTGCATCGCCCATGTGTTTACACATGGCCTGCTTCGACATCGGCTTCGCCTGTTGTAAATCTGGGGCGCTGGCTTTGTCAAAAGTGAAGTTTTGAACAGAGTTTGGTATGACGGGAACGATGCATAGCATTTCAATCAGCTGATGATAATCAAAGAGTCCATAGGCAACTCCGGTGCATTGGGCATCGCGCAGCAAGTAGTCGATCCTGTCAGCTCCAAAAAAATCTCCTGTGATTACTTGTGACAAAACCCGTTCTTCAGGTGAAAAAGAGTAGGAGATTCCCATTTCGAGCAAACTTTTTTCTCCAATGGCCATTTTCAAAACATCGGCGACGACATCTTTTTGAGGAAATTCTGCTTGGAGGAGTGCCCAGATAGGCTGAAAATGCTCGCTCGAAATCGCTTTCATCGTCCATTCTTCGTGCCCGGCAGGACCGAGGATCTCTTTTTCTGCCGCATGGGAAAAAGGAAGATGCCCTAAATCATGGCATAAAGCGGCCAAACGGATGATTTGCAGCCAATACTTTTCGTCTTTCAATCTGAATTGTTTGGAAGTGATCCGATCGAAGATCTGCGTCGCCAGTTCCATGCACCCCAGAGAATGCTCGAAGCGAGTATGTGTCGCGCCGGGATAAACGATATGAAGCGATGCCGAGCTGATGGATATAATGCAGCCGTTGGAACGGCTCTGAATCGATCAGCATTCCTCTCGAGTTCAGAAAAGCGGATGAACCCATGGACAGCGTCGTAGATCTTTTGTCCCGTCTTAAAACTAAGGGCCTCTTTTTGTTCCATTAATTCTTCTTGCATCATTGGTGCCTGACTTCTGGGCGCGGACGGCTTTCATGCATATAGCTCGGGGTCACTTCGACAAATTCTGCTTTGCGCTGCAATTCTTTAATGCTTCGCGCGCCGCCATAAGTCAGGCCGCTGCGCAACCCTCCCAGCAGATCGTTGAGGAGCTGCTTTGCGCTCCCGGAAACAGGAGCCCAGAAATCGATGCCCTCGGCTACTGTTTTATCTTTGAGTCCGCCGTAAAAGTCGATTTTGGAAATCTTCGCTCGCCTGTCCGCGGAACTTCGCTTCCATGCCTGTCGGGGAGGATTCCGATTTTCGTTTTGGAGCGGCGCTTTCGCTTGTCATCGCAAACAGCTTTCCGATCATCACCGTACTCGCTCCAGCCGCAAGGGCTAGGACGACATCGCGGCTGTTGCGGATTCCCCCATCGGCAATCAAAGGCACGCGCAGTTTCTCCGCGATCTTGGCGCAATCATAAATCGCGCTCAGCTGCGGGACGCCAAACCCTGTCACCATGCGAGTCGTGCATGCCGCTCCCGGGCCGACACCGACTTTCACTGCATCGGCTCCCGCATTGACTAAATCGTGGTAGGCCATCGCGGTGCAAACATTTCCCGCAATAATCTCTTTATCGGGATGAGTCCGTTTGAGTTCTTGGATGAACTGGAACATCCGATCGGAGTGCCCGTGAGCGACATCGATGCACGCGCCCACAGCGCCTAAATCCAGAAGCTTGCGCGTCTCATCGATTTTAAGGATCCCGCAAGAAATAAACGTGCTTGTCTTTGTATTTCTTTACCCATTTTTCTTGAGCTTCTAGATTTGTAAAACGATGAAAGATCGGAATCGAACCGTATTCGAGCAAGATCTCAGCGAGCTCTTCGCTGATCGCCGTGTCCATGTTAGAACAGATAATAGGAATGTGCATTTTGCGATTTTTGGTCAGCCAGGTCTCAAGTGAAGGCTCCGTACGGGATGGGACATTGTTGAATTGGGGAACTAAGGCCACATCGTCAAATGTATAAGCTTTTCTAAATGACATTTTTACACTCCGTTAAAAGAACAAATATACCATATTTCCCCTTGTTGCGGATAGCGAAAATTATGTGTATACCGAAATGAACTCAAAAGTTAGTTTTTGGCAAGAAGACGCCCTGAATTTGAGTCAGGCGAAGCCAGCGCGGAAGCAGAACAACTTGAATAAGCTGTGCGATGGACGCGGGCTCAAATGCAGCGGCTGCTCGACGATGCCAAAAACCAGCTTTTGAATTCATTTCGGTATATATGATATTTTACAACTATGATCAGCGTAACGATTCTCACCAAAAATTGTCAGGATACGATTGGGTCGACAATAGCTTCCGTTCAAAAATTTCCTGAAGTGCTTATCTTCGATTCAGGGTCAACGGATTCAACGCTTAAGATCGCCTCCCAGTTCCCTAATGTGAAAATCGTTCAAGGAGTATTTACGGGTTTTGGACCGGCCCATAATGCTGCCTCTTCGCATGCTGCGCATGACTGGATTCTTTCCATCGACAGCGATGAAGTACTGACGCAGGAGCTTGTCGAAGAAATCCTTCGATTAGATCTAAAATCCGATCGAGTGTATCAGATCGACCGTAAAAATTATTTCAATGGGAAATGGATCCGCTGGTGCGGCGGTTGGCACCCCGATCCTGTAGTGCGCCTCTATCACCGTTTGGCAACTCGCTTTTCCGACGACGCCGTTCACGAGAAGGTCGTAGTGGGAAAACTTCAGCTCACACCCCTCTCTTCTCCCCTCTTGCACACGCCCTATCGTTCCATGGATGATTTTTTATCCAAAATGCAAATGTATTCTTCTCTCTTCGCCAAGCAAAATCAAGGGAAGAAACGCGCCTCGGTAGCCATTGCAATTCTGCACGGTTGGTTTGCATTTCTCAAAAGCTACTTATTCAAAAAGGGATTTTTAGGCGGTAAAGAGGGATTCATCATCTCCATCTACAATGGCCATACCGCTTTTTATAAATATCTAAAGTTAATGGAAATCAATCAATGAGATACCTAATCATTTTCCTCATTTGTACAACATGTCTCAAAGCCTCCAATCGAGCCTGCACTGACGGTTCTATGCCCGACAAAATTGTCGATATCCTGCAGCAGCAAAAATACAAGCATGCCAATTGGGGAATCCTGCTCAAAGATCTGAACTCTAAAAAGATTGTTCTCGAACAAAATTCCAATCAATTATTCATACCGGGATCTACGACTAAAATCTTCACCGTGGCCGCCCTCTTAAAGACATACGGGGCCGATTATAGATTTAAAACTCCCCTCTATGCCACTGGACCCATTCAAAATAGCACACTAAAAGGAGATCTGATCCTGGTCGGGCAAGGAGATTTAGTTTTCGGTGGCCGCCAAACTTTGGGAACCGATGATGTGGCCTTCACTAAACTCGATCATATCTATGCCAATGATCTGCCTCAAGTGATGCTCACCCCTCAAGATCCGTTAACTGCGCTCAAACAGCTTGCAAAGAATGTCAAAGATCAAGGAATCACATGCATCGAAGGAGATGTGCTGATCGACGATCGTCTCTTTGAAACGATTCAGCTCAGAGGAATAGTGGTCAGTCCCCTCATGATTAATGAAAATCTGTTCGATGTGATCATTCGTCCGACAGAGGAAGGAAGTCCGGCATCGATCTCTTGGAGGCCGATGGTGGAAGGCTATCCATTTGTCAATAAATGTCAGACAGTAGCAGCAGGCGGGCCGCTTCAGATTGAGATCCATGCCGATGGAACTGTGGAGGGTACAATTCCTCTGGATCAAGAGGAAGCGATACGCATTGTCCCGATTAAAAATCCCAAAGAATTTGCCCGTGCAGCGCTGATCCAAGCATTGAAAGAACAGGGCATTGCCATTCAAGAGCAAAATTCTCAGCTGCCCGATTCTTACGCGCAGATGAAACCTATTGCTGTTTGGACCTCTCCTCCCCTCTACAATTACGCAAAATTGATCCTCAAGGTCAGCCATAATGTGGGAGCGGACCTTGTCCCTCTTCTGCTTGCCACAGGTATTGGTGAGAAGACATTCGACAAAGGGATGCTCCAGCTCGGAAAATTTGTCACCGATGAAGTGAAAGTCTCTCCCGACGCTTTTGTCTTTATCGATGGGGCAGGCGGCGATTCGAATCGGTTGACGCCTCAAGCCGAAATTCAGTTGCTGCAATATGTAAAAAATTGGCCTAAAGAGCAATTCCAGAGATTTTACAATGCATTGCCCATCTTAGGCGTTGACGGTTCGCTCGAAGACTTTGGTAAAAAGACCGCTGCCGTTGGCAAGGTGCGTGCGAAGACAGGGACCGGCATCTCCTTCAATTTGGCCTTGGGCCAATTTTTCTTAACCAGCGAAACGTTGGCCGGCTACATTGAAGGCAGAGATGGGCATTTGTATGCCTTTATGATCTCTGTCAATAATGCAACGATGCCGAAAATCGAAGATATCTTCCCCATTTTCGAAGATCAAGCCCAAATGAGCGCTGAGTTCTACAATATCACAAATTAAGCTCTGGCTCTTTGCTCTGTCAAATTGACGATGTGTCTCGTCTGATCGTGATAAGAGAAGCGATAACCCATTAAGTCATACGGCAAGCATGTGATTAGGCTGAGGAAAGGCATAGCTTCCAGAGAACTGCGTAGGATATTCGCCCCGCCATGCGAAGCATATTTCACTAAAAACTTAGCCGCTTGTTCCATTTGGCGCGCTCTTTGTGCACTATCAGGATTAAAGAGCGCTTTTAGGGCGAGAAAGGCGGCAACAACAACGGCTCCAATGATTTCCGCTTTTCCTAAAAGCACTCTTGCCCCTGCGGACAATGTAGAAACAAACGGAATATAGCCTACAAAGTTCAATGCCTTCTCAGCTTTTTCCAGATGGTAGCTTAATGTATCATCAATTGCTGCAGTCATAGATCCTCCTAAACTTTCAATCAGAAAGCATATCCAGTGAGGCAATATGGGACTATGAAAATTTGAAAGGCAGATAACGTTTGTTCATAACATGCTTATATTTATGGTGTTAGACATGGCTAAACTTTTCTATTGATATAGAATATATATTATATTAATATATATATGTTTTTAAATTAAGATTAACAAGGTTTAAATATGTCTTATAAAATTAATTGTGCTATGTTCCCCGCAACATTAAAACAAAAAAGTTGGGATCTCGAAAATAAGAGCGAACTCAATGAGCTAACAAAAATTGTCAATGAAATCCCCAAACCAGCAAAAAAATACCCATGGACCCTCTTTAATGGCCGTTTCTATTATAGCAACCCCAAAGGCAAGATCATCGCTTGCGATTTCCTCACAGGCAAAACGATAACAAAGTTCGAAGGCCACAGGGCTCCTCTTTGCAAACTCTATTTTAATGAACAGAATCTACTTATTTCTGAATCTACTGATGGAGAAGTCAATATTTGGCGCATGAATGGGGATTGGCTTTATTCCAATTATACCTAATTTTCTTTAAGAAAAAGCTTGGAGAATAAATCTCTTTTTCTTGCAAGATGAGCGGTATATACCCAAAAAAGGACGCTGAGTAATCTTGTTAGCATGGACTTGAGCTTTTTGTGGAGAGGTTTGATTCTCGGATTCGCCATTGCCGCCCCGGTAGGGCCAATTGGGATTCTTTGCATCCGGAGAACTTTGCAATTTGGAAGATTTTCAGGTTTGTTCTCTGGGTTAGGGGCGGCTGCAGCGGACATGGTCTATGCCATCATTGCAGCCTTTGGCCTGACCTTTATTTCCAATGTGCTGATTGCAGGACGGCTCTGGATGCAGTTGGTTGGAGGATTATTCCTGCTCTATTTGGGTTGGAAAACTTATTTTGCTCCCGTCAGTGAGAAAACGGGAACTGTTTCCCACACATCGCTTTGGAATGATTTTATTTCCACCTTCTTTCTCACCATCACCAATCCCATGACAATCCTCTCCTATCTTAGCAATCTTTGCAGGATTTGGCTTCTCTGGCATCAATGCAAGCCATTTTAATGCTTCGACACTAGTTATCGGTGTTTTCTTTGGCTCCGCTTTTTGGTGGTTGCTCTTAAGCGAAGGCGTAACCCTATTCCGAAAGAGAGTCAGCGATAAAGTGATGCGTTGGATCAATCGCATCGCCGGCCTCCTGATTGCAGGATTCGGGATTGCTTCGTTGGTAACGATCCGTTTCTAAACTTCCAATTTTTCTTCCATTTTCACTCCCCTGATGCGCTCATGAATTTTAGGGTTTGCCGCGATCAATGTTTGCATCGGTCCATCCTTTAAAACTCGCCGTCGGGTTTTTCATGCCCCTTTTTAATGCTTCCAGCAAGATAGAGTGAAATTTTGCGGTCCATGGGTTTCTCCAGAGCTGTGTAAGAAGTTAATTCTATTCGACACAATATTTGTCCGACATATCAAAAGCGGGAAAACTAAAGCAAAGGACGCGAACGGGTTGATCATTTGCGGATTTGAGTTTATGGACTATTTTGGGGGCCGTTTGGACTGCCTCCCCGGCATGCAGGATATGGGTGGACCCTTCCATTTCTATATCGAGAACGCCATTGACGACGATAAATTGCTCGGTCTCGATGAGATGAAAATGCCTCGGGGAATCTTGGATTTCGATCAATGCTGCACTCCACTTCCCTTCCGTCATCTCGCCCGTGATTAAGTCATAGACCCAATAGGTCCCTTGTCTTTCGAGGCGAGGGCCAAAATATTTGGCATCGAGAGGAAGAGGATCGAATCGCTCCAGCAGGGATAGACAACAACATTGAGCTTTTCCTTCAGGGATTAATGTGTGTTTCTTTTCTGGTTCTAGGAAGGTCAACTCCCCGCTCTTTAAAATTACGGATTCAACTTTCAAAATGCCATCGGTAACAATGATCATTTCTCGTAAGGCCGTATGGTAAGGCACGGGGTGAGAAAGCTCGATCATTTCCAGCTTCCAGCCTTGACCTGCTTCAAGAGGCACAAGAGAGTTGGAGGTGAGTTGGATAGGCATAAACTTAAGATATCGATTATTTCTTCTTTTTGGCCAGACGAATTTTCATTTTGGCATGTGGCTTTTAGGTAAACGGTTCAAGAAAATTCTACAAGACCCTCAAATTAAAAAAACAGTTATAATTGAAATGGAAGGATAATTGATGTATAATTGCGCAAAAAAGTGAGTTAATAATGCCCGTTATCAATCAATCTTATGGTCTAGTTCCTTCTTTTTATCGGTCGCTTTCTTCGTTAGGTTCTTCTTTTTATCATAAAATGATGAGCATTGTATTCCAATGCCTTGGACAAAAAGATAGTTATCGCGAACATACTCTTTTAAGTAAATTTTATTGGGAAAGATCATCAACCATTGAAGCTTATTCTCACTACGGGAACGACCTGCTCTCCCCTGCTGTTAACATGGAGAGAATAAAAAGTTTGGTACGGCCGAACAATCTTAAAAAAATTGATGATTGCTATAAGATGGCGATCGAAAAGAACCAGTTCATTACTACCCCTGATAGATCCAAATTTCCCAAAGAAAAGATTACAAAGGGGATTTGCTCCGGCTTTTCTTTGAAGTTTATTTCAAAATATTTGCAAGCTATTCGCAATGGGCAAGATCCCCAAACAGCAATTCGCACTTTGGGTGAAAAATACAAAGAAGGAGGTACTGAACGGACGGCCATTGTTCATGGACTTGAACTCACAATCACTACATCAAATGAGTTAGCCTTGTGTCAAATTCCGGCAAATCTTTTTCGGATAGACCTGACGAAGGCCTACGATTGTATATTTACAAATTTGGAAAACGTCGGGGAAAATTTTGCCACTGATCTCAATAACCTAGACGATGGAGTTTATTATGTTTGGGAGCATCACAAAAATCCCAAAAAGTCTGGGCATGTGATTGCTTACATCAAGGATCGAAACGGCAGCTTTTTATTTGACCCTAATTTGGGGACTGTTCAAATTCCTAAAAACAAAGATGCTGAATATCTAATTAAAAATCTTAAATCCATATCCGGAAATCGACTCACCTTTTTCAAGGCTTCTCTGCAGAGCTAAAGGAATCTTTTGAGTAAATTTTGCCAATGTGGCATATATATCCGCTGTGATAAACTCCATTTGTGAAAATGAATTCATGCCAGAAATAAGTAGATTTTTAGGAATTATTGTTAGAATGTACCTCAAGGAACACAATCCACCCCATTTCCACGCATTTTATGGGGGATTCGTTGCTGTATTTAGCATTGAAACTGGGCAGATGATTCAAGGAGAGTTTCCTCCTAAAAAAGCAGCATTATACCGAAAATGACTCAAAAGTTGGTTTTTGGCTGCGTTGGCTATGCAGCAAATTTTTTGTCTTCACTCGCGCCTTGTGCTTGCACAATGGTCGCTCGCTCCAGACAAAAAATTTGCGCAGCCGCCTTGCCAAATTCCCAACTTTTGAATCATTTTCGGTATAGTCACTGCGTGGGCAATTATTCATCAAAAAGAATTACTTAAAAATTGGGATAGTTTATTAAAAGGTTCTGAGGCTAAAAACATCGAGCCATTACGGTGAAATATGTTGCGGGTTAAACAAGTACAATATCTTAATGGATACAAGCTTAAACTTCTCTTTAGCAATGGGAAATCCAAAATTGTGGATTTTGAAGACTGGGTCTCGGAAGATAACTTCTATCTCAAGCCTTTAAGAAATATTGAATACTTTAAAAAAGTTCGCATTGACGACTCTGATTATTCGATTTGCTGGCCCAATGGTGCAGAATTTTGTCCCGATACTCTTTTTGCAGCTGGACGTGAAGCCTCAACAGCCAATCCTAAAACCACTCATTCTCGATCTCCCAGAAAAAAAATAAAAAAATCCAGAGTCTCGCGAAAGCGCGGACTTAAACGAAAATCCACTTCTAAAATTTAAGAAAAACAAATCCCGCAGCCTTGAAGACTGCGGGAGAAAGTTCAACTGCCTCATCGTTGATCTTTCCATTCTTATAAAAAGATGAATTCCCAAAATATTCCCGATCGGATAAAACCAATTTTTAACTTGGCAACTTTTATTGCTTTCAAATCCTCGCGATCAAGAGGAAAATATGCAAATTGTACGGACTTTCGGTCATTTGGCGAGCGGGACTTTATTCATTGCTGGAACAAGCATCGGTTTTGGACTGCAAACACTGCCTATTGCGGCGGCAACCGGAGGTTTTATCCCTTCTATTTTCGTTTATCTTGTGTGTTGGATGTTTATGCTTTTCACTGGGCTGCTCATCTTGGAAACTTGCATTTGGATGCCGAAAGACGCCAATTGGATTACGCTTTCTTCCCGCCTTTTGGGTAGATGGGGTAAAAATGCCTGCTGGGCCCTGTCTCTTTTCCTTTTTACATGCCTGATGATTACCTATATCGATGCAGGGGCTAGCGCCATTTCAAGTTTAAGCAGCGATACAATCCCGGGTTGGCTTGGAACATTGATTTATGTTTTCGTTTTCTCACCCATTGTCTACTTTGGCATCTTCTGGGCTGAGCGACTTAATCTGATCCTGATGATCGGTATTGCAGCGGCATTGCTCTTTTCAATTTCTTATGTTTCCCCTTCGCAATTACACCGAATGGAGTGGGGAAAAATGGGATGGGCGCTTCCCATGATCCTCACAGCCTTTGGGTATCAGAGCCTGATCCCAACGTTGTTCAATTATATGAACCGTGATGTCCACAAGATGAGGTTCGCTCTTATTTTGGGAACGGCAATCCCTCTCATCATTTATCTCGTTTGGGAACTCCATATTCTGGGGGCAATCTCGGGTGTTTTTCATAATCCCGCTCTTTTAACCTTAGGTACAGCTTTTACTTTTTTTGCGATGGGGAGCTCATTTCTTGGTATTTCGCTGGCCTTTGTAGATTTCCTCACTGATGGACTAAAACTTCAAAGGAAACACCGCAAGTTTGTTTGCGGCTCGATCTTTTTCATCCCGATGCTGATCGTCTTGATCGATCCGCAACTATTTATTAGGGCATTCCACATTGCGGGAGGGATCGGCACCGCGCTATTTTTTGGCGCTCTGCCCATTTTGATGGTATGGGCGGGAAGATATCATGAAGGCTATTCTCTGACACACCAGCAATTGCCAGGCGGAAAAACCACCTTATCTCTCATGCTAATCTTTGTTGTATTTGAAATCTCAATGATGCTTGCCAGCTGAATGCAAAAGACGGTTCATCAATGCAGTTTGCATGATAAGTTCATCGTCGCAAAGCACCAAAATTTCTGCATATTTTTTTTGGTCGGCAAGCCTCAAAAGCGAATAAAATTCTTTGGAGGAAAGAGGATAATAATCGGCTCCTTTTAACGACTCGGGCAAAGGCCGAAGTGCAAGAACCATTCGTGATGAAGGGTGCCCGAGATGATACCGTTTGAGGGCTTCAAACGAGGACAATAGTTGAATAGGAGTCTCAGGTGAATAATGGCGGTACTTCATTCCGGGAGACAAGATTGGCCCGTGGCTGTAAGAATCTAATTTATTCCCAAGAACCTGTTCGATCTCTTCTTTAGAAATCGAGCCGGGGCGTAGAATCGCAGGAATTTCTCCAAGCAAACTGACGACAGTCGATTCGATTCCAAAATCTGTATTCCCTCCTTCAATAACAGCTGCAATGTGCCCATCAAAATCTTCTAAGACATGGCTGTGGTGTGTGGAGCTAGGTTTTCCAGAAAGATTCGCAGATGGGGCAACAAGCGGATGGCCCACAAGAGAGATCAGTATTGAAGCGATGGGATACGACGGCATGCGCAGAGCAATGGAGTCCAATCCCGCGGAAACAATCGAGGGGACGCAAGGATGGCGCTTTAAGACAACTGTTAAGGGGCCGGGAAAGAAAGCCTTTGCCAGAAGGGCAAAAGAATCGGGAATTTCGATTGCTATTCGGTCCACCTCTTCCAAAGAACTGATATGGGCGATGAGAGGATTGTCCGCCGGCCGTCCTTTGACTTGGAAGATCGATTGAATCGCGTCGGGGTTGAAAATAGACGCGCCCAAACCATAGACCGTCTCGGTCGGGAAAGCCACAAGTTTGCCTTCTTTGATTAATCCGGCTGCGCGCAATAATTCATCAGGACCTAATCGTTCAGTGGACATTAATTACCTAATATCCAGAAGAAGCCGAAAGTCAAAGCGATTTTAGCGCCTAGGCCAATCACTAAGCTTCTGAAATGGCGATCGACAAAGGCTTTGATGGGCGCGCCCCACCGATTCATCAATTCGGCAATGAGGAAAAAGCGCACGGCTCTAGCCAAGAAGACAGCAAGAAGATATCCCCCTAATGAAACCTTGCAGAACCCTGCAGAAATGGTCACCGCTTTAAAAGGAATGGGAAGAAAGCTCCCTAAAAAAACAGCCGCGAATTCATGGGCATTATAATGATCGACAAGCCGATCGAAAAAATCTTTGGAAATGAAATGATCCACAACAAATTGTCCGACCGTATCCCACAGCCAATACCCGATGCCGTATCCGATCAGGCCAATCACTAAGGAAGACAAAGTGGCAACCGTTGCATAGACATATCTCTGCCTTGGGTTTTGCATGCAAAAGAGCATCAGCAAGGCATCCATGGGTAGAAAGAGAAACATCTCTAAAATAAAAATGAAGGCGAGCCATAAAGGCGCCATAGGCGAAAAGGCTTTGCGACAAGCCCACTCATACGCCAGTCTTGCCGGCCTCATCATAAGATCCTCTTTAATTGTGAGGGTTCATTATATGTCCTGCAACGGGAGAAAGTCAAGTAAAGAAAGGGTTATCACTCAATGCAAAACCTTGCGATTTAGCGCATTACATTATTGTGGCACGCAAATCCCCTCGTTGCTTATAATCTTTAATTAAAACGGAGTTTTTTAAATGAAAGTCACTGCAACGATCGTCTTTGTCTTCGGTCTTTTAATTGCGCTCGGAGGAATCTTTGGCTACATTAAAGGCCACTCTCAAGCTTCTTTGATTTCGGGAAGCTTGTTTGGGACTATCTTGGTCCTATGCGCCTATTTCATTTCCAAAGGTAAGATCGCAGCGCAATATGTCGCTCTCACGGCTACATTCTTACTCGACGGGATTTTTACCTACCGCTTTGCCAAAACCCTGCATTTCTTCCCTGCGGGATTCTTGAGCCTTGCAAGCCTTGCAGTGCTTATCGTCGTCGCCCTCAAAATCCGCAGAACTCTCAAGGTTAGATAAGAGAGGTTCTCCGAAATCAAAAATCAAACCATTTTACTTCAAAGAACCTCTCTAATCAGTCGCGTGAAACAGAATCGTTGTAACGCTTTGCGACTTTCGCCCAATCAATATTATCGAAAAAGGCGGCGATGTATTTTCCGCGCTCTAGGCCGTATTGCGTGATATAAGCGTGCTCAAAAACATCCATCACAAGCAATGGGCTTCCTCCTGCGAGATGGCCTAAATCGTGTTCGTTGATCCAGGTATTGATGAGGCGCCCCGACTGCGGATCGCGGTAAAGGACAACCCATCCAATTCCTCGAATGAGGCCGGTGGACATGAAGTTTTTCTTCCAAGCATCTACGGACCCAAAATCCTTCCCTATTCTCTGAAAAAGCGCTGTGGACTTATCCAAAGGATCATGCCCGCCGAGATTTTCGAAATAGAGTTCATGAAGGCGCATCCCGTCCCACTCCCATCCTAAACGCCGTTTTAAGGCCCCATAATCATAGGTCTGATCTCGGTCTTGCAGCTCGAGTTCTCTTAAGCGGCTCAATAGAAGATTGGTATTTTTTACATACCCTTGATAAAGCTGAAAATGCATTTTTAACAAGGCATCAGCAAAGCCTGGCATCCCATAAAGGTAGGAATAATCTTTTGCCGCGTACTCAGTAGAAGCGGGCTTTGCTTTTGCAACCGGCTGCACATTTTCTTGAGCAAAAAGAGGAAGGAAAATGACCGCAAAAAAGGGAGAAATAGCCCATTTCATCTGTATCTCCTGTTAAATTTTTAATAAACATAACAAAAACATTCCTTTTCATGCATCGAAAATTTTAATAAACACTTCTTAATTAAAAATGATTTAGTATTGATTATTATTCAAATTAAGTGGAAAATAAATGCAGATAAAATAAAACAACGATAATGAAATGTCAGCAATAAACACTAACAATTCCTATTCCCAATCTCCTTTACCAAATCAAAATTTTACTGACCCAAGTGCAAGTAAAAAATTATATTTAGGCCCAGCTGGCAACAGTCTTCCCGGCATTACCAACCTCTTCTTTGCCCCTTGTGAATTTGTCGATACTATCAAAGCTGTAGGGAAAGCCAAAAAGATCAAAGACTACCAAGGGATTTTCGAGCATAGCTTAAGGGCTGCCTCCGCCCCGATGAGGTTCTTGAATGCACTAGGGTCAGCGGCCTGGTATGTGCTCCAAGGCGGGGTCTTTTTTAAAGTCATCGCAGAAAGTCTAATAAATTCCCTCACCCCTCTTTCTTTGACTGTGGGGGGGCTTGGATTGGTTATCTGCGCCATTGATGGAGCGCTGGAAACCTGGGGGCTCGTCAAAGCCAAGCAATTTTATACAGAAAATTATACTAACGAAGAAAATGTTTACTTAACAAAGCTGCAGCGATTACAGCATAAATATCTGCAAGTTTCCCCTCAGAGGCTAAGCGAGATCGAAGCCTACGTCCAAGATAAATTCCCCGACTTAACCCCTGCTCAGCAGCAAGAAAAGAAAGACGCTTTCGTCAACGCCAAATTAAATGGAAAATTCAATAATTTAGTGCGCCGCGTCCAACCCTGGTTGGCTGAAGAGATCAAACAAACAGTTCCTGCAATCCTTCAAGAGCTACCAAGCTCCGATGCAGCGAAACAAAAAGCGGCAGACATCTTCCAAAAAATCAAAATGCAATCGATGAAAAAATTCCTCATTCATTCCGTGGGCCTCGCGGCGGCTCTGATCACAGCTGTAGGCCTTATCCTCAGCCTTGTCGCTTGTCCCTTCTTCGTCCCTTTAATTTTCGTCATCCTGGGGATGGGTCTGGCCCTCAGCCGCTATTTCCTCAACGCAGGGCTCATCGATTCGAAGGACTGGCGATTTGACCTCCTAAACTGTCTCCCTTCGATTTTTAAGCCTAAACCGGCGCCGAAAATAGAGATCGAACCCAGCTCTCTTGGGCTTAAACTATGTTTCAGACCTCAGCCTAAGACAAAATTGAACTTCAGAATGGCTTGAGTAAGGGGTACTTAAGCAGATCTTTCCAGAGAGCTAATAGATCTTTCAGTTCTGGAAAAGAGCGATTCCCCAAAGAAGGGTCATCATCGTAATACTGCCAACCACCGTCATAGTGGATGAGGGTGATATCGCTGATTTTTTTATGAGGCTGGGAAAAGGTGAGCGTGAAGCATTTGAGAGGTTCTTTCAGTTGTTGTTGTAATTGCTCTTCGAGGATTTCAGCAAAAGGATCGCGGCGGAACAGATAAGTCCCCGCAGGTTCTTCCAGGAGAAGCTCTTCCGCCTCAAATCGATCAACATGATGCCAAGCATCGATCAGAATATTTCTTTCTTCGTGAGAAATGCTCTCGATATGAAGTTTGCTCAAAACCGACATCTTTGTTTCTAGATCGCTGGGCCCTCTTAATGTATGGCTAATCTCATTCAGCATCTTCATCGTTTCACGCACAATGTTGAATGCGATCGGGGAAAGATCGCCGCTTCGAAATCCTTTTTCAGGCATCTGGCGCTCTTCCATCAAAAAGACGATTTCGCCGATTTGAGGGTCATAACTATAAGAGATTCGGACCGGCTTCAAGCTTGTTTGGGATTCTTGCGTCGTCTCGGCAAAGAGCAACTGGCCTGTTTCACAATTGAGCCAAGCATCAAAGATCTTTTCCTTGGGCATTTTTTGCTGCTTTGGCTTTTCTTTCGAGCGAAACATTAGATCTAGGAATAGCTCGATATTCTGACGAACGGGAGCCTCTTGAACTTTAAGCCGCATATAATACCTGGTTAACTTCATTATACAGGCGACAACAAAAAATTTTAAACAGAGAAATCTCATTTCTCTTGTTTTTTTGTGATCTCGAGAGCTTTTTCGTAGCAGGCGACCAGGGCACGGACAATTCCGGAGCGCACCCCTTCTTCTTCCATCACCTTCAGGCCCGCTATGGTCGTTCCGCCAGGCGATGCGATTTGCAATTTAAGTTCTGCAGGGTGTTTGCCTGACTCTCTCATCAAGGCAACGGCCCCTTCCATTGTCTTTAAGACGAATTCCCGGGCCTCTTTGACTGTAAAGCCGAGATGGACTCCCCCATCGATCATCGCTTCGATCATGACAAGGACAAACCCAATCCCAGAACCGCTCACCGCTGTCAAGGCATCGATTCTATCTTCCGGCATCCAAGCTATCAGTCCCATCCCCTCAAACAGTGAGTCAATCTGTTGTTTACGTTGAAGAGTAAAATGGCCATCGTCCACAACTCCAATCACTCCGTGGCCAAAAACAAGGGCGAGATTGGGCATCGTTCGAACGAGGGTAGGTTTTGGAAAATGCCTTTTCAGCACGCTTAACGTGGCCCCTGCCATAAGGCTGATTAGGATCTTATCTTCCGTGAAATTTGCTGCCGATGTTTTCGCAAAGGCAGAGAGGTCTTTGGGTTTAATGGCAAGCAAGATGACATCGGCTTCCTGTATAGCGGTGCCGACATCTACCTCGAAAAGAGCTTTAATCTCTTTTGCGAGGGTCTCCGCTTTGGATGGATTGCGGTCGTATAAGAGGACGCAGTGGTTTTTGGCAAAATGTCGCGCAAAGGCGCTTCCCATATTCCCGCATCCGATCACAGTGATTTTCATGACTCACCCCCTTTTCTTCTTTTTTACCAAAAAATTAAATACAATTTAATGGAAAACAGGTATGAGTTATGTTTTAGCAAGGAGGCCAGACGTGGATCATCCCTTTAAGAAAGAAGTCGAAAAAGTGCGAAAAAATGAATATGGGATCAATTCCTTGATTCTGGACCGATGGTCGCCTCGCTCTATGACCGGCGAAGAGATGCCCGAAAAAGAACTGAAGGCGTTATTTGAGGCCGCCAGATGGGCCCCTTCGTCCTATAATAATCAGCCTTGGCGCTTCCTTTACGCCAGAAAAAACAGCGAATCTTGGCCCCTTTTCTTCAATTTAATGATTGAATTTAACCAGGGATGGACAAAAAACGCTTCCGCTATTGGGGTGGTAATATCCACGAAAAACTTTGAACATAACAATAAACCCTCCCATACTCATAGTTACGATACAGGGGCGGCATGGATGGCTTTGGCTTTAGAGGGATCCGCGAGAGGATACGTCGTCCATGGGATGGAAGGCTTTGATTTTGAAAAGGCAAAGAAAGATCTTGAAGTGCCCGATGATTACCAAGTGGAAGCGATGTTTGCCATCGGCAAACGCGCCCCCGCAAGCCAGCTTCCGGCTGAGCTGCAAAAAAGAGAAGCGCCCAGCACAAGACGGCCTTTAGAAGAAATCATGATCGAAGGCAAATTTAAAAAACCGAATAAAAAAGGTGCCGCCGCGTAAAAAAATCGAGCAAGCCCTGCACTTGCTCGATAACACATTTTTAAGGCACCACTAGCGTCGTAGCCTATTTATTCAGGGACTACTACTTGCGAGCTGCAGATCTACGTTTTCGAGTTCTGCGAGCTTTTGTTTTTTTAGCAGTTTTTCTAGTTTTGCGAGATGCTTTGCGAGATTTTTTAGCCATAATATCCTCCTTGTTTGGATACATAGGACTTTAGATTTAGCTTGCCCTTGCGGGATAGCCTTACATCCATTCATATCCTACAATTTTCAATATATAATAAATACAATTTAATTTGTAAAAAAATTTTAAAAGTGATTGATTATGGCTTTGCAATTAAATAGAACAAAACCCTCTCAGAATATATTCTGAAGCGCTTTTTTGGTTAATCTTCAAACAACAAAAAAAAATTAAAGAACAAATAAAAAAAACAACAGGTTCAGCATAAAGTGTTATTAGCCTTAATTAAAAACCCACTGTTTTTATTTAATAATGACATCGATGGACTTGATCACATCGCCTTGTTCAATTTTCTGAACCACTTCAAAACCGCTGACTGTCTGTCCGAAAACGGTATACTCGCCGTCGAGATAAGGGATTTTCTCAAGCGTGATATAAAATTGGGAACCGCTGGACCTTTTTTTAGGATTGATATTGTCCGGAAGACGCGCCCAAGCCAATGCTCCTTGGATATGGGGCAGCTTGATTTCTGCAGGAATTGTGTACCCTGGGCCTCCTCTTCCGGTCCCATCGGGATCCCCCCCCTGAACAACGAAGTTGGGAACCACGCGGTGAAAGGTGAGCCCATTATAAAATCCCCCTTTTGCCAATTGAATGAAATTAGTTACCGATAATGGGGCATCTTTAGGATCGAGCAGGCAGGTAATATCTCCCTTGGAAGTGTGGATAACGACCTGATAGGCTTTCCCTTGTTCGAAGGTAATTGGCGCAGCCGGTTCTTTAAATTGCATCTTCTCTTCTCCCGCAATTAAATTCGTAGAAATCAATATTGTAGAAATCAATGAAAACCCGAACATCATTCTTTTCGCGATCCCAAATTTCATATGACACCTCCAATGAATCGTTAGACTATCCTATTACACTTAGATTTTTTTGGCAATTTTTTGCTCTCCTTGAAATACCCGGCCCTTAAGGGCCGGGTTTCCGCCGGAGGACGGATGCCTATCACCTACAAGTTGTTAGATTCGTGACCGTACTGGAAGCAGAGCCCCCGCCTGATACGGTGGCGGAAGGGACCACTGTGTATGGAGCATTGTTAGCTACATTCACATTCAATACGATTGTCGGATATTTTAAACCTGGGCCCAATGTATCACTTCGACTGAAAGTGAGCGTGCTTTGGTCAAAAGTCCATCCAGACCCAGTAAAGGAATTATAGGACAATCCAGTGGGGAGAGTTACAGCCACGGACACAGTTCCCGAAGCAGAACTTTTACCCCCATTGGCAACGATGATCCTATAATTGCCGGTTCCTCCTTTGGTGAAAAAAGCATGGTGTTTCATGGTCATGCTTAAAAGCGGGGTTCCGGTAGAACCCGTTAAACTTGCAAATAAATTGGCCCCGTTAAACGAGCCCAATCCTGTAGCATTATCATAACCCGCACCAGCTTTATAAAATAAATTATCGCCGGTGGTCACATCGTGAAAATCCATGCCATATGCCATTCCATTTGCAACAGCATAAAGGACTGGATTCGCAAATCCCAATGCAGGCTTTTGGGCAGCTGCCAGAGCCTGGTTAACGCAGGCGGTAAAAGCCGCCCATAGAGGTGCTGCGCAGCTGGTCCCTCCAAAGATTTGCCATTGTCCGTCAAAATAAATAGAGTAGCCCGTACTTGGATCTGCATCGAGGGCAACATCCGGGACGTTGCGATGGGTCTTAGAATAGACGGTGGAGACATTGGTTTGCCACGAAGGAATGGGCCAAACAGTGCTTACACCCCCTCCGCCAGCCCCATTGCCAAGGCCATTATTCCATACTGATTCCATCTGGTAAGCGCCTGTTTCAGCATTCACTGTCAGACGGGTTCCCCCAACTCCGACGACATAGGGCTGGGAAGCAGGATCATCGACGACAAGAGACTGCGAGCCATTCTGGGGATAATCATCGTAAGCCCCGCTATCGCCGGCAGCAGCATAAATTGTCTGCCCCTGAGCTGCCATCTGCTGGAAAATGGCATTCTCGGCTTGAAGTTGTTGCGCGTTCGACAAATCTTCACCTAATCCCCAAGAAGTGCTCACTTGTTTGGCAATATTGTCTGTGGCAATCCGGTTGTATGTATCGATAACGCCTTGGCCCGAGTTGGGACCTTCGTACACATAAATTTGGCTTGCTGGAGCGAGCGCAAGCGCAAGTTCGATGTCTAAGGTCACTTCTGCATCGACACCATCAGAACTTCCGCCATCAACGATAACATTTTTCAATTTAGCTGCAGGCAATCCAAAATAGCTCGTGTAGGCATTGATGTCGCTGGCTTGGTAGCCCGCAAGTTCAAATAGAGCAATGATCTGATTAGATCCATTTGCTGGCACTCCTGAGAGATTATAAGCTTTCACGAGGTCGCTAGGTCCATACCCGCCTCCAGGGCCGGAAGGAGATGCATGCGGTGCAGTATTTGATGCAGCAGCCATTTCTCTTCGATGATGGAAGGGTCTCCATTTCGCATGGTTATCGAGGCCGACAATTCCCTTGATCATCGAAGCAATGGCGGCAGGGACTTCAGGATTATTGTTTGGAGCATGAAATTTCCTCCCATTCGGTGTCATGTATTGATTAAGACGGAGATTAAATGCCGACTCGATCATTTTTGCGCTGCCGCTTGCATTGAGCAGTGTTCGATTGGGGTGCGTGTTGTTAATGCGCAACCCTCGGTTTTTGGCATAAGCAATCACTTTATCATAATCTTCCTTCGTGGGAGCAAATCGCTCGATAAACTGCGCCGTCGTGAGATATTTGCCATAATATTGCTTATCGTCTGGATCATGGATACGTTCGATGAGTTCCGCAAGCTCTTGCTGATTGCGCAGAGGCAAAACAAAAGTGACGGGAACATTTGCATTGCTCTCAAGACGATTTAAGAAAACTGCATTCTCGATCGCCTTGCTTGGAATGTGACCGGAAAGCCTTACTGGGGCAGGCTTAGGAACTGCTGCATTTGCATGCAGTGAAAGTGTTACCAGAAGTAACAAAAGATACTTAAAAATTCTAAAGGGATTGTTTTTCATAAAAAACTTCCAATTCTAATTTTCGAACATTTTCGACCTCAGGCGAGATCGGGTTTCTCATCGATGGTCAATCTTTGAGATGTCATGAGAGACAAACTTAATTTATTTTTTGAATTAATGCAAGCACCCCCCGTAGCCATGAAGACTGCGGGAGGTTGATGATGATTACCTACAAGTTGTTAGATTGGTAACCGTACTGGAAACGGATCCCCCGCCTGATACGGTGGTGGATGGGATCACTGTAAATGGAGCATTGTTAGCTACATCCACATCCAATGAGATTGTCGGATACTTCAAACCGAGGCCCAATGGATCACTTCGAGTGAAAGTAAGGGTGCTCTGGTCTAAAGTCCATCCCGAACCAGTAAAGGAATCAAAGATCAGCCCGATAGGTAGACTAACAGCCACATTCACATTACCTGAAGTGGAAGTTTTACCTGTATTGGTAATGATGATGTGATAATTTCCGACTCCACCTTTCGTAAAAGGAGCGTTATGTTTCATGAGAATGTCTAAAAGCGGGGCTGCTGCAGAGCCAGTTAAGCTCGCATACAAATTGGCCCCGTTAAGAGAACCCCATCCTGTAGCATTGTCATAACCCCTGCCAGCATTATAAAATAAATTGTTGCCGGTGGTCACATCGTGAAAATCCATTCCAAACGCCGTTCCATTTGCAATGGCATAAAGGACGGGATTTGCAAATCCTAATACAGGCTTTTGGGCAGCTGCCAATGCCTGATTGACACAGGCGGTAAAAGCCGCCCATAGAGGTGCAGCACAACTAGTCCCTCCAAAGATTGTCCATCGTCCATTAAAAAAAATAGAGTATCCTGTGCGGGGATCTGAATCGAGGGCCACATCAGGGACGTTGCGATGGGTCTTCGAAAAAACAGTGGAGACCTTTGTTTGCCATGATGGTATAGGCCAAAAATTGCTTACTCCGCCTCCGCCAGCTCCATTGCCGAGGCCATTATTCCATACTGATTCCATCTGATAAGCGCCTGTTGCAGAATTCACTGTTAAGTGAGTTCCTCCCACTCCCACAACAAAAGGCTGACCAGCAGGATCATCGACGACAAGAGCCTTTGAGCGATTGTTGCGATAATCATCAAAAGCTCCGCTATCGCCCGAAGCAGCATAAATTGTCTGCCCCTGAGCTGCCATCTGTTGGAAAATGGCATTTTCGGCATTAAGATGGCGAGTACTTGTCAAATCCTCACCTAATCCCCAAGAAGTGCTCACTTGTTTAGCAATATTGTCTGTAGCAATCCGATTATATGTATCTAGGATGCCCTGGCCGTTATTGGGGCCTTCGTAAACATAAATTTGGCTTGCTGGAGCAAGTGCTAGCGCAAGTTCAATATCAAGGGCGACTTCCGCATTATTACCATCCGAACTTCCTCCATCAACGATAATATTCGTCAATTTAGCTGCAGGAAGCCCAAAATGGTTCGTATACGCATTGATGTCGCTAGTCTGATAACCAGCAAGTTCAAATAGCGCTATGTTCTGATTAGATCCATTTGCAGAGATTCCTGAGAGATTATAGGCTCTCACAATGTCGCTTGGAGAAAAGCCTCCATTTGGCCCAGAAGGAAATGAAGAGGATGCAACATTCGATTGAGCCTCCACTTCTCTTTCAAGATGGAAAGGTCTCCATTTGGCATGGTTATCTAGGCCGACAATCCCCGTAATTACAGACGCGATTGCAGCGGGAACCTCAGGTTCATTGTTCGGAGCATAAAATTTCTGTCCATTCATTGATTCATATTGATTGAGCTGGAGGTTAAAAGCTGACTCAATCGATTTTGCAGCACCGCTTACATTGAGCAGTGTTCGATTGGGATGCGTATTGTTTATGCGCAACCCTCGATTCTTGGCATAAACCATTACTTTATTATAATCTTCCTGGGTGGGTGCGAATCGCTCAATAAACTCTGCAGTCGTGAGATACTTGCCGAAATGTTCCTGATCCGCTGGATCATAGATACGTTCAAGGAGTTCTGCAAGTTCTTGCTGATTGCGCAGAGGCAAAATAAAAGTGACGGGAACATTTGCACTCCCCTCAAGCCGATTTAAGAAAACGGCATCTTGGATTGCCTTGCTTGGAACATGACCGGAAAGTCTTACAGAAGCTGCTGCATTGGCATGCAGTGAAAGTGTTACCAAAAGTAACAACAGATATTTAAAAATTCTAAAGGGATTGTTTTTCATAAAAACTACCGCTTGAAAATTTTAATTCACGAACATTTTCGATCTCATCCGAGATCGCATTTCTCATCGATGTCAATCGTTGAGATGTCATGACAAGCAAAACTAATTTAATTTTTGAATTAATGCAAGATGGGAGATTGCGGAACTTTTGCAAAAAGAGCGAAAGGTTCGCTCTTTTTGCAAGGGAAATAGATTTTTAAAAAACTTGTCTGCTCAACGCAGATCATAGCTTATACCGAAAATGACTCAAAAGTTGGTTTTTGGCTGCGTTGGCTATGCAGCACATTTTTTGTCTTCACTCGCGCCTTGTGCTTGCACAATGGTCGCTCGCTCCAGACAAAAAATTTGCGCAGCCGCCTTGCCAAATTCCCAACTTTTGAGTCATTTTCGGTATAGCATCCAGCCATTTTAAAACCTGTCGCATGACATCCCACTGAGGGTCCAAAGCCATATGCCCCATTCCTTCTATTCTGAGGTAGGTGACATCTTGTTCTCGCTGTCGGGCCATAGCAATTAAGCGATCCGTTGAAGCGCATTCAATATCTTCACTCCCAGCAATGACACAGACAGGGCAATTCAAGCTTAAAAACTCTTTATATTCTGTTTGATCTAGTGCATCAGCCCAATAGAGAAAACTCTGCCCAAACCAGAAACGTGTGGGATCAGGGTTTGTTTTCATCATCTCTATCTGTGCTTCGAAAGCCGCTCGATTTTCTACAGGCTTATATTCTGACGGAATGGATTGGATTACTTGCCAAATGTATTCTGCAAATGTTTGGTCTCCACAGCCGACAAGCACAATGCAGGCCTCAGGATCCGTAGTAGAGGCTAACTTAATTGCTATAGGGCCCCCTTCGCTGCCGCCCAAAATAATTAACTCGCCATTCCAATTTTGAGGTGGACGAGCTTTGAGATGTTGAATGAGTTGAATGTGATCGCTGAGACGTTGAGAAGGAGTATTGTAACGATGAAAGAGATCGGCATCGACTAGTTCTCCATCGACGCCCCTCCTCTCCATTGTAACCATTCCTATACTGGAATCCAGTAGAGATTGAGCCAATTTATCGTGTAACCGAACAATGCTTTGCGGTCCTAATTCCTCTACAAAAGAACCTTCAAGAACTACCATTAGAGAGTAGGATCGTATTGTGTTAGGGGACTCGATGTAATAGGTAAGGCTGCTCTCCCCTACTTCAAATTCATGACGAATGGGCGCAGCGCTAAGACTTCCTGTCATCAGAATGAGAAAGAATAAGTATTTCTTGATCATCTAATTCCTCCAAAGCGTCAAAAAGCGGATAAAATCAAGGGATGTATTGTCTTGTTTCTGGGAAGATTTTGTCTATAAAATTTGGGAGGAATAGCGGCAGTCCCGGTTCGCGCCCAGAGGCCGCTTCACTTCAAGTCCGATACAACTCGTAAATGAGCAATGATATCGTGAAAAAATTGGCCCGACCAGATTTCCAAACTGCGCTTATCTGCGATAAAGACAGCAACATCAGATTTGGCAGATTCCCAATTGATTTCATCAATTCTAGTGTGCAAACGCTCTAATAATTCTTTTTCGCCAAAACTTTCGCTAGGTCCTAAATGTTTTGTCTGACGCATTCTCTCTCTCAGGTAAGACAAATTCACAGGAATTCCCCTTTGGACATACCAGATTAGGTCATACCAATCTCTGCCTTTGACGCGTTTTTGCCAGTTTCGGCAAAGAGCTGCGTGCATTTTCCCAGCAAAAAGATCAACAATGGCATAAGTAACGACATAGAATGGAACTGGATTCTTGACTAATTTGGTTTCCAGTGGCAAATGGCATAGAGGTGGATCTGTATCAATTTCAAGTTTGATCTGAATTTTCTGCTCAGGATGAATTCCTTTAATGTTTGTTTTTTCATAAATAGACAATAGCAGAGAAAAGGTATTTGCTTTTAAAAAGGCTGACCAAATTCCTGTGTCGACATTTTTTTCACGTACTTTTACATCAAGCTCGAATCCCATTCCCATTAACTCCCTATGCATTCCCTCTAGAAAAGGATTAAAGTCAAAATTTTTATTGGGCTTAATGAGGGAAAAATCCAGATCTTCGCTGTAGCGGTTCAACCCATATAAAATCCTAAGTGCCGTTCCTCCATAAAAAACAGCGTGTTCAAAGAATTGATGCCGAGCCAATCCCAACAAAGCCGTTTGTTGTAATATTTCTCGTAATTTATCGATCTGAGGCATTTGATCATTATAGCTCTCGAGCATCTGCTTAATACTTAAATCAAGTCTCATAACACACCTATCAAATCAACTAAATAGTCCACACTTTTAACGTGGTAAGATTTTGCAATTTCTCCAAGCAGAACCTTGTCCAATTGATGAAAGTATTCGCGATCAATCCGCTTTGATTCCAATAGTTCCTGCCTCATCTCCTCTTTATTTAACCCTTTGCAAGTTTTGAATACCAAATCTGCTAACGCCTTTTCGGGAGTTGCCATTAGGAATCCTCCTCGAAAATCTGAGGCCTTTTTTTGAGTTACCCCTATTGAATAACCATCAGGAGATAATTTATAATACGCAAAATCCCCTATGGGAGTATGATATTCCTTGTTTTTGCCTAAAGTCATACTCGTTACGGTGTGCACGCGTTCAGGGATCATCCCATAAAAAGATAAAGCCCACTCCAGACTCACGTAGGAAGGCCCATAAAGCAAGTTTGCAATCTGCTCATAGGGAATAAGCATATTTGTCCCTTGTCTGATTTTATCGGCAATGAGATAAAAACCATTTTTTAAGCGCATCAACTCTTTATTTTTTACCATGCGCGAAATGCACTCACGGGGCTTCTGGTAATCACTTAAAAGGGTGAGGAGTGTCTGGGCGTCTACATAGGGCGTTTCAATAGCCTTTAGGATATCCTTTACAGCCATTTTTACCTCTTTTTTATGATCTTACCAGAATTCCTGTTTTTTGTGGGTATTTTGGCCAAAATATTAAAATTCTACTCCAAAATACCCAATTTTATTGGGTATTCTGGGCTAAAAAAGAAGAAAAGACTGTGATTTTGTCCATGGGGATTAGATGGATGCCGGCAGTCAGAAAACTGCTATTTGCCTCTTAAACATCTTTGTACAATCCGAAGATCTAATGAAATTAAACATCTTCAGTAAAGCCACTTACACCATTTTTATATAAGAAAATATGCAAATGTCAGATATTTTGTCAGAAATGCTATTGTTAATTAAAATTTTACTAATCAATACTTACCCTAAAAGCGTACTCCATATTCACCCAGTATGTCGTGTTGAAGCTTTTTTCACCTTTACCGCCCATCACAAAAAGCGTACAGTATTCCGTTCGCACCACTCAAAACCAAGAGGATCTATGATCTTAAAAACGCTTCTTTCTCTGACTATCTTTACATTGAATTTGACATTCCTTTTTGCTGATCATGCTCAAATATCCTCTTTCACGGAATTAGAAGAAGAATTGGAAAAATCTGATGAAAAAACCCTTATTGTTTTCGATGTCGATGAAGTTCTAATAACGACTGAGGATCATTTTATTCATCCTTATGCAGATAAAGCGTTTTTTCCTCTAATCCATCAGATCATAGCAAAAGCGGCATCCGAAAAAGAAAAGATAGAGATAGAAGAAAAGCTAAGCTTGAGCATGCTATTACCAAAAAGAACACTCATTGAAGAAAGTGCACCAAACCTTATTAAAAATCTTCAGCAAAAAGGAGTCAAGGTTATCGCTTTAACAAGCTGCCCAACAGGCGCCTTTGGTGTTATTCCTAAAGTGGAACGCTGGCGCATTGAACATCTACATTCGTTAAACATTAGTTTTGCATCTTCTTTTCCAAAAATAGAGCCCTGTTTTATCAATGACCTTGCAACTAGTGGGAACCCTTCTCCCCTATTCGAACAAGGCGTTCTATTTTCAAAAGGATATAAAAAAGGTGACGTTCTTAGCGCTTTTTTTAAACAATGCAACTTTTATCCTAAGAAAGTCATCTTTATCGATGATCTTAACGAAAATTTGGATAGTGTTAAGACATCATTACAACCTTTGAATATCGAGTTCAAAGGATACCAATATACAGGAGCAAAGCGATTTTTCAAAGTGGTTGACGAAGAAGTTATTAACTATCAATTCAACCATCTCATGCAAACAAAAGAATGGTTAAATGATAAACAAGTTGAGAAATTACTTGAAGCAAAGAAAAAGACAAAATGATGTCAGACTAGCGCCTCCCTTTCGAATGAGACCGCCATACGTGCGCGTAGTCCTTCAAGTATGATTGGATTAGCCTTCTCAGGAGAACCAACATCAAAAGGCGGCATGGGATCGTATTCTATGCCAAGTTGCAATGATTCAGCAAAACTCCGCCCAGCAATCTTTTCTGTTAAAGTTAATGCCAGGTCAATCCCAGCAGACACCCCAGCTGCTGTGATTACTTTACCATCCTCCACTATACGCGCTTTGGTTGGCTCAGCACCCCAAATACCCAGCCGATCAAAAACAGCCCAATGTGTAGTTGCTCGTAAACCAGAAAGCAGACCTGCCGCTCCCAAAATTAAACTACCAGTACACACTGAGACAGTCCAAGTCGTCGTTTCATGAATTGAACGAATCCAGGCAAGTATTTCTGGATACTTTGATAAAGTCGTCGCACTTCCCGCTCCAGGCACCACCAATACATCGGCGCGTGAGACATCAGAAAAAGCATATTCAGCAGCCAATTCTAAGCCAGAGTCAGTGCTTATTGGCCCTACATATTTGGCAACTCGCAGCACCTTTGCTCCAGGCAAACGACAAAGAATTTCATGAGGCCCAACGACGTCAAGGGCAGTCATTCCATCATAGAATAAAAACACAATTTCCATATCAGATCTCCTACCTAGCTGGTCTGCATTATATGAGTCTCAGGCGAAATTCTCAATTTTTGTGTAGTCATTGAAGAACCCCATCTGTATAATCCTGACACTTTTCTGACAAACTGAAAATTGAAGGAGGTTGCGGGCGACGCAAGTGTTTGATTTAGAGGATAGCGGCAGTCGGACTTGAACCAACGACCCACGGATTATGATGGAGGGAGTTTTCCCTCTTAACCAGCACCATCCATTCTTTATAGGCATGATCATAAATGACTTGTATATTGGATGCAACGGGATTTTACCGATTAAAAACGGTGCAATGGTAAATTCGAAGCACCGTTTGTGCACCGCTAGGATGGTTGCCGAGTGCCTGAATTTGGGTGTTTATACCCATAATTCCGATTGGAATTCTCATCCCCTAGATTCAAAGAAGGATTTACAGTTTGTCGGAATTCAATCTCTGACTCTGATAATTTTTGATCTTCCCTATCTCTTTTTCAAATAGCAGCCTTATCCCCTCACACAGCAATGCAGATTTGTCCGTTTTCTTTTTGTTTCTAAGTCTTTTGATGAAAAGCTCATTAAGCATAGTTTCCTCTTCGTCGGTCATGTAGACAGTAGTCTTGGCTTTTTTTGGCAAATCAGTCTTTTTAATTGGCATAAGCATTCCTGAAATTTGAGTTGATAAAGCAAAAATGCCACTGAATTTAAATAAAGTCAAACTAATACACTTCTTTACCGATTTGACCGCTTGACGTTAAAACGGTTGTCAGCTATTATTTCCCTCTGAAATATTGCAAATATGGAAAGCTATGAAAAAAATCGCAGTTTCGCTAGCTACTATCCCTACGCTGTTGATCCTTTTATCGGGATGCGCAAGTTACAATGCCTCCCCGTTAAATACCCTTTCTTCTGAAATGATCATGTCTCAGCCCTTGGGAGGAATGGGAAACAATAATATTCTAGTTAGCGCAAAGGCATTCGATAAAGCTGATTGTAAAAAATATTTAGACAGGGATGTTATTTCAAAGGGATATCAGCCTGTCCAACTGTACATTCAAAACAACTCCGAAAAAGACTATATTTTCTCATTGAACAGGGTCAGTATTCCGTCGGCAACGCCAGAAGAGGTGGCAGATAAGGTTCATACAAATACGGCCGGAAGGGCTGCTGGTTATGGAGCAGCCGCATGGTTTACATTTGGAATTTTAGCTGTGCCAGCAATAGTTGACGGTGTCAAATCTGCAAATGCAAATGAATCTCTAGACAATGATTTTTCTGCGAAGGTGGCACGCGATCAAATTATCATGAAGCATTCCCATTTCAATAAATTGCTTTTTGTCCCTGTGAATGAATATCAACAAATATTTTCTGTTACGCTAATAGAACAAGGATCAAATAAGCCAAAAACTATTAAAGTTTCTGTAATGAATTAAGAGGCAAGAACATGAAAATTCCAGCTCAATGGCTAGAAACGTTGAAGAGATATCCGTTAGGAAATGGGTATTTAAGCTTAGATAATGAAGATCAAGAAAAACAATCCGCTAATAAACAACCCAGTGAGCGGAAAAAGAAAAGTAAATCAAAATTGGGTTTCATCAAAGGATAGGAGAAAAATATGGTAGTAGCAATTAACAACAATGCGGTTAACAGTTTTGACAACTTAGCGATTCCTCTAGATCAAGCATATGCTCAGCAGGGCAAACTTTATTATGACTCTGGGCATTTTACTGGCGCTTGGAATTGCTTTAATGAAGCAATTAAAATTAATCCTAACGAACAATACTATTATTACATGCGAGCCGCCTGTTCTGCGAATCTAGGCAATTATAATGCGGCGATTGCTGATTATAATAAAGCCTTAACTGTAGCTAATAATAATGAACAGAAAGGGTGGATCCACTTCGATATGGCAATTCTTTATGCAGGAATCGGCGATGAAAATACAGCAAAGCATCATTTAATAACTGCGGCTAAATTAGGACATGGAATTGCACGAGATGTATGCAATCAAAATGGGATTCCTTATTAATAATTTAAGAACAAACGGAGTATTATGAAAAAGGCATCGATATTGACCTTGTCCCTAGTTTCCCTTTTTGTGGGGGGCATGGGTACCCTAGCTGCTTTAAGTAACAACGCCTCAACTTGCGGAAATCCTAATTGCACTCTTGAATTATATGACCGATTTTCAGGAACGGTTTCGCACTTCGATAAATACGGCAATTTGATAGGCAGAACAAAAGGTTGATATCGATCCTCAATCTCTGCATAGCAAATGAACCAATCGTCGCAGAAATCTATTAAGAGGTCATGACGACGATTGGTGGAATGGAGAAGTTTGCTGGGATTGTCTTAGCCCCTAGCGCCATGTTGTAAGAGATATTGAACTATTTCAGGACTGTGTTGCTCCAAAGCACATTTGATTGGAGAAACAATCATTCCATTCCGACAAACATTTTGATTAACATCTGCGCCAAGTTTTACAAGCAATTTTACCCTCTCCAGAGCACCACTAGAAATTGCAACTGTCAGGGCTGTATTTTGTCCACCTCTCTCAACTTTATTTAAATCAGCACCTGATTTTGCAAGCAATTTTATAACGTCCTCATTCCCACGGCGAGCTGCTTCTACGATTAGCACTGGTACAGCATGCTCCTCCTTGTTCAAATCAACCCCTTTCCGAATAAGCACCTCCAACACGGGTAAATTACTTGAATTGACTGCAGAAAAAACATCTAATCCGCTTAAATTGGCCCCATGATTGATCATATTTTTGGCAATCTCAACACAATCCGAATTACCACATCCCTTTTGAATAACTTGTGATAAAAGAGACCAACCATTACCTCCATCACCATTGACATTCGTCCCATGGTCTATAAGCTTTTTAGCGCTATCCCAGTCGCTCATATAGAAAGCTGCCTCGAGTAAAGTCATATTATTCCATTTCACGGCTGGGTTAGGATTTGCTCCGTTGGTTAGCAAAAGCTTAACCGCAGCTGTTGATCTATTCAAAACCGCAATCGTCAAAGGAGACATTCCATTTTGGTCTGGATAGTCAACATTTACTCCATGTGAGAGTAGAAAATTAATAATTTCATCGGACGCGTTTTCCAATATCGCTCGGTGGATTAAAGTATTTGGATCAATTTCTTTTCGCGCTATTTGCCATTGCAATACACCTGTTTCGTATTGATGAGTCAAAGTCGTATCAGATGGTTTATGACAAGCATTTAAGGAAAAAGCAAATAAAGAAAGAGCAACAGTCAAAAATAATCTCCGCTTCACAACTACCTCATAAATTTTGAATAATGAGACGAGATTATGCAATTGACTGTGTTTTAATTCTTCAAAAATGATTTCTTTGCATGCGTACCATTTCTCACTATTTGGTTTTAGCGCCTTGATAAAAACCCTAGCCGCTGTTCGCTCGGCGATCAACTCAGCAGAGTAAAACCCGTGATTCGTGTTGGCATTTTTTTTCTTTACTTCACTAAATCATGGGAGTTTTGATAGCATCGCAAATCTTAACGAAATCTTAACCCTATAGGTCTACTTATGGCAATGGAAGCTTGCTCTCCACACACTTTCCCCAGCGCAGTACATGTGTTAAACTCGTCTTCAGAAGCATTCAAAAGCAATGACAGGGAACGGGGCTTTAAGGAATTTCAATACGTGCCCACAGCATTTCAAAATAATGTCTATGAGCAGCTGTGGATAAACAGGGGACAGCCACAAGGGAACCTCTTTTATGGGCAGCATTCCTTCCATGATCAATATAACCATTCTTCAACTCTCCCAGAAAAAGCCGAGGCGATTGATAAGTTCGTTGCATCAATACAGAAACAACAAGCATACAAAGAGCGAAGTATATCGGAAAGTCAGCAACACTTATCTACATACGAAACAAATGAAACCAGTTCTGAAACTAATCAGCATATGATGATAGCGGGGTGTGTGCAATCTAGATCAAGAGATATGACTTGGTACCCATACACTTCGCATTATGACTGGTACAGAGGAAACCAACAAGCTGCAGATGCTAATGATAGGCTACATAGGAGTCCCAAAGATTTTGAAAATTTGTTCCCACAAAATGGTGATAGTCCTGCGCAGCGTGATGGTAAAATCGCAGCAGCTGTAATCACCGTAATCGGTACGGCAGCCCTCTTTGCTGTATATCTTGCTCGTAATCATTAAAAAACAAACAACAAAGGTTATTATATGCGTATAGAAAATGGACTTGTTGCACACCAGTTGCAATTAGAAACTAGCCGACTTTCAAGCATATGTTCCGACGAAAACTGTCAGGAAACTTTGCAGAAAGTGAAGGATTTTGCCATAGGATTTTTTAAGGGGGTTCTGCAAGGAATGGTGATTGTTTTGTTTGTCCTTTCAATTGGTTTTTTAGCTGGGGTAGGGTTTTCCTTTGGCGCAGAGAAGGTCGCTGAAATTTTTGAAAAGCTGCGCAGATAAAAAACCGTTGATTATTTTCCTAAAATATCCACCACTTATGGAGTGCCATAGAAATGATTTCATCAGCAAAATTCGAAGAACTATGGGTGCGTGTGCGATGGGCTATCTTGGGGGCAGTTGTCACGGCTACAATTCTTATGACTTTAAGATCACATTATTCTAATGCTCAAAAATTGGTAGTGCTACGGATGTAATGCTCGTGCGAATTTTGTAATCAAATATTTACACAAATGAATAACTCGTTCTATACTCGACCAATCTTTTATCGAGGAATATTGATGACTGAGATCAAATATAAAGATCGAGCCGGGAAAGAAATCGACGCAGTCGAATGCGCCGAATTGATGCAAAATTCTAATTACAAAGAAATCGGAGTCGATTAAGTGGGTCCATTTCTTGTTTTCACTGAATGGAAAGGGCAGCTCCACATTCCAACTGGCGCCCTTTTTGAAACAACGATTCATCCTTCCGATCTATATCCCAGTGCGATCAACGAAAAGCGGCGATTATATTTCACACTCAAGGAAGCCCAAGAGGAACATGCCGCGACTATTCAAGAGGAACATGCCGCGACTATTCAAGAATTAAAGACAACATTATCGAAAGAGAAAGGAAATTGATTATGTCTAAACGAACGCAAATAAAAATAGATTTGAGAAAAATTGATCGAAATAAAGTGGACATATTATCAAAACAATTTGTAGATCAAATGTCTTCAGATGTTAACGCCGAAGGGTCCGTAGAAGGAGAAAATCTATGTCTTCTAACATACATGGAAACTTTTTTGGTATCTTATTTAGCTGCAATGGGAGGCTTACAGTGCTTAACAGAGGATCGAATGCAACTTTTCAGAAAAATGGTAAGCCACATTGAATCAAAAATTCCGGAACTCGAAGAATGGTCAGTCAATAAATAAAAATTGGCTATCGTCGCGTTTTCGAGCATTACTTCCGTAACACTACCCAAAAATTTATCACTGTTCGCAAAATGAATATTTTTGACAGGCTACAACAGGAGGGTATATATAAAAAAGCTTTGCTTCACAGGGAAGAAGAGCGTGCTGAGATCATAAAAAAATATATAGAGAGAGATGACTGAGACAAAGAGAGACTCGCAGCAAAGAGGCCTGTTTGTCGGGCATTTCATGAAACCGAGGCTTAGAGACTTGATTTCATCGCTTTAATCATTTCCCTAACAGCCCTTCGCTCTGCCATCGACTCAGCAGAGTAAAACCCGTGCTTTGTGTTGGCCTCTTTTATCCGACGGCGTCCTTCTTTTGTTCTTACACCTGTACACTTTCCTCCGTGGAGGCGACATCTTCCATTGGCCATTGCGGGCTGACGACATGGCTGATGACCGTTTGTTCGGGCTTTTGCGCCGCATATTGCTAACATGGGCTATCTCCTTGATTTTTGTGTATCACCCCCTCCCCCTGAGCATGAAATTGGCCAACTACTGCTTGAGCTTGGCCCGATATATTCACTTGCTGATGTTGAATAATGACTCGTTGCTCTCCACCCCTTCGGTATCGGCTCAGGGCTTCAATAGTTTCATTATGCAATCTAAGAAACTTTGTCGCTAAATTCCCATAATGTTGCATGTGTTCGTAACGCTCGGCTTTATCAGCTCTCCATAAATATGTCATGCCATGGGAATGAAGAGCTGCCGCTTGCGTTATTAAACTTGCTTCTACTGAATCTTTTGGCTTCATATCGTGCAAGGATTGCAGGATAATATTGACGTGTTCTCCATTAGGATCAAATGATTTAATCGCTTGAACCCCCGTACGAACAATGTGCTGTGCAAGTTCGGAATCTTTGACTCCAGCCAATTGATTATATATTGTTACCGCATCAGACCTAATGGCGGGATCAATAGCTAGTTTATGTTGCCCGTTTTCATCTTTCCATGTCTTCATTGGAGTTGATTCAATCTCTGGCGGCTTGATTTTCTTTGGGGAAGGTGCCGGTTCTTTTGCCTCGACAACTTTTTCAACTTCTAGCCTTTCTTTCTTTTTCTTACGCATTTCATACTCCTATGTTTTTAATTTTTCCACTTTTCATTCCGCATTGAATCCAAACTCGAATATCCAATCCGCATATGAAAGCATCCCCTGGGCTTTTCTCAAATGGAGACGGCCAGTAAATTGCATTAGGATACATCCTCGTCCACTATGCGATTTCCGATTGACCCGCGGCGTCGTGGTCAAAAGCGAGTAGAATATTGGAGCATCCCCTAATTAGCTCATTGGTGATAAGGTCCAACCGTTTTGTGCCAGCGCCGCCAAGAGAAACAGAAAAGCATAGATCCCCTGCTTGTTGTTGAACTACAATCGCATCGAATTCGGACTCAAGGATGACAACTGTCTTATTGCGAATATCGCCATAAATTCCCATTACATTTGCGCTTCCGACGACTTCAACGTACTTTGGGCACTTCTCCCCTTTCTTCCAATCCTCACGACGAATCTTTATGCCCACCAAACCCTCATGATGCGGATCGAAACGTGGAGTAACAAGTCCTCTCGGCAGCCAAATTTTGCGTTCTTTGCCGTTTGTTTTGACTTCTCTGGGTAGTCCCCATGCTTCCATACTCTCCCATCTTTCCTTATCATTGTAGCCCAGAGAAAACGTTTGTGCTGTGTCGAAGGTAATACCCCTCTTTGTGAGTAATGCTTGGGCATGGCTGTCAATCTTCAACTGCTCCATGAAGGCTTTAAGATGCATTGTTCCTTGACGTCGCCATGATTTCGAGGGGACGGGTACAAGAGGCAATTCCTGCTTTTTCGTAGAAGGGATCATGCCATATCGCGTCCGGCGATTTTCAACCTTTAGTAAGTCGCATGCATCAACGTAGCTTAACCCAAGGAACTGCCGGCAGAATTCGATCCCATCGCCTTTAACGCCGCACCTTCTGCAAAAAAAAGTCCCAGTCAACTTAGCAGAATCTGGGGGCCAAACAACAAACCGATCACATCCCAGTTTGCAAGCTGGACAGGGAAAGTGGAATGTTTTCCCCTCCTGCAAAGGATCTGTTCCCATGAAGTCGGATGTGATTTGTACAATATCCGGCATTCGTCCACCTTTTGGTTATGCCTGGCCTGATTTCGCAGGGCCTATAAACTAAAAACAAGATCGTTATCTTTCCAATGCGGGAAAGGATTTGTCCACGTTGTCCACAATGTCCCACACGCCAAATCCCCGTGGTTCATTTTGAAATTTTGAAAACAGTATAGGGGTATTTTTTTTAAACGGTGACAATAAGGACAATAGGGACAACACTTGTTTCTTATAGAGAAATCAATGGCCCTCTTTTGTCCCTGTTTCTTCTTTCTGCCCTCATTATTTGCAATATTAGTCATTTTCTTCCTCTTCATCGATAGGGAACATGCTATTGAGTTCAGAGACGCGAAAATATGAAGCGAGTTTCTCCTTGCATTTTGAGAGCGCCGGAAAATGGTACACAAGATGCCTCTCACCACTTTCGAATCGTTTCCTTTTTCGAGTAAAATTTGTTCCGACAAATAGATTTTTAAGCGCCCACCCACATTCTTTTTCACTTTGAGGGGAAAGCTTTTCTTTTCTGCAGAAGTCATGGTATTTATCCCTTAAGACATCAGTGCGGATTGTTAGCCCATCCTCTGTCCAAAGAAACCCATTACTGGTGTTCAAATCAGCTCTTCCATCACAAGCAGAGGCGTACAGATATTTGATGAATGACTCAGCGCACTGCAATTTAAGATCGAATGCGTCGTCGTTGACCGGAAGCCGTCGAGGATTAAATTTTGTGATATCGCGATGTAGTAATTCGCTTAGAAGGGCTTCGTATCCACCGTGTTCCAACTCCTCCACAATAGCATTGAAGTGCTTGTCGTTACCTACTTTGGAGCTACTGCAATTTAAGACTAGCCAGCGACGGTCATCACGATCGAGGGGAATTGCGAAGCGCTCATTGGATACAGCAATGAATTTGCGGTAGTTGGGCAATTCAATCTTGTCTTTGCCTTTAGACTCAATCCAAACGCTCTCGCCGGTGATGGCAGCCTTTAATTTCCCGCTGTCGCTTTTTCGACCTCCCCAGAAAGCCTCATCGGCTAAAATCACAATTTTCCCCGCAAGCTCTGCGTTAAATCTTCCAAGGAGTCGTTCAACATCGTCATAAACACCAAATGCGCGACCGTAAAGCTTCCCAACGGCCTCAGCAAAGATATTTTTACCGCAGCCTTGAGGGCCAAGCAGCAATATAGCTACAGTGCGAACATGGGGCTTTTGCACCCAATGTGCAAGAAGATCCAAAAGAAATTCAAAGTGATCTCTACAGCCCGCACAGACAACCTCAAGAATATGACGTTTGAATTTTTCGCAGTCGCCTGCCTTGGGGGCAAAGGCAAAACCTTGCCAAAGGTTATAATTCCAGTGACCGTTTTGCTGATAGTGACCAACGCAACTAGGATCGAGGACGATTTTTCGAAATGTCCGTCTTTTTGGTGACTTTAAAAAAAGTTCCGCCCTAGTTTTATTTTTTCCACTTGGGAGAGAAATTAGCTGATTTTCAAAGCGCTCCTTGAAAGATTGCCTTTTATCTAGAGAGAAAGTCCCGTCTTCATTCTCCTCAAGGATCAAAAAAGTCGGTTGCAGCAGGACCGCGAAGGTCTTATTCATCTCTTCGACGATAGAGTTGATTATTGGATCATCGCCCTCAACTGGTGTCTGTGGGAGCGAAGGCGGAGCTGCGCAGTGCATTGCCTGGGCTTCCTCCTGGCGCTTGATGATAGCGTTTTCGATTTGCTCTTCAGTTTGTGGGTGTGCTATCATTCGGAGAGTTCTCCATGTGCATGGACGTACTCCTTTAGCTCTTTATAAAAGTGATCGAAAATGGATTCCCATTTTCGGAGGATTTGGGGCGGTGTAGACTGGTCAAGGTAGCACCGCTGCCAATTTTTTAGAGCCCAACTCATTTGCTCTAAGAACATCTTAAGCGGATAACTCATAAGCGACTCCCCTGCTTCCCCTGGCTGTCCAGCCATGAGTCGAATAGATCCATTCTTAAAATAAGCCTTTTGCCTACTTTTCTCACGGCTTCTTGAAGACCGTTGCGATGACGGTAAAGGAGCAGATGGCGCACCTGCCCCATTGTGAAAGGATACCTGCCACTATCTACGATTTGGCGTGGCGACCAATACTCAAAACTATTCATGGAAACTCCATAAAATTGGTTATTAATCACATGCCCTTATAAATAGCGGATATTGCCGAATTAACGTCGGCACGGAGGTGCACACTTTTTTACCAACATCAAAATATAGAACTAAGAAACTGAAAGCCTAATACTTAGGCTGAGGGCGATGATCGCCAAAAATATGGGGCTGATCGAGGAAAGATAGATAAGTGATGTTGCCATATTCAGCGGGCGGAGCGACAACTTGTAGAACTTCATCTAAAGTCCGCCTTAAGCTGCCCATCGGTCGCTGAAGGATGGTTTCCCGAGGTTTTTTGGATGGAATTCGTGCCACAGCCTTCAAGAAGGCTGCAACTCGATTGGATATTTTCAACGGCTGCTTGCCAAACCACGTAGGCACTTGCAAGACGGAAAAATCGCTGTTAGAGAACGGGCGATAGAACCCGTCATGTTTTGAGCCATAAGTCGACACTGTCGATATGGAGAACTCAGCACCGGAAAGAATTGCCTTCACCTCGATATCTTGGACCATTTTCAAAGTTTTAGGAAGACGTATACGAGAGGTTGCGATGCAGAGCAAGCACAAAGCCATACTTTCTGCTGCCGTATGGCGTGCATCGGGACGTCCATTACGACATCTACGCGCAAGCTCAATCAAAATCTCTGCCGCCGTCTTTTCAGGAATAGAGTAAGCCTCAAGGGGAATCAACCGAATGATCCGACTAAAGTGCAAATCCATCTTTTTCGGGAAAATATGCTCAATAAACGCTACTTGTTCAGTAGGGTAGGTTTTTCTTATGAAGTCTATGAAACTTTTCAATGCTCGGTATTCCAATCGATGTCCTTTGCCATTATCTTCAAGTGACCGCGCCAATCGAATGATAAAATCAAGCAATGTTTCGTCCTTGGAAGGTTTCTCTACGTCAAATCTATCATCAGTGGCGTAGTAAGCATCTGATGGTTCCTTCGATTCAAACTCCTCATTTTCGCCCCTTTTTTTGTCGTAGCGAATAGCCTTCCACACTTTTGGAATGCCCGATGTTTTCAGCCATTTTCTCCAAGCTTTGTATATGCCAAGAGCAGAGGACTGCGCGATCTTGGTATCCGGAAGATTACCGTACAACCGCCGCTCCAGTTCATTGCACTCCCAAACATCGGTTGCTCCATGCAACCACATGCGATGATGCTTTTCCTGCCAATTCTTCGGCGATACCTGTTCAAAATGCGGATTATCCTTTGCAAGCTGCTCCCACATCGCCTTCACCCTTGTAATCTCTTGATCAAACTCATTGAGCACATCACAAGCTTCATCGAAAGGGTCAATCATCTTTACTCCCTTCTGCTGCCTTGATGAAGTCCTCGCTGATTTTTTGAGAGTACTTCCTTGTGATTTGTACGTCGAGATGCGTGTATTTTTGTAACATTTCTAAAGTGCGGTGACCCTGGCAGTTGCCAATTCGATGTTGGATGCGCCCTGCGCGGCCGCTAACGTACAAAACGTGTGGCGCATGTCGTGCGCGCGAACTCCACTGATCCCAGCCCGTTTTAGAGCTTCTTGCCATGCCTTTTTGATATCGATCCGGCCAAATGCTGTGCGGCTAGCGAATACAAGCGCCTTATTTGGATCGCGAGTTTGATAAAGTCCCTTCAATTCTTCGATCACAAGATCAGACAGGGAAATGCTCCGGGGGCGACCATTTTTGGTTTCTTTCAAGTAGGCAAGCTTATTGTCAAAATCAACATGCCTCCACTCAAGATTGAGGATTTCCCCTTGCCGTGCGCCTGAGGTAAGGGAGATGAGTACTATACAAAAAAGATACGGGGAACGACTTTGACGGCAGGAAATAAGTAGTTTATTGATTTCTTCTGGGGTTAGAATGCGATCTCGACCGGGATTTTCCTTCAGCTTTATCAAATAGCTACAGGGATTTTCGCTGATCCAGCGGAGCTGGCGCGTTGCATAAGTGAGGGTGGACGAGAGTGACGACATGTATCGGTTGATCGTCGACGCAGTGCGCTTTTTTCCTTTTTCCGTCGGTGTTTGAGAAAGAAGCTGTCTTTCCTTACCGACGAGATCGCTAGTAATGTGAACTAGGGCAAAGGCGCCGAGCCGGCCTTTCCAATAATTGAGATGCCGAAGAGTGTCACCGGCTGAACGGTGATGTTGAAGCACCCCATCGCTAGTGAAGCGTTCTACGAGCTGAGCGAAGGTGTGAAGGTGTTTATGCTGATCGAACTTGAATTGACCGAGCTTGATGCGGCGCTCAGTTTGCTGTCCCCAATCCTCTGCTTCCTGTTTCCGATCAAACGATTCACAGACGGCAGGGTAGCCTTTGATTCGGACGACAGCGCGCCAAGTAAATCCTTTTCCGTCTTTAAGTTTCCTTTTGAAAATAGATGCCATAGTCCCAACCCCTCGCGTTTTGTCGTTTTGGTTGGATATGCTGGTTAAGATTCTTTTTCACTGCACCGTTTGTGCACCGTTGTCCTGCTTGATGACTTTGAAAGAATTACTTGCTTACATTCAAAATCGCGTAATGCCAATGAAATGAGCGAGTTAAAACAGCCAAAAAAGCATAGCGGCAGTCGGACTTGAACCAACGACCCACGGATTATGATTCCGTTGCTCTAACCAACTGAGCTATACCGCCGAAAGAAAAATAGCGGGGGAAGGATTCGAACCTCCGGCCTTTGGGTTATGAGCCCAACGAGCTAACCACTGCTCCACCCCGCGATAGACTGTTGAAAACGAAAGAGGAGTTTATGACAGGGGTGATTAAACCTCAATGGCTTTATTTTAAAAAGATGGTTGAAGGTGCGCTGCGTAGCGCCTTGCATGGACTGGGATAAGTGGCGGCAAGCATCGGCATATTGGCTATGGAGATGGGGGTCGTCTAGGATCTCTAATAGGGTTTGGGAGAGCTGTTCAATAGTGACTTGTTTTCCGGCACCGGCGGTCAAAACAATTTCTTCAAGATCGGGCTGGCTGTGCATGTGCGGGCCGAAGAGGACCGGGACATCGAAGAGCAATGGGTTCAAAAATATTATGCCCGCCGACGTGAGGAACATAGCTTCCAGCGACGATGGCAACATCGGCAATTTGATAGCATTGATTGAGTTTTCCCATGGCATCGATGAGGATCAGCGGTTCATTCCCCTTTTTCTTTTCGGAAAAGCGGCGGAAAGGAATATTTTTTTGCTGGATGAGATGGGCGACCTCATCGAAGCGTTCGGGATGGCGCGGAACGAGGATCACTTTGAAGTGGGGAATTTTCTGCCAAACTGGTGCGAGGGCAGAAAGGAACATCTCCTCTTCAGGAGCATGGGTGGAACCGATGACGAGGACGCGATCGTCTGGAGCGATGCCGAGCATATCTTTGAAAGTGTCGAGTTCATCGGGCGGCATCTTTTTTGTGGGAGAATCGAATTTGAGATTGCCGGTAATGGAGATTTTTTCTGCAGGAATGCCCATCGCACGAAATCGGTCGCGATAAACGCTGGCTTTGTACGCAAAAATGGTCAAAAGGGGCAAAGAGTTTGCGCGAGAAAAAGGGAAATTTCTGAAATCGTTCGGCACGAGCGTTCAGAGACTTTTCCGTTGATCAAGTCGATCCGGATTCCTCTTTCTTTAGCATTTTTGAGAAGATGGTACCAAAAATCGCTTTCGCAAAGGATCAAGCGGTTGGGTTGAGATGTTTGAGGAGGCGTCGTATCGTCCAAGAAAAATCGAAGGGAAGGAAAAAATGGGCATCGGCCTCCGGCATGCTCCGTTTGGCTTCCGCATGGCCGGTTTCCGTCGTCGTCGAGATCACGATGGCGGCATTGGGATAGCTTTGTTGGATTTGGCGGAACAGAGGAATGACGGCCCTTGTCTCCCCCATCGAGACAGCATGGATCCAGATCACTTCTTGTCCTTTGACGGGTGCAAAATGAGGAAGAGCGAGGCCGAGGCGGGCTTTAAAGCTCTTGCGGTATTTGCCATGCACGATGAGCTGCCAGAGCAATTTTGGCAGGGCAAGATTGCAAGTAAGAAGAGGGCTAAGTTGTAAAACAGACTAAACATCGCACACTAGACTGATTAATTTGTTGGGGACAAAGACCACTTTGGAAATTTTGCCGGTCAAATGTTTGGCGATATTGGGCTGCGTTTTGATGAAATCGAGCAGCTCTTCTTCCGCTGTATCTTTGGGAAGCATCCATTTTCCTCTCACTTTTCCATTGACTTGGACGACGTACATGACCGTCGCATCTATCCAAGATAAATCGGGTCGTAATGAGGGAAACGGGGTATAGGTCAGGCTTTCTTTGCCGCCGAGATGCTCCCAAGCTTCTTCGGCAATATGGGGAGCAAAGGGATAAAGGACTTGCGTCAGCATCTGAAGAGCCGTTTTTGGGTATTTGGCAAGCGTGAGTAAAGGCATTGATGAATTCCATCATCTTGGCAATCGCCGTATTGAACTGCATCGCTTCGATATCTTTTTCCGCATGCGACGAGGCGATGGCCAGCTTCAGCGCCTTCTTCGATCTCTTCATCGCACACTTTATCGGACATGACGAGATCGTAAAAGCGGTTCAAGAAGCGCTGCAGCCGCTGACCGCATCGGTATTCCAGACTTTTTCTTTATCAAAGGGCCCCATGAACATCTCATAGAGGCGCAAGGATCTGCCCCAAAATCTTCGATCATCTCATCGGGGGTCACGCCATTGAGCTTGGACTTGGACATCTTTTCGATTTGGCTTTGCAGCTCTTCATTTGTGCCGATTTGGATAGTATTGTCCATTTTCTTCGCGGACCTCTTCGGGAGGAACATAGCCGCCGTTGGGATGTTGATAGGAGCGCGCAACGACAAGGCCTTGGTTGCGCAGCGTCTGGAACGGCTCTAACGTGCTCACAAAGCCGCAATCATAGAGAACCTTATGCCAGAATCGCGCATAGAGCAAGATGAAGACGGCGTGCTCGACTCCGCCCACATAAAGATCGACCGGCATCCAATACTGTTCGATCTCTTTATCCCAAGCTTCTTTGTCATTATGCGGATCGCAGAAGCGCAAATAATACCAGCAAGAGCCTGCCCATTGCGGCATGGTGTTGGTCTCCCGTTTGGCGCTTTTTCCTGTTTTCGGATCGACGATCTCCACCCAGTCTTTCACTTTTGCAAGAGGGCTTTCTCCGGTTGCCGAGGGCTTAAAATCAGATAATTCGGGAGGACAGAGCGGCAGTTCATCGACATCGAGGACCCGTTTTGTTCCATCGGCAAAATGCAGAATGGGAAACGGCTCGCCCCAATAGCGCTGCCTGGAAAAGAGCCAGTCGCGCAGCTTATAGTTGACTGTGCGCTCCCCCTTTTGATGTTTTTCGAGCCAGTCCACAATCTTCTTTTTCGCTTCGTCGACATCTAAGCCCATCGATCGAACATGTGCCGTGAGAGCTATTGATGCAACGCCGTCCTCTGTCCAGCAGCGCTTGCCGGCGAGCACTTCGACTTTGACGTCTTCGGGTTTCAAATCGGCAGGAATCTGATCAGGATGCGCTGCGACGTCCGGAGCGATCACAGGAACGATGGCCAAATCGAATTTCTTCGCAAATTCAAAGTCGCGCTCATCATGCGCAGGAACACCCATGACGGCGCCGGTCCCATAGCCCATCAAGACATAATCGGCAATCCAGATAGGAATCAAGCCGATCGTTGACGGGATTGATGGCATAAGCGCCTGTCCACACGCCTGTTTTTTCTTTGGCAAGATCTGTGCGTTCGAGATCGCTCTTGGCCGCTACTTGCTTGCGATACTCGTTCGACTTCCTCTTTTTGTTCCGCTGTAGTGATTCGGTCGACTAAAGGATGCTCCGGAGATAGCACCATAAAGGTGACGCCGAATAGCGTATCCGGACAGGTAGTGAAGACAGTGATCGGTTCTTGCTCGTTTTTTCTATGAAATGAATTTTGGCCCCTTCGCTTCTTCCGATCCAATTGATCTGCAGTTTTTTCAAGTGGTCGGGCCAATCGATCAGATCGAGATCTTGGATCAATCGGTCTGCATAAGCGGTAATTTTCAAGATCCATTGGCGAAGAGGTCGTCTTTCAACAGGATATCCCCCTTCTTTGGATTTGCCGTTTTCGACCTCTTCGTTGGCGAGCACCGTTCCTAATGCCGGACAAAAATTGACGAGCATCTCTGCTTCGTAGGCCAAGCCCTTTTTCATAGAGTTTGGTAAAAATCCATTGCGTCCATTTGTAGTATTTGGGATCGCTGGTCGCAAGTTCGCGGCTCCAATCGTAGCTAAAGCCTAGCGATTTGAGCTGGCGGCGGTAGGTGTTGATGTTTTCTCCGTCGTGACAGAGGGATGGGTTCCCGTGCGAATCGCATATTGTTCCGCAGGCAGCCCAAAACTGTCCCATCCCATCGGATGCAGGACATTGAACCCTTTTTGCCGTTTATAGCGCGCCATAATATCCGTCGCTGTATATCCCGTCACATGCCCGACATGAAGCCCTGCCCCGGAAGGATAGGGAAACATATCGAGAATGTAATATTTTGGCTTGGACGGATCGATATACCGCTTTAAACAGTGCGCGGTCTTCCCAGATGCTCTGCCATTTTTGCTCAATGCGCTGATGATCGTATTTCGGTTTTTCCATAGTTTTTTGCGAAAAAAGATTTTAGAAAAAATTCTAACCTATTTTTCTCACTTTGTCCATATAATTAGAGTCTTAGAATAACCCCATACAAATTAAAAATATGTTGTTGCAGTTTTTAAAAATCTTGTCGCAAATGGGCTTCGAGGGTATCCTCTATAGTTGATCACGAGGAATTATGGCGGAATTGAGTTCACTTCGTAAAAATAAAATTACTTTGGAAGACTACGATTATAAGCAAGATATTGAAAATCGGTTGCTGATGTCCCAGTTTACGTCTAATGACCTCGAAGTTTTGGAAGAAATTCTTTACAGTTCGATCAAGATTCCTGTTCGCAAACTCGCTAAAAGTGTCGATTTAGAAGAGAGCAAAGTCTTTGTCATCCTGCAAAAACTGAGCAAGACCGGTCTATTTACCTTTGAAGGCGACTCCATCATCGTCGATAAGGAAATGCGTAAGTATTTTGAAGCTCAGACGCTCAAGTTCGATCCTGAGTTCAAGCCCGGCATGGATTTCTTGCAAAGCCTTTTGCGCAAAGTCCCCATTCACGTTCTTCCGATTTGGTATTCGATACCGCGCACATCTAACAACATCTTCGACTCCCTCGTTGAGAAATACCTGCTTACCCCGCAGATTTTTCAGCGGTATTTGATGGAGCTCAATTTCAGCGATCACGTCCTCTCAGGGATTGTCCAAGACGTCTATCAAGCCCCTGACTTTAAAGTCTACGCGAAAGAGATCATGGAAAAGTATGCGATTTCGCGCGAACAATTTGAAGAATTTTTGCTCCAATTGGAATTTCATTTTGTCTGCTACCCTCGGCTATGAGAAAATCAACGAAGAGTGGACAGAGATCGTCACCCCGCTGCACGAGTGGCGCGAATATGCTTGCTTTCTCCAGAGCACTGAAACCAAGCCGATCCCCTCAAACGCTAAAATCAACCGGTTGCGGCCGCACGATTTTTCTTACATCCAAGATTTAAGCCTGATCTTGGGTATGGCCAAGAAACAGCCGATTGCCCTATCACTGAGAACGCAAGCGATTATTCCCACTCTAAACAAGACCGTACTCAGCACACTCGCTGCCAAAATGGAAGGGTTCGAAGAAAATGATCCTGCTCTCATCGCCTATGTCGAACGTCTGATCGCGAAGATGCGCCTGCTTAAACTCGCCGATATCGTCGACAACCGCCTCTATGCCTTGGAAAGCGCCAACGACTTTCTCGATATGCGTTTGGAAAGCCGCGCGATCTTCTTCTATCGGCACCCTCTAAACCGGCTCATTTCGAAAGCGGTCCCTGCCGAAATGATCACAGACCGCAACTTGCGCGAAGCCGAGAAGAGCATTGTGCGCGTTGTCGATTCAGGCTGGGTCTATTTCGACGATTTTATCCGCGGCGTCATCGTTCCCTTAGGAGAACAATCGGTCGTTATGCTTAAACGCCATGGAAAGGTTTGGAAATACACTCTGCCCGCCTATTCCGAAGAAGAACTTGCGTTGATAAAAGCGGCCGTACTAGAGTGGCTGTTTGAAATTGGAGTGACCGCTGTTGGAACGCACAATGGAAAAGAGTGCTTCTGTGTGACTTCATTTGGACAATCTCTTTTTGGCCGGTAGGATACTGTTGTCGATTTTCGGGATTATTTTGGCCGATTTTCGATTCTTTTGCTGGGGGTAATATACGCAAGTTTGATATAACCCCCAGCTGAAGAAGTCGAAAAGCGGCTCAAAAGAACCCGAAAATCGACAGAAGCTTAATTCGATAACGGTCTCTAAATCGTTTATGGCAAAAAAAACTTCTGACGCCGAATTGGTCTCTAACCGGCGCGCCTTGCACGACTATGAAGTTCTCGATACCTATGAAGCGGGCATTGTTCTCACAGGAACCGAGATCAAGTCGCTGCGCGGCCATGGCGGGAGTTTGCAAGACGCCTATGTCCTTGTCTCCGCTACCGGCGACGTCCTTCTGAAAAATGCATCGATCGCCCCCTATCGCTTCGGGGTCACTTTCGGCCATGCGGAGAGGCGCGACCGCAAGCTCCTTTTGCATAAACGAGAGATCGCCAAACTTAAATCACTTTCCGAAGAAAAGGGCCTCGCCCTCATCCCTCTTTCCATGTACTTAAAAAACGGCTATGTGAAAGTCAAAGTCGCCGTCGCCCGCGGAAAACGCAGTTATGACAAGCGCGCCTCTTTAAAAGAGAAAGAGCACAAAAGGGCTATTGATCGTGCGATGCGTGACCATTCGTAACTTTGGGCTTCCCCAGGTAAAATTTCTTTTTTTTCATTAGGGCCTGTCGTCAATTAAGCCTCTGGGGGATTTTTGATGGATTTTCCAAAAAGATTTTTGTACATGTCCGCAGAACATAGTTGAAAAACTAGACCAAGGACATGTACGGGAAGCTTTTGGAAAAGCCGCAAAAAGCCCCTCACGGGTTGATTGACGACAGGCCCTAAGGCAAAAAAAATGCCTGGGTTTTGAGGCCCATGCATTTGCTTAATTGCTTAGAGTTTCTCATTGCGCAGTTGCAATGCTGCATTGGCAACTTTTGCGTCGCGTGGGGTATTTTTGACGACGTTTGCGCCATAATTTTCATCCCCATTATCGCTACCGCCATTAATGTGATTAATATTCCAAATTTGATGGTAAATTTCATTTTTCAATGCTTGTGGAAGATCGCTGAACGCTTTTCTTACAGAATCATCTGTAGCGCTTGGTGTACCGATAGCAGGTAGGAAAGTTTCCAGATGCAGAAAATCGGCAAGTCTTCTTACTGCAGTTCTTGACAAAGAGCTGCGGATTTCGTGATCGACCATAAATTGGCCAAAATGCAAACCATGGTTAATCCCCCCATACACACTATCGCCATTCACTCTGAACATTTGGTGTCTAAATGACGTTTGGGAAGCTTCGCGAAATCCGGCAATTAATGCGAATTCTGACATCGCTCCTGCTGGGAGAGCATTATAGAATTTCTTGGAAATGTCATCGTTGGCATTGGCTGCATTGAGAACGATACTGAATGCTTCCATTTTGAGAGCTTCCTTCTTGATCTCCGTAAAGCGTACCAACAAATAGTTAACAACTGCAACATTAGGAACTGGATCAGATCCATTGGTAAACTGAGCGCGGATCTCATTGACAAGTCCAAGATCTTCATTCTCAGCAAACCTCGCCGCAGCTCTTACGCAATTGATGCCCGAATCTTGGTTTAATCTTCGTATGTTTTTAGAAACAAGATTGAGATTCGCGACGCTTCCCACATCAAAGATCTTTTCCAAGATCAGCAGTAAAACCTCTTCTGGCATTTCATTTATAACGCCAGGCTGTGCCGCCTTAGCCGGTATCATTTGAGTGGTTTGAATTTGATTTGGTTGAACAGGGCTTGCTGGACTTGCCATATTTCCCCTTTTAATTTTTAGTTAATAAACAAGTAAGATTATATCGTTTTCTTCCCTCTGTGTTCTCTGTGCCCTCTAGTGAGCGAAGCGAACGGGTGGTAAAATTTCTTTTTTTCATTAAGGCAAAAAAAAAGCATGGGCTTTGAGGCCCATGCATTTGCTTTATCGACAAAGCAATACTTACGCTTATTTCTTATCATCGCGCAGTTGATTCGCGGCTTGTGCAACTTTGATGTCGTCTGGAGTGTTTTTTATGACGTTTGCGCCAAAATTTGCATCTCCATTATCGCTATTGCCACCTGAAGTATGGATAGTCCAAACTTGACGGAACATTTCATTTTTCAATGCTTGTGGGAGAGCTTCAAACGCTTTGGCTATAGTAGCCTTTGTAGCACCCGGCAAAGCAACAGCAGCTAAGAAAGTGTCCAAATGCAGAATATCGGCAATATTTCTAGCTGCGGTTTTTGCGCAATTGCTTTGGATTGCGTTATCAACCATGTGCTGGCCAAAACCCAGATTATGGGTGATCCCGCCATATGTGGAACTTCCCGTAGTGGCAGGACGACCGTTAACCTTGAACATTTGGAATTTAAATGCCTCCTGAGAACCCTCGCGAGCTCCAGCTGTCAATTGAGTCGGTGACAATCCTCCTTTTGGAAGAGCGTCGTAGAACCTCTTGCAAATAGCATTGGCATTTGGTGCAGTAGCCAGGTTTGCAGCGTTCAAGATCGTATTGAATGCCTCCATTCTTGCGATTGGGGTATTGATCTTTTTGAAATTATCGACCAAGGTGTTAACCGTATTATCATCAGGAGCTGCAACAGACGCATCAGGAAACTGTCCACGGATCATATTGAGGATCTGAACATCGCTCAACGTGGGCTGTGGGGATGGTGTGTTTGTATTTGTGTTCGTATTTGTGTTTGTATTTGTGTTTTGATTCTGTTTAGGTTCAAAGCACTTGCCAATTAAGGGGAGCTTTGCGAGACAGCTGCGGATATTCTCCCAAATGCTTGCAAAGAACCCTGCAATTGTAGCGAAGCATCCTTTTTTGTCAGATGCAAGAGCAGCTACAGTTGACATAGAGTCTGAAACTGACGAAAGACCCTTCGGCATTCTGTTAGCTATAGCAGCTTCAGTCGATATAGGAGCTGGTTTACCAGCGGCATTGATTGTAGATATAGGATTAGTAGTCATCTATAAACCTCCTCTAAAGGTTGTTGAGATCTTTGACGTCAAAATTTTGTGACGCTTTTTTGAAAAACATCCTAGATCATAAATGTTAAGGCGATATTAAGAAAAGAAAAATTCATCAAATTGCCCAAGTTTCTTATCCTAGGGCGTTTAAATTTGAGAAACGGTAAGGAAGATTAACATTTTTTTAAGATATTTTTCGCGCTTCACTCCAATTAATGTTTAGGAACAGCAAAGATTTTCATTTCTTCGAGTGAAGAGCATATACCGAAAATGATTCAAAAGTTGGGAATTTAGCAAGGCGGCTGCGCAAATTTTTTGTCTGGAGCGAGCGACCATTGTGCAAGCACAAGGCGCGAGTGAAGACAAAAAATGTGCTGCATAGCCAACGCAGCCAAAAACCAACTTTTGAGTCATTTTCGGTTATAGACGAGAAATTCAAACACACGCATACTCCAGAGCAACATGAGAAAAAAATTACCACTCGCTTGTTGTTTTGCACTCTCCTCTCTCTCGGGATTTGCGGATACCGAAGTCCTTCCCTCAGCGCCAACGGAGGAGATTGCCGCGTTAAAAGAGCAGACGAAGATCAACAAGCTCCACATTTTATATTTACTGCAATCTAAAGAGTTTAATCGCGCTATCGATCTTTACCAAGAATACAAGGAATCTCTTGGTAGGCATGATTTTGAAGTTTTGCAGCAGATGGCTCTCATCATTTTAGAACAAGGTGCAAGAAGCGCAGACCCTGAAGCACAACTAACAAGCATCTTTGGCTCTAATATCGCCGGAATTGCTTCTGCGATCGATATTCTCGAGGCAGGGATCACTAGTCCTCAGCCGCAAACGCAAATGGCCGCCATCCAATTTTTAGGGCGTCTGCAAGACGACCGCTGCGAAGAGCTGTTAACGAAGGCGATGTCTTCAGATTATTTTTTTACGCGCCTAGAGGCAGCTTATCAGCTCGCCATGCGCAAGTCCCGTACAGCCGTCGGACAAATTGAGTCTTTGATGCATAAAGTGCACCCTCAAATGCGTTTTTTCTTCCCGCAATTTTTTGCATTGATCGGGACATCCGATGCGATCGCTCTTTTGCGCCACATGATGGACGATAAGTTCCATATGACAAGAATAGAGGCGATTTTAAGCGCTGCGCGCTTCGGCCGCGATGATTTATTGCCGATGATCCGATCGCGCGCAACGCATTTGAATGTCGCGGAGCAAGAGGCATGCTCCACAGCGATCGGCTATCTGAAAGATTCCAAGTCGATTCCTTTGCTCAATCAATTGAGCCAATCCCCTTCAGTCAATGTCAAACTAGCTGCAAAACATTCTTTGTATCTTCTCGGCAACGATTCTGCCAAAGAAGAAATCCTCTCTTTGGCCAAGGAGGGCAACCTTTTTGCCATCCACATGCTGGGGGGTATTTCTGGCGGAGAAGAAACTTTAACTTCCCTGACTAAAAGCACAGACTTGCAAATTCGGTTCAATGCGGTCTTTGCCTCGCTAAGGCACAAGGACCATTGCCCGGCGCAAGCCATTTTGGAATTCCTTCTCCGCGATTCGCGAGACTTAGGATTTCAACCGCAATATTCGGTCGGAAACTCCCTGATGTCCTGGAAAGTAGTCGCATCCGCACAGCAGCATCAAAAGAATAATCCGCATGATCTCCTCGCCTTCTCACTGCACATGAGAGAGCATATGCTTAAAGAGTGTTTAGAATTTTCACCTGAGGAATTTCTCACGATCGCCAATTATATCTTTGACTCTAAGCAAATCGACTTAATCCCTATGCTCATTGCCCTCATGGAAAATCTGCAAACCCCCGAGGCTATTGACCTCCTCAAGTTCAAAGCACAAACGGCAGGAGCTCCTTTAACAAGAGCTTATTGCAACCTCGCTCTCTTGCGCTTAAAACAGGGCGACTCCTATAAAACGGCTGTCTTGAATTGGATCTCGATGAAGAAAAATACAGAGATGTTCCGCTTTCGGCCCATGCTCCCTTGGAATGTAAAAATCTCAGAAAAAGCTAGTGCTTTTGAACTGACCCCTGAAGAGAACTCGCGCCTGCTGATCGAATGCTATCAAACGATCGCCTTAGAACACGACGCGCAAAGCATCGATATTCTCCTCGAGAGCCTCAAAAGCGGCCATCACAAAAACCGCCCCGTCATCGCCGGCCTCCTCATCCAAGCCATCCAGTGAACCCCGGCCTTAAGGCCGGGGATTATTATGGCGATTTGGGAGGGGCTTCGCACCCCTCCCAAATGTCAATTTTTGAAATACCCGGTCCTTAAGGGCCGGGTTTCCGCCGGAGGACGGATAAATGAATTGAAGGGTTTGTCCCTATCACAAAATTAACGATGCAACGATATACCGAAAATGACTCAAAAGTTGGTTTTTGGCTGCGTTGGCTATGCAGCACATTTTTTGTCTTCACTCGCGCCTTGTGCTTGCACAATGGTCGCTCGCTCCAGACAAAAAATTTGCGCAGCCGCCTTGCCAAATTCCCAACTTTTGAATCATTTTCGGTATATAACGATATGAACGATGAATGGAACTATTCATTTTTTTCTTCAATCGTTCGTATCGTTATATCGTTGCATCGTTGATTTGGCCATGAATATGCCAATTTTTCAACTCTTTCTCATTGGAGAATATTAAAGGGTCTCTTATCCTTGATTTTTTAGAATTTTTAACACAACTGTTCATGCATTCGTTGATATACTCCCTTGTTTGTCTTTCGGCTTTGACCCTTTTGCGCGCAGAAGATTCATTTGACGAAGTTTTTGCTGACTCTATGGAGTCGATCAACGATCTCGCACCCATTGCATTGGAGCAGCAAGACGACCTTCTCTTCGAGGAAATTGCAATTGTCGAAGAAACTGCCCCACACATTGATCAAGCGCTTGCTCGAGTTCTTGAAACCGAGGAACCCACTGAGGAATACCAGTACGATGAGAGCGAGTTTACCCCCGATATTGAAACCCAGGTTCCCTCTTTTACCGATGATGTCGATCTTGACGAGCCAGAGCCCTCTCCCCAAGAACTTAAAGCTCTTCCGGCTGAGCCAGAGACTCCTTTAGTCCCTCAAGAGCTTGTCATCGATTTGAAAAATCCGCTGTTTGTGCATGGGGTGATTATGACCGAAGAGGGAGGGGTCATTACCGGGCAAGGAATTCGGATCCAAGCACGTAAAATCGAGTATACGAATAAGATTGAAAATGGAATCCGGGTCCAAAGGATCGTCGCGCAAGATGACTTGATGATGGAATATGCAAACCGGGCGTTTGTCGGCTCCCGCTTGGAATACGATTTCATCAATAAAACGGGGGTCCTTTACGATGGGAAAACGTTTGTCGACATCTGGTTTTTGGGAGGCGATAAAATTGAGCTCAAAGAAGATGGAACATTTTTCATCAGCAATGCTTTCGTCACTACTTGCGAAGACCAAGAGAACACTTGGGAGATCAATGCGAAAACTGTCAAGATCACGGAAGATAAATTTTTGGCAGCCCGCAATATCCGGTTCCGGTTTTTTAAAGTTCCGCTGTTTTGGCTCCCCTCCTTTAAGAGCAATTTAAAGGCATTTTCCGACCCGCCGATCCGTTACAAACTGATTTGGGATAAAGGACTAGGGCCCCGCTTGACGATGCGCTACCGCGTGTTTTCATGGAGAGATTTGGACCTCTTTTTCCGATTGGACTATCGGTTGAGACGGGGATTTGGAGGAGCGTTGGAATCGGAGTATTCCTCCCCAGACCATTCCACGACATTTGTGACCCGAAGCTATGGCGCCCACGACAAATCCTTCCCCGATGAAAAAGGGCCGCATCGCTACCGGCTGCAGGGGCTTTACCACACGCAAAGCAAAGATGAAAAAACCCAGTTCCACGTTACTTGGGATAAATTGAGCGACACGCGGATGGTGGGTGATTTCCGCAGCGATGATTTCGAGATCAATACACAGAAACGCACGCATCTCATCCTCTACCATCAACTGAATAGCACGCTCTTCAACTTAAGTTTTCAGCCCCGCGTCAACCGGTTCGACAGCATCGATCAAGAGCTTCCTTTGATCACGATGGGCGTCCGCCCTTTTCAATTAGGCAATTCCGGAGTTATGTCCAACAACTTCATCCGCGCCGGGTATCTCAATTATGTTTATGCCAATGATTTGCGCAAAGAATTTCATGCACTTGGACTCTCATCATCGACACGAGCAGCGCGGATGGAGACCCGCAATGAGCTCTATCGACCCTTTTCTCTTGGCCATTTCACTTTAACTCCCAACATCGGCGTCGTAGGGATTTTATACAGCAATAACCCTTCCGATCATCCTATTGGACAAGGGATTTTCAGCTATGGTTTCAATGGGCAGACGAGACTGTTCAAAAATTACAAAAAATTCCGACATATGAGCGAGCCCTATCTTGAATTCCAAGGATTGACTTCCCCTACCGCCGGTTTGAGCCGCCACTTTTATTTCGATATCAATGATGGCTATGATCAATTGAATCAGCTTCGCATCGGTTGGCGCAATGCTTTTTATTCTAGAAGCTCCCCCAGTTTTCTGCCTTGGATCTGCACAGACCTCTATACTTATGGATTTTTTGGCAATCGTGAGTTTTCCCAACTCTTTCCTAAATATTATCTCACGGTCGGATGGAATCGTCCCACCTACGCCATCCGCGGAGGCATTGCTTGGAATAACGAGGAGCATCTTTGGGACTACGCCAATGCTGCGGTGGATTGCACCATCAATGAAGATATCGCGCTGGGCATTGAATTCAGGCATCGCAGCAAATTCGACTGGAGAAAGGCTGATCACCAGAATTTTATTGTCGATGTCGCCCGCCCTATCCCTGAATTGCTCGAGTCTCCCATGTCGGATGGAAGGGATACCCTCCTCGCCCGTTTATTTATCCGCTTAGCCCCTAAATGGAACTGCCAAATCCAATCACGGCATGGCTGGGGCCGCAAAAACGAACCTCGTTACAACGCGGGGAAGATCGACCTCATCACGATGCTGACATGCAGCTGGCGCCTTAGACTTTCGTACGAGAGATTACCTAATGATAACCGGTTTTCGAGTTCCGTCTCCCTTGTTAAATAAATAAGAGTGTGGAGCCATTATGAGCCATGAAGTTAATTTGCACTTTTCTCAATTGCAACTCACCCAGCTTCCACCAGAAATTTCCTTCGAAATCTTAAAATTTCTTCCTATCCAAGAACTATTAACAACACGTCTTGTCTGTAAGCATTATCAAAATTTGATCGACAACGGATCTTCTTTGCAGAGCAAAATTACTTATTATTCTCTGGTACAGAAGCAATCCAAATGCAACATTCCATTGGATGACTTAAAAATGTACGTGACCCATGACAAGCTTTCCGTCGAAGCCAATGGGAATCTCTGCTTATGGAAATTGATAAACGAGCCTGAACTCAATGAGGCGATTTCTCAGGTTAGCCATCTTTTCATTAAAAATGGCGAGTCGAAAGAGTTGACTCTCCTTTTTACCCAATTACTCCAAAGTAACAGACTTTCCGTCCTCTATTTATTCAATTGCGAACTCAATGCTGTAGGTTTAGAAAAGCTGCTCTCTTTGCTAACTCCTGAAGATCAAAATTTAAGGCCCTTGCTGTTGTATTTATGCAATCTGCATCTTTCCGGTTGCGAATGGCCTTCTCATTGGTCCGGCTCAGACAATGTCAAGATGATCGTGGCCGATGAAGGGGATGAATATTCGATTGAGAAAATTTTAAGTAAAGATTCAGATTTGCAAGATGTTTTTGAATTCGAGAAGCAAGTTCATAACGAAGAATTGCCTGCGGAAACGATCGTAAAAAAAATGATGAAATTAAATCCTGTAATCCAGGCAGGAATTGTGTCATCGATTTGGTACAGCATATTGATCCCGACTTCCTCAATGACTGCACCGGCTCCTACAAAAAATGTCGTTAAGCACCTGGTTTTTAACTTTATCTTTGCAAATCCCCATCATGCAGCTTTGAAAGCTGCGATAAGCAAGAATGGGAAAATATTCAATTGTACTTCTTCTTGATTTCTTTGAGGATAGGATCGAGTTTTTTTCTCTGGTTTGGGTCGATGCGGTCGATGTAAAGAACGCCATTGATATGATCATTTTCATGCATGCGGACACGTGCATTATACCCTTCCAGCTCTTCCACAAACGTTTTGCCCTCTAAGTCCATCGCTTCAACAGTGATCTTGTTTGGACGAACGACGTGGAACCGCAAACCCGGGAAAGAGAGGCATCCTTCAGTATCGGAAACTAAATCTTCGCTGGGATTGAGAAGTTTCGGATTGATGTACACTTTAGGCTCAGACAGCGTCCAGTGTCCTTCTTCGGTGAGGACATAGTTGCGAAGGACAAAGAGGCGAATTGGATGCCCAACTTGAGGGGCTGCAAGTCCAATTCCGTCATTCTTGTCCATTGTCTCAATCATGTCCTTGGCTAATTGGCGGATCTCGTCGGTAATTTCTCGGATGGGCTCGCAATGTTTTCTCAACACAGGATCGCCATAATAATGAATCTTGAGCAGCATGCTATTGCTCAACTTCTTCGATGGAGGTCGGCATCAAGTGCGCTTTATTGCGCCCCATGGCTCCCGTCCAAAGAGAAAGAAGCACACAGGAGATCATGAAGATCACCGCCAAATAGGCAGTAAATTTTTTCAAAACGTCTGCTGTCGATGTTCCAAAGACAGATTCGCCGGCATCGCCGCCAAAAGATGCTCCCAATCCTAAGCTCTTGCTCTCTTGGATTAAAATGACGAGGCAGAGGAGCCCGCAAAGTCCAAGGAATAAAAATATCGCTAAATAAAATATAAAGGTCATATATAATTCACTATTTTTGCAAATGATTCTACGTCTAAAGAAGCTCCGCCGACAAGAACGCCGTCGATATCCGTCTGCTGCATCAGAGAGGCGATATTGTCAGGCTTTACAGAGCCTCCATAAATCAAACAGATCCGTTCCGCGCATCCAATGCTGTATTTTTCTTCTACCCAATTGCGTATAAACCGATGGACACCCTGCGCAATTTCAGGGGTCGCAGTCTTTCCCGTGCCAATGGCCCATACAGGTTCATAAGCAAGGACAACTTTTTCCACTTGCGGCGCGTTTAAGTTTTGCAGGCATTCGTCAAGTTGAGTCTTGAGCACATCCCCATATTTCCCACTTTCTCTTTCATCAGCGAGCTCGCCAATGCATAAAATAGGGGTTAGCCCCTCTTTTAATGCGAGCGCTAATTTTCGATGGATGAACGCGTTGGTTTCTTTGAAGTATTGGCGCCTCTCCGAATGCCCTAAAATCACATAAGAAGCCCCGCTTGCCTTCAACATACGCGCAGAGATTTCTCCGGTAAAAGCCCCTTCCATCTGATCATGCATGTTTTGGGCGCCAATGGAAATTTTAGTCCCTTTGGCAGCCTCCACTCCGGCTTCGATCGCGGTAAACGGCACTGCAAGGACGACGCGCCGCTGCGCCGTCGCTGTTTTTTAGACAAGGCAGAGACGAATTCCCGTGCCTCAGCCGCGGTCTTATACATTTTCCAATTCCCTGCAATGAGCGGGACCCGATGCATATCTCTTAACAATTAAATTCAAAAAGAGTTATTATCATAGCCGGCACATCCCTTCAAAGGCAAGATTAATTCATATGCAAGAAATTCTTTCAGTCTCTGAGCTGACTGCGGCAATAAAAAATTTATTGGAGCCCCGTTTCCCTCTCCTCTACGTAAAAGGAGAGATCAGCAATTTTAAAGAACAATCGTCCGGCCATCTCTATTTTACTTTGAAAGATGCGCAATCCCAGATTTCAGCTGTGCTGTTCCGCGGCAATGCCCGCGACTTAAAACGGCTGCCGAAAAATGGGGATCAAGTGATCGTCCAGGGAGAGATCAGCGTTTACCCTCCTCGAGGATACTATCAAATCATTATCCGAAAGCTCGACTATTTAGGCGTCGGAGAACTCTTGATGCAGTTGCAAGCTTTAAAAGATAAACTGGAAAAGCTAGACTGGTTCTCCTCGGCGAGAAAAAAGCCCCTGCCGAAATTTCCGCGCACAATTGGCGTCGTGACCTCACCGACAGGGTCGGTGATCCAAGACATTTTGCATGTGCTGGACCGCCGCTTTTCAGGCTTTCATTTGATCTTATGCCCGGTCAAAGTGCAAGGAGAAGGAGCGGCGGCTGAAATCGCGAGAGGCATCGAATATTTTAATCGCTACGCTTTAGCCGACGTCTTGATTGTCGGCAGGGGCGGCGGCAGCTTGGAAGACCTTTGGGCGTTTAACGAAGAAAAAGTCGCCGCGGCCATCTTCCACTCCAAAATCCCGATCATTTCCGCTGTCGGTCATGAGACAGACTACTCCATCTCCGATTTCGTCGCAGATGTCCGTGCGCCCACTCCTTCCGCCGCTGCCGAGATCGCAAGTTTTGAAACCGCCCAGCATTTGCATGCTTTAAGCCAAACGAAGAGCCGCCTAAGGTCCATGATGGTCGCTGGATTGCAGCATCATTCCCAGCGGGTCGATGATCTGCGCTCCGATCTAGCCCTTAGCCTCAAGCGCAATCTGGTGGAAAGACAGCTCAAACTGTCTGCCCTAAAAAAACAAGCCGCAGTCCTCAAACCCAGCAATCAAATCCTCGGACTAAAACAAAAGCTTGCCGCACTGTCCAAAAGCTTGCAAACTGCCATTCTCCACCAATACAACACGCGCAAAAAATTGTTTAATAATGCACTTTTAAGAAAAAATTTAGATCAACGGGTCCGCGAACAGATCCTTCAGAAAACATCACGCCTCGCACAACTCGCCTCGCACCTCGGAGGCATAGATCCAAAAAATCTTTTAACAAAAGGCTATTGCATTCTCTTTCATGAAAAAAAAGATTCCGTTATTCTCTCGAGTCAAGAACTCAAAGTGCAGGATAAAGTCCGCCTGCAGCTTCATGACGGCAAAGTCCATTTAACGGTCAACGGTTTAGAATGATGACATCGACAGAACAATCCCTTTCCTTCGAGACAGCCTATGCAAGGCTCGAAGAGATCCTAGAAAAAATGAACTCGGGGAAGGTCTCCTTGGAAGATTCTCTTAAACTCTACGAAGAGGCAGACCGCCTTATCAACTGGTGCAGCAAGCGGCTGACTGAAGCGGAAAAGAAAATCGAAATCTTAGTCAAGAATCGAGAGGGTGATTTAATGGTCGATGAACAAGGGCGGCCGGTCTCTCAACCTTTTGTCCCAGCGCCCCAAGCCGCATTGAATAGGTCCACATGATCATCGCTCTTTTCCCCAACACGAGTAAGAAACAGTCTAAAAATCTCGCTATCGGCATTCAAGAATTTCTCACCAATCATGGTGTGACTGTTGTCGCAGAAGACGAAGAAGCAAAAATCATCAATGCAAAACCGCTTTCCAGCGTAAATCCCAAGGAGATCCGTTTTATGATTTCCATGGGCGGAGATGGAACGATGCTGCGGCTCGCGCATCAATATGAAAAACTCGATGCCGCCATGTTAGGCATTAACCTCGGTCATTTGGGTTTCATGGCAGATGTCCCGATCGCCGACATCTATCCCAGCCTTCAAGATTTGATCAACGGTTCTTATAAGATCCACGAACGCGTGATGATCCAAGGAGAAACCCTTCATGGAGACCGTTGTTTTGCGATCAACGATATCGTCGTCCACCGGGCAAAAAACCCCAGCCTCGTCGAAATCGCCATTCATGTCGACGGCATGTACGTCAACACCTTTGAAGCCGATGGGATCATTGTCGCCACTCCAAACGGGTCCACGGCCTATTCCCTAGCCGCCGGCGGGCCGATCATCAGCCCCGAACTCGAAGCCGTCGTCATCACCCCTATCTCGCCGCATACGATCTCCAACCGCCCGATTGTCCTCACCGCAAACCAAGAGATCCAGATCCAATACTTAAGCGACTACGAGCCAGTAGAAGTCCGCGCTGACGGGATCACCCATCACGACTTGCAAACCGGCGACGTCTTCCGCATCACCCGCAGTCCCAAAAATTTTAAACTCGTCAGCCTCTTGAGACGAGATTACTTTTCCACGCTGCGCTCCAAATTAGGCTGGTCAGGCAAGCTGCGTTAAAGCTTGCAATAATAGAGTTTTACCTCCTAGAATATTTTCAAATGATCCAAACTCTCATCAAAAAATTGATTTTCCCTATCAAGCGGAATGAATGGGCAGTCTTTGCGGCCATGCTCATTATCGTCTCTCTGATCAATATTAATTTTAGTATTCTGCGAAGCATGCGGAACACCCTGGTCGTCGCCGATACGGGAGGAAGCGCCGCGTTTATCCCCTATTTCGAACTGTTCGGGACTTTTCCCGCTTCCATTCTCTTAACTTGGGGCCTTTCGCGCTTAATGCGGTTCTTTTCATTGCGATTTATTTTTTCCTCCACCCTATTCTTCTTCCTCACTTTTTTTGTTGTGTTCGCCTTTTTAATCTATCCTCATCGGGCCGAAATCCACACTCTCCTCGAAAGCAAACTGGAATTTCTGATGGGATTTTCCAGGTTTAAAGTCGTCTTTACTCATTGGCCGGACATGGTGTTTTACATCATGTCGGAACTTTGGAAAGTCGCCCTGCTTTCCGTGATCTTCTGGGGATTTTTGAATCAAAATCTTTCTTTGGAAGAAGGAAAACGGTTTTACCCTCCCCTCCTTCTAGGAACAAGTATTGGGACCATACTTTCGGGGCCAATCACCGTGTTCTGCGCCTCCCGTTTTGCTTGGAGATACTTTCCCCTCTCTCCGCACCACTGGGAACATACTTTGTATCTTCTCACCGTATGCTTGTTGTTATGCGGACTTCTGACCTACTTTATCTTTCGTACATTATTTAAAAAATTTCAGACTAGAATCCCCTCCCATTCCGAACAAGAATCTCACGACGTTAAAAAGAAGGAACCATTCTCAAGCCGCCTTCTCTCCCTTTCCTCCAGTCTGCGCTACCTGATGAAATCCCCCTTTCTCACCTCCCTTTTCCTCCTCGTCATTGCCGAATATGTCTGTTATGCCCTCGGCGAGCTGATTTTTCTTGAGACTCTGAAAAGCCAATACCCTTCCCCTGCCGATTATTGCAAATACATGGGCAGTCTTTCATTTTGGATGGGAATTGTCACCGCCTTCAGCGCTTTATTCCTGACCCCGCATCTCTTGCAAACGTATCGCTGGAGCCGTACCGTTTTGATCACGCCCATTCTCATGGTTGCGATCACATTTGGATTCTTCTTCGCTCTCTATTTGGGAAAAATAGGATTGTTCCCAGGATCCTCCCCTCTTGTGTTCGCTGTGATTTTGGGAAGCATCCACTTTTGCATTGGGCGCTCCGCGAAATACACCTTGTTCGACGCCATCAAGGAACTGGCATTCATCCCGCTCAATCAAGAAGCCCAAATCAAAGGGAAGCTGATCATCGACGGCATCGGCTCCCGCCTAGGCAGGGGCACTTCCTCCCTCCTCAGCATCGTCCTTTTCCTCATCATGGGCGGCCCCGGAGAAAGCGCCATCTTCGCCGGCATCCTCGCCATCACATTCGCTCTTATCATGATCCCCGCCGGCCGCTTCATCGGCCACGAACTCGAAAAGACCAACAAACCCTCGCCCTCGGATATTCAGAAGTTCTCCCCCGCAAGCCCTGTGGAATAATTCGAGGAAAAGATAGTGCATCTTTTTGAAGAATTCCTTTAAAATTAGGTTATAAATGGGTTGGGACTACCTGGCCGGCGTCTAACCTCAGGTACTACCTTGAGGTTTTTCGTTTTTTATGGGATACAAGATGAAGCAAGCCATGTCCTGTCGCTTCCGCATCATGATTCTTTCGTTTTCTTGTTCAGGAGAAGGCTTCGTTCCTTTCTTGGATTCGACAAGGGCGTAAATTTTTTCCACATTTTTGCAGTGAAGATGGTGGGTGGGTGGTGGACAGCTTCACAGGTGGCAATTTCTTTCCCCGAGTTGGATTCCCAGGACAAAAAATTTTAGGAGCTCTAAATGCTGATCAACTCCGATGAACCTTTAAAAGATCCTTCTCAAGACGCTTTGGGCTATGATCCGTTTGCTTCCCAGCTCGCTAAGAGCCTAAGGCATATGCCTCCGGAAGGCGCTGTTCTAGGCATTCATGGACCTTGGGGCTCTGGGAAAACTTCGGTATTAAATCTCGTTCAGCACCACCTTAAACAAGAGACGGATTTCCACGCACTAGTAGTCCTTTTTAATCCTTGGTGGTTCTCTGGTCAGGAAGATCTAACAATTCGCTTTTTTGCCGCGCTTAAGGCAGCCTTAAATCAGGCGAATGTAGGCGATTTGGCCAATCTGCTTTTAGATTTCGCAGATCTTGTGTCAGAAGTAGACGTTCCATGGTACTTGAAGACTGCCTATCGGCTAATCTCCAAAATTAAGAAAAAATGTATCGAAAAATATGCTTTGATCGACCAGAAGCGAGAAGTTCTTGTAAATGCCCTACGCAAACAAGAGAAAAAAATACTAGTAATTATCGATGACATAGATCGCCTGACAAAGGGGGAAATTCGGCAAATCTTCAAGCTAGTTAAAAGCGTAGCGAATTTTCCAAATGTTGTTTACCTTCTTGCTTTCGATGAGAATGTTGTTGCTCAAGCGCTGGAAGAGGGGCAATCTATTTCAGGAAGAGAGTATTTGAAAAAAATAATCCAAGTGCCATTCGAGTTGCCCCAACCAGAAAAAAGCGAGCTAGTTTCCCTTCTATGTGGACGTCTCGATCAATTGCTAGCGCATATACCTCAAGAACGTTTCGATCAACAACGATGGCATACTATCCTACTTCGTGGCATTCAATATTACATTAACACTCCCAGGGACATTATTCGATTAATGAATACACTCAATGTCACCTATCAGTGCGTTCGCGATGAAGTAAACCCCGTCGATTTCGTAGCCCTCGAAACGCTACGTGTTTTTGCACCAGATATCTACCATCTAATTCGAGTGAACTCTGTGCTTTTAACAGGGCATGCTGATGATAAATCCATTCGACAATGGAACGAATGTTTATTAAGAGAAAAGAATCCTGAAGAGCAATCCGCACTAAAATCCATATTACCCATATTATTCCCCAAATTACAAAAAGACGTGCATTACGATTCTGGTTGGCTTGAGTCTTGGAGAAAAAATCTCCAAATTTGCAGCCCAGATTGTTTTGCCATATATTTTAGACTTGCCGTTCCGATGGGTGCTATATCGAATGCGGATATGCAAAATGCCCTATCCTTGGCTAAAGATCCCGAAGCTTTTGCTGCTTTTCTGCTTCGACTTAGCAAAGAAAAAGGGGTCAATAATCATACTCGAGTACATGGTTTTTTAAATCGTTTAAATGACTTTACTCAGGAAGCTATTCGCAGCGAAGACGTCTCTGGTGTAATTCAAGCGTTTTTTCGTGTTGGCGACCAGCTTTTTGGGATAGAAGACAGACAGCAATCTTTTTGGGATGCGCCTGGAAATGCTCTTTACATTTGGTGGATCATTTCTGATCTGCTGCGACGAATACCGCAAGAGACTCGTATAAAAGCTATTGAAGACTCGATATCATGCAGCGATGATATTTCTTTTATGTTCTTCATATTGGGACGCTTAAAGCTCGAACATACTGAAAGCAATGCTACAAAAGAGCAGACGGAGGAACCCCTTATTTCAAAGCCGGAAGAACTAACTCCACTTTTCCAAATGGCTGTAAAAAAGACGAAAACAAGAGCGCAGGCATCTCAACTTTTGGGGATACCCTACCTTCCTTCCGTACTCAAACACTGGAAAGAATATGGAGAGGATATTACAGAAATGAATGCTTGGTTAGATCAAGCATTGACAAATGACGATGAGCTTATCCAATTTCTGAAATATTTCATGTCACCTTCGTTTCATTTCGATCCAATTAGCAATTTCAGCCGTACACTTTACTCCTTTGATTTGAAATTGCTAGATCCTCTTTTCGATGCTAGTCAAATAATAGACAGAGTCAGATCCATAAAAACAAAATGCTCCGAAAACAAAGAAAAACAAAATGTAATTAACTGCTTTATTAACACATATGAATCTCGACTAAATAGAAAAGAAATAGAGACCTTTTAGTCGAACAAGAAATTTTCCAGCCAAAAGCGGATATCAGGTTGAAGAATAGGGTCCAAGAAAGCGAGTGCCGTTAAAATGGATTAGATGCGATGGGGCATCGGCAACCCACACCTCTGTTTCCCATGCAATTTCAGCAATGTATCGGCTCATAATCGATCTTGAAGGAAAAGCTGTAACATACACTATACCTACAGAGGATGCCTTAAACAGCGTAGCAAGTTCGTTGTGGCGCTTACTATCGACAGGCCCGTGACTGGTAACCGATTCGATCAGGACTAGCCATTTCCTTCCTGGATAGAAAAGAATCACATCTGGCATTTTTCCTTTTGAATTGACCTCAATACCCAATTCTTGGAGTTTTGACTTGTCAAAAAAACTCCATTTTTCACCTGTATCTCCGACATATAAGACTTCTCCGCCGGGAACAAACCGAGGTCCAAACTGTTCGATGATAGCCTTGATAAGCCCACTGTGCTCGCCAGGACTAATCTGAAGTCTCGCGCCGCCTGGGATCCGGAGGGAAATTAAATGATGATCCCTGGCTTTTGCATATTTTTCTTGTAAAGTTTTGTGTTGGGATAAGTAAGCAGCTAGTTTTGAATCCCAAGTTTTTGTCTTATAAGCTTTTAGCAAGTTGAAGGTTTCTGCTTCGATCTGATAAACAGCCTTGGGGCTGTTTACAGGTCTTTTAGGGTCATCGGGATTATAGAGCGCTATTCCTGCATCCACAAACTGATGAATTGTCTGACGCCGAACCGTCTCTCGCGTATTTGGAGCGTACTCTTTTTTATAGTGCCTCCGACAGAATTCCATGATCGGGGTAATACCCATCAAAGGAGATTCTGCCTCTTCCCAATTCTTATCAGGAGTAAGATGAAGCAGTGCTAATAAACAAAGGGCCGATCTCTCATTTCTCTGAGCTCTAGGCATGCCTAAAGACTCTAATATCTTCAATGCATCTTGTAGGTGTTTATGCATTGTCAATTTAGGCTCTCTATTTTCATGTCAATGTCTTCCTGAGTCAGATGAGGGTAATTTTGAACCCATTTGCCAATTTCAGCAAGTGTTTCTCTGTCAGGATATTTCAAGGAACGAAGATCTGTAGCATTCACTTGAGTATGTCCATTGAAAGAACGAAAAGATCTATCTACATGCGATGAATTCAGAAAGGCGGCTAATCCATATGCCAAATCTTTATCCAGTTCATTTTTCCCAAAATGAAACACATTCAGATGGTTTTCAAAACCAATTTTTGAGGAATTAAAATAACTCGGGTTTACTACACTCGCTATAACTCGACGCTTTTCCTCTTTTGAAGACACACGTCTAACAACTACATAAAACCCATTTGGCCACAACCATTTCTCAGTTTCCGGTGTCACCTTTATCGCATTTGGTTTTTTTATATTATCTTTAGGCCAATGAATATTATTTTTCTCAAAATGGCATGGATAAAGAAGAGGAACGGCATCAGATTCTGGTTGGGCACACAGAAAGTCTTTTAGCCTGAAATCTACAACTGGCCCTGTGGATACTTCAATCCCTATTTCTGCAAGCGAATGACTGATACCATTTGATTCCACCAGACCGGACAAATCGGATTCGGATGGAATTCTAATGAAAAACTCTTCATCATTATTTTTTAAGATGTATTCAAAAGGGCATTGGTAAGAGTAGCAATCTGAAAAACTATCATCATTTGAAAATGACAAAAGAACATCTTCCTGAACCCCTCCCTTGACCAAATGCACAATCACATTCTCTTGCAGCACACCATCTTCTTTAAAAGCTTTATCTCGAGCATTGAACAAATGAATTTGTTTAATTGACGCATTCTTCAAAAGCCATTCTCTAAAAGATCTATAATAACTTCCGCTGCAAAAACTTCTGGGAATGATAGCTACTATTTCTCCTCCATCTTCTACTAGATGAACTGTTAGCGCCAAAAACGCGGTATATAAATTAACTGTCTCAATTCCGATGCTGTGTAGAAGATGTCTATGCCGTGACTGACTGTTAATTTTCTTATAGGGAGGATTTAAGATAGCATGGGTGAATTTTTGGAAGTTTTTTGATAGAATTAGATCTACAGCTTCTTCTATAAAATCCTTCTCTAAAACGTGAAATAAAGGCGAAGAATTCAGATTTGCAGCTATGTTGGAGTATTTTTTCAAGTGCTTTTCTAGACGATCTTTGAGAAAAGGGTCTACTTCATATGCAACCAATTCCACTCTATGCATTTTTTTATTAAGAAAACAAGCATCCAAAAAAGCCGTGCTCAAGGCGCCAAGGCCAGCTCCTGGGTCTAGTAGACGGATATCTCCGAACTTGGAACGATCAAAAAGAGAAACCATAAAATGTGCGATTTGCGAAGGAGTCATAAATTGACCCAACTCTGATCTGCGTTGAAAATCGACAGTCTCTTGCAGATCCGGCAGAACATAGTTGACTATTTCAATGTGATGAGCAACCGGCAGCATGTTGTTGATTCCTAATTTTTTGATTTCCTTAGGTTGACGCAGGACCTTAGCATAGCTCATGACACCCCTTCCTTAGACCCACACTGAAGCAAGACAGTTAAAATCTCCCTAATATTGGGAAACATACCACATTTTTGACCTTTCCAGCCATCTACTTTGCAGAAGAAACTCTAATCCAATTTAAAAAATGTCTGTAATGGTTCTTTTATTATCAATTTTTGCAATTCCTTTTCAAAATGTCTTATTCCGACATCTGGTCTTTTGGCGAACATTTCACTGTTTTGACCAGAGCAACGAGGTTTTCGAGAACACCATTGCGCTCACCCCGCTCGACGCTTGGTTCAAAGATCAAGAACATGAGGGCGGAAATGCGCTGATTCCCATCTTTGAAAGATGGTAAGCCTCAACCAGTTTGAGACTATATAACTTAGTCTTATATCGCTTACCATCCGCGGCAGTTGTCAAGTTATCCTTGACTACTGACTTTATCGATGGCTTTAATCTATACCATGCCATTCTCACCTTGAACGCTCCCCAACTCAAGTGGCTAGATCTTTGAAAACTTTCCCAAGAAGAAGAACCTTTGCCACCTGGGATCGGTTTGGCGGCGCCGACAAAGTGATGGTTTGAGTCATTGCCAGATCGTGTACAAGACTCGACTGCTTTTTTAATGGCATTTTTAAATTTTCGCCACTCGGCATAGCCCAAACAGGGTTGCAGATCGCGAGCACTCCAATATTCTATACCATGCTGGTTGTGTTTTTGGAGCGATTCAAAAGAGAGCTCGTTAACGATCGGAAAGGAGTCGTCAGAGTTTTGCATAACGCTGAACCTGGATGTAGTGTTGCAACAAAATTTTAGCTTTTGAGGCAGCTTTTTGCCAATCGAAAGTTCTAAATGCGCTAACTGCGCATCGGCAGTTTGTCGGAATTTCCGACAAACTGAAGAACGAGGCTAAACCCAGAACCAAATCACATTGAACTTGTAAGGATTCCTTACAAGTTGGCGTTTAGAATCTCGCGGTCAGGCCTACAGTGAGGCCCTGAGCCCAAAAATCGGAATCTTTTAACGAAAATTCTGGTCTTTTTGGCCCTTGTTTAGGTTGGGCAGGGCCTGGCATGCCAAAGGGAGTCGGGGCTAGCATTGTGCCCACAGTTTCTCTAGAGGCATCGGCAAGGGCTGTCAAAGTGGGGTTGATTTTGCGATCGATTTGTTTGCCCGGACGCGCTAATGCACTGATCCAAAGGAAGGAATAGCCAGCTCCTAACTCAAAGTAACGTAAGAACTTTACGCTCGCTTGTATGTTGGCGTCGATAACAGCGGCAAAGACATGACGGTGATGGTTACCTATATTTGTCTTTTGCGCAAAAATCCCTCCCTTGAGTGTTTCATTGGCCGTGTTTTTTGTTTCGTAAAACAAATTTCCATCCGATGTCTTCGAAGAGCCGCGGATATGAATGGACTCGAGGGTGGCGCCAAGTCCCCCTTGCAAAATTCCTTTCAGATCGAAATGCTTACTGATATATCCCCCGCCTATCCCGATCTGGCCGCCATAAAAATTATTGTCGGTTTTGAAGCTGTCTTTTGTATCTGCAAATGAAAAGCCGAAGGGAAAGTTAGGAACAGCGTGCGTTAATACCCGAAACTTGAGATCTTCTTTAAGCTGAAGCCATCGAAACCCTGTCATGGCATTTAATTGGAACAAATGCCACTTTGCAAGCCGATAGATGGTATTGAGCTGAGCACCCTGGAATTGACTGGATAGTTTCAACTTGAAATCGCCCTGAAATCCCGGCGAATCGTCCAAAGGGCCTGGAAGTATATAGATGGTTTCACCGGGCACGCCGTTTAAGCCCCACAATCCTGTGACATCATAGATCGGTACTGCATAGTTGGGAGACGCGAATTCGCCAGATGTGTGCAAGGATTTTTTTCGGGTCGTTGTGGGCAAAAGGAAATAACTCCCTTCGAGGCCGATTTGTTGCGAGGCCGTCAACCACGCTCCTGCCGTCACCTGAAATCCATTCATCCAACCCATATCGACGTGTTGTTTCCCGAGCTTTATTTTTGTGCCCGGTTGTCCTAATGCTCCGGTGATGGGATCGGAAAGCGACCCCTCTGTAACCAGCGGTGCTGGCAGGTGATTTTTTTTGATCTTCCACAAAAGATATTCCCCTTCAATCCATGCTGAGGGGGTCTTATCCACGCCTGTAAGAGGAGCGAGCATAGAAAGAAATAGGGGTAACAACGGACGAATTATTCTCATAACGGATTCTCAAGGGTACTGATGACAAGATAGCCGAAGAGATGAGGAGCTTCCAGTCCAAAGTTCGGAATGCGTCCAACCGGCTTCAATCCTTGAAAATATACAAGTGGCTAGGAATAATTCTCTAAAGAAGAAATATAATGAAAATAGTTAAGCTGTCTAAAGAAACAAATGAAATCCAGAGAGTAATTACCCTTCGAGAGTCTCGCAATAACCGGCATCGGTATCGGGAATTTATTTTAGAGGGGAGGATCGCCATAGACCAGGCTTATGCAAAAGGGTGGAAGATCAAATCGCTCTTCTATAATGGAGGGCAGCCCTTATCAAATTGGACGAAAAGCCATTTAGCTCAAAAACAGTATGAAGTTGCGTATGAGGTCTCGGACGCTTTAATGGGGAAGATTGGGGATAAAACAGAACCAACAGAGATGCTCGCGATTGCAGAGATGCAAATAATCCCTTTCTCCTCTTACCAGCCCGCTTTATCCGAGGTCATAGTCGTTTTAGATTCTCCGAAGAGTGCCGGGAATGTGGGGATGATGATCCGTTCCGCAGTTGCCTTTAGAGCAAGTGCAATCGTGATCTCTGGCCATGCAGCGGATGAGTATGATCCAAAATGTATCCGGGCCAGCGTTGGTACTTTTTTCTCTATCCCTATCTATAGAGTGAATGGGGCGAATCAATTTATGGAAAAGCTCCAAGAACTCAAAGAGAAAAAAAAGGTGATGACGATTGCCTCGGGAGACGAGGGATCGATCCCCATTGAAGCAGCTAAATATAATGGAGATCTTCTGTTTCTTATTTTAGGGAACGAGACAAATGGGGTGAGCGCAACCTATCGGCAAATGGCAGACCAGTTTGTTCGGATCCCCCTATCTGGAGAATTTACTTCCCTCAATATCGCTGCGGCCGGCTCTATTTTCCTACACGAAATTTTTCGCTGTCGAAACAATTAATTTTTAATACGCATTGGAGATGCTTTTTCATCCGACGCAAAGTGCTGATGAAACGCATCAACAATGCGGAAACGGAGTGCGGGGGGACCACGCTCTTAGTCTGCAGAACACTAACCCCTTGATTTTCCTACGGTTAGCTCTTGCTGTAATTAAAATTTTATTTTGTCAATATAACACCCTTTTTCTACATATCAAATAGTTATTATTGCAAAAAAGGAGTATTTTAATTATAATCACTAACAGTTTAAAGTTTTATTTTTTTTATATTAAAGAGGTGGTTATTATGTCGTTCCAAACGAATAACTTATTAGGAATTCCTTCAGAGCCGAGGATATTTTTTATCTTCACTCCGCTTTCTAATCATGATCTTGATAATTTAGCCCTGGTAAATCGTCAGGTTAATGCAGAAGTTGCTGAATGTTATAAAATCAAATGCGAAAGGATAATCCCATATCTAAATAAACTTTCTTTGTTTTTTAATCCTTTAGTCAAAACGATGAATAACCCATGGAAACTGGTAATCACTTTTTGCAATGCAGAACCCAAAGAAAAATGGGCTGTTGCTGAAAAAATTGCAAAAGAGACCGCTCCGCGCTTTGGCTCTTTAATTGAAAAACAAAAATTTGATTATCAAGATAAATTCAATAAGAATGCTGCGGAAAATCGCCTCATTTGCGGCGATTATTATCAAGATCCAAATTCCCCTATTCAACAAGCCTGGCTTGCAAGTGAAAGTTCTTTAACTCCAGAAGAAAAGAAGGAAATCGAGGAATTGGAAAACTATGTTAAATCATGGATTCAGGATGCAGATAATACAGATTTATATTGGACTGCAAATATGGTTACATATTGGAAAGCAATAAGAGAAGCGGGGGAACAAAAAATTACTGTCTCACAAGCTTTAAGAAATTCGGATGTTGATCCAAAAGTGATTCGGTATTTCGAATTAGAGGAAAAGAAAGACGAAGCCCATAAACTCTATGCTTCACTCGAATTTAAAAGGTCTAGCTTATCTGGAGCAAACGAGCTTATTAATAAAGAAATCTCCTTTAGACAAAGAATTTTAGATAACTACAATTGTCTAAAGAATTTTTCTGAGGAAATGATTTATCATATTTTGTATTTATCCCCCTATACTACAAAAGTTCTATCCACTGGACCAATAATTAAGGAAATTCAAAAGGATATCAAGGCGCTTAATGGATGGGACAATGAATCTCTAGCTGATGAAAAAAGAAAAGAATTAATTAGTCGAATTAAAGAAAATATTAATCGATTGCCAGCTGAAAAATCAAGAGAAATTTGGAGTCGCCTCTATAGAAGTTGCGTACAAGTTAAACAAGAAAATCAAACACAATTACACATGAATATAGAATATTTTTGTAGGGATCAGTTCTTTAAAGATCTTCTAAAACCCATAGATGATGCTATGCTACACGAAACTTCTTCTGATACGCGAGAACGCTTATGTACAGACATTCGAGTTCGCATTAATATGTTGCCTCCCGCATTGTCTAATCGCATTTGGAAATCGTTGTATGAAAAGTGTGCCGCTTCAAATATAACCCCCAATGAAGAGGAACCAGTCCAATGGGCAGAAAAACATCTTTCTGAACATCTCGACGCATTATATGCTTGTTTAATAGATATGAAATATGGAAAAGCTCTGTCATGGTCGGAACAACATTTCTCTCAACACCTCGTCAAATTATGGCGTGTGTTACATGAAGTCATGAACTATTCTGGGCTGCCAGACGATTTTGATTATGACCCAGTAGCGCGTTATATTAATGAAAAATTTTTCGAAAGAAACAAAATAGATGTTTTTTATCCTCATGGAGATCCCAGCTGATGAAACGCATCGACAATGCGGAAACGGAGTGCGGGTTTCCCCGCACTCCGTTAACTCAGGAAGAAATTCTCTAAAACAACCCTCAAACGGATACTGCGCTGCAGGGCAAGACGGCCCTTCGCAACTTTCTCCAGAATGGTTTCCAACGGGGCAACCGGCATCTGACAAGCTAGCTTCAAACCATCCATACAGTCTAAATGATAGAGGTACTCCGGGCCGATGCCGTCTTTCAGGAGATGAAGGTCGCGGTACCAGGCGACAATCTCTTCAAAAATGGCATCGGTATGTATAGAGACAAACTCTGTCTCTTCCTCTTCCTCGCTCTCACTGACACAACTCTCTTCCAACTCAGCCGCGAGTTTTAAAAACTGGGGATAGTCGACAGGCATGCGCAGGGACAGGATTTCGAGCAGGGTTTTGCGCCAAGGAAGCTGATGGTGGTCGGCAAGCGCTTTGGCTTTGGCGAGCGAGCCATGAGATAGAAAGGCGATGCGGCGCGCTTCTTCGGGAGTTTTTTGCCACTTTTCTTTGATGAGGGCTTCGATTTGGGATTGCGGGATGGGGAAGAAGGGAACTTTGCGGCAGCGGGACACGATCGTGGGCAGCATGGCATCGAGAGCGCTTGTCAAAAGAATGAAGTAGCTGTGCAGCGAAGGCTCTTCAAATGTTTTGAGCAGGGCATTGCTGCTGTAGGGGAGCATTTGATGGGCGTCGTGGATGATGAAGACTTTGACGGGAGCCTCGTAGGGAGGAAGGGCGACTTCATCGATGAGCTTGCGGATATTTTCCATCGTGTGGATCGCGCTTTTTCCTTCGGGCAGATAGATGTGCAGGTCGGGATGGTTGTGCGCGGCAACTTATGCGCATGCTCTTTGCCCATGAGCAGTTCTGCAAGAGCGATGCGCAAAGAGGCTTTTGCCGACGCCGTCTGGGCCGTAAAATAGAAGAGTGTTGGGAACACTTTTTTGCTCTGCCATGCGCTGCAGAGCCGCTTTGGCGAGTTCATTTCCGATGAGTTTTGAGAAGGGCATCGATTTTCTCTTTGGCTTGGGTGTAGACTTCTTCGGGAGTCTTGGAGGCGTCTATGATGATAAAGCGTTTGGGCTCTTTTTTGGCGATCTGTTTGAAGGCTTTGCGGATCTTTTGATGGAATTTGAGCGTTTCCGATTCGATCCGGTCTTTGTCTAGGCCTGCTTTTTTGCTCGTTCAAAGCCGATTTTGGGATCGAGATCGAGGTAGAGGGTCAGATCGGGCTTGAGGCCGTCGCAGGCAAAATCGCAGAGCTTGCGCACGAGATCTTCTGTAAAGCCGCGGGCGCCGCCTTGATAGGCGATCGTCGAATCGTTGAATCGGTCGCAGAGGACGATTTTGCCCTTTTTTAGATGCGGGCAGGATGAGTTCGTCGACATGCTGCGCGCGGTCGGCAAGGAAAAGGAGCAGCTCGCTGCGCTTGGAAAGAGGGGCATCGTGTTTGTGCAGCAGTAAGTTGCGGATCTCCTGGCCGATTTGGGTGCCGCCGGGAGCGCGTGTTTGGACGACATCGCGTTCGAGTTTCTGCAAGTAGGTAAAGAGTTTCTCGATGAGGGTCGTTTTACCGGCTCCATCCCCTCCTTCAAAGGTGATGAAGATACCTTTTTTCATTCAGTTATAACTTCTGCGGTTCTACAGGTGTTTCATTCTTCCGACTCTGCAACGACTGCTGCAGGCTGTTTCGATCCGATTCAAGATGTTCGATCTTCTGGAGGCCGACGAGATAATCTCCTTCATGGAGGTTGACGAGGCGCACGCCTTGTGTCGATCTTCCCATGACGCGAACATCTTTCATGTTGATGCGCAAGCGTCTGGCCAGTATTGGACATCATGACGACGCTATCTTTATCGGTGACAGAGATAGCTCCGACGACAAGGCCATTGCGCTCGCTCGTGATGATGGAGCGCACGCCGACGCCGCCGCGGTTGGTCTTGCGGAAATCTTCGACAAGAGAGCGTTTTCCAAAGCCATTTTCGCAGACGACGAGCAAGCTTTCGTCGCCGCTGACAACTTCGCAGGAGACGACAGCATCTTTTTCATCGCGCAGCGACGCTCCGCGGACGCCTCTTGCCACGCGTCCCATAGGCCTGACTTGCGCCTGATCGAAGCGGACGGCCATGCCATTTTTGGTAAAGAGCATGACTTGCTTGTCCTTCTTTAGTAAGGCGGGCGGCGATCACTTCATCGCCTTCGTCGATATTGATCGCATAGACGCCTTTTTTGCGCGGAGAGCTGAAGGCGGAAGCTCTGTCTTTTTGACGACGCCTTGGCGGGTCGCAAGCAGGATGTAGGCATCTTCTTCAAAATTTTTCACGCGAAGGACGGTCGCGATCTTCTCGTCAGGGCGGATATCTTCGAGCAGGTTGATGAGCGGTTTGCCTTTGGAGCGGCGTCCGGCCTCGGGGATTTCCCAGGCTTTGAGCCAGTAGCATCTGCCCAAGGTCGTGAAGATGAGCAGATAATCGTGCGTCGAGGCGACATAGATGTCTTTAAGCACATCGGTCTCTTTTTTCATCTCCAGGCCGATCACGCCTTGGCCGCCGCGGCGCTGTTCGCGGAAGGTATCGACAGGCATTCGCTTGATGTAATCATCTTCAGAGATGGTGATGATCACCGGTCTCATCGGGGATCAGGTCTTCGATATTGAACTCCCCTTCGGCTGCGATGATTTTGGTCTTGCGCTCGGAGACGTGATGTTTTTTCAGCTCGCTGAGTTCTTCTTTGATGATGCCGCGGACAAGCGCTTCCGATGGCTAGAACGGCGCGGTAATGGGCGATTTTTGCGAGAAGTTCTTTGTATTCGTTTTCGATTTTTTCTCTTTCAAGGCCTGTCAGTTGATAGAGGCGCAGGTCGAGGACGGCATTGGCTTGGCGGTCGGTCAATGCGTAAGTCGGCGATCAATTGCGATTTTAGCGGCGTCGCGGTTCTCGCGCGGCGCGGATCAGCTTGACGACGGCATCGAGATGATCGAGCGCTTTGAGATAGCCTTCGAGGATATGGGCTCTGGCTTCTGCTTTGGCAAGCTCAAAGCGCGTTCTTCGGCGCACGACATCGATGCGGTGCTCGATCCAAGCGGCGATCATCTGCTTGATGTTCATCGTGCGCGGCAAGCCTTTGTCGAGTGCGAGCATGTTGCAGCCGAAGGTCACTTGCAGATCGGTGAATTTGAAGAGCTGGTTGATCGTCACATCGGGAATTTCGCCGCGTTTGAGCTCGATGACAATGCGCATTCCGTCTTTATCCGATTCATCGCGGATATCGGAAATGCCAGGAATTGTTTTATCATTGACGAGATCGGCGATCTTTTTGATCAGATCCGCTTTGTTGACGTTGTAAGGAATCTCATCGACGACGATGCGCTGTCTATCGCCGACCCGTCTCTTGATCTTCGACATGGATCACGCCGCGCAGGATGATTTTGCCTCGTCCGGTATGATAGGCTTCTTTGATGCCGCGATAACCGCAGATGATCCCGCCTGTCGGAAAATCGGGCGCTGGCATCACTTCCATGATCTCATCGATCGTTGTCTGCGGATTGTCGATGACAAGCAGCGTCGCTGCGATCAGTTCGCCTAAATTATGAGGAGGAATATTGGTCGCCATCCCGACAGCGATCCCGGAAGATCCATTGGCGAGAAGATTAGGAAATTTCGCAGGGAAAACGGTCGGCTCTGTCTTTGTCTCATCGTAGTTGGGGATGAGATCGACAGTGTCTTTTTCCAAATCTTCCATCAGTGCCATGGAGGAATGGGTCAGGCGCGCTTCGGTATAACGCATCGCAGCTGGAGGGTCGCCGTCGATCGATCCAAAGTTTCCTTGCCCATCGACGAGACGGTAGCGCATCGCCCAAGGCTGGGCCATGCGGACAAGTGTCGGATAAATCACTGTTTCGCCATGCGGATGGTAGTCGCCTGAAGTATCGCCGGAGATCTTGGCGCATTTACGGTGTTTGGCGCCGGGGCCTAAGTTCAGCTGCCGCATCGCATAGAGGATGCGGCGCTGCGAGGGTTTTAGTCCATCGCGCACATCGGGAAGAGCGCGCGAAATGATCACCGACATCGAATAGCGGAGATAGCTTTCCTTCACCTCTTCTTCGACATTGCGCGGGAGAATGATTTCATCTTTAGTATAGGACATAGCTTTAGACTCTCTTTAAATATCTAAATTCTTAACTGAAAGGCATGCTGTTCGATAAATGCGCGGCGCGGAGGAACATCTTCGCCCATCAACATCGTGAACATGTGGTCTGCTGCAATCGCATCGGGCAGTGTGACGCGCAACAAGAGTGCGCTTGGCAGGATCCATCGTGGTTTCCCAAAGCTGATCGGCGTTCATCTCGCCAAGACCTTTGTAGCGTTGGATTTCGATCCCTTTGCGTCCATTGGCACGCAAGTAATTCGATCCCTTCTTTCAAGGTGTGGACGGGCTGTTCACGGCCTTCTTCATCGATGATATCGAACAGTTTGCCATCTGCGATCGAGATATTGATCGAGGGCAAAATTAAAGGCGGCAAGGCGCGATTTCAAATCGTCGAGGGCATCTGCTTCATAGAGTTCGACGAAAGGCAAGCTCTTTGATCCTGAAGGTCCTCATCTCTTCTGTCTGCTCTTCGGGAGGAATGGCTGCAAGTGTATCGGCATGTTTTTGCCGTTGGATCTCTTCGTCTTCTTTCTTGATCTCAGCAAATTCCTCTTCAGAATAGACAAAGCGCGTCTCATCGCCGAGTTTGACTTGGAACCGCGGGAGCTTTCCTTCAGCATCTTTTGCAGCTTAAAAACTCGCGGAAAGGAATCCCTTTGCGCTCGATCGAGATGATCAGGCTCTCGACTTCGCGAATCGCTTTGAGCATCTCTTCGACTTGTTCTTTGCTCAGCGGCATCAGTATGTCCGACGAGTCTTACATGGACATCGCTCATTCCTAGTTAAACAGATATTCGTCCATCTCTTTTTCGCTGTGGATATAACGGCTCACTTTTTTGCGCGTCACGCGGTAGAGCGGCGGCTGTGCAATATAGATGAAGTTGTTTTCGATCAAGGCTGGCATATGGCGATAGAAGAAGGTCAACAGCAGGGTACGGATATGGGAGCCGTCGACGTCGGCATCGGTCATGATGATGATTTTATGGTAGCGGAGCTTTTCTAAGTTGAAATTATCGGTGCCGATCCCGCAGCCAAAGGCAGCGATCATCGAACCGACTTCTGTGTTTTGCAAGATCTTTTCCAGGCGCGCTTTTTCCACGTTGAGGATTTTACCGCGGATCGGAAGAATCGCTTGAAAACGGCGGTCGCGCCCCGTTTTTGCAGAACCGCCCGCAGAATCTCCCTTCGACGATATAGATTTCGCAGAGAGCAGGATCTTTTTCTTGGCAGTCGGTGAGTTTTCCCGGAAGGCGCGCGCTATCAAGCGCTGTTTTGCGCAGGGTCAGCTCGCGCGCTTTTCTGGCAGCTTCGCGGGCTTGCGCAGCAAGGATCGCTTTTTCGACGATCATGCGGGCGATGACGGGATTTTCTTCGAAAAATGTCGTCAGTTCTTCGCCGACGATCTGCTGAACGATGGAGCCGACATCGCTGTTGCCCAGGCGCTGTTTGGTCTGCCCTTCGAATTGCGGGTTGGGCACTTTTGCAGAAATGACTGCGGTCAAGCCCTTCGCGCATATCGTCGCCGGAGACAGAGATTTTATCGCTTTTGAGCAGATTGTGGTTTTTGATGTATTGATTGAGCACGCGCGTCAGCGCTGTGGTAAAACCGGTGACGTGCGTTCCTCCCTGCCGCGTGGCGATATTATTGACATAGGAGTGGAGGTTTTCTGTATAGGTATCATTCCACTGCATCGCCACTTCAAATTCGAGAGCGCCGTCGGAGATCTTCTTTAGAGCCGATGAATATAGATCGGCTTAGGGAAAAGCGGCGTTTTATTTTCGTTGAGATACTCGACAAAAGAGCCGACGCCCCCTTCATAGCAGAACGAAACTTCGGTGGGGACTGTTTCTCGTTCATCGCGGAAATTGATCTTAAGATTCTTATTCAAAAAGGCAAGTTCGCGGAAACGTTTGAGCAAGATATCGTAATCGAAGACAGTGACGGTAAAGATCGAATCATCGGCCAGGAAGGTAACCTTCGTCCCCTGCTTTTGTTGTCTCTCCGATCACTTTAAGCGGATGGGTCGGCTTGCCTTTAGAAAATTCCATCTCGTAGATCTTTCCATTTTGATACACTTCGACGTGCAATCTTTTAGAAAGGGCATTGACGCAAGAGACGCCGACGCCGTGAAGACCGCCGGAACTTTATAGGTGCTCTTATCGAATTTACCGCCGGCATGAAGGATCGTCATGACGACTTCAAGAGCAGAGACATCCCGCCCTTGTTTTTGCGATTCTTTTTCATGGCGTCCCGACAGGAATGCCGCGGCCATTGTCTTCGACAGAGACAGAATTATCTTTATGCAAGATGATCGGTGATCTCAGTGCAATAACCGGCCATCGCTTCATCGATGCTATTATCGACGACTTCATAGACGAGCTGATGCAAGCCGTTGGTCTGCGTATCGCCAATATACATCCCCGGACGTTCGCGAACCGCCTGAAGGCCTTCTAGAACGGTAATCGAACTGGCATCGTATTCTTTTTCTTTGGTCATCGTCGTCATACCTTAACTCATTTATTTTTTTGAAGGGCAAGATCAACTGCACTAGCCGATGCGAAAATGGATATTTTTTACCCCTCACCTGGGAATTGTTCCCTTAAATTCTTCAACAAACGGCCACGCTCATGCTGAGAAAGCAAGCTGTATAAAGTGGAATTGCTCACTTTCACGACAAGAATCCCATTTTCAAAACGCGACCGCTTTCGTCATCGCCGCAAGCTTATCGCCGATGATCTGCGGCCATGCCGCGAGGATCAAATCGGGGCGGTCGCGGTGGATCATGTTAATCTCATTTAAGACTTTTGGAAGCAGATCTTTCATCTGTTTATTTGTCAGACTTGACCTATTTCGTTTGTCCATCAGATTCCTTCCTCGAGCTTGAATATATAAATCATCTTTCAAAATAGCAAGGCCAAAAAAGATGCAGGAATAACATCGGATTTTAGCAGAAATGGGCTTTATCTTCTCACACAAAACTAGGCAGAAAAAAACGAAAAAAGAAATTTTTAATTTAACTGCTTAACTAGAAATAGTAATACCAGCTGAAGATGCCGGAAACAAAGTCTCCTGCGTTGCGGCCGTAAACCGTGAACCAGACGCCCCACAACAATCCCATGCTGTCGCTGAAATTATATTCAATGGCCGGGGCGAGGCTAAGCTGGTCATTGTAACCGGTTCCGACTGAAGCCGGAGTTCCAGCGGAAGTCAAACCCGGTTTTCCATGGAACGAGGTTTTGTTTTGCCAATTGTAGACAACATCCAGCGCTGCAACCCAGGGCTGAGTGATACTGACCTCAAGCCCGAGATCTGCAGCGTAGGCATTTCCAGGATGCACCGATCCGCTGGTCCCGAATCCCCCGCCGTAGGCATTGAAATTCCTCACATGCACCGAAGTGGACAATGTCGCATTAAAGGCAAATCGAGCGTTCACAGGATGCAGAGTATTCCAAAACAGAACTTTTCCCGTAGCCAATGTAAACGTTGTCTGCCATGCTCCGGCTCCCGTGCTATCTAAGCCTAGCCCATTGTGGCTTAAGTGCTGATATTTTCCAGTAGGGAAGCTTTGAGAAACAGTGAACTTAAACTTAGGCACGTAAAGGCTTTCTTTATTGATGAGAAAGCCGAGTGCCGCAGTGATATCATTGAATCCCCCGCCACTCTTGCCTTTGCTCCAGTTTGCCACTGCGCTCATGACCAGAGTCGCATCCACACTGGGGGTAACACCGACTTGCACAATCACAGGCTGTACTTTCATGCTGAATAAATTTGGGCGGTCCACGACATGCCTGTGGGTATCATAATTGGCATAGGTGTCCGTGAAATAGATGTAGGGCTGGATCAAAGCGTGCCCAGGAGCCACCATCGTCGCTGATGGTGTGATCAACGGCCCTGTGTACCAAGGATTGAACAACTTTAACGCGTGTTCATATTTGGCTTGAGCGCTTTTCAATTCTTCTTGGATTTCCTCAGGAGTTTTATGCGGAGCTGGAGTTTCTTGAGGCTGTTCTTCCGCATTGCAAAGAATGGGAAGCAAGTAAGGATAGTGCAAGTAAAAGCTGTTTCATATGAAATATAAATTGAACTTTTTGAAAAATTTTGGCAAGTAATAATTACAAGGCAGGAGAATTTTATGACAAGCATTGGAGGACCGGGCGAACATACCCCTCGCGAAATACAGATGTATGAAAAGGAATACAAGGAGAGTGCACAACTCTTTCAAGACAGTGTTCAACAGTATGCAAAGTCGGATAATCCCTACCAGAAGAAAGAATTTCAAGAAGTGATGGACAAAGCGCTTACAATTTTGAATGAAACTGCACGTGAGTTGAATAGGAAGGCGCTATTGGATCAAAATGCAAAAATTGAAAAAGATTACTCCCAGTTCAACAAATCCCCAGATGACGAGAACGCGATCGCGCGTTTAGAGAAAGACCTCGAAAAAGCCAAGAAATCGGTCTAATTAAAGTTTTTCAATCTGTTTGAGATAAGCCGCCCCAAGCGGGAAACCTTTCGGGTCGATGGGTTTGCCTTGATTCATCACAGCAAATTGATCGATGATCTTGAGAGCGAGCTTTTTGCCGAGCTGAACCCCTTCTTGATCGAAAGAGTTGATGTTCCAAATAAACCCTTGGAACACGACTTTGTGCTCATAATAGGCCAAAAGGGCGCCCATTGTATAAGGATCGAGGCGCTTGCCCAAGAGAATGCGATTAGGGCGGTTGCCGGGGAAAAATTTGTTCGGATTGTCGATTTTGCTGGCCGATGGCAAGCGCGATCGATTGCGCAAAGAGATTGGAGAGCAGTTTTTCCTGGCACGATCGTTCCTTGAAAAGACGATATCGTCCTGATATTGGCTCTCTTTAAAGCCGATGAATTCTAAAGGAACAATCGTCGTTCCTTGATGGATCGATTGATAAAAAGAATGTTGTCCATTGGTGCCCGGCTCGCCCCAAATGATCGGTCCCGTATCGAAGTCCACGGCTTGCCCCTTTTTATCGATCCGTTTCCCATTGGATTCCATATCGAGCTGCTGCAAATGCGCAGGAAAACGAGAGAGAGCTTGGGAATAGGGAATAATAGCTGTCGTCGGCAGCGTTAAAAAGTTGCGATTCCAAATGCCGAGCAGCGCTGAAAGCAGGGGTGGGTTTGCTTTAGGGTCTTGTTTCAGAGCCACTTTGTCCATCGCATTTGCGCCTCTCAAGAATTCCAAAAATCGGTCCATGCCCAAGGCGAAGGCTAGAATTACGCCGCCGACCATCGAGGTAGCCGAATAGCGGCCGCCGATGTAGTCCCAGATGTAAAAGGAAGCTGCGTAATTTTGCGGATCGTCCATGGGACTCCCCTTGCCTGTCACCGCTAGAAAATGATTCTTGGGATTAAGGCCGGCCTTTTTAAATTTTTCTCTGGCGAATTGCTCATTAGTCAGCGTTTCCAAAGTGCTGCCCGATTTGGAGACAACGACGACAAGTGTTTTTTCCAAATCGACCTGGCGGAAAATATGCGCGCCGTCATCAGGATCAACATTGGAGAGGAAATGGACTTTGCGGCCCGGTTTCTGAAAAGCTTCTAAAGCTAAATAGACTGCCTTCGGCCCGAGCTCCGACCCGCCAATGCCGATTTGGACCATGGTCGTGAATTGCCCTTTCTTTTCCACTTCATTGAGGAAAGCCCGCAGTTTTTCACATTCTTTATAAGCAAGTTCTGCAGCCTCTTTCGCTTGAGAGGAACTGTTGCGGTTTTCAAAAAAATCGCGCATGGACGTATGCAGCGCAGGACGATTCTCGCTTTCATGCCCTTCGATAAAATTGACAATTTCACCGCCTTGCATCTCCCCCATTTTCTTCACCGCCTGAGCCTCTTCTGCAAGCTCGTTTAAGGCCGACAGGGTCGTTTCGGAAACTCTTTCCATCGCATAGAATAGTTTTAGGCCCACAGCCTCGACGGCCATTGTCTCAATCCGTTTAGGAGTGACAGCTCCCTCTTTCGTTAAATCGTAAGGATCTTCAGCGAGCTCATTCAATCGAATGACCGATTTCAAATGGCGAAATGAAGTCATATTTCCTCATGGTATAAAAAATGTGTTTGCGCATATGATGCACAAATACTTGAACAAATACAAATGTTACTTTGCACGAAGAGAAAAAATGTGGAAAGAAAATCCGAACGTATACACAAATGAACTCAAAAGTGGGGAATTTGGCAAGGAGGCGCCCTGAATTTGAGCCAGGCGGGGCCGGCGCCGAAGCAGCACAACTTGAATAAGTTGTGCGATGCAGGCGGGCTCAAATGCAGTGGCTGCCCGACGCAGCCAAAAACCAACTTTTGAGTTCATTTGTGTATTAAAGGATCAGCCAAAACCTAAAATAGGAAAGAAAACATGAGTGAAGAACTAGTTCTCATCCCCGGCTTTGCCAATCACGAGCTCGCTTGGTCGCATCAGATCGAGCATTTGAGCGACCTGTGCGATATTCGTGTGTTCGTCATGAACAATGAAACGACGCGCAGCGAAATGGTCAAGGCGGTCCTTAAAGAAGCTCCCACGAAATTCACATTGGCCGGCCACTCTATGGGAGGATGGATTGCGCAAGCCGTCGCGGCAGCAGAGCCCGAACGCGTCGAAAAGCTCATCCTGCTGAATACCTGGGCCACCCCCGATCCCAAAATGATGTTCGTGAAACGGCAAATCTGCGAAGGATTGAAACAAGGCCAGTTCGAGCAAATCCTGGGGCAGCAATTGTTTTCCTTGGTCCATCATTCCCGGCAGCAAGATCCTGTCCTCGTTCAGCAGCTTCAGACAATGATCTCCAGTTTTCCGGTGGACGTCCTCGTGCGCCAGCTCGAAGCCATGCTCCAGGACTACTCTTCTCTGCACCTTCACCCGGCCATCTCCGCCCCGACCCTGATCGTCCATAGTTCTGAAGATGCCTTATTTCCCCTTGAGCATCAGGCCCTCCATGAAGGAATCGACCGGTCTCAGCTCTCCCCGATCGAAGGGTGCGGCCACGCCTCTACCTTGGAAAAACCAGAAATCATCACGGAATTGATGCGATCTTTTATAGAATAATTTTAACATTGTCTTAAAAGAGAAAATGATGCTATATTTGCACTCTCTAATCGGAGCATAGCGCAGTTTGGCTAGCGCAACTGCTTTGGGAGCAGTGGGTCGGGGGTTCGAATCCCTCTGCTCCGATTAGCTTCTTGCTTTAATAAGCACTCTCTGTCATAGAGAGGACTATGAAAAGCAGTTCTCCCATTTACAACCTTCTGCATCAAGAAATCAAGACGTGCGCTGAGTATTTGCTCGACATCAGTCAAAAGAACTCTGTTTCGGAAAGCGAGATTGCGCGCATCATTAAACGGTTCAATGAACTACATCACTTCGCTTCCAAAGTGCGTTCTGAAGAACGATACCATCCATTGAGAGCATTGAAACGTTATCTAGAAAATACAATGCTCCCCTACAAAGACGAAGAGGACCAACCGCTGACAATGCGTTTGTCTGAAGCTGTCTCATTATTGGAAAGTTCTGCGCAATCCAATCATCCCTTCAAATCTGTTTCCGTTCATTCACTGATGACTCATTTTCTCGTGCATTTTCACAAAAGTGCGAAAGCGGGGCAGCCGCTTTTCCGCAAGCTCGTCGAAATTAAAAAAATCTAGAAGAGCGTTCCGCAGAACAATTTTAAAATTCTTGTAAAGATTTTAACATCGGATTATCGTCAAACCGCAAAAACTTTCAAAGCGAGGTTTTATGAGTGGTTTTTTACATCGAGTTGGCGCTATGACTAGTACGTCAACAGGAATTATGGAAGCAATATTAGTTTCTTACGGTGACCTAGACCGTGTTAAAGCGAACTTAAAAGCATACGAAGCATCCTCTGACAAGAAGATCGAAGTGCTTGATGGGATTCGCGAAGATCTTACAAATATCATCAATGTTTTCAATGGGAATATCGAACTCAGCCGCAATGAACGCGCATCTAAAGAAACATTCCAATTCAAAGTCACATCTGACACAAAAGTGACAGCCCAAAACAGCATTGATCCCACAGTTCTAGTGCAGAATCCGCTAGCAGGACTGGAAGCAGGAGAATTCGAAGAGTTATTGCATGCTACACAAAAAGATAGAGCGTTGACCTTTGAGCAATTAGGCGCCCCCCAACAGCGTTTGAAAGAGAAGACTGAAAAATTGATCGATCGCGCAACGAAGCAGAGTCTTCCCAAAGAACAATTTCCTACATTGCTACAACCAGAGATCGTTGAGAAGTACAAAATTCAAACTTTAGGACAATACGAACCTGAAGCAGTTTCAATTCCTACCACAACCACTTCATGGACAACATCAACACCATTCGTGCAAGAGAATCAACCCTACGAAACTCCGGCAGAACTGCTAACATCCACAGCTTTTTTTACGTCTACGATAACCACCCCAACGGCAACAACCACAACTGAAACAACACAACTTGTAGAGCCCGGTACATTTAGTGAGGAGTAAACTTCAAATACGTGATGATTGAAGTTGGGAAAGACCTCAAATGGGAAGATGGCGACAACCGCAAAATTACCGATGCTGCTTCAGCAGACTTAGTTGCCAACCGTAACGCAAAGTTCTCTTCTTAATTTTCCTTATCCGTCGGCTGCGAAGGCAGCCGATGGCTCTTAATAAAGAGCTGAATGCAAATCACATAAATTAAAATAATTAATTAATATAATTAATTATTTTAATTATTTTATATAATTTAAAAATATGCTATTATTTAATATATTACGAATAAATTTATTACAATATTGAGGTTTTATGAGTTTAGCGCATTGTCATTTAAATACAATATCTCCTTCTCTAAATGTCACCGGAGATATCCTTTTTTCTTATAAAAAACTAGATAGGATTAAGGGGGATTTAAAAATTTACGAAGCTTCTACTAATATCAAACTGATTGAACCGATTCAGAAAGGTCTTGAACAGGTCATCAAGGTTTATAATGAAAACGTTCACGCCATTAAGGATGGAAACAGTAAGGTTAAACCATTTGAATATCCCACATTTGAGCAATGGCTGAAATTACAACCTTCCTACCCTACTCGATCTAGAGAGCAGTTAGCACAAGAGTATGAGGAAGATCGAGATAGAGCACATAATAAGTCCCGGGAGAAACTAGAGGTCAATTACAATCTTGCACAGCTAGCAGACCCGCAAATACGTTTAAAGAAAAAAATCGAAAAACTGATTCAACGCGTATCAACCGCGAACATTCCTACTGACCAACTTTCTAAATTACAAGGACTAGAGCTCTCTGAAATAGATTCGCTTAGATTTCATACAATGCTTCGGGAACCTAAAGCAGATTGGGAGTGCTATCTTAAGCCTCTGTCAGAAGTTGAATCAAACACCACGACCCCTACAACCGATACTTCAGAACAACCGGCCCCTTCCCCAGTTTCCCCATCTGTTGAAGTGGATCAATCCGTTCAATCCGCCCCACGCACCCATTCCACAACGATTCACTGCCCTCTAGCAGACAATGAAATTCTTGGCATCTGCCAAGATTCTGAGTGGGAAAAGAAGCCTATTCCCTTCACTTCTAGTGATCATCAGAATTGGCAAGTTGAGCTCCCCTTGGATAAAGAGTTCAAATACGTGATCATTAAAGATGGTAAAGTCGACAAATGGGAATCAAGAGCCGGCAACCGCTCTCTTAGACCAGACAGCTCTATTCCATCCGCCTTTGATAAAGCGCCAAGGTTCTAATCATCGATAAAAGAGGTATTATGACCACATCGTCTATAACGAAAACTTCCACACAAAATCAGGCTTCGCTGCCTGCAGTCTCTTTCTATGACATCCCTAATGATGTTCTGGTTCTGATTTTTAGCAGAGCTGTTCATTCGAACACCATTCCTTCTCTTTTGCTCACTAATCGTCAGTTCTATCAGTTGATTTCGGGCAATATTCCATTTTGGACAAATTTATTGGAAAATCGTTTTCGCGGTTCTTTCGATCCTACCCAAAAAAACCTTAACCCGATTGAGACTTATGAAGATATTGTCACGCTGAGAAATGGCATCAAATCCAATCTCTGTGAAATACGCAATATTCCAGTGAATGGCCAGATTCTACAAATGGTCGTTCAAAGCGATCTATTATTCACACTTTGTCGAAGACATCTTTACGATCAACCCATCACCCTTAGCCGCTACAATATAGAAATTTGGGACTTAAAAAGTGAAAAAAGAACCAAAACCCTTTCTGCTATTGCTGAGGCACCTAATATTTATGTTGATAGAATTGCAATTCATAAAGATACACTTTATGCGGCACTGCATCCGGAGACAAGAGAGGGGATCTTCTCCATTGCAGTTTTTGATCGCGACTCCGGAAAAAAACTGAACTCTCTTGATTTTAGCAAGGGGGACACGTTTTTAGATAAGTTTGAAATTTCGATTCAAAACAATTTGCTTTACGCTTATCTGATAGATAGCACAACGAAGTCTTTAATATTAAAAATTTGGGATACGAACACAGAGCTTCAACAAGTGCAGGACAAGAAACTAAAATTAGAAACAGAGATCTGCTGTATACTCCCAGATAATGACAGGATATTTTTGGGTTGTCAGAACGGGGAAATCAAAATTTGGAATTACAATACTGAAGAGGCACCCATTCATTTTAGTTCTGATCCAAAAAAAAATCCTGTCCTTCAGATACGTATACACAAGGACACACTTTTTTCCTCCGACCGCGTTGGGACTGTAGCTTGGGATCTTGCTGACAGAAAAGAAAAATACGCCATTGAAGATTTTTGTTATTTTATCCATGCTGACATGCTTTTTACACTAGCACTACCACGTGCGGTAAAAATTTGGGATACAGAAACAGGAGAAGAATTGAGAACAAGAGACGACCCGATACTTGCTGGTTCGGGTGTACCTCAATTATCCATACATAAAAGCAAATTCCTTGTCGGCGGGGGTTCAGGCGTCAAAATTTTCGATTTCGGTGCACCTGCACAGTATGAAAAAAAATCGAACAATTCTAAGTCAGCAAGAGGTTACGCTGAATTATTAGGGTATGCAGTATTTAAGAAAGATAGAGAGAAAATCATCGATTGTATTGATAAATTCGTTGCCGCTGATCCAGAAAATAAAGAACTTATCGAGATCCTTTGCGAACACACTGAAGGGGATTCCTTGTCTATATATGAATGTTTGACCGGAGCTCCATTTGACCACCGAAAGAGTATTCAATCGGCACCGTTTTATCTTATAGAGAATGCTGTATCCGAATTCATTTACAAGCTTAAAACAGATCGCAATATTGAATTAAATCTCGTTGAATTTGATCAACACCCTGTGGAAAATTCATATGAATCAGAATTCTCTGAAACCGACGAACCCTCCTCTGATAGCGGGTTTTAAGCGAATTCAATTTTCCTACCCTCAAATGAAAGAATGGTACCGCTCGCGGCTGCAAATCCAAGCAGTTTGCGCTTCCCCTGAGAACTAATGGCCTGTTCCGGAACAATCAGCGTATCGATTCCATCCCATTGCTCCGTGAGTTTATCTTCGGGAATGATCCGATAAGCCGTCCCTTTCTCTTTTAATTGTACCATCAGTTTATCTAATTCTTGGATGAGTGAAGCATCCAATAATTCGTCTTTGGGCAAATAAAGGCCTAATCCTGGAGAAGAGTATTCACTCCAACATGGATCTCCTTTTAAAATGACTTGGACGTGTTCAAACCGCTCTTTTGAGAAGAGCTGGGCGATTTTTCCCGGTGAGGAGATGGAAGAGACGTCGACGATTACAAAAGCCAGAACCGAGTCCGGCAAGAAAGAAATTAAGCGATGGATGTATTCGCTCAGCATCTGAGTGCAAAACAGTTCGTAAGAGAGAGAACTCTCTAAGTAGGCGGCCTCCCACTCTCCCATGGGAAAGTTTGTCTTGTTAGGAATCTCCCCCCGGTAAAGGGCCACGCCAAACGTTTGTGTTTTAAATTCGGGCCATAAGGTTGCGGAAAACTCTTCTAGGGCGACAGAAAAGGAAAAGAATGCGGCGGAATTTTCAGGTGTGAATGTGAAAGAAGGAAGTCCCAGGTCGATTTCCCAAAGAATGAATTTGCCCGAGGCGATGATTTGTTGAGCCTGTTCTTTCTCTTTTGTCCAACTGAGGTCGTCGTTAAGATGCGCCGGCAAGCGAAGAGAAGCGACGTTCGACCACTCCATGAGCGGATCTGCATGCTCCTGAATCGCGGGAATAAAGGGGCTCCCCTCTTGGTAATAGCCATGATGGTCAGCGGTGAACATAATTATGCTTCTCCCTTAGAGTGTGTTAATGGATTTTGTTATTTTGATTTTTGATGATTTTTTCTTTAGAATCTGATTCGGCGCCGCAGTACATAGTTAAATAACTAGGACAAGGCGCCGAATCAGATTCTAAAGAAAAAGGCGCAAAAAGCAATTAACAAAAATCCATTAACACACTCTTAAAATACTGCATGTAATAAATCTTCAACCCCTGCTCGCGCCATAGGGCCTCAAAGTAGGAATTCCCATAATTTTCCCATGCGTTCACATAATGGGGTTCCGGGAAGCGCGAAGTCCAAAAAGGGCTTGCCTGCATCGCATGCGTGATTTGCTCAGCATAGCCAGAATGGTCCGTAGCAATGGTTGCCGGGGCCCCACCTAGGCAAGCTCGAGCCATTTGGGTGATGAAAGGTTCTTTAAGCAATCGATTTTTTGCATGCTTTTCTTTTGGCCAGGGGTCAGGGAAATTGACATAGGCTGCTGAAAAACTACTATCTGGAACATAAAACTCAGTGAACGTCAGCGCGTCGCCGCAAACAATGAATAGGTTAGTCAACGCAAAATTGTGCATTTTGGACCAAATTTTTCGTACGCGCTCAAATTGCTTTTCCACAGCGACCCAGTTCCGATCGGGATGGGCCATCGCCTTTTCGATAATCCAAAGCCCATTGCCGGAACAATACTCGACCTCGATGGGCGCTTTCCTCCCAAACACCTCGGGGCGTTCCCAACCGGGAAAAGCCCATTCCTGATGGCGATGATAATACTGGGGAACATAAAGAATGCGGTCGTGGATCAACGGACGCCGCTCTTCCCATGTTAAAGGAGATTTTAATTTTTTTGGGTTCATCCGTCCTCCGGCGGAAACCCGGCCCTTAAGGGCCGGGTATTTCAAAAAACGACATTTGGGAGGGGTTCGAAGCCCCCCCCCCAAATCGCCATAATAATCCCAGGCCTTAAGGCCTGGATTCATGGAGAATATTTTAGTCCTCCGGTTGATTCTTGGCCATTGTTGATTTTTATTGAGATTTTTTTTTAATTCATAAAGAATACGGAAAAAATGGAGCCATTTCATGAAAAGCCATGCGTTACTAAGCCCTCTTTTGGCCCTTTGTGCGGTAGCCTATGCTTCTCATGAGGAAACAGTCTGCGGGGAATCAAAAAAACCGATCCGCATTACGGCTCGGCATATTGAAGCCAATGGAGTGGGGTATGATCAGGGATATACCACTGTGGAAGGATTTTTAACTTCCACCCATCCTTTTGGGAAATGGGAGCAGTGGGTTCCTTTTCTCGATCTCCGCGGTCATGTATTTAATAATGGAAAAATGGCGGCAAACGCAGGACTTGGGTGCCGCTATATCGCCAGTTCCACAGTGTTCGGCGTCAACGCCTATTATGACTACCGGAACACAAAAAGACAGCACTATAATCAAGTCTCCGCCGGGTTGGAAGCGCTTGGCAAAATCTGGGATTTTCGGGTCAATGGCTATTTGCCAGTAGGATGGAAGAATAGTCCCTTTTTCAATACAAAATTCGATCGATTTAAAGCCCACTCCATTTATCTCTCTCGCAAACGGGACTTTGCCCTAAAATCCGCAAATGCCGAGGCGGGGCTTCACGTCGACCATTTCAAAGATGTTCCCCTTTATTTTGCTGCCGGGCCCTACTATCTGACGGGCAATGGTAAAACCGGCTGGGGAGGAAGCTTGCGCGCAGCTGTTGATTTATTCGATTATGTCAGGCTCGAGGGGAATACTTCCTATGATAGCCTTTTTCACTGGATCGGACAAGGACAGATTAGTGTTAACCTTCCGCTCGGCCCTAAACGAAAAGTCAAAAAAAACAACCATTCTTCCTGTGGAAAAGCTCTTGCTCTAAGCATGCGCGCTCTTCAGCGAGTCGACCGGATGGAGATTATTCCGATTGATAGACAGCGCATCAGCAAGGAGGCGATCGATCCCGCCACAGGTCAACCATGGGTCGTATGGTTTGTCGATAATACAAGCTCTTCAGATGGGACCTTCGAAAGCCCCTTCCCCACGCTGCTGCAAGCGCAGAATGCTTCCTCGCCCAACCAAATCATCTATGTTTATCCTGGAGATGGAACATCAAAGGGGATGAATGCGGGCATCACTTTGCAAAACGGACAACTGTTTTTCGGGGTCGGTGTCGAACACTCCATCCCAACTACAGTAGGAACGATTACCATTCCGATCATGGCCTCGAGTGCGCCCAGCATCACAAATCTCGCAGGCAATGTTGTCAGTTTAGCCAATAACAATACTGTCTCAGGATTTACCATCACCGCGATGACGAATGCTTCAAATGGAATTAGTGGAAATGGAATTTCGAATTTTAATGCCGATAGCAATACCTTCTTATCGGCATCAGGCAAGACCACCAACGGAATCTCATTAGTAAACCCTTCAGGACAAGTTCTAGTCAACAATAGTGTATTCAGTGGGTTCTCTTGCCTCGTTAACTCCTCCTTTAATGGCAATGGCATCTACCTCGAGCTCGATGCAGGACAGACCCTTAATGAATTCAATATCCAAGGAAATTCCTTCATTAATATTAGCAATCCACCAAATGGCCGCGGCGGCAATGGAGTTTTTGTCAATTCCTCGGGAGGGGTTTTGAATACTTTCAGTTTTTCAGAGAACTTATTCGATGTGTTCAACGTGAATGCTGTTGGAATTTTAATTATCAATAACACCAATTCTGTGATTGGTGAGTTGAATGGGAGCAACAACACATTTAATAATTTCAACAGCGCGTATGCAATTTATTTAGCCAACCTTTCAAGCACCTTCATTAATAATTCAAACATCTCGCAAAACCAATTCAATAACCAAGTCGGAACTGACGTAATATTTTGGGGTGTCCAAAATGCTACAAACATGAATTTCACCCACAATGAATTCAATAATTTGAGCAGCAATTCTCGTGGAGCGTCAATTTCAGTTGGTGGTCTGATAAATAACCTCAATTTCTCCGATAATCTATTCAATAATCTGAGTGGCTCTGCAGTGGATATTGGAGCAACTGGCACTATAAATCTAATGACTGTCAACCGTAATCTTTTTAACGGCATCGGCAGCGGCTTATTCGATGGTTTTGCAGCAAATATCTCCGCTGGCGGTTTTGGTACCATGTGCCTGGAATTTACCAATAACATAGCAATGCCTACACAAACCCCAAATCCGTATAAATTTAATGGCTTCGGAACATTTAATCGAACCGTAGGATCAGACAGCAGTACAAACATCGGCCAATTTACAATTATAGGTACTGTAGGCGCTCCGGGAAGCTGTTCAGAGTAAATTTCTCGATCGAGCTTGAACTATTCTCCCCTCTCTTGCTAACCTGAATTTTTAAATTTAAAAAAAACAGGAATCGATCTCTCGATTTCTACAAGTATGGAGTTTTAGGCCCCAATGAAATACTTTCACAGCTTGACCATCACAGGATTTTTACTTCCATTTCTTTCCTTAAGCGCGGAAAATGCGCTTGATGAGGCAGCCGACACCAATGCGATCGAACTAAGGGAAGAAGTCTCTCTGACCTCATTAGACGAAGAGCTCTCCCTGCTCGATGAAGAGTTTGAAGAATTCAAAGAGGAACTCTATTCGCTGGAAAATGAACTGCAAAAACAAGAAAAGGCGCCGGTTTTAGAAGAGTCGCAAGAAGAGATTGCATCTTTTGAAGAAGAAGCAAAAGAAGAACCGATTGCGCTGGAGGTCGTGGAACAGCCTTCGATGGAAGCACAGCTTCCCGTTGCTCTGCGCCAAGAGGACACCACCCAGGAAGACGCCATTGTTTTTGAATCGATTGCTCCAGAGATTGATGAACCCGCCTCAGTCGAGCTTATGAGTAACAAAAACACGGAAGCTGCGAAAGTGATGACGACAGATCACAGGCCCACTGTGGAGTTAAGCAAGAAATCGACCGCAAAGCCTCAAACAGCCCTTCCTGAAGAAAAACTGGTCGAAGAAACACCTGCCGTCCTCAATGTCCAAGGCGCCTCTCTGATTGGAGAGCCCATGCCGATGGACGATGAAGCGATTGCCGTCGATTTAAAACAAGCCTTTTCAGGGTCGCCGATCATTTATTCTCTTCTGTTTGCCATGTCTGTCGTCTCCGTCGGGATCTGGCTCTATTCGATCCTCTCCCTGCGCTCATCTGCACGCATCCCCTCAGTGTTCGTTAAAAACCTGCAAAGCAAGTTGACGAGCAACAACTTTGAAGAAGCACTCTCTCTTTGCGAAGACAGGGACACCCTTTTCTGCAAAATGATTGCCAGCGGCATCCTCTCTCGCCGCCATGGGCTGCCTGTGATGATCGAATCGATGAAAGCGGAAGGAAAACGCATTTCCATTTCCTTCTGGCAAAAGATTGGACTGCTCAATGATATTGCCATCATCGCTCCGATGCTCGGGCTGCTCGGAACTGTGCTTGGGATGTTCTATGCATTCTATAACGTAAACCGTTCGATAGAGAGCATCTCGACCCTATTCGACGGGCTTGGAATCTCGGTGGGCACAACGGTTGCTGGCCTCATCGTGGCCATTCTCGCGCTCATCTTGCACTCCACAGCCAAATACCGGCTCGTTCGATCCCTTGCCTATGTTGAAAATGAAGCGCAAAGCATTGCCGCGCTGATCGATGATAGAACCTCCATTTATAAAGGGTGATCCACATGAGTATCGTTCCCGAAGAAGAACTTAAAAGCTTTGGGAGCCTGAATTTGGCTCCCATGGTCGATTTCCTCTTTCTCGTCGTGGCCGTCTTTGCCACCTTGGCAGTCACCAAGGCTGCCCTTTACGATAGCGAGATCGAGCTAGTGAAAGTCCTACCCACCTCCGAACGCTCTTCCGTGATCGGGCAAAATGATTATTACATCATCAATCTCAGCGTGAATGAAAACGGAGAATATAAGTGGATCACAGAATTCAACGAATATCTCATTGAGGGCGTGGCTGGGGTTGAAAATGAGCTCAAAAAGCAGCTGGAATTAGGTCTCTTGCCTAAAGAAAAAGAGAGGACCAAGGTCCTGCTCCATATCGACAGAGAAGCGAAGTGGGAACCTATCTCTCAGATCATCTTCTCCGTGAGACAGGCAGGCTTTGAAATCCACCCCGTCTACGACTTCGAAGAAGACTCCGAAGCTGTTGCTTCAACGATTTAAAGATGTGTTCGAATATACCGAAAATGATTCAAAAGTTGGGAATTTGGCAAGGCGGCTGCGCAAATTTTTTGTCTGGAGCGAGCGACCATTGTGCAAGCACAAGGCGCGAGTGAAGACAAAAAATGTGCTGCATAGCCAACGCAGCCAAAAACCAACTTTTGAGTCATTTTCGGTATAAATCTGTGTGACTCAAAGATTTGAACGATATAACGATAAGAACGAATAGAAGAAAACAAGATTTCTTCAAAAAGTATCGTTCAAATCGTTGATAGAAAGGGTGCTCCTTGACGGGCACCCTCTTGCGTTATGCTGTTGCTGTTGTGGGTTCTGGAAGAATGCAGATTTTTGGACGGCCGCGCTTTTCGTAGTCGTCGTGGAAGGTCGACGCTTGGTTCTTCTGCCAATCGATGAAGTACTTCGAGTGATAAACGGCGTTTGTCTCATCTTTGAAGATATCCTTCCAATTACGGAACAGCGTAGAGAACGACTGGAATCCTTTCTTGTCGTAGAATTCTTCATCTTCCGCGCCGGTTTGAAGTGGCGTTGTTTTCTTATTGCCGCCCATCTTCCACATTAAAAGATTGGTCACCACCGTTCCGATCTTTCTGGGAACATAGAGAATAACGTCTGCTGTAAACTCGAATGGTTTAGTCACGCACGTGGGCAGATTGTTCCACGCCCGCTTAACGGCATCTTCAATTTTCGCAATGAAAGCGATCTGGTTCAAGCTTGGGAAAATACTGAGGACGACGTCTCTAGCATTGGTGCGCATGTCGACATCGTAGCCTGCGATGTTAAGGACCTCGCTCGCGAGTTGAGTGCAGTTTTGACGCGGATATTGGAATCGAAGCTGCTGCCCTTTTAATTCGTTGACGCGATTAAGAATATTTTGAGCGCGCTGTTTTGTTAAAGGAACAGAGGTGTAAATTTTATTGTAGGGCTTAAGCGCCATGAAATCCAACATGCCAATTTTGCCTTCTGCGGTAGCCATGGCATTCGAAAGGGGATTACTCATGATAAATGCATCATCTTCTGGGGTCAACGCAAAACCGAATTGAGTCATTTTTCCGTCCATAAATACTTCGATACCAATATGTCCGGGAAAATTGCGTTCTGCGTTGTCGAGTAAACAATTACCAGGAAGCGCCCTGCGGTCGTTCGTATAGAATCGGACATAACAATCTTTAGGAAGCCCTGGGTCTTTTTCTGGATTGGTCTTATAGAATTCTTTGGCTTGCTGCAACCCGCGGTCGTACTCTTCTTGCGTCAGTTCCCAAATGGGGAAAGCCTTCTCGCAATCATTGCGATCGATGGGAACTAAACCATTTTGAAAGTAATTCCAGCTTTGGACGATGCTGCCGGGATAAGATTGAGATTTTATTTTTTTAGAGGTCTCGTCGTAATGGAGCTCTTTCGCCAGGTTTTCCCAACGGACGTATTGCCCCTGAACTTTGATCATAGGATGCTGATCGAGCGGGTCGAGCTTGACATCATGCTCATGGGAGTTGCCGGGACGGCCTTCGCGATAGGCTACGATATTATAAAGAAGGCCGCTCTCTTTTAAGAAACGTGCGCAATCGGCATGGTTTTCAAGGACGGATTGCGGAAGTTGAAATTTTTCATTCCACAGCTTTTCATACTCTTCGTCTTTCTTTTTTTCATCTGCGTGGTCGGTCACTTTCTTTTGCGCATCAGTATAGGCTGTTTGCAACTGGGCAAGACGCGGTTTTACGACATCGTTGATCATCGAAGCCACATCAGAAGCATTTCCTGAAGAAGCGCTGATCTTTTGCCCTTCATTCAAGAGCGAGGTGACATTTTGGACTTCTTTTTCTAAAATGGAATAGAGTCCATTGTTGGAAATTTTTTCTAATCGTGGAAAAGCAGTATTGAATTTGTGGATCCATGCATTAACAGTCGAAGCATCAACTTGTGTGCTCACGGCTGTTGGTGCGGAGGGCTGAGTCTGGGCTGGCTTGCATAGGTTCTCGAAAAAGGAAAGAAAAGGAAGATTAATTCTAAAACTACTGGGCATAATTACCTCATTTCTTAATTTTCATGAATTATAAATAAACAGGCATTTAAATTAACTATAAATGTTAATTTAATCTCTTTTTTCAAAAACCGTTCCCGGTTGTTTAAGCTGCCATTGATAAATATTTTTTGTCAGATCAAATTCCATTTTGCTAGGTCTAAAGAAATCAAATATATTGGTAAAAAGGGCTTTGATTCGATTATAGGCCCGCGTTCTCAACTCCTCCCGTCCCGAAAGACCTTCTTCCTCTTCAAAAGTAATTTTTGTCCTCCATGCTCCTAAAATGGTAAAAATAGGAGCCAGGGCTGCCGAATAGAAGACGCCGGCGATTTTTTGCAGCGCTGCCGTCACGCATGCAGGCGTTATCCAATCGATGATAGAGGCGATCTTATCGAAGGGCGCGCGGATGCACTCCGGGATAAAGAATTCATACTTTAGTCTTACCAAATGGGTTTTAGTGCATAAGTCGATGATTCCTGCCTCGCTGAGTACATCTCCTGTCATTCCGCAGCAATTCGCAGTAATAAAGTTAAAGGGAAGATCCTCTTTGCTGCGCCTGCGGATGCCTTCCATCAAATGGATGATTTCAGCATCAGTCACGTTGCGTGTTGTGATGCAATGGTCTTGATTTAAAAATTCCCAACGATCGGGAGAGTACCATTTCCCCCGTAAAGTAGAAAGCGGGGAAAAAATGCTTAATGCATCCCAGAACGTCCCCCAGCCGAAACTATAGACAGACCCTGGCTCTAATTGCATTTCAGGATAGCGCTGCGAAAAGCCCTCTCCTGGAATAAGGCGAATAAAAGAATGGCGCGTTCCTTGCAAAATCCGATCGAGAAGATGCCAATCCTCCTTATGCGCATGAGTCGTCACAATTTGAACTTGACAGCTTGCAGGAGGAGTGTCCAGTTTTCTGAGGCGCTGAGGGCAAGCAAAATGATCATTGTTTAACGGAACAAAGCCGTCTTCCAGATAGGTCCACCGCCTTACTTCGCCATTTTCTTTAGAATAAAGCCGCGCCTGGCTGTCAACGCGAATCTTCTTGCGGACCTCCGACCATGGCGTTTTTACTCCCTGAAACATTAAATGCGGTTCTTCGGCCGCCGAAAACTGTCCATTCCAGAGGGTTTGACGGGATTCCATGGCTATCTGGTGTTTGTAATAGGGATGATTGATATGCCTCTGAAGATGGGCTTGAAAGATAAAATCGACAAGATCGGGCGAGCTCCAGAAAATCTGTTCGGAAAACCCCGCTTTTTTCCAACGCGAAAGCAGGCTTTTATTGTCCTTGCGGCATTGTTCGAGATCTTGCGGGGCATCAGATAGATTGAGCCGCCGGCGGGCCGCCAGGGCATAGTGTTCCAATCGCGCCATCTCAGAATGACAGCCAAATGGACCCCGATGTTCCAGGATATGGTTCTGGGCAAGAATAAGGGTTTCTTTGGCCTTTTCGAGATCGACAGGCATTTCGCTTTCTAGAATTTCTTTTAAATGGCCCGTAAAACATTCGCTCACTTTTTTGTCTTGAGAAGACGCAAAGCCGGGAATGAACCCTCTTTTGATTTGGTTCGTCCAATCTTGCAGAACGATGGATTCGTTAGGAGCAGCGAGAGGAAAATTTAAATTAAGTTGCAACGGCATAATTGTGCAAAATTATATTCAATTGCTCCATTCACCTCCATTTAAAAAAATCCTTTAATTCTCAACTTTAATTCAAAATATTTAAGTATTGCGGGATGTTAACCCTCATGATAAAATGCTTTATTAATAAAAAAAATTGAAAAGGGATTTCGTGACAACGTCGCCTATTACTGCGAACATATACCCAAACAACCTTAAGAATTGGGAATTTGACAAGCCGGCGCAGAAGCAGCACAACTTGAATAAGTTGTGCGATGCATGCGGGCTCGAAGACAGTGGCTGCCCGACGCCGTCAAAAACCAATTCTTCAGGTTGTTTGGGTATAAATCAAAACAGTTTTGTAAAAGAAATTGAAGGCAAAATAATTGATTTATTAAGCGAATCAGGTTTTATCTATGTTCCTGTAATTAACGCTTATCTGGCCGGTAAAGACAATGTGTTCTTCAATACCGCTGATCAAAGTGCAAATTTCTTAGAATCAAGCGGAAATTTTCTCTTGACGCCGGTCCGCTACCTTTTCTCTGGAAAAGATGTGAAGAGCATCGATGCCAATCAAGTTTTAGAAATGTCACAGACCTTTGATTACTGCAAAGATAGCGCTGGACTGGAGATTTTCAAAACAATTCTCGCCGTTCTTTCTCTCCCCGTGAGTTTGATTTTGGGCACAGCTTTAAAAGGGGCTTCTTATCTGGCCTTTCCGACTTCCAGAGAAATGCACAAGAAGATCGAAAATGAGGTCTTTTCTACCAAAATCGAAAAAAACGACGATTATTATAGACAAATAGGAATCCCCCAACTGTTCTCCAATGAACTTCTCGCCCATGAAAATTATCCGGCCCGTGCTCCTACAGAAAAACAAAGGGCCCAAACGCAGGCTGTCAAAGATGTCGCCGATCTCTTAGAACAAAAACAGATCCCCCACTGGCTGGACTGCGGGACATTGCTTGGAGCGAGAAGGCACGGTCAGATCATCCCATGGGATTTAGATGTCGACATGGGAATCCTGGCTAATGATTTTACCAATGTCCTCCACGCCCTGCGCGGGCTTGATCCCCAAAAATATGCAATTCAAGATTGGTCGTGCTGCCGCGTCCCAAAAATGTTCCTCCGGGTTTTGATTAAAGAGACAAACTCCTATCTCGACCTCTATGCGCACGAACTCGATGTGCAGAATCGCACCGCAGCGTACAAATATTCCTGGACAGACTCCCCATGGGTCCCTGAATCTATCACAAGACGTGAAATCATTCAGTGCGTGCCGATTAACACTTCTGACATCTTCCCATTAAAGAAAGCCCGTTTTGGAAATGCCGTTGTCCACGTGCCTGGGAATTGGGAAGAGTTTTTAAAAGTGAAGTACGGCCCCAACTTAAGCCCCTCCAAAGTATGGAACCCAACAACCGGCCAATACGATAAGATCTCCGACCATCCTTATTGGCAACAATCGAATTTTTAATTTGTTATGGCAACTTTAACTGACTCAATTGTTAGCACCCGTCCGTCTCCAGGTTTTGGAGAGTATGAAGAATTCCCTCCACAGGAATTCAATGCTTATCAAACCGCACAGAAGACCCATGCCTTCACCGTGGCAGCTCTAATCGGCGCCGCGGGTGTGGGTACTGTCATTGCGACGGCATTTTTCCCGGCGCTTATCTGGGCGGCCCCCATCGTTCTGATCGGAAGCGCCGTTGCAGGCGTGCGCGCATACTCGAAATATCGCGCTGCGCAACATCATTTTCCTCCATCACTGACAGAGGGTCTCAACCCGCAAGATTTTCAAGCAAAGCGTACGGGCGAATCCATTCAAGAGAATGGATCAGCCCATGTTCTCTCTGATTCTGTGGATACGCATCAATCGCGTCTGGATCTCATCCGCAGCGCCCAGTCGTCCATTTTTTTAAGCTTCTATATGGGCGAAGAACCATTCGATGAAGCTCTGGACTTGATCAAAGAGAGAATGGAACAAAACAGAGAGCTTAAAGTCTTTATTTTAGCCTCGGAACACTACCTCACCCCTGAAAATCAAAAGCGGATCGACTATCTGAAAACTCAATACCCGGACCGATTTTTCACCGTCTTCAATCCGGAAATCTACAACTCGGAGCATCCTAAAGGCGGAAACCGGCTGCTCAGCACCAACCACATTAAATTGATGTCGATCGACCAAGGAGCATATTCGATCATCGGGGGCAGCGCAATGAAACCTTACTGGACTAATGGCCCAGGGACGGAACATCAATCCAAAGTGAAAATGACTTTTGACTTTTTCTATAATCCTATCGAAGCGCAAGGTTATCGAGACATGGACTTTGCACTCAAGAGCAAACCCGGCGGCGCCGGGACCACAGCTTTCTTGGAAGGCGCCAAGCTCATGCTCCGCTACGCGCATATGCAAGATCCAGAATATGCCCAAAAACTAAAAAATCAGTTTTTAGACGTCATGCGCTCCCCCGCGTCAACGACGACGCACGTTCCTTCGTTGGACTCTAGGACTGCAAGCGCTGATAATGCCAGCGTGCAACTCTTTGCAACAGGACCTGACCATACGCACAATTCCTACTTCGACGCCCTCACCGCGCTCATTAATAAGGCAGAAAAGAAAATTGCGATCGCCCACATGTACTTTCACCCGCCCCAATCGTTTATCGATTGTCTCAAAAGGGCGGCAAAACGAGGCGTTGAGATTGAAATCATCACGAATTCCACAGATAAAGAATCTCCTTTTGCCCATCGCTTTTTCGTCGATTTGGCCAAAGTCAAGTACAGGCAGCTTTTTGAAAGCGAAGGCCATCAGAATGTCAAAGTGCACGAATTCTACCGCGCCAACACAACCTACCATAAAAAAGTGATCGTTATCGATGACCGCTATACCGGATTTGGAAGCAGCAACCTCGGCAAGAAGAGCTTAAGCGACAACCCCGACGATTACGAGTTCAACGGTATCGCCGACTCCCCTTCTTTCGCTGCAGCGACGATGCGCGTTTTGCAAAAGGACAAGGAGCTGTCTCATGAAGTCTCCCCGGAAAAAGCGAGGAATCTTAGCTACGATACTCTCTTGCTCGCCCGTTTGCAAGAACTTTTTACGATCAATTTATTGTAAGGAAAACATGGTATCTGGAATCGAACATATACGACGAATTCAAGTCATCGAACATCCGACGTTGAGCCAATTCAATGAGGAGTTCGGAACAGATTCCGACATCTCCCGCTATGAGACCATTCGGTCTGCTAAGCGGCCCAATTCCCCTGAATTGGCCTTTCTTAACGAAATGCAGCTGGATGCTTTTATCCCCACGCGGACTGCCCTGCTATTAAAAAACAATTTGCACGATACGGCGTTCATCACCTTCACGACCCGCTCCGTCCTCTATCAACTCAAGCAAAAGGGAGTTCTTGGAGAGGCATGCTTTGATTTTTTGCATAAGAAGCTCAATGCAGGAGATTTCACCTCTGTCTTCCGCTACCTTCAAATCATGAACCTCTATAGCAAAATCGCCCAAGCTCACAATGCTGCCGCTCAGCCCGCTTTTAATTTCGAATCCGTGTCACAATATTCCGACCGCCTTGTGAAAATCACATCACAAAAGCTCGCAGAAGAAGAATGGTCTCTGCAGCAGCAGACACGCACGCAATTCCTTAAAACATGGCTGGCGGAGATTGCAGGACGCTCTAATTGCCCTCGTGAAGTACAACAGCACATCTTTAAACTCTCTAAAACTTTAGACCCTTTGGCCTTAGGCGAATTCCGCACCCAATTTCTTCAATTATTGGACAAACTAGAAAATGCCCCTGAACTTGAAAAGTTCTGCTGGTCAGAACTGCGCTCGACATTATCGGCTTATTCCGGAGCGGCTTTTTTTGGACAGGCCTACCTGCGATTAAAGACGGAAAATTATTATAAAAATTGCATTTCCCGCGTCGCTGCATTAAGAAAAAACTTAGAGAACACACATGGCTCAGAGCTTCTCGAACTCGCAGAAAAGTGCAAAAAAGCTTACAACGGGTGCATCTATCTCCTCGGCGACCATAAGAATATGTCCGCTTGTTCTCCGACGAGATTTGCAGCGCTGAGCGGCAACATGCGCTCGGAATGGCAATTGATCAATAACGCATTCAATCGGGCGCGCACGCAGTTCTCTCACCAATTGTGCTCTTGCCATGCCCAGGCCCCTGCTAACCAAAACGAACTTGCAGAATGGCCTTTCGCAACGCATTCGCTTGTCAGCTTGGACCGTCCTAAAGCGATCTCCCCCACTCAGCTCCAGGCGCGCGGAATCTCGCAAGCCGCTTTCAACGAAAACGCGAAAAAGACAGTAGCCGTGATCGGCTGCAATTGGGGCGGAGGGCATCGAGAAGTAGCGCGCGGCGTTTGCAACAACCTCACCTCTTTAGGCTACCATCCCGTGACCGTCGACCTTCCCGAAGTCCTGATCTCTCAAGACCCAGTCCGCAATTCTTTTATCACCCGCTGGCTCGGCAAAGATTGGACGATCGGGACACTTTGGAATGGCCTTGGAAAAGAAAAAGCCTTTGCCTTCATGAATTTTTTACGCTGGATCACCTCAAAATTTTCCGGCAGCGTAAAATATACGGAAATCGAGCTCAAACTCGTGATCGAACACCTTCTCAAGCTCAAACCCGATTCCGTCGTGACCACCTACAGCCTCCATAATGAAGTCTTGATCAAGGCCTGTGAAATGCTGGGGATCCCCTGCATCCACATCGCCACAGATATCGACAACACGATTGAGACGCGCGACAGAGCGCCGTCCTCTCCCCTTTTTAAAATGGCGCTTCCATTCAATGTCCCTGAAGCTGTCAATCCGGTCACCAAGACCACCACAGAATCCCAGCGCATCTTTACCGGCCTTCCGGTCAAGCATGAATTTACCCTCCCGCGCACGCCGGAGGATATCATTCAGCTTAAACAAGAATGGGGAATCGACATCGATAAAAAAGTGATCATCGTTTCCAGCGGCAAAGACGGCAACTTTTCTCCCTTTCCAGAGATCCTTGCAAAAAAATATGCGAATAAGCGCCCTGAAGAAATCCCCATCCATCTCGTTGTTCTATGCGGCGAAAATAATGGCGAATTCCAGCGGCATCTGGAAAAAAACGTCCGCAAAAAGAGCAATCTCCCCATGACGATCAAAGGATTTTCTCCAAAGAATGGAAGAGCTCATGGCGATGGCTTCTTATGGAGGCCTCCTCATCGGCAAAGGCGGCGGCGGGACGATCTTTGAAAGCCTCACTCGGGGAACGCGTTTGCTCGTCGACAATGTCCGCCCTCACTTTTTCTCCCAAGGCTTGCAACATTTCGTGATTACCTGCATCGAAATGTTTTTCAGAACACTCGGTTTCAAAAGCCAGCTTTCTTGGGAAAAGCCCAATATGGAGTTTGCCAAAAAACATGGCTTGGCCGACTCTTTCAAAAGCGAGAAAGAATTCGACGAGAAATTCGACCACATGCTCAATAACGACGGCAAACCAGTCCGACTTGAGAACCTCGAGCTGAAGAATGTAGAAGCAGAGCTTCCCAAGCATCTCGGAGAATTGCTCGCTACAGCTGAGGCCGACCAGAACGCTAAGGCCGCACGCCAGATCCGCGAGAACCTTTAAGGTATTGACAGAACAGAGCAAAGCGTTTAAGCTTTTAGCCCATTAATCATCTCCTGCCCAGGTGGTGGAATTGGTAGACACGCCAGATTTAGGTTCTGGTGCCGAAAGGTATGTAGGTTCGAGTCCTATCTTGGGCACATCACTTGATTAAGTTTCCTTAAAGTTCTTTTTCGGTTTTTGTAAATTAGCCGTTTTGCTATTTTTCTTTGTCAAAGAACATCTTGCAAGCAGAATGCTTCAAGTATGTCGCAGAAGTAACCTAACAACAACTTCAAAAGGCCATGATCTATGTCTAAGTCTAAACAATTTGTCCTTCCTTCTCTTGCTTGCCTCTTGCTTTTCAACGCGCAGCTTCTTGCTGAGGAGCCGACGACAAAAGAAGAGAGCACCATTGAAAGCCACGTCAGTGTGCGTTCTCGAGAAATAGATCCGTCACAACGCGAATTGATGCGTGAATTAAGAGCCAAAGAACAGGAAGAAGAGAGCAATCCTAGCGAAGCAGCACGCATGCTGCAGCGCACTAGTCTCAAATTGGCGGATTCTTCCCACCAATTCATGCTCGCGCCGCGCGCAGCGATGAACCGTCCTCAAATTTCTTTGGCTTCCTACGCCTATCCTATCAATTGCCATTGGCTGGTCAGCATTGGAGATACTGCGCGCACGATTGAATTAGAAGATGGCTCGCATTGGGAGATCTCTTCTTTCGATGCTTACACTTTAAGAAATTGGCGCAGAGAAGATACTCTGGTTATCACACCCAACTACAGCTGGTTCAATTCGTGTGATTATTATATTTCAAACAAAAGCAACAACACCTTTGTTAGAGCTAACCTCTACGTAGGACCAGTCACTTATGGGCCCTTTTCCCATTGGATTGTCAATGTCGACTATCTCGGAGGCCATATCTACTTAGAAAATCAAATGATCTGGTGTATCAATCCCCAAGACAGCTATGTCATCAAAGACTGGGCTATTAATGACCATATTATCATGGGCCTTTGCGATTCTTGGCTTTCTCCCTTTGATCATATCCTGATCAACGTTAATATGGACAATCACATCCGTGCTAAACAATATTAAACTATAGAGGTTTCAGATGTCTTCAATGAACCCTGTCTCTCCCCTCCCTCGACAAGTCGAGTATAGTCCTATGGATACTGTCGCCCGTCTTCAAACTGATGATCAAGACGGGAATAACTGGTGTTCAACCGCCATGAAAATCATGGCAGTGGTCACTGCCGTAATGATTTCTCTTGTCAGCTTTATTTTTTTGAAAACCACCTTTGCGTTTATCGTAACTGCAGCTGTTGGGGCTGTAACGCTCATGTGGCTCTTTAATTCCGGCTGTTTCAGTTCTCAGGCACATAATCATGTGCATATTCCATGGAATCAACGGATATTCCATTGGTTTGGGGCACCCGTCTATTACATGGACGGACAACACCATGTCCCGGTAAACAGAGGGCAGGGGGGTTGCTGCGGATTGCCAGTGGGAGGACATAATCATGGTCCAGGCGGCCGCGGACAACCTCATGTGCAGGTAGGCGGGGGGCATATGCCCGGGCAAGGCGGCGGACAACCTCATGTGCAGGTAGGCGGGGGGCATATGCCCGGGCAAGGCGGCCGGGGACACGTGCGTCATCCGCAACCTGGCGATCCCAACAATGTCCCTGTAGGCCATAGCGGTCGACGCCACTAAAAGATTTAAACCGCTGCTCTTTTGGGCGGCGGTTTTAAAAATTTCATTTCTCTCTAATCATAGGTCATTGATATAATCACTAGATAGGTTGCAATGAAAATCTATGCAGCTATAAGGAGTGACTATGAGCAAACTTAGGGAACAAAAAAAGAAGAGCGCAAAAAGCCAACGAAGACATTGAAGGAAAAACGATTGGCTAAGCAAGAAAAGAAAAAAAGCCGCTCTTCATAAAGAATAAATCCATCGAGGACACCTGGTATATCTCCGGTGTGCTCGGTGGTTATACAATAGGGTTCTTCATGGCCGTCCCCTCTTTAAAACGCAAAGCAGAAACACCTCCAGAAGTAACACCCCCGCCAAAAAAACCTGCCATCGCTCCGGAAGATCCGGTCGATTTGTCTCCTCTTTTTTCTGCCATCCTTATCAATGTACAGCAACAACCGCCGATGAAACCGCGCATTATTGCAGAGGCTCTATCTCAACGTGAGGGAATTTTACCCCTGATCCAACAAATTTCTTTTAGCAAAATCAAAGGACTGTTCGAAACCCATTTGCAAATGGTAAAAAACTCTCAAACAATACAAAAACCAGCCTTTGAAGTGCTCTCGCGCCTTTATGAGAGTTCTCTCCTCAATAGTTCGACTAAAGATACGCTGGCAAGCACTGCTGAAAAATTGCCACAGCTGCAATTGAAACTTCAAGGAAACATCAAAGCTCAAATTGCTGCAGACCTGCAGGCCGCGCAAAATATATTCGAAGAAGCAAAAAGTTGTAAAACCCTCGCAAAGATTAAACAGATCCTTCCAAAAGTGGACGCTCTGCTCCGCACGCTCAATGACCACCGCACGCTAAAGCATTACCTATACCGAAAATGATTCAAAAGTTGGGAATTTGGCAAGGCGGCTGCGCAAATTTTTTGTCTGGAGCGAGCGACCATTGTGCAAGCACAAGGCGCGAGTGAAGACAAAAAATGTGCTGCATAGCCAACGCAGCCAAAAACCAACTTTTGAGTCATTTTCGGTATAGTTTCAGAAATAAGAAAATTGACTCCATTTCATCGGCTGTAAGTCCCCCATGGGCCGCATAAAAGTGCTGCTCAAGGCGGTGCTTTTCAAATTGCCAGAAAACGCTCTCCTTCAGATAGGGCAAAACGACCAAATTGCCGATCCGCTCTTTTAAGCGTTTCGATGGAGGTTTTACCCCAAAAAATGGTCCGCCAGAAGTTCTTTCGTGTAGACGACATCGGCGATCCCTTTGAGCTTCTTTTCAAGAAGGCCGTGGGCTTCATCGAGATGCTCTTCTTCAATATGCAAGAAGAAGTCGCGGCAAGACCCCGCAGGAACAAGCGGCGCACCGTTGCGATTTTTTTTCACCATAGAAGAAAGCTGGGGACAAAGTTGATTGAGAAGTATGGTTGTCTTGGGATTGACCGGCGTCATCCCATGGTCCGCAGTAAATAGCAGTGCGGTCCGATTCGCGCAAGTAGACAACTTTTGCCAGAATCGATTTTCAATCATTGTCCAACAATAATCCACGCTATCGGCAAATTGAGGCGAGGTGATCCCGTGGCGGTGGCCCGCCGCATCGATATCTCCGAAATAGACAAAGACATAGGTCGGTTCTTTTAAAGGGCTGCTGCACAGAGCGACTAATCGGTCTAAAGCCTCCGGAAAGTGAATGTAGGGCACCATATCGGCTCCGGCAAACATCGCTTTGGAATAAGGCGAATGAGCGATGCCCTCATGCTGCATCGACGATGCTGCGGACGTTGTTTTTTGCTAATTTTTGATAGACCGTGTCAAAGGGGAAAATCTCCTTTGCGCTAAACCCCTCTTTGAGCAGGGTATTGCTTTCATGGTCCCCGGCCGTCGAAAAGAGCAAAGGAGCGATCATCCGATCGCAAATCGGTTCATAATAGAACCATTCGTAGATGCCCGTTTCACCGACCTCTTTTCCTGTGTTGATACTCGTCACGTGGGCAGCTGTCGTCGAGGGAAATTGCGCGGAAATTTTCGATGCCTTTCCTTCATTGGTCGAAACGGCTTAAAAAGGGATATTTGGACGCAAATCCCTCAAAAAATTCCCATCCAAAACCATCGATCAAAAATAAAATCACGCAGTCATATTTCTCCCAAATGGCCGCAGATTGCATCTACTGGAAGAGTATTGTCCCCTTTCCCCGTGAGCAGCTTCACGATTGTATCTGCAATAAGGAAAAGGCATAATCACTATAAAGCGGGCGATTGAAATGGCGGGTCCACTGTGCCTTTTTTAAGGCGGCGAGCGAATTTATCATTAATCATCAAAATCTAAGTTTGCTTTTAATATTCATGATTTTCAAGAGGGAATAAATATGCAAGATAAACTCCACGAAGTGATGAACCGCGCACGCTCAGCGTGTTCACATTAGCCATGATCAATGTCGCCGCCATCGGCAGCGTAAAAAATTGGCCTGTCACAGCAGAATATGGCTTTTCCTCGATCTTTTATTTCCTGCTCGCCGCTCTGATTTTCTTTCTACCGATGTCGCTTGTCTCCGCTGAACTTGCCACGGGATGGCCAAAGAGCGGAGGCGTGTTTGCTTGGGTCAAAGAAGCCTTTGGCCATCGGACAGGTTTTTTAGCGATTTGGCTGCTCTGGATCGAAAATGCGATCTGGTATCCGACGATCCTCTCCTTCCTTGCAGCGACCATCGCCTACATTTTCGACCCTACGCTCTCCAATAATATCACCTTCACAATTTCGATTATCCTCATCGCGTTTTGGGCAGCCACAATCGCCAATCTGTTACGGAATGAAAATTTCTGGAATGGATCAGCACCTTGGGAGTCATTTTTGGCGCTTTCATCCCGGGAGCTTTGATCATCATCCTCGGGTTGATTTGGTATTTTTCCGGAAATCCGATTCAGATTTCTTTAAGCTGGGATAGCTTCATCCCCAATATGGGCTCAGTGGACCAGATCGTCTTTTTCACCGGCGTGCTTCTCTCTTTGTGCGGGATGGAAATGTCTGCCATCCATGCTCGCGATGTCCGCCACCCTCAACGAGATTATCCCAAAGCGATCCTTTTGTCTGCCGTCTTGATCATCGGCCTGTCGATCTTAGGAGTCCTTTCTATCGCCAGCGTCATCCCTCAAAAAGAGATCAGTTTGGTCGCCGGCTCCATGCAAGCCTTCTCCTATTTCGTCAATGCTTACGGCATGCAATGGATCACACCCTTGTTGCCGGATTGATCGCGGCAGGCGCGTTCGGATCTTTGAGCACTTGGGTCATCGGGCCGACCAAAGGTCTTCTTGCCGCCGCCCGCAGCGGAGATCTTCCGCCCTATTTCCGAGCCGTAAACAAACAAGGCATGCCCACCCGCCTCTTGATCGTTCCAGGCCATTTTCGTCTCCTTGCTTTCCTTGATCTTCGTCTTTATGCCGACCGTCAGCGCTGCTTTTTGGATCCTCTCCGCCATCGTCGCCCAACTCTATTTGCTGATGTACATCCTGCTCTTTGCTGCCGCCATCAAACTCCGCTACAAAAAACCCAAAATCGACCGCCCTTACAAAATCCCCGGAGGAAAAGCCGGCATCTGGATCGTTTCAGGCGTCGGGATTCTCAGCTCCGCCTTCGCCCTCGTCATCGGATTCTTCCCGCCCTCGCAAATCCAAACGGGGAGTGTCGCCTTTTATGTCTCGTTCCTCGTTCTCGGGATCATCGTCGCTTGCTTCGCTCCGTCGATCATTTTGCTTTTCCAGAAACCAAATTGGAAAAAACAGCTTGAGCATGAACGAGAATAAAACAGTACAACGATATATACCGAAAATGACTCAAAAGTTGGTTTTTGGCTGCGTTGGCTATGCAGCACATTTTTTGTCTTCACTCGCGCCTTGTGCTTGCACAATGGTCGCTCGCTCCAGACAAAAAATTTGCGCAGCCGCCTTGCCAAATTCCCAACTTTTGAATCATTTTCGGTATAACGATTAGAACGATGGAAGAAGAAAATCAAAAAAATATCGTTCATATCGTTATATCGTTCAATCGTTGATTATTTCTGATTTGGCAATAAAGCTGTTTTTAAAAATGAAAAAATAGAATAGTATTGAAGTCTTTGACAAGGACAAAGGAAATGCAAAAAACCGATACCTCGTGGGAGACTTCCTCGACGTGGTATGATAAGATCGTCGGCCCCAAAGGGCATTATTATCACCAGCAAGTGATCATCCCCGGCGTCCTGCGCCTCCTGGAAATGGAAAAGAAGCCGCAGCCGCACATTCTCGATCTCGCTTGCGGCCAAGGAATCCTGTCCAGGCATCTGCCCAAAGGAATGAAATACCTGGGAATCGACGCTTCGGAGTCCTTAATCGAAGCAGCCAAAAATTACGCATCTAAATCTCCTCATCAATTTTTTGTCCACGACCTTGCCCATCCTCTCAATTTACCCTATAAAGAATTTTCCCATGCCACTTGCATCCTCGCTGTCCAGAACCTAAACAATCCCCTGTCCCTCTTCCGGACGGCCCACGAGCACCTGCGGAAAACAGCCCCGCTGATCATCGTCCTCAACCATCCCTGTTTCCGCATCCCGCGCCAATCGAGCTGGGGCATCGACGAACAGAAAAAGCTGCAGTACCGCCGCGTCGATCGCTATATGACTTCCCTCAAAATCCCCATCCAAACCCAGCCCAGCAAACAAGAAGAATCTGAAGAGACCTGGTCCTTCCATTATCCCCTCTCTTATTATACCATTCAGCTGAAACAAGCAGGATTTGTCTTAGATACGATCGAGGAATGGTGTTCAGATAAAAAAAGTACTGGAAAGACCGCCGCGATGGAAAACCGGAGCCGTCAAGAATTTCCTTTATTCATGACCCTTGTCGCAAGAAAACTTTAGTGACTAGAGCAGCTCTTTGCGGCGAAGAGCCCTCTCATCTTTTTCTCGCTTACGAAGCTCGCGCCTGATGTCTGCCTCTTTAAAACGCCGTTTTTCCATGGCCGTCTCGGGAACCACAGCAGGAACTTCAACAGGCTTGCAATATTCGTCCACGGCGACAAAGGTAAAATAGGCCGAAAGAATATGTTTTGTCTCCCCGGTCCTATAATGTTCGGCCAGGACCTTGACCCCGATTTCCATGGAAGTCCGCCACGCTCGGTTGATCGCAGCCTTGAAAATCAGAATATCTCCCCTTCGCGCCGGGGCTAAAAAATGCATGGAGTCTACGGAGGCAGTGACACAGATCCTCTCTGAATGTCTTTCCGCAACGACACAGGCCACTCTATCTAGAATACTCATCACAAGTCCGCCGAAGACCGTGTCGTTGGAATTCAGATCATTAGGAAAAACTTTATACGTTTGGTCGTGAATCGCGGATTCCGAGACTTTTTTGGGCTTCAGGCCGGCCATGAATATACTTTTTATTTTAATTATACCATTTATTCTTTTCCCTTCTCTATAATTCTTGCCTAAATTAACACAAGGATCTCCTATGTCGATGGTTCAGAACCTATCTCAAGCATATTTCCCCCACCAATTTTATCAGATTCAACCTAAGGTCAATTTGAATTTTCTGAATAATTGTCCAGAGGTGTATCACCTGGCCATTTATGATTATGCACAATGGAGCCAATCTGAAGTAGAAGAGGACCACCCTCTATTTTCTTTAGACCGCGACAGCGACAATATGCAGAATGCCAACGCCCAATTCGCCCCTTCCCCGAATAATCTCTATCTAGCCAGAGCATATTTTGAGGATATGGAGGATGATACAATAGAGATGATCTTTACCCTACAGGCCCCTACCCTGAATCCCCCTACCCTGAATCTGCAAATCCTCGAATTCCAAGATGGACCTGCTTTTGTCGAAGACAGTACATATGAAACTATGGCCTCCGACGAAGCAGATTTATGGTTGATGAATGCGATGCACATTTGATTTTTCTTTCATTTTTGGTATGGTTTCTATTGAGAAGGTAATATAAGGCAACTCCATGTGCGGCATTTTCGGGTATATCGGTCCCCGCAACCCAGTGAAAGTCTGTTTGACAGGTTTGAAGCACCTCGAATACCGCGGATACGACTCTGCGGGCATCGCCGGGATCATCGAAGGAAGGATCCTCTCCTGTAAGGCCTTAGGCAAAATTTACTCCTTGGAGACAGTTTTAGAGGAACAAGAACCTCTTGAGCTCGACCTTGCGATTGCGCATACCCGCTGGGCCACCCACGGCAAGCCCTCAAAGGAAAACGCCCATCCCCATTTTGATGAGCAAGAGACCGTCGCTGTCGTCCACAACGGGATCATCGAAAACCATTTCGCTCTCCGCGAGATGCTCAAAGCAGCCGGGAAGAAGTTCTATTCTGACACAGATACCGAAGTGATCGCCCAGCTCATCGCCCACTACTATGAAGGCGAAATCCTTCCCGCAGTCCAAAAAGCCTTAAGCCACCTACGCGGGTTTTGGGGCATTGCCGTCATCCATAAAAATCATCCCAACCAGATCGTTGCCGCCGCCCGCGAAAACCCGATCGCCATCGGCCTCAACACCGCCCGGGCCGAGGCCTTTGTTTCTTCAGATGCCAATGCCTTTGGAGAGTCCAATCTCGACGTTATGTTCCTGCAGAGCGATGAAATCGCCCTCGTCAGCCCAGAAAAAATCGAAGTCTTTGACCAGAGCTTTTCCCTGGTTCAAAGAAATACCGAAAAACTGGAAAACGACGCTGTGACCATCTCTAAAAACGGCTACCCTCATTTCATGCTGAAAGAGATTTTCGAGCAGCCCCAAACCATCCAACAGGCCTTCCATAACCGCCTAATCCCCGATTTTGGGACCGCTGAATTTGAAAACCTCACCTTTACCTCCTCCGAACTCCTCGCCGTCCGCCGCATCATCATCCTCGCCTGCGGCACTTCCTGGCATGCCGGCCAAATCGCCGCTTCCCTCCTTGAAGACAAAGCCCGCATCCCGACCCAAGCCGAAATCGCCTCTGAATTCCGCTACAAAAACCCGATCGTTTCCGAAGATACCCTAGTCATCGCTATCAGCCAATCTGGCGAAACCCTTGATACAATTGCCGCCATCCGCGAAGTCAAAAGCAAAGGCGCCAAAGTCCTCGGCATTTGCAATGTCCGCAATTCCACCCTAACGCGCGAGGCCGATTGCACCCTCTATTTGCGCGCCGGCCCCGAAATCAGCGTCTGCTCCACCAAAGCCTTCACCAGCCAACTTACCGTACTTTCCCTCTTTACCTTGATGATGGCCCGCTTGCGCCATATGAGTAAAGAAGAAGGGCAAGCCTTCCTTTCTGAGATCCAATCCCTGCCCGAGAAAGTCGAACAAATCCTCCATCAAAGCGAGGCCATCAAAGCAATCGCCAAAAAGTATGCCCGCTTTGATAACGTCTTCTTTCTCGGCCGACATTATATGTTCACCACCAGCCTTGAGTCCGCACTTAAACTCAAGGAAATCAGCTACATCAATGCCCAAGGCTACCCTGCGGGAGAAATGAAACATGGCCCGATCGCTCTTGTCGACCCAAACCTCGCAGTCATCGGTATGTGCGGCAATAAGCATACCCTCGAGAAATTGCTCAGCAACCTCATGGAAATCAAGGCCCGCGGAGGACCCATTCTTGCCTTTGCTCCCGAAGGCGCCCTCGAGGTTGAACGAGTTGCTAATGATGTCCTTTGGCTTCCGCCAATTTGTGACGAATTGGCCAGCATTCCTTACTCAGTTGCCAGCCAGCTTTTAGCCTATTATATTGCTCTGGAACGAGGTACTGATATTGATCAGCCTAGAAATCTCGCCAAGTCCGTAACTGTTGAGTAGTAAGGACTTGCATTTATTTTTTCGTTTTTTTTCTTTTTTTATTCAGAATTGCCCTTTCTAAACACTTCATTATTAAGGCATTAGAACTTAGATCTGAATTTTAAAGAAAATTTATTTATTTGCCTATTTAAATAAACATTTGGTTCAGATATAATTAAAATTATAACAACAATCTATTATTAATCTATTAATAAAAACGAGGTTTTTATGTCACTGCCACCAAGCAAAACAGTAACTTCATCTAAAGCTCCTGCGGGAGATATGGTACTTGAATTGCAAACAGTCCGGAAAAAAAAGGTCAAACATACATTTCCTGATGGAAAAACCGTTCAGTATACCTATACTGTTCATCAAAACGGTCAAAACATCACGGGTGAAAATACTGATGTAACCAAACTGGCTGCCAAAGCTGCTGTCAATATTCTTGCGGACACACTTAATGGACAGAAGTTTTCTTCTGGCAAAATCATCCTCAGCGGAAAAAACAAAGCAAATCTAGGAGATGTAACTAAACTAAATAAAAAAGACTTTCTTAATAGAGAAATTGAAGTATTAGATGGTAGCTTTGCAATTGCAGCGGATGGGAACGCCGAAATTCCTATCACCGAATACAAAACAGCTCAAAAAGTTAGTCAAATAATCAAAAATCAGCCTTCTAAATTACAGGGCGCTTCTTCTTCACAACAATCTTCAAGTTCAAACTCTGCTTCTCCATCTAATGATTCATCCGAGACTCCAGAACCAGTTACCGAAGCAGCAAAAAGTAAGGTTTATAATGAATTAATCGAGGGAAATTGGGGAAAGCGGAATATCAAACTAACAGCTCAAAATGATACAATCATCGAACAAGTTGGAGATCAACTTACTGAAATGACCGCACCACCATTCCAAGAGAAACCAAAAGAAGCAAATGCCAGCAAGTTAAGAAAAGAGATTTCAACTAAAATGAAAGATGCCCCATCAACCTGGACTAATGATGGCATATTTGACTCCATTGTAAAAGAATTAAACGATATTAATAGCAGACCAAACGAAGACGCTGAAAAAAAGAAGTTGTACAAGAATGAAATTGGAATTAATTCATTTAATCCTTCTGAAAATGACGTAACAAATTTATTATCCTTAGGTCAATTTAGTCAGGGTCAAAAAGAAGCGCTAGTTAAACTTTATGCTAAATATATTAAGAATGGCGGAACAAAAATTAACGAAGAAATATTCCTTAAATCCTTCGTTAAAACCTATGAAAATTCTGATATATATCAAGTGATGATCGTTAACAAAGGTGAAGAAGAACCTACTCTTGAATATTATCGTGCACAGGGAAATCCATGCGGTAAAATTGTTCCTAAGAAATGTATTCTGATTCACCATGATATTGCAAGCAACACATATCAATCATATGATCGAACAAATATAACAAAACCGGGATTGCAAAATCCAACAAGAGCACTTACAAATTTGGCATTAAACCCAGCAGAAATCATCACTGAAGACTCAAACCTAGCACCAGTAGCACCAGTAGCACCAGTAGCACCAGTAGCACCACTAGCACCACTAGCACCAGTAGCACCAGCACCAGTAGCACCAGTAGCACCAGTAGCACCAGTAGCACCAGTAGCACCAGTAGCACCAGTAGCACCAGTAGCACCAGCTCCGGTAGCAGCGGTAACTCCGTTGGATGCTTTCTATGATCAATTTGTTAATGCAGATGGTCAATCTGACCTGCAAGTGCAAGCAGAACTTAACGCTCTTAGAGGCAGATCTGTTGTAGCATTTAATACCCTTGCAAGACTCATTTATGAATATGACGTAGAGCAATGGACGGCTACAGGTCAAGCACAAGGAATCGCACATCCAAATACAAATGGTATGGGCTATGGCGTTACTAGACTAGAAAATCTAAAAGATGGAAATCCAACTGAGCTTCGAAGAATCCTTAAGACGCGCACACTTGCACAGAGAAGAGCAGCGTATACAGAAGTTTCTCGTGCAGCATAACTGAATAGCATCTTAAGCCTAAAGAGACTAAAGACCTCTATCAGATGACAAAAACTCCAGCACCCCGTAAAGTGCGAACGGAAGGGGTGCGCTGGAGTTTATGAGATATCGGACAAAGCTATATGCTGCGCTCGCAGGGGCGGCGTTTGTGAGCTCGTTATGCGGGTTTGTCGTTCTATTCTTTGAGTTCCGCGATAATACCTTTCATGACGATCAGACAAGGGCCTTAACGGTGGCGGCGACGACGGCAGCGCTGTTCGATGCCGATCTATTGAAAGAGATCAATACACCTGCCGACGAGGCTTCTCCAGCCTACATCCAGGCTAAAGAGGAATTGAGCAAAGCGCGCGATGTCAATCGGAATCAAAACGTCTTCATTAAGTATCTTTACATCATTAAGCCGAATCCCAACAATCCAGAGCAGCTGGTTTATGTCGTCGATGGAGAAGAAGACCCTCGCCTAATCAGCCATCCTGGTAGTCTAGTAGAGGATATTTCTGTTCCCGATACCTTGAGCCATCTTCACGATTATTTTTCTCCCGGAGAGTTCACCTCTGATCTTTATGGGGTGTGGATTTCCGGATTTGCGCCGATTTATGACCACAGTGGTAACTATGTGGCAACGGTCGGCGCGGATATCTCGATGACGAATTACTTTGGCGAACTGCAAAAGGTGATCTGGCTCTTTTGCATCGCCTTCCTCATCTCTTTGCTCTTTGCATTGATGGGAGGGTATTTATTGGCCCGCCAAATCAATTTCTCGCTGCAAGCCTTGCTAAGGTGCGTTCGAGAGATAGGGATTGGAAATTTAGACTTTAAATCGACTTTGCGGACGCATGACGAATTTGAAGAATTGGGCAATGAGATCAATCTGATGGCGCAAGGGCTCAAAGAAAGGGAGCGGTTAAAGTTGAACTTTGCGCGCTATGTTTCTCAGCATGTGATGGAAAAAATCTTAAAATCAGAGCAGGTGGCAAAGTTAGAGGGCGAAAGGCGCAAAATCACTGTTCTATTTTCCGATATCCGCCAATTTACTCAGCTTGCCGAAAGCCTTCCTCCCGAACAGGTCGTCGCCCTTCTCAACGAATACTTTGAAACGATGTTGGAGGTCATTTTCAGCTATCAAGGGACATTGGACAAGTTTTTGGGAGACGGGATCATGGTAGAGTTTGGCGCTCCTCTCGATGATCAAATTCAAGAAAAGCACGCTGTAGCTACTGCAGTGGGCATGCAGCTAGAACTGCAAAAGCTTTTGCTCAAATGGGAAAAAGAAGGCAAACCGCAAATCGAAGTGGGCATTGGCATACACACAGGGTTTGCGGTTGTCGGCAATATCGGTTCGGAAAAGAGAATCGAATACACTGCCATAGGCGACACAGTGAATGTGGCCGCGCGTTTAGAGCAAGCGACAAAAGTCCTTAAAAAACCAATCTTGATCAGCGATATCACTTACGAGGCTGTGAAAGACCAGTTCAAAGCAACTTCATTAGGACCCATGATCCTTCCCGGAAGAAAAGAAGCAATCACTGTCTATGCCATTGAAATCGAGTAATAATTACTCTTCAGCAGCCACAGCCATCGCTTCTTTTCTTTGTTTAGAATAAAATTGCAACGATTCCGTAGTCGCCTGAAAAAGCTCGTCTAAAAAATAGGCAAAAGGCTTTTCCAAAACTCTGGCGATCTTTTCTAGAGTTTCCAGCGACGGCAATGTCATTCCCGTTTCATATCTGGAAATGCTTTTTTGCATCGAATCGATTGCTGTAGCGAGTTGACCTTGTGTCAAATCTTTCTCGATTCGAGCTAGCTTAATTTTTTTTCCTAATTTTTTTGCGTCCATGTTTAATTTTTTGTTTTGCAAATACACCTTGTTGTGGCATATTGTATGTTAATGTTGAATTTCTAATCCTGCCACAGAGCGTTCTTAGAGCTCTGTGGTATGTGTACGTCTACCTTTTCAGTTCATGTTGTTTTTTTACTTCATGCGATTGTCCATAAAAATCACAATTTACACAAGAGTTTCATCAAATCAAAGTGAAATCAGCCAAAAATATTTCCAACATCCGGATGACAAAAACCGTATCCAGCTTTAGAGTACGGATATGAAATACAGAACCAAACTTTATCTCTATTTGTCCGGAACAGCTGTCATCAGTTCTCTGATAGGGTTCGGAATCTTGCTCTATGAATTTGGTGAACATGTTTTTTCCAATCAGCAGATCAAAACTCTTACGGTCGCGTCAACGACAGCAGCACTGCTCGATGCAGAGAATTTGAAGCAAATCAACGGTCCCTCTGATGAACAAACTCCTGTTTATCAACAGATTAAAAAGGAGTTAATCAAGGTCCGCGATGCCAACCGGCGCCAAGATATCCGCGTGTATTTTATCTATACGCTAAAACCCAAGCCCGATCATCCCAATGAATTTTATTATTTAGTCGATGCCGAGGAAGAACCAGAATGGGTGAGCCATGTCGGCGACATGGTAGAAAGCAGTAAAGCCACAGGTCTTAGCAGTCATCTCTTAGAGTATTATTCTCCGAAACAATTCGTCACCGATTGGGGAAAATGGACGACAGGATACGCTCCTATCTATGATAAGAACGGCAAGTATGTCGCTACAGTCGGAGTCGATATCTCTATCCGGCGTTATTGGCAAATTTTCGCAGAAGTACTTCAATCTTTTATTCTTGGATTCGGCGCTTCGTTTCTGTTTGCTTTAATAGGCGGGCATTGGCTGGCAAAACAAGTCAGCTCTTCTTTGAACACATTGTTCCTCTGCGTCAAAGCAATTGGACGCGGGGACCTCAATTCCAGCGCCTCTTTACAAACTAAGGATGAATTCGAAGAGCTTTCTACCGAGATCGATCAGATGACGACCGGACTTAAGGAAAGAGAGCGGTTGAAGTTGAATTTTGCCCGCTATGTCTCTCAACAGGTCATGGAGAAAATCCTCAAAACGGAAGACGCTGCGAAATTGTCCGGAGAGCGCCGCAAGATCACGGTGTTATTTTCAGACATCCGGCAATTCACCAAACTTGCCGAATCGCTTCCTCCCGAACAGGTTGTTTCTCTTCTTAATGAGTATTTTGAGGTGATGCTGGAAGCAATTTTCCGCTATCAAGGGATCCTCGATAAATTCTTAGGCGATGGCATGATGGTCGAATTCGGGACTCCTTTAGATGATGCCCTCCAAGAAAAACACGCGGTCATGGCCGCAATCGATATGCAGCAGGACCTGAAAAAACTGATGGACAAATGGCGTGAGCAAGGCAAACCGCAAATTGAAGTGGGAATCGGCGTACATACAGGGCTTGCTGTCGTGGGCAATATTGGTTCCGAAAAAAGGATTGAATACACGGCAATCGGAGACACCGTCAACATCGCCGCGCGCCTCGAACAGACAACGAAACTGCTGAAAACCCCGATATTGATCAGCGAGACCACCTACCAAGCGATCAAAGATGAATTCAAAGCCATTTCCCTGGGACCGATGCTCCTCCCCGGCAGAAAAGAAGCGATCTCCATTTACACGATCCAGGTGGATTGATTGTTGAATTTCTAAGCATTTTATGTTACTTTACTGGTATACCGAAAATGACTCAAAAGTTGGTTTTTGGCTGCGTTGGCTATGCAGCACATTTTTTGTCTTCACTCGCGCCTTGTGCTTGCACAATGGTCGCTCGCTCCAGACAAAAAATTTGCGCAGCCGCCTTGCCAAATTCCCAACTTTTGAATCATTTTCGGTATAGATTGTAAAACTTCTCGTACAAGAAAAAACATGACAAAACAATTTCAACATCAAACTCTTGCAGCAGGAAGATGGTCCAAATTTTCTCTTGCTGAACAATTGGGAAATATCGGAAGCGAAGTAAGCCGTGCGATTAAGGCCGGTAACGATACAAAACGGTTTGAGGGCTGCTTTATACGCGCATTGGAGTTGTTTGATTTGACAATTCAAGATCCAAGATGGAAGGGCCGTCTAAAGGAGATCACACGGGCGCGAGAGGTCTTATGCGACGCTTTCCTGGGCGGCGCCGAATACGGCACAACACTCGAAGACCTCGATCGTTACTTTTTTTATTTTGCTCTTTCGGCACGGATTCATCGATAGCATATCCCCTCGCCCTATTGTTTTTTAATTTCTCTACCTCCACTATAATCTCAAAAAAAGTGAGGTTTTATGAGGTGGGCGCGTTTCTTTCTCCTGGTATTTCTCGTTCCATGCCTGATCAATGCTGCTCCCTTCTATGATAGAGACTATCTCAAAGTCATAGAAAAGATTTCGGTGGAGTGGAAGCGGCATGAAGATCTACTCCAGCAGTTTGGCAATCTAACTCCCGAAGGCAGAGAGCAGGGCATGGGCTTGTTGCAAGAGGCGATTGTTTGCTGCCAGAACGGCATTGGCCAATGCGAGTATATCATCAAGAGGATCGACGATAAGCGCAAGGAGGAAAGACGCGATGAATATTGGGTGAGTGCAAGAAAGCAGACCAAACAAATGATCAAAATGCTCAATAATGAGATCACCTCTTTGCAAGGATTGATCCAAAGCACCGCCGCTTTCTCAACTTGCCGCCAACTCTGTCAAGAAAGCGAACAAAAAGCTGCTCTCGCCAATCTAAAGTATCAAAATTGCCCTCGCCTATCCAAGAATGTAGAAGAAGTCGTCTCCACATATAACGAAGCGGCTAAACTTTGCGAAGAAGCTTATATCCTGGCACAGCAAGCATTGCAGGTAATTTCTCCTTATCCTGATGAGGCCAATAAGAGCATATTAATGAATGCGATCGCCGCGTATCAAGACTCGGCCAATAGATTCAAAAACGAAGCTGCGCTTTGTCTGGCGCGCGAAGAAATCAAACAATGGCTTGCAAAGCTATACAATAAAAACATTGCCGAAGAGATACAGAAAATGTCTTTGGAAGAAAAGCAATACAAACTTTTTGTTTTACAGCTCCTTGAAAAAGAGGATATCGATGCGTTTGAAATAGGCATGAGAGTCTTCGAACAATTAAAAACTTCTCTCGCTTCCTCTGAAAGTTCTACTTCGCGTGAACCCCAGCCTTAAGGGCCGGGTTTCCGCCGGAGGACGGATATACTGCGCCCACTCAAGTTGTGTGAATTTTGACTGGCTGCGACTTTGCCAAATCGATCCCTTCGGGCCGGTTCGCATTCGCTCACCTGCTCCGCACTGCGAAGCTCTACGACTTCTCGTGTATCCGCAGCCTCGTCAGCCTTCCCAACCGGGAATGGTCTTCCTCGTTCGGCCGCTTCGCTTCGATTTTGCTTCGTCTCGCAGAGTCAAAATTCACACAACTTGAGTGGTCGCAGTATAAAATAAAAAAACCTTCCTCTATTAGCCATTTGCTCGCCATCGCGTGCAAAATGTAAAGGAAGGTCAAGAGAATTTGTTTTCTCAAGCTTATGGACGAAAAGCTGCTAATGAGGCACGGCCGATCGTCTCTCGCCTCTCTGAGAGGCCTTGGTACCTTGAGAATTCCCTCTCTAATTCATAAAAATGAATTATTCAAAGGGACAAACCCTCTTTGAAAAAGTCGTGAGTTCATCCAAGGGAAGAGTTTTCTCTTCCTCCCTATCTTTAATATAACAATTAAGCATTAATTAATAAACTAAATTAATAATTAATTGTAATTAATATTAAGATTCTAAACTAAGAGTTAAAGTAATCTGATCTGTTAATTTCTTATCGCCGAAGAATTGGATCGGCCCGGGATAACGGTATTCGTCTTCAAGTTTCCAACGATCGCGCTTCTCTTGAAAATAGGCAAACGGCTTAGCCTTAAGATCGACGAGGGTTTTTTGAATGACAGGCTTTTCTTTTCCTTTCCGCATTTCGAGATGCAGCAAAGAAGTCAACGGGACACCTCCCATCCCCCACTCTTGGACGGGTTTGTGGAGATGAGAAATGAAGGCCATGTAACCTGTCGCCCCTTCATCGATCAAAAGGGTAGCTGCAAACCCCAGAGCATAACAGTAATTGCTATCGAAATGGGAAGGAAACCCTGCCCGGCCTTCATACCCGAAAAAATGCTGGAGGGGAGCAAATTTTCCTTTGTAGGTCCCTTTTTCCTTTCTTTCCTCGAGTTCTTTGGAGACAAGTTCCGCGAGAAGCCGTTCTGTCTCAATTAACGAGACTTGAACGTTGCCATGAGGGTCGCGCGTAAACAAAAGCTGCCGTTGGATTTTCTCGGGCAATGCGGCCAAACACTTTTGAGATGAAGGGGTCAAACGAGAAGCAATTTGCGCCGAGGAGGTATGTTCCGCATTGAGGATCTGGTTCAATTCCTTAATGAGAATGCTGATTTCGGGGATGAACTCGATCAATCCTTCTGGAATGAGGATGACGCCATAATGTTTGCCAGTTTCAGCGCGTTTGACGACCAGATCGGCAATTTCTTTTGTGATTTGGGACAAAGTCATTTTTTTCGCAGCGACTTCTTCTCCGATCAGTGTTAAATTAGGCTGCGTGGCCATGGCGCACTCCAAAGCGATATGGGAAGCCGAACGGCCCATCAATTTAATGAAATGGTAGTATTTTTTCGCAGAGAGGGCATCCCTCGCGATATTGCCGATGATCTCGGAATAGATTTTGCAAGCGGTATCAAAGCCAAATGAAGTGGCGACATAGGCATTTTTCAAATCCCCATCAATGGTTTTGGGAACGCCGATCACTTTTGCCGTGCAGCCATGCTTTAGAAAATATTCCGCTAAAATCGCGGCATTGGTATTGGAATCGTCACCGCCAATGATCACTAGGCCATCGAGCTTCATGCTTTGGACAACTGAAAGAGAGGCGGCGAGCTGCTCTTCCGTTTCGATCTTGGTCCGACCCGACCCGATCATGTCAAAACCGCCTTGGTTGAGATAAGGGGCAATGAGATCTGTCGGATAATTCTTTGCTTTTCCGGCGATGATTCCGCCAGGGCCATCCAAAAATCCAAACACTTGTGATTGAGGGTTGAGTTTTTTCAAAGCATCGAAGAATGCCGATGATGACATTATGCCCTCCTGCAGCCTGCCCTCCTGAAAGAACAACGCCGACTTGCAGGGGTTTCGCGCTCCGTTTTTGCCTCCTTGCCCTTTCAAAACAGGTTGGCCGCAAGTCAGAGGAAAAAGCGCTTTGATCTTTTCGCTCGTCTCGATGATTTTTTTTCCTGAGTGAAATGAACATGAGCGGGATCTTTGAGAATGGGAGGAAGATCGGGAAGAGATTCTCGTCTTAATTTTTCAAGTCCCAATGTCTCTCCATTATCTAAGAGTGTGTTAATGGATTTTGTTATTTTAATTTTTAATGATCTTTTCTTTAGAATCTGATTCGGCGCCGCAGTACATAGTTAAATAACTAGGACAAGGCGCCGAATCAGATTCTAAAGAAAAAGGCACAAAAAGCAATTAACAAAATCCATTAACACACTCTAGCACTCAGGCAAGTTGACAGGGACAAAAAGGGCAAGGCCTCCTTCGGAAGTCTCTTTGTACTTAGATTGCATGTCTTCGCCGGTTTGCCGCATCGCAGCGATCACTTGATCTAAGCCAGACGCGGTGATCGCCCTCGCCATGCATCGCGAGGCGCATGGCATTGATCGCTTTGATGGCGCCCATGGTATTGCGCTCGATGCAAGGAATTTGCACGAGGCCGGCGATCGGATCGCAGGTCAGTCCGAGATTGTGCTCCATGCCGATCTCTGCGGCATTTTCGATCTGTTCGTTGGTACCGCCGATAGCTGCGGTCAAGCCCGCTGCGGCCATCGATGTCGCGACCCCAACTTCTCCCTGGCATCCCATTTCAGCGGCAGAAAGAGAAGCGCCTTCTTTATAAAGAATGCCGATAGCGGCCGCTGTCAAAAAGAAGGTCACGACGCCTTCTTCGTCGAACGAGGGGATGAATTTTGATAGTAGTGCAGGACGGCGGGAATGATTCCCGCTGCGCCGTTGGTCGGAGCTGTGACAACTCTGCCTCCCGCGGCATTTTCTTCATTGACAGCAAGGGCAAAGAGGCTGACCCAATCGAAAATCTCAGAAGGGTCTTTAAGAGATATCGCCATCCTCGGTCAAGGTGCGATAGATTTCTGCTGCGCGCCGCTTCACATTGAGACCGCCGGGGAGAATCCCTTCTTGGCTGGATCCCGCGCTGTCACACAATCTTTCATCACATGCCAAATTTTCAAAATCCCTTCGCGGATCTGCTTTTCCGATCTCCAGCTTTTTTCATTTTCCATCATGATCTCGGCAATCGTCATTCTGTTTTCACGGCAATGGTGAAGGAGTTCTTCGCAGGTTTGAAAAGGATAAGGAACGGTCTCTTCTAAAGCGCTGGTATAAGTGGGTTCGAGAGCTTCTTCTTGAGGGACGACAAACCCTCCGCCAACAGAATAGTAAATGTCGGATAATAGCACGGCGCCTTTGGCATCAAACGCTTTAAAGCGCATCGCATTCGAATGGAAAGTAAACCGTTTGCCTTTATGGAAAATGAGATGTTCTATCGCAATGAAAAGGGATGGCGTGCTGTCCGAAGAATGCGCAACGTGGCCTCTGTTTCGATGCGCCGCACGCGGCTTTGTACGGCAGTCTGGATCGATCCCATCCGGGGTCTCCCCTTCAACGCCTAAGAGCACAGCGATATCTGTCGCATGCCCTTTGCCGGTCATCGCAAGCGACCCGAACAGTTCGATGGTCAAAGAAGCGACATGGGGTAAATAGCCCCTCCGCCTTCAGCTCCATGGCAAATAAGCGGGCTGCGCGCATGGGCCCTACGGTATGGGAACTCGAGGGTCCAATGCCAATAGAAAAGAGCTGGAATACGCTGACAGGGACAAATCTTCTTTTGGTCGCTTCCAAAACAGACATAATAAATCCTTATCTAAAGACATTTGTCCCTGATTTTTAAAGTTTTTCGAATAACATAACAAGTAAAAAGAGTTTTTTACACCCAAGTTGTTGCCATCCCCTAAGTTATGCATTAATTTATTAACCACCCGCTTCGCAAGCTCGCTCGAGAGCACAGAGGTCACAGAGAGGAATCCGGACTTAAGATTTCCTCTCTGTGACCTCTGTGCTCTCGAGCGAGCTTGCGAAGCGGGTGGTTAATTTTTTGTTCTGATTGAAAATTAACCTTTAAGGACTTAACATCTCTTTTTTCGGAGAATGCTAATGCATCAGACAAAATATATTTTTATCAGCGGAGGGGTCGTTTCCTCTTTGGGAAAAGGACTGACTGCGGCCTCGATTGCTATGCTTTTGGAAGCCCGAGGCCTGAGAGTCGCCATGCTCAAGCTCGATCCTTACTTCAATGTCGACCCCGGAACAATGAACCCTTTTCAGCATGGAGAGGTCTATGTCACGGATGATGGCGCTGAGACCGACCTCGACCTCGGCCACTATTACCGATACACCAATGCGATCGTCTCCCGCCTGTCCAATGCAACCTCCGGCCAGATCTACGAAGCGGTCATTAAACGGGAGCGGCGCGGCGATTATTTGGGCAAAACCGTGCAAGTCATCCCCCATGTCACCGATGAGATCAAACAGCGGATCCTCGCTTGCTCCAAACAACAGACCGACCCCGATGTCGTCTTAGTCGAAATCGGGGGAACAGTCGGCGATATCGAATCCTTGCCTTTTTTTGAAGCAATCCGCCAATTTCGCTATGAACGGCCCAAAGACTGCTTCAACATCCACCTCACTTATGTTCCCTTCCTTAAAGCCGCCGGCGAGGTCAAGACAAAGCCGACGCAGCATTCCGTGCAAATGCTGCGCGAAATCGGGATCATGCCCGATATGATCCTCTGCCGCTGTGAAGAGAGCCTGTCCGAAGAGATCAAAGATAAAATCAGCCTTTTCTGCAACGTCCCCAAAGAGGCTGTCATCGATGTGGCCGATGTCACAACTTCGATCTATGAGGTGCCGATCAATCTCAATAAACAAGGCTTGGACCAAAAGATTTGCCAAATGCTCAATCTTCCTTCCAATAAAGCCGATCTTGGCAAATGGGAAAAGATGCTGAATCATTTGCGCAATCCTAAAGGCAAAGTCGTGATCGGCATCGTCGGCAAATACCTGCAGCATCAAGATGCCTATAAATCGGTCTTTGAAGCGTTCCAGCATGGGGCCATCGCCAACCAGGTCGAGCTCGAAATCCGCAGCTTTGAATCGGACAAAGTTCTGGAAAAAGGCGAAGTCGACAAGATCATCGGCGGATGCGATGGCTATCTCGTCCCTGGAGGATTTGGAGAACGGGGATGGATGGGCAAGATCATGACCGCCAAATATTGCCGCGAAAATAAAATCCCCTACTTTGGCTTATGTCTTGGGATGCAGGTGATGTGCGTCGAATTCGCCCGCCATGTCCTGGGCTTTACCGATGCCAATTCCACTGAAATCGATCCCAATACTTCCCATCCGGTCATTTCGTTGCTCAGCGAACAAAAAGGGATTGCCAATCTAGGGCGGAACAATGCGCCTCGGCGCTTATCACCTGCCAGCTCAAACCGGGCTCGAAAGCAGAAAAAGCTTACGGAACAAACCGCATCTCTGAACGGCATCGCCACCGCTTTGAATTCAACAATATTTACAAGGATGATTGCGAAAAGCAAGGGCTGATTCTTTTCCGGAATCCTCGAAGACGGCCATCTTTGCGAAATTGCAGAAATTAAAGACCATCCCTGGATGCTCGGCGTTCAGTTCCATCCCGAATTCAAATCCAAGCCGACCGACCCGCATCCCCTCTTTAGAGAATTTATCGCGGCCGTCATCCAATGCAAAAAAAATAGGTAACTATTGGGGCGGATTGTCGGGATTGATTTTGGAACAGCGCGTATCGGCCTTGCCATCTCAGATGAAAGGCGGATCATCGCCCAACCTTTAGAGACCGTCAAAGCTGCAAGAGATCCCAAACACACTATTAAAGAAATACAACGCGTTCTTAACCCATTCAAAAACATCGATGAGATTGTGATTGGACTGCCCCTGCTCTTGAGTGGAAAAGAAGGAGAAATGGCAACCCTAGTGCGTTCCTTTGCAACAATTTTAGAACAAACACTCCCCTATCCGATAATTTTTTGGGATGAACGTCTCACCTCGTCCGGGGTAGAGAAAATGCTGCTCGATGCAGACATTTCCCGTAAAAAGAGAGCGGAGTTAAGCGATGCCCTTTCCGCTGTGTCCATTCTGCAAAACTATCTGGATTCGTTAAAAAAATGAACGTTGAAACTCTCTATAACAAATTAAAAAATATAGACAACCCACTCTGCACGTACACGTTCGAACGCTGCCAACGCCTCTTTCCCTTTGTCGATGCGATCCTTAAACTTAAAGTCGAGAAAAACGCATTGATCCTCGCCCACTCCTACGTGCATCCCGATATCATCTATTCCGTTGCAGACCACTGCGGGGATTCTTACGGGTTGGCCAAAGAAGCCAAAAAAACGGATGCCGATATCATCCTATTTCCTGCAGTGCGTTTCATGGCCGAGACCGCTAAAATCCTCAATCCGACCAAAACAGTCATCGACCCAAACCCTAATGGCGGCTGCACCCTCGCCGACAGCATCGATGTCGACGCGGTCCTACGTTTGAGGGAAAAGCATCCTCATCACACCTTCGTCTGCTATATCAATACGACAGCTGCGATTAAAGCCGTTTGCGATGTGTGCGTGACCTCTTCAAACGTTTATAAAATCGTGGAAAAAATCCCAAACGATAAGATCTATTTTCTCCCCGATCGGCTGATGGGCCAAAACATTCAAAATTATCTGAAAGAAAATAAGATCGATAAAGAGCTGCTCTACACAGACGGAACCTGTTATGTGCATGAGCAGTTTGATGACTGGCAGATCGATGCATTCAAAGCACAGCAACCCGATCTGACAGTACTGGCCCATCCAGAATGCAAGCCCGAAGTTGTTCAAAAAGCGGATGTGGTTTGTTCGACGACCGGGATGATCGAGTATGTGAAAGCGCATAAGGATAAAGGGGGGCCGTTTCTTCTCTTAACCGAATGCGGGATCGCATCGAGGCTGCAAGTTGAAAATCCTGGGGTTAAGCTCGTCGGGTCTTGCTCGATGTGCCGGTACATGCGGTCTAACAGCCTCGAAGCTGTCTATCAGGCCTTGAAAGACCCCAAACCAGAACAAATCATTGAGATCGATCCCCTAGTGATGAAACTCGCCCTGCGCAGCATCGAGGCCATGTTTAAATATGCAGAATCAACTTAAACGCCACTGGCGAAGGTTATCCATGTATTGTATATCTGTGAAGTTTATGGCTTCGAGAAATGTCAATGCAAGTAATTGCTGCGCTTCGATATAACCTTCCTTCATTGATTTGGGATTGGGAGCTATGATTTTGAAATGATCATATTGAGTTGGTCCTCCTACATGTTTCCTAAATTCGTAAATAACATCTCTTACACGAGGGCTTACGTTTTTCGTAAAATCTATTAGGGCAATTTCGGAATCATTGCCTAAATCAGAGCTATACCCCACTAAACCCTCTCTGTCTTTTATTACTGCGCTGGGCGAATTCGTTTCGACAAAGACGACAAACGAGCCTTTTGGAATAGCAGGATAGTTCATTGCGGGTATGCAATGGCGTAACCCGGGCCAAGGTAACTGAGTCGTGATTGTTTTCTTTCGAAGGTCAAGAACACATCGATCCATTAGATTTGACCCGAACTTTACGACCCATAACGCATCATCTTTTTGCAGCCGTTCAAAAAACTTGCAGACTCGAGCAATTCTTCCCAGAGTTTGACAATCAAAAAGTCCAAAGATCTGTATAATTTTTTCCTCAGGAAGCATGGAAAAACAACTAACAGCTTGGGTTTCATTTGTTGTAGGACTAGCCATAATATTATATCTCCTAAATTTAATTTTTATTTTGTATTTATTTTTTTTGTTTTTAAAAATCCTGCATTGTTGTGCAGGATTTTTCTATCAATTAAGATTATAAGATGACCAAATTAACGACAGTTTGATTGGAAATCGATTTAGCAATTTTTGGGTCTGTGAGTTTGGCGTCATCGGAAAAAGATATACTCTTATTATCTATTGATAGGACACAATGCTTAATCCGGTTGACAGGAATGTTTAAGGAGGCTGCAGCCGCTTCTTTTAAATCCCCAATCGATGATGAGCGCCCTATTTCTAGGAGTTTGGTTTGACTTGTTCCCAAACCCGTTGTCTTTATGTAGAATCGTATTGTTTGATAAGGCAATTCCATTTTTAAAAGAGATTTAGATAAACCGACTAGTATTTGTTTGTTCTTTAAAAAATTAAATGCTGGGACAGTTTTTATTATCGCCTGCCATTGTTTGCAGACGGTTTCCACACCCAATATTTCTTGTAATTTTTGTGGAGGCACAGGACCCTGTGGAGGTATATGAATATCAATTTTGCCGATGACTACATTGAAAATAATCGTAATAACCTCGATTGGAAGTTGTGATGTTTGACTATCTGAGTTAATTGGAAAAATAACTCTTACATTTGCGGTGACTGAACCCCTTGTCTGATTGTTGTTTTCCGTTTCAATATTAACTGATTGTTTAAAATTACGAATAGCATCCAAAAATGAATCCTTTTCCACCTTGCTCATTGTTTTAGGATTCTGTGCATTAGCCTGCAAGGCTAAGTTACTAATTTGTTGTTGAAGAGCTTGAATAGCCATAAAAAATCTCCTTTTATTTTGATGTTATATTATATTAACAAATTGCCTCTATTTCGAGACGCCAAAATCGGCACTTCCCCTAATTCCCTTGGCGCTGTCTTTCGATATAAACACGAAATTTCGCGATCTGATGCTCTTTATCCAGAGCATTAAATTTGTCGACACAGTCATTGATGAATTTAGCTTTTGCTTGATAACCCTCTGCGCTAAATTCGTTTAAGAATTCTTTCGCCGATCGATGTTCGATGTCATAGAACATTATACGGTATTGATCACATTCCTTGGATAGATTAAACCATGGATTATTGTCTCCATATAGCGCAGGTTCATGACACGATTCTTCAATTCGTTGATGGATCTGGTCTATTAACTTTTTCAAGAATGTAGATAATTCCTCATGACGTGACTTGGCTTGTCCTTGTATTTGTTGAATTTGCTGAAGTTGCGACTGAGGAGCGCCATTATTTGAAATTGGCATGGTTAATGGCAATTTTTCAACATTAGAACAACGAATGCCTATAGAAGACAAATCTTGTTCAGAAACGATGTTCAAATTCTGCAAATCTTTACTCGTGCATTTTAATTTATTATAAATATCGGTTCGAGAAGCGATTCCAAAATCGACAAGAAATGAAAATAAACCTAAAGCATCATCTTTTTCCTCTTCCACTACTTCTATCACAGGTTGCTTTATATTTGCTGATGAAGGAGGACTAAAATCAAAGACTCTTACGAAGCCGCCTTTGTGTGTCCCTATTCCCCAGTAAAGCTTGTGATTATTACTTATAGTTGATTTGTTGGTTCCACCAGTTTGATACGAACTCAAAACTTCAGAATTATTTCCATTTTCAAGGTCCAGGAGCTGAACACCATATATTGTATTAATCAGAAGCATTCCATCAAATGGATATATTTTGCGTATCGTGGGCAGAGCCGTTTTAATGATTCTCCGCATTTCTCCACTTTCAGCATCTAAAACCACTATAATAGAATCTTGTAGAAATTTAGTAACACTTGCACAATATACCTCATTGGCGTTCATGACCATTGTGCCAGGAACAAAGTAAGGTTTGTGAAATCTATTGACCTCTTTATTATGCACAAAATCAACAACTTGTATTAAGCGATTTTTTTCGGGCTGAGAATCACTCCTTTCACTTGCATCAATCACTAGACTTGCAAAAAGATTTTGTCCTTTCATCTCTACACCATTGATACAATATGGTCCATCGATTGAGAGTATTTCTTTCCCACTTTCAATCTCAAAAACTTTAATGCCTTTGTTGCCATACCAATTATTGGTCGTGCATAATAAATATCCATCGCGTGCGACACGTGGCAACAGACCTCTACCTTGCGGCGGGTTAAATTGGATTGTATAAAGCTCCTTGTCAGCTTCAATATCGTAAGCTACAACACCGTTTTCTATGGAGTAAAATACATAGTTTTTATGCGCGAGAATATCATTATTTTGGAATTGTACTCCAGAATCAACACCAAATTCAATATCAACCTCAAGTCCTTTTGTTACTGGAATGCATTTAACCTGCTTGATATCATTATTATCATCTTTACAAATAATGATAGATTCATCAAAACGTGAAACAAGCCAACCTGAATGAGTTGAAACGGCTGGCGTAGTGAATTCATCATTCACCTTAAAATCAGTTTCTCGATACTTTTTTTGTCGCATGTTTTTAAGTCCAGCATCTGCATTTTTATATAGCTCAACGAAATTAGTGACGCCCTCCAATGAACAAGAGGGGAGATATTTTTTTAAGAATTTTTTCCACAAACCGTCATCTGTCAAAATATTTGTGTGTGTGTATTTACACGTCAATAAAAGGGGATGAAGATCTTTTACTCTCATAAATGAAAAAATATGATGTAAAATTTCATAAGGAAGCCGGTCAAGGGCGAATCCTGGCTGCGCAATTTGCTGCTGAGGAGCAACTTGAACCACACTAGTCGTAGTGGTCAGCGAGGCGCTACTTGTCGAAGTGGTGGTGTCTGAACTCATAATTCTTGAGAAAATGGATTGCATGACGTCGAGAAGCGAGCTTGAGCTTGCGGGCTGGGGTGTTTGTGGTACAGCTTGCACCATACTAGTCGTAGTGGTTGGTGAAGTGCTAGTTGTCGACGTGGTAGTTGTTAGATTTGTACTCATAAATAAATAATCTCCTTTTTATTTAAAAAAAACTTGTTTTATACTTAAAATTATAGAATAATTTACTACTTTAAGTAAATCTTTTAATTGGCTCTTTTGAATAGCAAATCGTAAATTATTGATATTAAATTCGTTGTGGATAAGGGCTATTTATGAATAAATAGCCCTCAATTGTTAAGAAGAAAGTTAAGCCAAGGCAGTTACTATCCCAAGCATCTGAATATCTGAGACTTACTTTGACTATCGTTTTTGAGCTTTTGCCGCCTTTTCCATCTTGTTGCAAAGCTTGATGATGGCTCTGGCAAGGCCATACGCAGCCTGGGTCGATTTGATCAGTCCGAGGGTTGCCGCATGGAGTCTACCGCGGTCGATCGTCACTTTTTCCAATTGGGCCAATACCGCTTTACAGCCTTGAGGAGAAAGGGTCTTATCCCTTAATTTTTCAAACATCTTGGTATAAAGCGTGAACAGATCTTCTTTGCAGATGGGGTAATCGGTCTGGTTCAAATCAAATCGGAATTGAGCGATCTCATCGCCCAGATTGATATCTACCGAACCGTAAGTATAAGACTGACGTCCTCTCATCCACCCATAATAGCCGCTGGACTTTTCATCGAGGTGGAAGCGCATGCTTTGCCCCTTCTCCATCGGCTGAGGAGGGGGAAGCGGGGCCCCAAAGAAGTAATTGTAGACCTTTTTCGTCGTGTCAGAAATGGTAGTTCCGTTATGCCACGCATATGCTGCTGTGACGCCTAGGGCAACCGCGGTTATGGGCGTGCCCAGAGTAGTTAAAGCGACACCCGCTCCGACACCGACGACAACATCGGAAGGATTGAGCTTATTCTGCGCCTCAGCCTTGGCTTTTTTCACATCTGTAGACATCTCGCCTAAAAGCTGCAGAATATCATCGCTGCGTTCTCTCACTTCTTGGAGCTCTTTCTGAGCTGCATCGATTTTTGCGCTGCACGCTTTAGTGTAATCAGCTTTTTCACGGCCAGCTTGGAGAACATCTTCCGCATTTTGCACAGTCTTTGAAACCAATTCTAAGGCCTCATCTTTGAGGGAAGATGCTTTCGTCAAGGCTTTCATTGCTGCGGAAAACTTTTCATCGGCCTCATCAAGAGTATTTTTGCCTTTTTGGCAGTCCAAGCTCGCCCGCTCCGCTTCGGCGACCAAAGCGTTGATTTTTTCTATGACAGGGATGTCAGACTTATCGTCCTTGGCGATTTCTTGAATGCGGACAAAATATTCTGCGCATTTCTGATAAGTCTCTTTGGAAGAGGCAAAGGAGGATTTGGCTTCGGTGAAAAGTTGCAACGCTTCTCGATAAGCCTTCTTCGCTTCGTCCCCTTTTTGGAGGGCGAGGCTTTGACCTTCAACGATAGCGGCAAGGCCTTGTGCGTTCAATTCTTTCATTTCATTGAGTTTTGAATAAAGAGTATTGACCTCTCCGTGGATGAGGCCTAAATTCTCTTCGATTGCCTTATAAGATTGCTGCTGCCCCTCTTCCAATGTCCTGATCATATCGACATCGGCGTTAATATCATTTAACAGGCGCTGCAGGGTTGTCGGATCTCCAGTCGTGCATTGATTGTAGATCTCCTTCGCACCGGTGGCGGCCGCAATAGGTCCAAAGATAAAATCTCCGGAATAGACCCGCGCAAGTCCTGCAGCGAGGGCGATCACAGAAGAGCCGAGACGTGTGGGGTTTTCATAACCGTTTGAGAGCAACGTGCGCACCGCTTTGGATTGGATGAAAATCTGTTCCGTGCGATCTAAAAGAGCAGCCCCGAGTTGGCGGGCATTTTTTGGGGAATTCGACGAAGCTTGTTGGCCAAGCCCAAAATCTCTCACAATACTATTTTCAAGTGATGGTGATTCTGTTGGCATACATACCTCCAGCTTAATAATCCCTTAACATTTTCTGCTCCTCGCCAATTAATGTCAAAAATTAATGAGATAAAATTTTGCGCGTGACAGCAAAAATAGCAGTGGTGTTTGATATAGGTTAAGAACAATGGAATGTCTATGCCTCAACCCTCTGCACACCCTCTTGACGAACCGGGAATTTCCAGCCGATTTATCGAACCTTGCATTTTGGTGATCTTCGGGGCGACCGGCGATCTGACCGGACGCAAACTATTCCCTGCGATCTATAATCTGGTAAGAGAAGGACAGCTCCCCTCGCAGTTTGCCTGCGTGGGATTTGCCAGACGCGATAAAACGCATGAGCAATTCCGCGATGAGATGTAGCAAGCGATCAATACATACTCTCGGGTAAAACCGATCGATGAATCGCTCTGGAAGAATTTTAAGGAACAAATTTTTTACCATCGCTCGGAATTTCACGAAGATGAGGGCTACAAAAGCCTGCGCGATTTTCTTAACGATCTCGACGCTAAACTTGGGACCAAAGGCAACCGGGTCTTTTATCTATCGACGCAGCCCAGCTTTTTTCCCTTGATTTGTGAAAAACTAGAGAACGCTGGCCTCATCTACGATCTCGATAAGACCAAAGATAAATGGTCGCGCATCATCGTTGAAAAACCGTTTGGACATGACCTCGATTCGGCCAAAGCGCTTCAAAAAGAACTGCTCCGTTTTTTAAAAGAAGATCAGATCTACCGGATCGATCACTATCTCGGGAAAGAGACAGTACAAAATATTTTGGTTTTCCGATTTGCGAACTCTTTGTTCGAATCTGTTTGGAACAATCGGCATATCGACCATGTGCAGATCACCGTGGCCGAAGATATCGGGATAGGAACCCGCGGCGCTTTTTGGGAAGAAGCTGGCCTGCTCAGAGATATCGTGCAGAACCACATGATGCAGCTGCTTTCTCTCGTCGCAATGGAACCTCCTGTGAGCTTGGCAGCTGATGCGATCCACGATGAAAAAGTCAAAGTACTGCAAGCCATCCGCCCTTTCCAGCAACACGACTTTGAAACATGCGCTGTCCGCGGACAATACGGCCCTGGATTTATCAATGGCCAACCCGTCATCGGCTACCGACAAGAAAAAAATGTGTCGCCGACCTCTAACATGGAGACGTATGCCGCGCTTCGCCTCTTCATCGACAATTGGCGCTGGTCCGGTGTGCCCTTCTACTTGCGCGGCGGCAAACGGTTGCCCAAACGGGCCACGGAGATCGCCATTGTCTTTAAAGATCCTCCTGGCGTGCTCTTTCAAACTCCGGCGAAGCGCAATGAGCCCAATGTCCTTTCCTTGCGCATCCAGCCCGACGAAGGGACCGGCCTGAAAATCAATTGCAAAGTTCCCGGGCCGTCGAGCCCGATCCAGCCCGTCAAGATGGATTTCCGCTACGGTTCTTATTTTGGGACAAGTCCTCCGGAAGCCTATGAACGGCTGATCCAAGATTGCATCTTGGGCGATAACACCCTATTCGCACGGGAAGACGAAGTCTTCAACTCCTGGCGCCTTCTCACCCCATTGCTCAATTACTGGGCCGCAAATAAGCAAGGTGATTTCCCTAATTATCAGTCGGGCACGTGGGGGCCAAAGCAGGCAGACCAAATGATCGCACGGGATAAACGCAAGTGGAGGCTAATATGACCATCACCTCCTATCCTGTTTCGCCTGCGGATATTCAAAAAGAGTTAAGCCGCATCTGGGAGTCGTTAGAGACTACCAATATCGCCAGAGCAAGCCTGTTTAACTTGATCTTTTATACACAAAAAGATCATCGGACGGGCTATATCCTTCGGCTCGCGCAAAAAATCGTCGAGAAATTTCCTTCGCGCGTGATCTTCGTCTCGATCGACAAAAAATCCACTCAAGACTTTCTCAAAACAGAAGTGTCGATCTTAAGTTCGAGCAAGGGAGAATTCGACGTCGCCTGCGATTATATTAAAATTGAAACCGGCGGCACTTATGATGAACGGATTCCATTTTTAATTCTTCCCCATATTCTTCCTGATCTGCCCGTGTACTTGCTTTGGGCGGAAGACCCGAGTGTGGCAGATCCATTAAACGAACAGCTGGGCCAATTGGCCGGAAGAATGATCTTTGATTCAGAGTCCACAAGCAATCTGCCCCGCTTTGCAAAACAGCTCCTCGATTATCATGCGAAACTCCAATGCGACATCGCTGACTTGAATTGGGCGAGAATCGAAAGCTGGCGCGATATGCTATCAATGGCTTTCTATGCAGAAGAAAAACTGCAAAAGATCCAACACGCAAAACAGATTTTAATCACATTTAATGCGCAAGAAAGCGCCTTTTTCTGCCATACTCACATCCAAGCGATCTATTTGCAAACATGGCTCTCCTGCCAGCTGCGCTGGGAATTTAAGACACTGAATGTCGATAAAAAAACTCTCAAATTTGTTTATCAAGGCGGGTTTGGCCCGATTGAAATTATTCTCTCCTCTGCACAATATGCAAATCTTCCTCCCGGATTGATTTTATCCGTAGATGTCCAAACAGAGGATAAGGAACAGTTCAAATTCAGCCGCGATCTCGAACAAATCCATCAAATCCGATTTGAGCATTCCACATCCAGCCAATGCAATCTTCCCTCCTATTTTATTTTTACCAAAGCGGAAACTGGCCACTCCCTGGTCAAAGAGGTCTGCCATCGGGGCACCTCGGAACATTTTTTAAACGTTCTGAACCTTGTAAAAAAAATGGAAAATTACGGATTGTGTTAATCGAAAAATTACAACCTAGATCTTGGGACGAGCGCAAGGACATCATTGTTCCCGGCGATTATTCGATGACCCTGATATTTTGCGTGGAGCATTTTATCGCGGCTTCTAAGCAAGCGATCAAAGACCACGGTGCTTTTTTCGTGGCCCTCTCCGGTGGCTCTACACCGAAAGCGATCTTCGAACGGCTCAGTTCTTCTCCCTACGAACAAATGATTGAATGGAATAAAGTCCATCTTTTCTGGAGCGACGAAAGGGCCGTGCCCCCAGACCATCCCGATAGCAATTATCATATGGCGATGCAAGCGGGTTTGAGCAAAATGCCGATCCCCCAAGAACAGGTCCATCGGATGCGCGCAGAAGAGAAGATTGAAGAAAATGCCCTGGATTACGAGCAGCAGATCGTTGCCGCTCTAAAGGGGCGTCCCTTCGACCTCGTCATGCTTGGCATGGGAGAGGATGGGCATACCGCGTCCCTTTTTCCAAATACGGAAGGCTTAAGCGTTGAAAATCGGCTCGTGATCGCCAATTATATCCCCGCAAAAAACAGTTGGCGGATGACATTTTCCTTTCCTTGCATCAATAGCGCCATGAACATTGCAATCTATGTTCTAGGCGCCTCAAAAAAAGAAATATTGGCAGAGGTCCTTCTTTCCTCAAACTCAAACGACCGTTATCCAGTACAACGCGTCGGGACTGTTTCCCGTCACGCTCTTTGGATCGCGGACGAGGCCGCGGCAGCCGAGCTCATCTCCAAAAAAGAACAGAAGAAAACCTAATTTTATA
>CAVOSF010000007.1:0-644239 GCA_963698815.1 uncultured Verrucomicrobiae bacterium
TGATATTTTGGAATACGAGCCTGGTTTTCAGTTCTCAGATCTTACCCATGATCTCTATATGATGTGGCGAGGATCTAAAGGACATTCTTATCAAAAGCCTCAGCTTGCCAAAGCTGATCTCCCCTGGAGATGGGTAGGCGTTACCCATGAATATTTGGACTGCCCGTTTCCCCATTCTTCGGCGTTATTGACTGATGTGAAATATACAACTCTAAGCGGGGGCGCTAGCGCGAAAAATCCCCGTCAAAAATTTATGCGCAATGTCAAGTTGCTAAGGGAGGGCCTTCTTAAAGAACCCGACAATGTTAGGTATATGTTTTACTTAGCGGAAAGCTATCGCGATGCCGGAGAAAAAGGAAAGGCGCTCGAATGGTTCCAAAAACGGGTCGATCGCGGGGGTTGGGATGAAGAGGTTTTTTGGTCAAAGTTGCAGATCGGACATCTGCTCCGAGATATGGGGCTGTCCCGGGACATCGTGATTGAATCCTACAAAGATGCCCATCGTTTTCGGCCTCACCGTGCTGAGCCGATGTATTATATTGCTGAAATTTACAATAAAATGGGAGAACATCAAAAAGCTTATGATTGTATCCAAGCCAGGAAAATGATCCCTAAACCTCAACAAAAAGATATTCTTTTCAATGAGGACTGGATCGATCAGTATGGATTGCTATTCCAAGAATCGATCTGCTCTTTTTATCTCGGACTGCATCGGGAATCTTTAGAGGCTTGCAATCAACTGTTAACAATTGAAGATCTGCCTGAAAGCTGGCGCAAACAAACAGAGAATAACCGGACGTTCCCTTTAGCCAAACTTGAAGACAAGAAGAGAAAGAAGTGATTTTCTTTTTTTTCTTTGCTTTCATTTCCATGGCATACGGGGATATCCAGGACCATTTTAAAAAGGTCCTCGATAAAACGGATGGCCATACCATGCGCAATATCGATTTCATTTACATGATTAATCTCGATCAGCGGCCGGAGAAATTCCAAATGTCTGTGGATCAATTGACCCCCTATGGAATTAAACCTTTTCGATTCTCAGCTGTGAATGGTTGGGAATTGAGTTTGGAGGCAATCAATGACGTTGGAGTGAGGTTTTCCACGGAAATGGAAGGCGGCTTTATGGGGACGAGTTACCATTTTAATGGTGATGGCAAACCGAGTCATGAGGTGATTCAAAATTATGGTCAAACATATTTTGTGCACTGCTTGCCGCGAGGAGCAATTGGATGTGCGTTAAGTCATTTGTCGATTTTGCAGGATGCTTGGGATTCGGGTTATGAGACGATTTGGATCATGGAAGATGACATCGAGATCAGGCGCGACCCGAGGATCATTCCCGCTTTGATTGACAAACTCGATGCCTTAGTTGGAAAAGGGAATTGGGATGTTTTATTTACAGATCGAGATTTTCGTAATGCCGCAGGGGTATGGACTCCTGCATATACCGCTGTTAAACGCCCAGACTTTGCCTTCTTTCAATTTTCTCAAGACTTCTGCAGAAAGACTCAGGTGGGCGAGGAATTTCTTCAGATCGCGGCCAGATACGGAACAACTTCGATGATTGTCCGTCGAAGCGGCATGAGGAAACTTCTGCAGTTTTTTAAAGCGCATCAGATCTATCTTCCCTTTGACATGGACCTCATCTACGCCCGTGGAATTCACTTATATACAGTCATGGAAGATGTGATTGGAAACTTGCCAAAAGCGATCTCCGATGTCGGGGGCCCTTTCTATAAAGAGAAATAGATCATTGAACAGGAATTAGAGATTTTTTTAGCTCCTCTTTATCCAGAGTTGCTATCCACATTTCACAATCGTTTTTCCCATAGGCGACATAAATTTTGGAATCTACAACGACAGAACCTCCAGGAAAAATGACACATTTTTCATTGAACGCATTTGTGTAAAAATGATCAGCCACAATGGGTGCAGGGCTGATTTTTGTCAGTTTGAAAGGAGGGTTCCGCGGAAAAAGTATAAGCCCCCATGAAATAATGCCACAGCACTTGATTTGAAGAGGCATGGGAAGATAATTTTGTGCAGGAATGAAAAAATGAAAGGAACTCGCCATCAACGATGACTGGCGGTGTGCCGCCTCTAAGTGTCCCAAATTCCCAGTGAATTGAGGGAGAGGTTTCATAACAGGAATAACAAGCCCCATTGTAAAGATTTGAGAAAATGACTTCATGGGGATTGATCGTGTAGGTGAACAGGAGTTGTTGATCCCATTCAAACGGCATCCAATTTTTTTGTTGCCATTGATCCTTTTTTTGCTCATGAAAAAGGCGTAAGGGCTGTGAGAGAGAAAAACGATCAGCTTCGCAGTTCAATTCCGCAATGAATATTTCCCGTCTGTCATTCCAGGTTGTCGGGCAAACATCGAGATTGTCATTGTAAGTGAGATATAACTTTCCATTGTAAGAAAAAATGCGGGCATCTTCAGATTGTGAGAAGGTCTTGCTATCGATAGATCGAGTCGAGAGCAATTGAGGCTTGCCAATCGGGTTGAGCTCTTTGTTAAGGCGGACAACTCCGATATAAGAGAGCCAAGAGCGAGTCCAACGATCGGGGCAATACCTAAAAACGAGAAGGAATCCTTGTTTGAATTGAATCAAAGAAGGATTGAAAGCATCGGGATAGTCTTCAAAATAGATCCGCTTTATCGTAAGGACGATCTTATTTTCTTTTGCCAGTTTTTCGAGAAGATCTTCAGTGGACGCACAATAAAGCGGCAAAAGAAAAAAGAGTGACAATGCCCAGTTAGATAGTCTTCGCATACGTTCTTAACGCATCGATCAGCTCTTGATACTCCTCTTTTTTTAGAATCCAGGCTGTTGTTCCCTGCCCAGTTGAAAAATGAATTTCTTCATAATTGTCTGAACTTTTAAGCCACGAGTATCCATATACATCGTTGACCATCGCCTGTTTTCTGCAATTTGTGTGGTGAGCGATAATGACGGGGACTTTATCAAACAAAAGTTCGACTACATCGCTTCGGAGGGGCACGCCGGCCGGATCGACAAAAGCGACATCAATTTTGTGAAACCGCACAAGATTCTTGATAAATGCATTTAATTCGATCCGATAAAAATCGTCGATCAGCGCATAATTCTTGTGCGTGGCATTTTGATAGGATGCGGCCTTATAGATCGCTTCTGATCCCATGTGTTTATAAGGGGCAAAGGAGGGATCGCCTTGAAATCCACTGAATAAGGCAATGGGGACCCAATTGGAATATTCTTCGTACAAATTTAAAAACTGTTTTAAATTGGCGGGACCAGACCCATGCGTGATCATCTCAACCGAGATAACCTTGGTGCTCGAATCAAGAAAGTATTTTGTCGAATAGCCAACTCCGAATTCCAAAAATGTCCGCACCTTTAATTTTTTAAAGATCTCTTTAAAGAATGGTACGTAGTCCGTTGATCCTGTTTCATCGCCGATTTTGACAAGAAGGTCATAAGTAATATCGTCCGCTTTCGTGATGGAATAGTCGTTGGCATGGCCAATCGCAAAAAAAATCATGCAAGCTAGAATTGGAAGGAAATTTTTTAACATGTTGACACTCAAGGTTTGTTTAAATAATTTGGGCCGCCGTTATCGGAAATCCCCTTGGCAAGATTGGTGACGACATCCTCTAAAACGGCATAAAATTTAATCCCTTTAGGCAGAATGAATTCCAAATCATAGGGAAGAAAGATCTGATGGGCTTTGAAAAACTGCAAAAGCTTTTTCATTCCGCTTCTGCGAACAATCATAGAGTGCGCGCCATATCTGGCGCCGATTTGCCAAAAATCTTCGCTCACTACTTTTCTGAGATAGAAGTCATTCGAAGAAACAAAATCGGGACGCTTTGCTGCCCAATAACAAGGATTGTAATTGCCTTCTGCATTATGCATGTCTTTGTCGGTAAACAAGATGTCCCATTGATTCACGCCGACGAGGGCATCTAGTTTTTGGATCAACTCAGATAAGATCCTGGGATCTTTTTTGACTTCGATGTCGTCTTCCATGATCCATACGGTCTCATAACCAGAATCGTAGGCATCCTGCAGAACAGAAATGTGGCTGAGAGCGATTCCGATTGTCCCTCTGGCCATGCAATGGCAAAAATAGGTTTGTCCAAAATTGCTGATGAGCTCATGGCTTGGCTCAAATTTACCGTCCAGCAGATAACTTGTCGCCATAAAGCCCCCTTCCATTTCAGGAGTAAAAGCCAATCCCACAGCATTGACCGTTTCAAGAGAGAGCTCCCATCCATTCACAGCGGGAAATCGGAATGGAAAAATTCCATAGGGGCCGAGCTGATCGATCGACATTTTCCATTTTTCCGGTCTTTGGTCGAGATTGATCATGTAAATGAAATCAATGCCCGGCATTGCATGTGATGGGCATTTGCAGGAAATTTTTTTCAAATGCTGTTCAAGCTCTCCGTATAAGGAGAAGGTCGATAGGATGAGAAGGAATAGAAATGATTTCATGATAGTTTACTCTAAATAGTCTGAAGATGAAAGATAGGGGCGGTTTTTCGGATCTGGAGCCCTGCCTCCGTTGACAATGCCATAGATAGGAGCGCGGTAGATTTTTTCAACGTCGTTGCTGTTTTTGAAGGCAAGGTTTGTTTTTTGCAGCACATCATCGTGAATGAAGAAAAGGTGGATCCCATGATTTTCCGCATAAATCAGAGAATAACCTTTCGACCGTGCCAGTCGGTAAAGAGCTAAAAGACTGGCGCCAAAATAATTGTTGCGCATATCCCCGCAAAAATAAGGCCGATATTCGACGACTTTGTCGTCCATTGGGGGATGAGAAGCATTATAGCCAATCAAAACGCATGAAGGTTTGTATTTTTTATCAATGGCATTCCAAATATGAAAATCATTGTAATCGAGATCGATGCATAGCAAATCAAATTGGATAGGAACATTGTATTTTTCAAACAAGCCATTAATGTTCTCTGCAGTGATGAACTCTTTGTGTAACCCATCGCCCCGGTTTTCATAAGATCGATCTAATGAAAGGCCTGTCCATCCCTGCAAACGCAATAAATAGGTGCTGCTTCCTGTTTTCCCATCTCCAGCCCCTAAATCCACGTAAGACCACGAGGAAGGCTCTATGAGTTGGAAAATTTTTGCAATGATGCCGTCCTCGCCATTTTGACTATAGATGGATTTTTCATAAGCGGTGAGGTCTATTTCCTCAGAAAGAATCTGAGTCGAGGCAAACAAAACACAAATCAGGAACGTTTTAAACATTTTACCTTTTCCTAAAAACAATACAATTTCCATTGTCGATGAGTTTGACAACGTCGCACTCTTCTATGAGAAGTTCAACAGCAATTTGGGCATTTTCCCACAATGCATCGTTCAGAAGAATGTAGCCGCCGGATCTCACCATGGGAAGGTAGGTTTTGACATCGAGGGTAAAACCTTCCTCGCTATGGTTTCCATCGATATGGAGGAGATCAATTTGATCGAAAGAGGAAGCTGCTTTTAGAGACGTCGTTCGCAAGGTGACGCAATAAGATTCAAGCCCAAATCTTTTTATTGCATTGATATAGGACTCGTAAACGTAATTATGGTCGAGATACGCCCACCATCTAAAATCAGCTTCATTGTGAACAGGGTGAAAACTTTTAAGAGACTCTAGTTTATCCCAAGGATCAATTCCGAAAATGGTCCCAGATCCTAAATATTTCAAAGTAGCTGCAACGGGAAAAAGGGAAGAGCCTCCGAAAGTTCCGATATCTACGCACACTTGAGGTTTTAATTCTAATGTCAAGTCGATCAGCGTTAACACCTTTTCTCGAGATGTCCACCCTAGGAATGAGGGGTGAAGATTACAAACCTCCTGCTTAAGGGCATCAATCTCTTTTTCTGCACAATAGAGGGAAGAAAATGAAAGGAATATCACGAATAAGAAAAAAGTTTTTTTCATAAAAAGGTCCTTAAGGTTTTACCCAAACTGCCCAATCGCTGCTTTCTGAATCAGAAAATTCTGCGATCTTAAAACAATGCTGGTTTAGCCATTCAACTGCTTTGGCTTCAGTATATGTTCCTTTTTCACACCAGTGAATGTCATCTAAAACAATCCATCCCCCGGTTTTTACTAAAGGGACCCATTTGGTGACGTCAAGATAGGAAGTTTCTTCGGCATGGTTGCCATCGATGTGCAAAAGATCAATATCATAAATGAAAGGGGCTTTTTCCGAAGTGCTCATTATCAATTGGATTTGATTGCCGAGTTGGAATTGTTCAATTTTGCCGAGCAGGTCGCTTAAAACCCAATTGTGGTCAGCTCTTTGCCAGAATTCTCGATTGACCTCTTCGTTGCTCCACATTGCGGATTCATGACTATCCCAAGGATCGATTCCATAGGCAATCCCCTCTCCAAGTGATTTCAATACACTGGCCATGGGAATGAGGGACCTGCCGCCCCAGACCCCAACTTCTACGATGACCTTTGGTTGATATTTCAGGACGAGATCGACCAAGAATTCCCCTTTGGACAATGAGCACCATCCTGTGCATTGACGCATGGATTCTAAAGCGATTTGCTTAGCTACAGCCCCAGACTCTAGCGAGATTTTGTTTTTAGGAGAGATTGTATATTCGTAATGAGAATTAGGAGGTATATACTCCTGGGAGGCAAGGCTCATGATTTTTCCTGTTTTCTATAATTAGGAGCACCATTATCGGAAGCGGCTCTAGGAAGAGTTGACACAACATCGTCGATCAGAGAATACAATCGGATATTAGAGGGGAGTGTGTATTCCATATCATAAGGAAGGAAAACATGATAATTTTTGATGAAATTAAGGATTTTTTTCATCCCCGAGCGGCGCACAATCATCGAATAGGCGCCATAACGTGCACCTATCTTCAAAAATTTTTGACCGATGATACTTCGCATCGCAAATCGATCAGGGTTTGCAGGAATATAATTCGGCCTTCTAGCAAAACTAAAGCAGGGGACATAGTGACCGTCCTGTCCTTTCGTATCTTGATCCGTGAACAAAATGTCCCATCCTTCTTTTCCAACCGCTGCATCCAATTCATCGATCAGATCAGGAAGTGTTCTTGGGTCGCGAATGACTTCGACGTCATCTTCCATGATCCAAATCGTTTCATAGCCGGAATTCAAAGCATCCTGCAGGATGGAGAGATGGCTTAAGACGATGCCGATCGATCCTTTTGGCATGCAATGGCAAAAATAGGTTTTACCAACGGACTGCATGAACTCATGGGTTTCTTTTCCTTTGTCTTCAATCGCATACGACGTTCCCAGGATTCCGCTCTGCATCCATGCTTCATATTTAATACCCAGATCGTTGATGGCTTCTAATGACAGCTCCCAGCCGTTGACGGCAGAAAATCGATAAGGTGAAATCCCATAAGGGGCCAGCTGCTCTAAGCTCAGCTGGAATTTTTCCGGACGCGCGTCCAAATTAATCATGTAGATGAAATCAATATTTCTCATGCGGTGATCACCGGATTTGTCGGAGACTTTTTTTAAATGGTCTTCGAGATCGGAAAAGAGGGATTGGCAAGAGGCAATGAGGAGCATGAAAAACAACTTGAACATGAGCAAAAGATAAATTTTATGTTAAGGAAAAATGCAATTCTAATTTGAATGGAAAAAAAAGAGAATAAAAATTTTCAGAAAGAAAACACCCTAAAATCTTCGGCGACGAAAGTGTTAGGAAAAATCGGTCTGGCTTCATTTGCGAAGACTTCAGCATCTTGATAGCGGGCGGAAAAATGGGTCAGCACGAGCATTTCAGCACCTGCAGCTTTGGCAATTTCGGCTGCTTGTTTTGCGGTGAGGTGGTTATGTTTTTCAGCGAGGTCGCGGTGGGATTCCAGGTAGGTGCTTTCACATAGAAAGAGCTTTGCACCTCGGGCAAGATCGATGGCGGCTTGGCAGGGCAATGTATCGATGGCCACGGCTAATACATCTCCGGTTTGCATACGGCTGACATCATCGAGGCGCACTTTTCTTCCATCGATCACGATTTCCCCTTTTTCTTCTAGAAGACGAACATTAGGTCCTTTGACGCCTGCGGCATCGAGTTTTGCTTTGTCGAATTTACGGATGTCTTTCTCTTTAATTCTCCAGCCTAAGTTGTCGACGCCATGTTTGAGGTAACGGGCTTCGATGCGGAAGTTTTCGTCTTCGTGGACCAAGCCCTCTTCTTTGATTGGATGTTCGATCACTTGAATGGTTTGATGATAGATAGCTCCATAGCGGAGCCGTTCGAAATAGACTTGGCCGCTCGCGGGATAATAACAGTGGATTGGATGGGTGACTTTATCGAGATTGAGGCGCATGCAGCATGGAGCCGACCCCTAAGCAATGGTCTCCGTGAAAATGGCTGATGAACATGTGGGTAACGCAAGGGGGGGCGACGCCTGCGAAAATGAACTGGCGCTGTGTGCCTTCTCCGGGGTCGAACAACAGCCCTTTTTCGCTCCAGCGCACCAGGTAGGCGCCATGGTTCCGAGTGCGCGTCGGCTGCTGGCTGGAACAACCCAAGATGGTTAAATCGCGGACGGTCATGACATTCTCCTGCCAAAAAAAGAGATTTTCCCGAGCAGCATGCCGGCAAGACCGCCGACGATATGGGCCGTATTGGCGATGCTCGGGGTGATTTTAATAACAGAAAAGAGATGCAGTCCAAAAGTAAAAAGTTCGAGAAGGAACATGGCGCCGACGAAAAAAAGTAGGAATAGGACTGTTCCCTTTTGTAAGGGATAGCCTTCCCAGGGCGCCTTTTTCTGCCGCACCCAAATGAACCCGGCAAGGCCGACAACGACACCGGAAAAGCCTAGAAAATAGGGGCCGCTCATGAGGTACTGGGCGGTATTTGAAATGATCCCGATGATGAGGATAAGAAGGCAGATTTTCCATTTACTTAAGCGTTCTTCGATCTGTTTGAGAAGGATCCAGACCCAGATCATATTGAAAAGAATGTGTAGAAAATCGCGATGCAAAATGCAAGGGGTGAACAGACGCCAGAACTCCCCTTGCCGGATCTTTTCAAAGAGAGGGATTTCTTCGGCGCTTTCCCAACCTTGGGATTTCACCGTCATAAAATAATCATAAACACCCCTATACGAAGGAGCTTCGTCAGCTCTGTTCAGCAATGCTTTTGCTTCTTTGGGAACGTCCTTTTCTTCTTTGTAGGTTTCGAACGGAAAATCATCGATCGCTTCTTCGACGCATTTGTAGGAATCGGGACAGTCAAAAAGCAGGGATTGCATGATCGGGGTCAAAGCAATTTGCACCGCAACAGCCCCTTTTGCTTTGAGAATTTGCGCTTCTTGGTAATCATTCCATAAAAACAAAAAGCTGCAGATAATAATCAACAGGTTCGTGAGTAGAAATGTAAAACGGCGCTCTTTGATGCGGATCGATTGCACGGGCTTCCATTTGAGTTCTTCCGTTTCGGAGATCTGAGCATAGTCCGGCGGAGGCGGGGTTGCGGCCAGAGGGAGTTCAAGGTTCTGGAATTGGGGTTCGTTGGGATTTTCTTTAAACCGTTTTATCCATTCGACGGCCATATCGAGATCGTCTTCGTCATACATCCAAATCCGATACTGTTTTGCGCCTGTTTTCTCTTCAAAAAAAGGTTCATAAATATTCTGAATCCCTTCTTTGAGCAGAAAAGAATAAAAGACATAGGCTTCTTTTTCTGTTTCAAAGGCTCCAATCAGACGCATGTTTGTACAATTTTTTTAATGATCTGCGAAGTGGAAAGCCCCGGCACCAGGCCGACGATATGGATTTTCCCGCCATAAGAGCGCACCGTTTCTGCTTCGATGCAATTTTCTCCGTATTCTGCGCCATTGACATGGACATCAGGTTTGATGCGGGAAAGGATTTGGCGCGGGTCGGTCTCATCAAACCAGGTGACATAATCGACCATTTCCAAGGCGGCCATCATCCGCAGGCGATATTCCAAGGGGAATGATCGGCCGCAGCGGACTTTTATATTCTTGGATCGAACGGTCCGTATTGAGGGCGAGGATCAAGATATCGGCTTGTTTAGACGCTTGATAAATCATCTCCAGATGGCCCGCATGCATCAAATCAAACGAGCCATTCAGTGTCGCAATCGTCTTATGAAGAGCGCGAAGACTTTCGATCTTTTGTTCGATCTGCTGCGGCTCGATAACTTTGGAGAGTATCGCCTCGGCAAATGAATTACTTCGTCTTGAAAGCGACATGGAAGACCTCATCGTAATTTTTGACAAAATGAACGTGGATCCCTTTTTTGAGATAAGCGGGAAGCTCATCGTAATCGCGTTGATTTTCTTTGGGGAAAATGAGGACTTTTGCACCCGAGCGTTTGGCGGCGATGAGCTTTTCTTTGACGCCTCCGATCGGAAGGACTTTTCCCGTCAGAGTCAGCTCTCCTGTCATCCCGAGATCTGTCAAGAACCGGCTCATTGCGCAAGAAGAGAGAGCAGCGCGGTGACCATCGTAATGCCCGCTGAAGGGCCGTCTTTGGGCGTCGCCCCTTCGGGAATATGAACATGGACTTGGCATTTTTCAAAAAAGGGAATTCCAGGCGCATACTTATCGACAGTGCTATGCAGATAAGTCCATGCGATTTGCGAGGATTCTTTCATCACATCGCCGGCTTGGCCCGTCAGTTTCATCTCCGTTTTTTCAGCCAGGGACGCTGAATCGCTTCGACGTAGAGCGTGGCGCCGCCCAGCGAGGTCCAAGCAAGGCCCATGCAGACGCCAACGGGCGTGCTTTCATAAAATCGATCGGTCGTAAAGATCGGTTTGCCCAAGATATTTCTTCAAGATTGCGTTCGCTGAGACGATGGCTTTTTTAAATTTCGCTTTCTTTTTCTTCTCATTGCCTTGACGACTTTGATCGCGACTTTACGCATGATTTTTTTCATATTATTTTCAAGACTGCGCACTCCCGCTTCGCGCGCATAGCCATTGATGATCTGTCTGATGGCCCCATTTGTGAATTCGAGATCGGAGGTCTTCAAGCCCCATATTTTTGCGATTGCGCGGAATCAGATATTTCTCCGCAATCTGGACTTTTTCTTCCAGGATATAGCCAGAAAGGCGCAAGATATCCATCCGGTCTTTGAGCGGCTCAGGGATCGTATCCAGAACGTTGGCCGTCACGATGAAAAGAATATTCGACAGGTCGCAGCGCACATCGAGATAATGGTCCAAGAAATCTTTATTTTGCTCGGGATCGAGAACTTCGAGCAGCGCAGATGCAGGATCGCCATGATAGCTAGAGCTCATCTTATCGACCTCGTCGAGCATGATGACAGGATTCATCTCTTGAGTGAACTTCAAGCGCTTGGATCATTTTGCCCGGCATCGCGCCGATATAGGTGCGGCGATGGCCTTTGATCTCCGCTTCGTCGCGCATGCCGCCGACAGAAAAGCGATAGAATTGTCGTTTTAAGCGCGCGAGCGATGCTTTTGCCGATGCTCGTTTTTCCAACGCCGGGAGGCCCGACAAGGCAGATGATGCTCCCTTTGACTCCGCCTGACAGTTTCCCGACGCCGATGAATTCTAAAATCCGCTCTTTGATATCATTGAGGCCATAATGATCTTCTTCGAGAACTTTTTTGGCGAATTTGAGATCGACGCCTTGCTCTCCCTCACACCGCCGCTATAAATCCCCCAAGGGACGATCGTGAGCCAATCGAGATAGTTGCGGCAAACGGCATATTCTGCAGACTGCACTTCGAGAACGCTGAGCTTTTCCAGTTCTTCTTTGATCGTCTGCATGACATCGTCGGGAACTTTCCGTTTCTTAAGGCGCGTTTCGAATTTTTCGATATCGCACGTTTTATCGTCTTTTTCCAGCCCCAGCTCTTTTTTGATCGTCTTGAGCTGCTCGCGCAGGAAAAATTCGCGTTGCGTTTTGGAGATGGTCGCTTCGATCTTTTGATTGATGCTATTTTGCAGTTTGCTCAAATCGAGTTCTTTTTTTAACAGCACGAGCGCTTTGTCGATCCTGCCTTGAAGATCAAACGTTTCGAGAACTTCTTGAAGCTCTTCTCGTGAGGCTGTCGTCAGTGCCACAGCAAAGTCGGCGAGTTTTCCCGGTTCCGTAAAATCGGAATGGCCGAGAAAAATCTGCAGCTCTTCTTTGAAAAGAGGATTGAGCTTCAGCAGCTCTTTGATCGTCGTGATGATGCTGATCGAATAGGCTTTGAGCTCTTTAGTAGTCTTTCTTCGTGAGATATCTTCGTGATAGTCGATCTGAGCCTTGAGATATTTGCCGACTTTAGCGGCTTGTGGATCGAAATCCTCTTTTCCATGTTGAGGACGACTTGGGCTCCGCCTTGCTCCATAGGAATAATCCGCAAAATGCGCGCAAGGACACCCACTTCGTAGAGATCGTCAAAGCCCACTTTATAGACATTGACATCTTCCTTTTTGGTGAGGAAAAGGCCCATGCATTTATGTTCGGATTTAGCCACCGTCTTGAGCACTTCATAATAGGCGCCCGGTTCGATGACAATCGGCGCAGCCATCCCTGGAAAAAAAGGGCGGCGCGTCAAGGGGATAACAAAGACCTCGCCGGGCGACTCCACCGACTTATCCCGCTGTTGGTCCTGCTTGACCGAGTCCTCAACAGCTTCGACTAGCGCTTCTTCGAGGGTCTCATCTTCTATGATTTCATTTTCTTTGCTCAAGGATGTCTCCTTCCCTACTGATATCTTGGCAGCGCCTTGATTTTAACTGGGCAAGCGGGTTTATGGACAGCTTTTTTTTAAAAGCATACAAAAGATTTGACATTGCACATCTGAGACTGTTGCCTATCTCAAATACCAACAAATCAAATGAAATTTGAATCCCGAATGGCTTTGTTAACTCCTCTCAATCTCCAAGAGGCGATATAGAGCCAAACCAAAGAGATTGTAATCGTCCAAACAAGCACGCTCCACATCCCATACTTCTGGTTCGTCAAAAAAATGGAACACAATATTAAAAACATCAATTTAACCGGTTGTATCAACAGCATATAAGATATAAATTTTGTCCCGGGCTTTCTGTAAGCGCAGAACCATGCGAATGATAACTTCATTAAAATAATGGCCAAAAGTAGAAAAGCAACAAACCCGTAGCGCACTTCAATCAACATGAGAATCAATGCTAGAATTAAATAGAGCAACGATATCGAGGCAACTGTCACACGCCATTGAATTCGGATTTTTTCTTGTTTATCCGTAATAAGTAATTTTGAAATCTCGTTCATATTCTTCATAGTCGTATACCATTCAATTTTTTAATGAATTTCAAGAAAGCAATTTTTCGATTTTTATTCCTTTCCAGATATGTTAAACTACCCGTAAATCAAGAGGCTGCCTTTGTACTCTTTACTTTTAGACACAAGTACAGACCAATGCCTGATTGCTTTGACAAAAGAAAATCAAGTTTTGGATGAAAAATTTTTTACACACAACAATCTCCTCTCCAATCAACTGCTTCCCAGCATTCAAGCACTGATCGAAGACCATATCCAATCTCCCAAAAATCTCAGCTTGATCGCTTGCGGTATCGGCCCAGGTTCTTATACGGGCACGCGGCTCGGAGTCGCGGTCGCTAAAAGCCTCGCCTTCGGCTTGCAGATTCCGATGAAATCGTTCAACTCTCTTCTTGCTTTTATGCCAAGCCAAGAAGGCACATTTGCCATTCTCCTCCCAGCGCGTTCGGGCCAGTTTTATGTGCTGTCAGGATCGGTTTCTTTCACCCGAGGTGTTGAATACGAAACTGCATTTTGCAACCCCGAAGAACTCGTTAAGTTTGAAGCTGTCGAATTTCTGATTTGCACTTCCTCTAAAGACCTTCCTGTATCCTCTCAGAAAAAGTCTGTTTTTCCTCTTCTTCCCAACATGCAATTATTATCCCATTTCCTCTCCGAAGAAACCTCCACCCCTTTGGATGACGTCGAACTCATCTATCTGAATGCTCATGGCCAGAAGCATTAAGTGAAAACTCCCCGAATGTTGCGCATAAGGCACCAAATTAAAATTTTCAGCGCCATTTCTTATACCCATCGAAATTTGAATTTGTCAACAAGAGAATTATTTAACCCATGAAATAGACGCATTGTCGGTGCATTTTTTCGCGAAGCGCAGCGCGCCCTTGCGAAAAAATGCACCAACAACGCGGAATGGCCATTGGCCAGTTGAAATAATATCTCCTTCTCTCATAATATTAGCGACACAAAGCCAAGAGAGTGGTTTTTTGTTTTTTAAACTAAATTTAACAACTCAGGATCAAATGTCCATGCCAAGTGTTAAAGTGCGAGTAGGAGAACCCATTGATAAAGCCTTGAGAGCTTTAAAGAAAAAACTCGACAAAGAAGGAATCATGAAATCAGCGAAAGCTCATCGATTTTATGATAAGCCCTCTGTAAAAAGCCGCGCGAAGTCCAAAGCTGCTCAAAAGTACAAGAAGACCAAGCCTAGAATCTATAATCCGATGTAATTCTTTAGATTTAGCAATTAGCACCAGCGTTTGCTAAATTTCTTGGTGAATAATCGAGCCTTTGTTATACTCACAGCTATACACAAATGAACTCAAAAGTTGGGAATTTGGCAAGGAGGCGCCCTGAATTTGAGCCAAGCGAAGCTGGCGCCGAAGCAGCACAACTTGAATAAGTTGTGCGATGCAGGCGGGCTCAAATGCAGTGGCTGTCCGACGCAGCCAAAAACCAACTTTTGAGTTCATTTGTGTATATATACAGACGAATATTTTTATGAGTGATTACTACGAAGTTTTAGGGCTATCGCGCAGCGCGACGCAGGATGAGATCAAAAAGGCTTATCGAAAAAGCGCCTTGAAGCACCACCCTGATCGCAACCCTGGCGACACTGCTGCCGAGAAAAAATTCAAAGAGATCTCGGAAGCTTACGAAGTTCTTAGCGACGAAAAAAAACGTCAAATTTACGATCAATATGGCGCAGATGCTCTAAAAGGAGCAGGCATGGGCGGAGGTCCTGGAGGCCATGCCGGTTTTTCCTCGATGGAAGAAGCATTGCGCACATTTATGGGCGCTTTTGGCGGGGGCGGAGGCGGCGGAGGAGGATCGATTTTCGATTCCTTTTTCGGTTTCGAGTCCGAAGCTGATGAGGGAGGAGTCCAGGGCGCCAGCAAAAAAATGAACCTCTCCATTTCTTTCGAAGAGGCGATGAGCGGCGTTGAAAAAGAAGTGGCCTTAAACAACTATGCGACTTGTTCTCGATGCGAAGGATCTGGGGCAGCAACGCCGAGCAGTGTTAAAAAGTGCTCTCGCTGCAAAGGTTCGGGCCAAATCCATCAAAGCCGTGGTTTTTTCAGCATGACAAGCGTTTGCCCCCAATGTTATGGGAAAGGCAAAACAATCACCGATCCTTGCCCCGATTGCCAAGGACAAGGCCGCGTCAAAAAGAAACAGCAGATAAAAATTAAAGTCCCCGCCGGCGTAGACAACGGCGTGCGCCTGCGCATGTCAGGTTACGGGGATGCTGGAGAAGGCGGCGGCCTCCCGGGCGATTTGTATGTCTTTATTTCCGTAGAGCCGCATTCTATCTTTCAAAGAGAAGGCGACGACATTCTCATTGAACTTCCACTCAGCTATTCTGAAGCTGCACTCGGGTGTAAAAAAGAGCTGCCGACACCGCATAAAACTTCGTGCCGAATTTCAATCCCAGAAGGCACTCAAACCGGAAAAGCGTTCCGCGTTAAAGCAGAAGGTTCACCTAATGTCCACGGACGCGGGCGCGGCGATATGCTGGTCACAGTTACTGTGGAAACCCCTGTCAATCTCAATGATAAGCAAAAGGAGCTCCTCCGCCAATTCGGCGAGCTCGAAAAAGAACAAAACTCCCCTCGCAAACGGAGTTTCTTCGATAAACTTAAGGTTTTTTTTTCAGGTTAATGAAAAAATTAAAACTTGTTATTAGTGAAGGATGATCCCTTTTCATCCCCATGCATTCCCGCCGCGCCGTTTGCATAAAAAAAGAGTATCAAGGCCATTGCGAACGGCAAACGGCTTGCTTCAAGAATTCAACTCATTTCTCACTCGATCCCCTTCGCCTCAGGATCTTTTTTTTCAGCTGGTCAACATCGAATCGATCTCGTCTGTAGAATCTCAAAGGGTCAAAACGACCCTTGTTGATTTTCTGAGATTTTTGGAAAAGAAGGAGCAGCTGAAAAATGCAAAGCTCCACCTTATTTTCGATTATAGAAAGGCTTTACTTTGGGCCTGCAAACAGATCCAAAAAACTCCCTTGAGCAAAGAGTTTCTATGCGCTATCCATAAAAAAGCCAAACGCAACTCCGCTTCAAAAACTGAACTAGGTAAATATCGAAATCGGCAAAACTGGATTGGGCCTAGGGGCTGTAAAATGGAGGAAGCCTATTTTTACCCGCCAACAGCTACAAAAGTAGAAGAGTTAATGAGGGAGCTTCTTCAGTATGCTAAAAAAAATGAAAAAGAACCCCTTATTCAATTAGCCCTTTTTTTTGCGCAGTTCTTGATCATTCACCCTTTTATGGATGGGAATGGACGCGTCGCAAGAATTTTAGTCCCGCTTTTTCTCTATCAAAAAAAAGCGACCCCACTGCCCTTTCTATTTATTAGCCGTTATTTTCTTAAGCATAGATTGCAATATTTTTATAAGCTTTTTAAAACAACAGAGGAAAATAAATGGGAATCGTGGATTGCCTTTTTTCTGAAAGGAATGAGCATTGAAATGAGGAAAATTCTGCGCGTTTTTAAGCGGATTAATTCCCTATATCATGAGGTCAAAGAAAAGTTGCCTGAATTAAAACAAGAGCCTCTGCTTTTCCTTTTTCAAAATCCTATTTTTTCTAACGCTTCGTTTAAAAAAGCAAAAGGCAATCTACACTTATTGAATCAGCTAAAAAGAGCAAGGTTGGTAAAAGAAATCGATGGAAAATATTGCTTTTTGCATTTGATTAAAATTTTAAATCATCACAAAAAACAATGAACCTCGAGAGGATAGCTCTCGAGGTTCAAGAATTGTAAGCCCAAAAAATTTAGCAAGTTGAACAGCTTCCGCCAGTTTCGCCGCCTGTCATGCTCTTTTTCATCATCGCAGCAGAAGGTTTTCTTTTCGTTCTTTTTCTTCTTTTTGGAGAAGATCTTTTTTTTGTCGCTCTTTTCTTACTCTTAGTCGAACGTCTTGCTGTTTTTCTGCTTTTTCTTGCTTTTTTTGTTTTTCTGGCTTTTTTCCTTTTTTTCGCCATGTTTTCCTCCAGGTTGTATTGTCATGGAAACTTTTGATTGGACTTATGCTTTCTGCCCTAGAAAGCAAATACCCTTATCAACTTTTTCAAGTTCACATTCTCATTATTAAATTTTTTATTCAACACTAAACGCAAAAAAATTTTTTAGGAACAAGCAATTTTTGCATCAAATCGATGGAAATTTTTACACAATTGAGTTATGATTTCTGTAAATTTTTTTGGAAGTCTGATGACAGATAATATTAAAATTCTAAGCAGTTTGATCATCGGGCCTCTGACGATCCCGGCTACAGCCTCTGCCCACCCTGTCGCGCAAGAAAGAACAATTCCTCCCACCGGAGGTTTTAAAAGTTCTTCCCTTCGAAAAATCCGTTTTGATTACGCCTATCAGCCCAATCTCATGGCGATCCATAAGGCTGAAGTTCCCATGGGTAAATACGTCGGAGAGCTGCAAGAAAAATGGCAATTTCCATCCGACCACCTTCCGATCGGTATGACCATCGACGGGCTTCACATCGCTTCTTGGAATGTTCTCAATTCTGAATACATGGATTGGGTATTTAAAAATTCACAGGGCCTCTCTCGATCTCAACTTGCAGATGAGCATATTTATCTTGAAGGCTCAAAACTCACCTTCCGCGACATGCACGTCATCGGATGCATCAAATCGATGCTGGAGCATCCGACACATCCCCGCAGTGTGATTTCTTTACAAGAGTGCAGCACCGCCTTCATCAGGGAGTTGCGAATCCAGCTTGAAGGATGCGGAAGACTCCCGACTAAATATTCAGTAATCCAGACTACCCTGGATCAAGTCAAAGATCAAAATATTATCATCTATGACAGGAGGGTCCTCGCTTACGATCCTGATCGCAGTACAGTTGCAGAGGGCATCTTTTCCAAAGACGAGAAAAAAAGCGCGATAAACCTCTGCTTTACCCGAAGAGACACGCAAGAAACATGGCGCATCGTCAATACCCATTTACCCGGCGAGCCGGGGAACCCAGCTCCCGCGGAATTTGCCACCTACGTTGCTTCCCTCTCTTCCCCCAATGAAGTGACGATTGCGATGGGCGACATGAATTTCAATGAAGTGGAAATGCGGGATGCGTTTACGAAAAGGCTGCCGAACGGGTTCCAATTCAATCTTTTCGCACCTTATTGCACAAACATCGAACCTTTAACATTTAATTCTAAATCGATCGACCATTTCTTTGTCTTGGCAAAACATCAATATCACATGTCCGCAAACACTCCGGAAGAGGTAATGCCAGGACTCGATGAGATTGTGAATCTGTTAGACTCTGCTTCGCCTCTTGTAGAGATAAAATAGCAAGACGGGCGAGATGCTCAAGACATTGCCGACGCAGATCATGAGAATGTAGCGGGCATGGGATCCAATATTAACATTTCCCGGCGGGAAAAAGCTGACGATGATCGTGCTCAAACAGCCAATCAATCCCAACAAACAGGTTGTCCACATCCCATAAGTTCCGCCCGGGATCTTAAACGCTTTGGGTCGATTGACATATTTATAGTGCAACCGCCAGGCGGAAAAGAACATAAGGATATACATGAGCATATATAACTCGGTGCTGAGTGCGGTCAAAAACCAGTAAAAGGCATTGACACTAGGAACCAGAAGAAAGATCCAACAGAGCAAGCTGACTAAAATGCCCTGGCAGATCAAAATGTTTTGAGCGACCCCATGTTTGTTCTTACGCATAAATACACGCGGCAAATAACCAAATTCAGCAGCGTGCAACAGCCCCTTTGCAGGAGAAATCAGCCAATTGGTGATCCCGCCGATCGATCCGACCACAATTAAAACAGTGAGGACGGGCGTCAGCGCCTTTAGTCCAAAAACAGAGAATAAATTGCTAAAGACTTGGATGACACCTGCTACAAGGTTGATCTCTTTCTCAGGTAGGACAACAGCAATCGAGAGCGACCCGAAGATCATGGAAAAAAGGATAAATAAACTCGAAAACAAGATGGCTTTCGGAAAATTACTTTGGGGTTTATGGATATCGTTGACATGGACCCCGGCAAGCTCGATCCCCAGATAAGAGGCCATAATGGCAATCAGCGCCACCCAATTGGTAGTTTGGCCCAGCGAAGGAAACAATTGATCGGCCTGAAGGCTGATTTGCAGTGTGTGCCCGCCAAAGACCCAAACTCCCCCTAATATAATCAGAAAAAACATGGGAAAGATCGTTCCAATCAGAGCACAGAAGCTATTGATTCTCGCAGACATTTGAATCCCGCGGAGATTAACCAGAGTAATGCCCCAAAAAACGATGAGGATAACGGCGATCAAATACCATTTACTCTGCGCAAGATCGGGGTTGATCAGATACGCGGCTGTTCCTGCTATGAACGAAAGAATGGTTGGGTACCACACCATCGTGTTGATCCATTGAAGCCAAATGGCGACCATCGCCCATTTTTCTCCCCAAGCCGTCTTTACCCAATGGTAGACCCCGCCTTTTTCGGGGAAAGTCGCAGAAAGTTCTGCCGCCACTAATGATGTGGGAATTAAAAACACGATGGCAGAAAAAATAAAGAAGAAGATCAAGGAACTTCCAAAGAGCGCAGAAGCCGGCAAATTGCGGATACTGTCGATCGCAGCAACGATGAGCAGAACAAGAGAGAATAGAGATATTTTTCTAGATGACATATCCTTATGAAACTACCCATAAAGGGTAAATCAAGTCAATCAAAACGGATGGGAAGTAAATATTTTTTGATTTTTTTCTTAAATTCGTTTAATTCAAAGATAGAAAGCAAAAAAGCTTTCCTTTAACCAGGAGCAATATCTATGGGACAACCACCAAGACAGCAGCCTAATCAGCCGCATCAACCACATCAGTCACCGCAACGCCCCCCAGGACAACCTCAACAACCGAAGCCTCAGCATCCGTTCCCTCCGAAGCAACCAAAGCGATAAGGGTTTTTAATCTCTCCCTTGCCTCATTGTGAGGGAGAGATCAGCCACATGCGCCCATCCCTTTCCAATAAGTCGTCCGCTTCTTTCGGCCCCCAGCCTCCTGCTTCATAATGGGGAACTTCTTTTAAGGAAGATGTTTTCCAATGGTCAATGATAGGAGCAAGCAGACGCCAAGCTTCTATTTGTTCTTCCGCTGTGACAAAGGAACCGTTGTCGCCGCGGATGCAATCAAAAATCAGTTTCTCATAAGCTTCCGGCGACGAATCGATTGGATAGCCCATGACTACAGAATCGTTGTTAGGTAACATTTTCAGAAAAACCCCTGGATCGGGTTGAATCCGAATGACCAGGGTATTTTGGTTTTCTTTAAAAGTTACCACGATTTCAGTGATTTGGGATGCCAAACGCTTACCGCTTCGCACATAAAACGGGACGCCTTTCCATCGCTCATTATCGATGAAGATCTTGGCGGCGACAAAGGTTTCGACGAGAGAATGGGCGGGAATCCCTTTTTCTTCCCGATAACCGGGGACAGCGTGATTGTCGATCTCCCCAGCGCCATATTGGCCGCGGACGACAGTATGTTCGAGATCCGAGAAGGGCCGGATCGCCTTGAGGAGTTTTATTTTTTCTTTGTGGATTTCTTGTAACGATTGAGGGCGTTCCATCGCGAGAAGAGACAAGAGTTGCAAGAGGTGATTTTGAAAAATATCCCTAAGTAATCCTGTTTCTTCCCAAAACTTAGACCGCGAGCCGATTCCGATCTGTTCGCTCATCGTGATCTGAACGTGATCGATGTACCGGTTATTCCAGATCGGTTCGAAGAATACGTTCTCAAATCGCAACGTATAGAGATTTTGAACGCCGGCTTTTCCTAAATAATGATCAATGCGGTAAATTTGGCTCTCATCAAGGTATTTTGCAATTTGCCCCTGCAGTTCAACCGCGGACTCTAAATCGTGCCCAAAGGGCTTTTCGATGATGACTCTAGACCACTTTCCCAGTGAAGTTTTCACTTTCGGATCGTAAATCAAATCGTGGGCATGTAATTTTTCAATAATTGTCGCAAAAGCGCTCGGCTGAGTGGCTAGATAAAAAAGCCTATTGCCTTGCGTCAAGAAATCTCGGTCCAAATCACGCAAGAGACTGCGTAAATCCTCATAGCCTTGATCGGATTCAAAATGAACTCGCTGATAGAAAAGTCTTTTCTCAAAATCCTTCCACGATGTCTCTGAAGCCTTGGTTGCTTCTCTCATCAAAGCCCGGAAGCTGGCATTGTCGTAATCTCTTCGTCCAACCCCGACAATGACAGTATTTTCCGATAAATTCCCAGATTCCGCCAAATGATAGAGGGCGGGCATCACTTTGCGCGCAGTCAGGTCGCCAGTCGCGCCAAAAATAACAATCGTTGAAGGCTGGGCCGTTTCCAGGTTGGAAACGGCACAAAAGAATAGTAAAAGACAAAGGATGATTTTCACTAAACTTTTACCAATTGCTGTTGATAGAATTGGATAAACCGTTCCGAACACACCTCAGGCTTCCCATTCCCATCGAGTGTTTTGAGGCGGCCGCTGCTCTGGTAATATTCGAGGACCTCTCCCATTTCCTCTTTAAAATTTTTTACTCTCTCCTTTGTCCCTTCGGGATTGTCATCTATGCGCGCGTTCAGCTTTTCATGACATTCATCGCACTCTCCAACAACTTTTGGAGATAAAGATTGGGAATTATAAATCCGATGGCATTTCCCGCAGGTTTGCCGGTGTGCGACCCTCTCGATCGCCGTTTCAGGAAGGGTATCGACGAGAACAATCTGCATTCTCTCTTTTAGGCCTTTGGAGTCCAAGTACTGATCTAAATGCTCGCACTGTTTTTTGTCCTTGGGATATCCATCGAGAATGATCCCTTTTTGTTCGTTCAACACTATTTCCATGTGCTTTTCTACGATACTTTTTATGAGGTCAAACGGCATCCGTTTGTGGGTTGCTATTTCCGTATTATACCGTTGTCCAATTTCAGAATTCGGATCCTTTCTCTCATCTCTCATGATATCGCCAGTCGAAAGATGCTTAAGAGGGGCAAGCTTTGCTATTTCTTGCGAGAAAGTCCCCTTGCCCGAACCTGCACAGCCGATCACAACCACTACTGAAGGGTGCTTAACAGCATCTACGCTCATTTTGATTCTCCCTCGTTCCAATATTTTGGCGTGAGCAAGGCGCCTGTCGCATTGGCCCCTGTTGTTCCCACATATTTCACTTGTTCAATGTTTAATTCCGTCATGATCCCATAGGCTAAAATGAGATTGGAGACCACATAAGCTGAAAGGAATTCCCGCTCTTCCGGTATTGCGTCCTTGACCTGGATGGCGGAATCATCGAGATTGAGCCGATCTATGATGGCCTTCATGACATCGCTTTGAGTATAATTGAAGCTCTCCTGCATTCCCCATACTGGATTGATCCCAATCCCTAAGACTGCGACATTGGGCTCCTTCAATTTCTCTCGCAATTCATTCGGAAATTCTCTTAAACGTTCTCTCACCATTAGAATCGCAGCTTCTGCCTCGGATAAAGAAATAGGGTTGGGACTAAAGGCCCTCTCCGTATCCTTTCCTTGCAGCCTCAATAAAGCATGTTTCATCGGAACTTTTCCCAATTTTCCCTGATAGACGCAAAAATGATCTCCACACTTTGCCGTCATCTGAAAACTGCCCCCGCCAAAATCCCAGGAAACAGCATCCTCAAAGCCAATCTCAGTCTGGCTTGTCGCCGAAGTAAATCCTAAAATGCCTTCCTCTTCTTGGGAAATAATGGTGATGGGTATGCCTGTTTCAAATTGAATCCTCTGAACGAGCTCATCTCCATTCTTCGCCATGCGCAAAGATTCAGTGGCGATGCCGTGATAGGCTTCGGGACAAAATGGAACTGTTTTCTTGATTAACTCAGAGATCGCTTCCACAGTCTTGTTTTGGATCTCCGCGCTTAAGCGTCCATCCAAGCTTTTGGACAAATCTTCTCTCATAGCGACACAGGCGACATCCACGAAAAGGGTGGATATGATGCGATTCGCTTCGGCATCCACGTCGGCAACCTGGATTTTGATTTTCCCGGAACCGACGTCCAGAGCTGCCCGTCTTTGGACTTGATTGGCAAAGAGAGAGAAAGGAACTAAAAAGAGGACGAGGGTTTTAAAGAGGATTTGTTTTGCCATAGGCGCCTTTCCAATTGGGATGACCAATTTTGGGCTGCATAGGCATTTTTAACAACAGGTTTTGACTGAATTTTCTGAATATTGTTGTAGATCAAATTACGTTCTACACAATTGAACATTCCTCCATATCGACCATACATATCATATCTTTAAATGGCCTGCCATGATATTTAGGTCTTAAATATTTACTGTTTTTTCCATGAATGACAATGGCATGCAGGTTGCCTTCTTCGGCAAGAAGGATGGCCTCTTGTTTAGGAATCCACTTATTCTCTATTACATTCCCTACAAGAAATTCAAAAATAACTTTTTTCTTAACATGAACTCCTAGAATTTTCTTTACCTCGATAATTTCTTCTTTCCCTTCCCTCCAGCCCTCATGTTTTTTCATTGCATCGAGCAACTTTTCATATTCATCGTCGTTGAGTGACCGAATTGTCCGTTCCATTTCAAATTTTGTAAAAAAACGAATTGCTTTTCTATAATCTATAACTTCTTGAGTATCAGGGGCGCCAGCTTTAACCCCAGTATATTTTCTGACAAATTCATTCAGGGTCGAGTCAATATACATATTTCCTTCCTTTAATCGCTTGGCTTGGCTTTTCTTCCAGTTTCATAATCGGGAAAAACGGCAAACTTAAGATCTTTATTTTCATTATTTGGTATTCGCCCAGCTCCTCCAATGGCTCCATTTTTTTTTGCAAAAGCTCCCATAGACAAATTACCAGGGTTGTTATTTCTCCATGATCTCGTGCTTGCCTGTCCTGCCGGCTGTCCTTCATAACTCTTCCAATATCGGATGAGTTTATTACCCTCCTCGTCATAGTAAATTACAGAATTACTATACCGAAAATGATTCAAAAGTTGGGAATTTGGCAAGGCGGCTGCGCAAATTTTTTGTCTGGAGCGAGCGACCATTGTGCAAGCACAAGGCGCGAGTGAAGACAAAAAATGTGCTGCATAGCCAACGCAGCCAAAAACCAACTTTTGAGTCATTTTCGGTATAGGACCATCTTCAGCTTTAATCAGTTTTTTGAGCTTCATCATAAATATTTGTCGCTTCAATTGTTATAGGTGTATGAATATGAAAAATCAATGTCCCTAAGTATCCTTCAACAACGACTGGTTCATTTATAAATAGTGAAGGATCTTCTTCTGCGCCTGGGGAAATGAGTTGAACCCAGCCTCTTTGCCTAGATCCGAAAATATCTTCTTGTGGAATGTACCTGGATCGTCTGAGATCTTGAATTTCAGTTTCTGGAATAACAAGTACCCATCGCGTTTCCGGGGCATCACCATCTTCTATGCTCTCGTAATTAGGAACTCCAGGGAAAGTATGCTGTATGATTTTACCTCTTAATTTAACAAATGGTAACGGAATGGTTGTATCATCATCAATTGGATGTACGTATTCAGTATGAATAAGTTCACCTTTCCAAGTTTCTTCAGCCCAACATTCATAACCCATTATCAAAAACAACAAAAAACATCTCAATTTCTTCTCGATCATACAAGGCCTTTTATAACACAACAGATTTATACTCTTTTACTTCTTCTTCCATTTCCACTTCCTCTTCCTTGACAGGAACAATCAGATGAGGCTTTAAAATTTTAAAATAAGAAATGGGTTTCTTGGCTTTTTGAGCGAGAATTATTTCCGCAAGAACACCGTTGGAAATGGGGCCAAAAACCCAAATCTGATCTGCCCTCAAAACAACGGAATTATTGGCATCCCTAACATGATTTCTATCCACGCTATCCAATAGGAAATAATCAAAAAGCATAAAAGGATTTAATGGCGTCTTTCCTTGTTCCAATACAAAGCGCGAAATGTGCATGCGAAAGTAAAAATAATGCTTAGACATGGCTGTGTAAACAAGTTCTCTAGTCCCCTCTAAAGATAAGGCTTCGTGAGAAAAAGGATTCATTTTTTACATTCCTCCAAATGGTAATAATTTAAACGTGTTTTTAAGTCTCCCGCATGCAGTTCGAATAAATGATTATCATAATCGTAAAAATAGACGGATTTTCCCTCCTGTGGATCGCGAACTCTGGCGGTGGCAAGCTCTAATCCCATTGCACGAATTTTATTCTCGAAAAGGGGCAGAGTCTCTGCTTCAACCTGGAAAGCAATGTGATTGTATGAGCGATCTAAAGGTTGTCCCTCCATCAGAGCTACCCAAAGGTTTCCGATGAGCAAAAATTTTTCCCTTGAAATTGAGAATTTCTTTTCACCGCTTGAATACACTTCTCTGGCTCCCAATAGATCGCAAAAAAGATGTGCCGACTTTTCTAGGTCTTTGCAAATTAGAGTAATGTGACTGATTCCCTTGATCACTATATTGCCTTCCATAACCCTCGCTGTCCATCACTTTTAACTTAAGGGAGAATTTGAATCAAATCCGTGATTGCTTTACCCTTTATTCACTTTGACGGGAGTAAAAAGATGCATTTTAAAGACAAAATGAGAACCCATGAGACTCTTCATGGCATGATCGTCACGATGAATCTGTCCAGCGTCACCGAAATGCTTTCCGAGTGCGGCTACGATTGGCTTTGGATCGATATGGAACATGCTCCGCTTAGTCTGATGGACGTTCAGCAAATGGTCCAAGCGAAAAATAGGGAATGCGCAGCTCTTGTTCGGATTCCCGTCAATAGTGGTGAATGGATTAGGCGGACGCTTGATCTTGGAGTGGAAGGGATCATTATTCCTCACGTCAATACCAAAGCAGAAACGGAACGGGCCGTCGACGCTTCCTATTATCCGCCTGAAGGAACACGAAGCGTGGGGATGGCCCGCTGCAGCTGTTATGGAATGGATGGAGAGTACAAGAAAAAGGCCAATGGGCAAAGATTGTTGTTCGTGCAAGTCGAGCACAAAGTCGGAGTGGAGAATATCGAAGAAATTGTGCAAGTCCCCGGATTAGATGGGATCATCATCGGTCCTTACGACCTTTCCGGAAGTTATGGAAAATTAGGCCTTATCCATGACCCCGAGATTTTAGAAGCGATAGAGAAAGTTCTCGACACATGCAAACGGTATCAAAAGACGATAGGTATCTTTGCCAAACATGCCGAAGATGCAAAGAAGTACATCGAGCAAGGCTTTCAATTAGTGGCGACAGGCGTGGATATCCATTTTCTTTGGAATGCGGCAAAACAGTCCGTATCGCAATTGAAAAATAGATCCGTGAGCGAAGCTCTTTTCCCGACTAATTTGAAATGATCGCCGTTGACGCGTCTGCCGTTTCTTTTGCAATGGGTTGATATTTTCCCCCTAAATGCTGAGACAGGAAAAATTCAGAACGATCTAAGTAGACCATTTTGTTGGGAAATTTGGCAAAACGGTGGCCTTCATCAGGAAAAAGAACATAGGTCACATCCTTACAATTTTTCTTCATGCTCTCGTAGATTTGCTGAGATTCTTTTTCCGCAACGATATGGTCATTTTTCCCATGGACCAGCAATAAAGGCGCTTTGATCCCTTCCAAGAAATTTAGAGGAGAACATTTTTCCAAATAACTCTTTCCTTCCTCTTTATCGGGATCCCCTCCCATGCTGGTGATGAATGCCTTTTTCGTAAAAAACATCATCTTATCTGAGAGAGGTTTGGAGGTAAATTCCCAAAACTGGGGCACATTATCTAAAACGGTCTTTAAGTTGGAAGGGCCGCAAATTGCAACGCAACAGGTAAAATAATCCGGAGTGAACGTGAGGGCCGCAAGAGATTCATATCCGCCGTAACTTCCTCCAAAAATGGCCAATTGGCCCCGGCTTGTGATCCCCTTGGCAATACAATAGTCTACAGCATCAATCACATCTAAATGCGCCTTTCCTCCCCATTCCCCATTTCCTGCATTGACAAACCCTTTTCCAAATCCCGAAGAAAGCCGGAAATTGACATTCAAGACCGCATAACCGCATCCGGCCATCCATTGATGGTAAGGATTGAACTCGTATTTATCGCGCACTTTAAATGGCCCGCCGTGAGGCATGACCACAAGAGGAATCGGCGCATCGACATAGCCCCCTTTGTCGAATTCCTTTGGCAGGGTGAGATAACACACCAATTTTTTCCCATCTCTCGCTTCGACAACCAGGGGATACATTTTTGAAAAAAGATCCTTGGAAGCGTTAGGAGAATGGAGCAAGGAAAGTTTTTGTCCCTTGCGTTCATACAGCCAAAAATATCCTCCTTCATCGGGAATGCTATTGGAAACGGTCCAAACATCCCCTTGTTTGGATTGGCTCAAAATCTCGAAATTGCGCCCGACATTTTTTTCTAAAATGGCGAGATCTTTTTCCACGCCAGGATCGATAGCATACCATTTTTTCTGGGTATAGTAAGAAGCATATGCTTTTGGCTCCCCGCCGATGAATAACACTTCATCCACATCGCTTTCAGCTGGAGCTCCTAAAACTATTTCTTCGGTGGGTTTAGACAATGATTTTTCAACTAACTGGTTTGTGTTTGAAAAGCGGTTGTCCAAGAGATAAACAGCATTCTTCTTTTCATCATAAGAAAGGAACTCTGTTTGGAAGGCGTCTTCGGAGCTAAGGTGCATAAAGATCGCATCGTTATTCGTAAAAACCGTCCAAGATCCATCCTCATTAATCTTCATTTTAAGAACAGGCGTAAGTTGGTCGCTGACTAAAAACTTGGCATAGGCGTCATTTTTAAAGAGAAGGCTCAATGCGCCTGAGTCTAAATCTAATAAATAGAGATCATGAAAATGCAGATTCCTATCATTCAGACCAATCACAGCACTGTTTTTCTGAGAACTCACTTTGATGATTTTAGCATTGGCATTAGAAAATTTTTCCGTGTACACGACATACTCCTTAGAATCAATGTCGATGCCATACAAATCCATGCGGCCTTTCCCATCTTCATCCTTCAAAAGCAAAATCTTATCGCTATTGCTTGACCAAAAAAATTGAATGATGTCGGGGCTTTTGAAAAAACTGATCTGCTTGCGTTCGCCGGATGCTTTATCGATGATAAAGACATTGGGGATTCCCGTTTCATCTGCGCCTATGTAAGCAATAGCTTTTCCATCAGGGCTTACTTTTGCAGAGATGAATGAAGAGGTGCAAAAAAGATTCTCTTTTGAAAGTGTAAACGCAGACGCACACGCAGCTATAGAACACATCGTTACCCCCAGAAATTTAAGAAAATTATTCTTTATAAGCCGGAACATAAAAGCAATTGGAAATATTACTCCAGGTTTTCCTTTAAGGCATCTCTGATCTTAAAAAGCAGCTCTTCTTTCAGAACGAAAGAACGGTCGTAAGGGGCATAATTTTGTCCCCAGCGCGCATCTTTAAAGAGCATGCCATTAAATTCGCGCGGCTCTTTATAGCGGGGCACAAAATGAACGTGAATCTTATCGGAGACATTGCTCAATGCGGCATAGTTCATTTTATCGGGCTTGAATAGAGTCCTCAGGGCCATCTTCACCTCTTCCCCGATCTGGAAGAACTCCTCTCTCGCCTCACCCTCAATCGCCAAAAAGTCTTCCACGCCTTCATCCTCTTTGAGCAGAATAAAAACTCTGCCCAGATAACATTGGTTTTCATGCAGGTAAACATCCCAATGCTTGTACGATTTGATTTTTAGCAGCTCATAATCCATCTTTTCCTCGCAAGGTTGTGATAAACGAGGGGTTTGACAATGGGCAATCACAGCAAAACAGCAAGAAAATATCAATGAAAGAAACGCGATCATGGTCCCCCTTTGAAAGGGGGAACAATATGCCTGCTCACGGTTTCTCGATCAAGAGTAAATAGGAAAAAGTTGATTCCTGTTCGTCAGGAGGTTAATCTCTTCGTCAAAGTAAATTTTAACGATCACTTTGGGTACGCCCGCAAACAGACCCGCTTAAGCATCTCTTTGCCGGCGCCGGCAAAGAGATCGAATTGGGCAAAATGCATTGGGTGGCCGGCACCGGCAACCCAATCCACTTGACGAGTTTCTGTGGTATGGAGAGTTGTTTAATCCATTCGGGAAACCATTTTGCCGGCGCCGGCAAAATGGTCAGTAAGAAACATCGACCAAAAAATAAGTTTAATTCTGAAAAATGATCCTACCATGTAGGATTTAAACCTCCACAAAATAGCAAAAGAGTACACACACTATGTCAGCCTTAACATTGCTCACTCTCAAAGACGGCTCTCAAGTTTACCAAGGGACGGTTAATGCAGTAACAAACAGTCTCAAAGTTGCTGCTAAAGAAAACCCCGTAGCTTTATTTGATTTAGTCAAGAAATGCAAAGACGCTGGACACCAATTTATTTCCAGCCCGTTCGGAGACTCAAAGTCAATTCTAACAAAATATGGTCTTATTGATAAAAATGGAGAAGTGCACGATGCAGTAAAAAAGGTTGTCTTAAATTCGGTTGAAGGATCAGGAATATTTCTTAAGCTTGTTAATCCTCTTCAAGCAGAACGGGTATCTGTAGTAGAATCGGGAATAAGAGTAATGCCTGATAAGCTTGTCATTCCTTTTAAAGAAGAACGAGCATCTGCGGTAGAATCAACAGGGGAAAAAAAGTTTAAGAGCAAATTATAATCTTAACTCACCTCTTGAGGGAAGGGACAGTGCTGCACATCCATTGTTCACATCCCACAGCGCCTAATTTTCATCGCGTTTCTTAACTGCAAATGCCTTAAAATCTATTTGTTCGGTATGCTAATCTCTTAAACGGAACATCCTTATGAAAAAATGTTTATTGTTTCTTGCCATCTGCCTCTCAAGCTTAAGCTTTGCTGCGCCGATCCAAGACCATGTCATTGATTCTACCGCACTCTCTGAGCTTTGCTTGGCTTTGAACATTCCCCAAGACGCTGACATCATCGCCGAGACGCAAAAGCAATGGCTGCGCAAACCTGGCCAAGAACGGTGGGAGATTGCCGAACTTTCTCCTGAGCAAAGACTTTTTGTGTTGAACTGGGCCGAGAAGCAAGGTCTATTCACCTCATGGAAACCCGCTTATGAAAATTACGATAAAGCACTGATTTTAGGTGCCACAACGTCACGCATGCAGTTGCGCCTCGATTATCTTAAGGAACTTTGGCTCCAAGGAATCCGTTTTAACGAGATTGTCTGGCTGACAGGGGATAGGCCCCTTGATAAGCGAGTCGATGGGCTGACAGACCGATGTAACAATGAATCTGAAGCAGCTCGCGTCCTCTGGAAGGAAACCGATCTTCCCGACGCAATGCGTAAACTCCCCGTCGTCTTCATTGCTGTGCCCATGAAAGCCGTAGGGTCATTTTTAAAGCGCCCCAATACGGAAGATACAATCATTGCCTGGTTGCAAACGCATCCGCAATCATGCAGTGCTATATTTGTTTCAGATCAGCCTTTTTGCGGATATCAATTTGCAGTCATCAAGACGTGCCTTCCTGCCTCTCTTCAATTCGACCTAGTCGGCCGAGGAGTCGATTCAAACAGTCATCCAGCTGCTGCCGCCATCACGTTGGACACAATTGCTCGTTGGATCTACCAAGAAAGTATATACCAAGCCCAAAAGCGGCAATGAGTTAACTTGCCATCTCACTATCATGGAGATTTGATTCCATCTTCCTACCCTCTTTTACAAAGTCTTCTAAAAGAGGAATAACATCACGAGCTGTCGCCAAATCTAAGTTCGCATCATTTCCGCCAACGTAAAAACAGATATGAACATCTTTGTCCCCTGCTAAAAAAACGTTTCTTGCAAGCATAGAAGAGGCTGATTCGCCATCGCGAGGAGAGAAATTCGCTGTATCAGACAGTTTTTTAGTGGCGAGATTATTAGTGAGATGCGCCAGTGATAGGGCATGATGTGCGCGCACTTGAAAAGGAAAAGGATAAAAACTTGCTCTAAAGACCCGTGCACCTAAATTGGTTAATTTATCATGATAGTTACTTTCGAAACCGCTTGAACCAGAAAAATAATTATCTTTTTGACATTCGATCATCACGACCTGGCGTGGAGGATTGTTGCTGTTTTGGTGATTGTGAAGAAAAGTCAATAATCCCTGTTCCGGATCTGCATCGTACCCCGTGAGTTTTGCAGCTCCGTGAAGCAGAGAATTAAATGGAAACGAAAAGAGTTGGCCAGCGACTTTGTTTACTGAAGTGAGTCCTCGATTGATTACCACTGTAGACGGGACCGCTTCAGCTGAAGACTTTGTGGATATATCTTTAAGACTATCGAGAACTACATTCCCCAAGGACGTAGTAATTAAGGAATCCACTCTCACCCCTTTGCTCTGGAAAGCCTTTAAGACCAAAAGCGGACTTTTGCTTAGTTCGTTTACACTCAAAGGTTCCCATCTCACAGGTTTGCCAGAGTGCTCCTCATGATTCCCATAAAAACTGAACAAAATCAATTGTAATTTTTTATTGTTCACGGGTTTTTTTGATTCGAACAATCGGACTGTAAAAATTAAAGGGATAACATCATCTAAACGGACTTCGACATCTCGGACAGAGAAGTGCTCTGCTCTGGCGAGCTTATCTGAATCTTCCTTCGCCAGGCTATAGTCAATGTCAAGATCATGGCTCTGTTTATACTGAGGCAAATAGAAACTGTTTCTAAGAACGGTTCCCAATTTTTCTACCGGAGCGCAAAGTATGCTCCAGTACCAGTTACTATTTTGCTGTTTTGGACTTCGCTCCTCGCTGTAGGATATTCTGGAAGGGACAATTTCGGTACCTGCATTAAAAACTGCTGTGCTCATTTTTCACCTCCACGATTACGAAAGTGAGAAAAAAAGATACGCCATTCAATTTTTTAACGTCAAGTTGGGACAAATCGCCCTCCTTTAATGCGGAATATCGTTTCCGTATTGGCGGTGTCGGTAAGGTATTTTTTTCCGTCACTGGACTCCAATTTCAGTTGTACGATTTTTCCGTACAACTGACTAAACCCCTCTTTTTCAGCAAGTTGGATTTTCAAATCCGACCAATACCGACGAGCATGGGAACTATTCGTCAATCCTTCAACTACATCAACGATTGAAAAATACCACTCTCCATTATGAAAGACACGGCGGATATGCTTATCCTCGAAAACGGCGAGTTTATTTTGTGACTGTGCTTCTTTTTTTTCCTTGGAAGAATTTGTCATAGCGTAATCCTATTTTAGGCATTGCTCGCCGATTTTATGCATCCAGAACATTTTCAACAAGAAATTTGATCATAGAGTTATTTTTGAAGAAGAGGTCGTCCGAAGAAATTTTAAGACAGATTAAGCAATGTCTGCTTGCTGTTCTTTTTTTTCATAAACCCCAGCCAAATAATGAGAAGCATGTGTCGGACGCCATCCAGTCATACGCCGATTGCTATCAACGACCGGATCGATTGTACCAAGTCTGCTTTCTAGACCGTTTTCCCATTCTATTTGGCGTCTAAGATCACTCCAACAGAAGATCCCTTTAATTTCTCGTCGATGTCGGGCGCTGTAATTCTGAATCCGTTCTGTAAGCTGTTTGAGATATGTTGCTTGTGCAACGTCATTGAATTCGAAACCAGGTTTACCCGACTGATAAACTCTTGCATCGGAGCCATATTCAGTGATGTAGATTTGATCTGTAAGAGCAAATGCTTCATCGAGAATCTCATCTATTCCCTCAGCCTTCCAACGAGGGCCAAATCGCATGACTGAACCGCCTGGCTCGCAGGAAGATCCAAATGTCACCATCGAGTTTTGGAAGCTTCCGTGTCCGCAGGGTTGCTTTTGCCCATCATTGAGTCCCATTTTCACCATGGCCTTCGGATAAGCTTGCACGCCTAGCCGCATCAGGTAATGACCATTTGCCTCAAATTCTTCTTTTGGAATTTCAAAGTGAATGTTTGCCATGAAGGGGAATTCAAAGGTGTAATGCCCGTCTTTAAAAAATCCATAGACAGGTTGAAATCCGAATTTTTCAAAGTAGTAGCGGAACATTCTTTCGAGCAGATTGCCTGATGCCATATCGAATTTAAGCCATTGATGAGTCACTCCTACTTTTTTATCGGGGTGCGACCGGGCAACTTGGCTGTGCAGTTTGCAGTGGGCGATCAACATATTCCGAGTAGAGATACCCGCTGCATGGACTCGTTTGGAGAGAGAGCTCCCTTCGGGGAGGTCAGTTGGAAACATTTCTCGCGTTTGTTGGAACGCCTTTATCCCTAGTTCATTGAAAGACCACCAATTTTTGACCTCGGGGAATAATTCCATTGCCCGCAGTCCGAAATTGACGTAGGCATCGATGTTTTCCATCTTTTGGAAGTTCCCTTGTTCATAAAACCACTCGGGGACGACAAAATGGCTCAATGTGACGGAAGGGGTGATGTCGGCTTGGATGAGTTTTTGAATGAAATTTCGATAGAGACCGACTGCTGCCATATCCACCTCTCCTCGCCGCGGCTCAATCACAGACCACTCTAGGGAGAATCGATGAGCGGTCACGTTTTGGGACTTGAGCATTTGGATATAGACAGCCGGGTCGGAAAGAACATCGGTAAAGAAATTTTTGTAATCAAATCCCTTTTCGTGAATGACATGGTCAGGTTTGTCCATCCATTTGTCCCAATCGCATTTACCAGCCAACTCAGGTGATGTGCTCCATTTGGTGCCAAGTCCCGATGTCTGGAAAAGAGAGGAAGCAAATCCCCGTTGTGCAGGCGGCCAAGCAGGTTGAGGAGGTTCAATATCAGGCTCTCTTCGCATAGGAGTCACTTGTTTTTGCATCATCCAATCATAGGCGAGTGTAAGGGGGGAAACGAGGAGAAGTCCTGTGAATGCGGAAACATTCATTGCATAGTGAGTGACTTTTTGCATTGTTGAGCGTTGCTCAATGATTACATTTCCTTTATTCCAACGAACGGTTTCCTGAGGTGGAAGCAAACATTTTTCTAGGCGAACGAACGTGGCCATAGATCTCCCCCGAGAGGACTTTTATGTATCGAGTTTGAGAAAAACGTATGCGATGATGGCGCGTTCTTGATTAATTCTCAATGAGTTTTCGAACGAAGGAGCTTGTACTGCTCCCCATTAAGACAAGGGGCATTTTTGGGAGGACCGTTCTGCCAAATAGAGCCTGATAGCTTGCGCTCTTTCAGAGTCTTCAGCTCCTTGTCCATATTGGCTATGAAAAGCATGTTCTGCGCATCCCCAGTAATCGTTTGTCAAACGAGACTTGATAAGTTCATAAAGCCTTCCGTAGACTTTATCTTTTACTTTTTTTGGCATATTAGAAAATGGAAAAATGGCATCCCTAGCACGGATCTTCTCCGTTCCTTCCAGTGACTCAGCCATCCCTTCCAAAATTTCATCATGATCAGCTGTAAAGTCTCTAATCTCGATCATTCCACTTCCTTGGCCTAAAACAAGCTTGCTATTGGAGATTGCAATAGAATGGGCGCCTGGGAGAGTGGTCATATGGCTTCCTTTTGTTAAGTTGTAGACCTGGGTTGTGCCGTTCTGACATAATGCAAAGAGCATGCCGTTGGAAATTGCGAGGTGATGAACTCCATCTTCACCTCCTTTAAGGGTGGTCATGCAACTTCCTGTTTTTAAGTCCCAGATTTTGATTGGTCCTTCCCCAGAATTAGACCCCGCAAAGAGTTTCTCATCGAAGACCATAAAAACATTCCCCTGGAAGTTTGCCGTGCAGCTCTTCGTTTTTAAATCCCAGACCTTGATCTGACAGTCCCAATAGCCACTGGAAAAGATCTGATTATTGGAGATTGCAAGATCTCTGACTTCTCCTGGGTGTGCCTGGATTCTAGCCGTGCAACTTTTCGATTTTAAATCCCAGATCGTGATTGTCCCGTCTCTTAGTCCTGCAATGAGAGTCTCATCAGAGATTGCAACGGCCTTCACCATTTCCTGATGTCCAGGAAGAGTGCCCGTGCAGTTTTTTGTTTCTAAGTCCCAGATTTTGATTGTCCCATCCTCACACCCAGCAAAGAGAGTCTTATTGGAGATTGCAAAAGCTCCGGCCTCTCTTTCGAGTTCTTGGAAAGTGTACGTGCATCTTTTTGTTTTTAAGTCCCAGACTTTGATTGTCCCGTCCCAAGCGTGTGAAACAAATTCATTATCAGAAATTGAAACAACACAACAAACTGGGGAATAATGTTTATCAAGACTACACGAAGCATACACCCCTGCTGCAAGGTTTGAATAATAATGGTACGCTTTCTTGAAATTTTTAGTCGCATTTGAAACATCATCAGGAAAATGATATCTAAATAGTGATTCCCAACCACCATCATCCTCCAACAGATGGCGCCATTGTCTGCAGACTAAGATGGATGGCCCGATCTGCCAGAAGTTTAAGTTAGCAAAGATTTGGGTGAGGCAGTCTGATGGTATCTGCAAAATGGGGGCATTTTGTGGTATAATAGGTAAAGCCCTAGAGGTTGTTTGTGTTGTTGTAATTTGATGCGCCATAATTACTCCTTAATTTTAAAACTATGTTATACAATTTTATTGGATACAATTACATCATTTTTATATTAGCAATAATAATTAGAATTCGGCATCGACAAAAAATAATTTGAACATGAAAGGCAACCTACTAAAAATCAGAAGGTTATCTTATAGGGGTGGGATTTCTATGACTGAACAAGAGAAAAATAGAAGTGTTTTTTTTCTCTCAAATAGGTAAATAATTATTTTTACAATCCGGCTCTGCCAAACAGCCAGGAGTCCGCTTCGCGCTGGTTCGCGGGGCTGCATCCCGCTTCACTTCGACTTCCTGACGCGACACAAACTTTTGTATAGCATAGGTCCTTACTATCAAATCCGAAAGGCTATCCCATCAAGATGAATGGTATTTTTCGATTATCGACATCATAGCAGTTTTAACGGATAGCCAAAATCCTCGGCAATATTGGTCTGACCTAAAAATACAACTTTCTGAAAATGAAGGGTTTGTTCAACTATACGGAAAAATCGTACAGTTGAAATTACTGGCACCTGATGGAAAAATCCGATTTTTTCCAGTTGTTTTTGGCGGATTGCGTAAAAATCGACCATTAAAAAAACTATCATTGATCGATATGGCATCGCTGCTTATCCTTAATTTTCAAAAAAAATCATTAGAGGCATAGCATGGAAAATTCCGATTATACACAACTTGCACCAGCCAATTTGTCCTTCGAGTCCCTGAAAAAAATTAACGATTACGGAATAGAATATTGGAGTGCAAGAGATCTCCAGTCCTGTCTTGGCTACTCTAAATGGCAGCGGTTTGAACCGGCCATCAAAAAAGCCATGAAATCCTGCAGACAATCTGGGAATGATCCACGCAACCATTTTACCGGCGCCGGTAAAATGGTCGAAATTGGCAGTCTAACAGCACGAGAAGTACATGATTATCATCTTTCTCGCTTCGCCTGTTACCTCATTGCCCAAAATGGCGACCCGAGAAAACCAGAAATCGCTGAAGCCCAAAAATACTTTGCCATTCAAACACGCCGTCAAGAGCTATCCGATGCTTTATCTACTGACCTAGAACGAGTTAAACTCAGGAGGCAAACAACTCAAGACTTCAAAGCTCTCTCTGGAGCCGCTAAAGACGCAGGCGTGCAAAATCACATGTTCGGCATGTTCCATGACGCTGGCTACAAAGGGCTCTATGGAGGACTAGGGGTGGATGCTATCAAAACTCGCAAGCGCATCCCCCTAAAAGAGCAACTCATGGATCGAATGGATTCAGAAGAACTAGCAGCCAATTTATTTCGGATGACACAAACACGAGCTAAGCTAAAACGAGAGGGTGTTAAACATCCCCGCGATGCCATGGAGGCTCACGAGATCGTAGGTAAAGATGTACGGGCAACCATTGCTAAAATTGGAGGTGCCATGCCCGAAAATATCCCCCCAGCCGAGCCTATCAAAAACGTTGAAAAACGCTTGAAACACAAGAATCCTTCGTTAGCATTAAACGACAAAGATGCTGCTGGATTAATTCCAAAGAAATGATCTCTAAAATCATTTTGCAGGCGTGCGTAAAATGGCAGGTGCAGTCCATGCCAGGGCATCAAAAACAGCTATGCTGTCAGTTACAACTTGGAACACCGAAGTTCTTGACTTCCGCGTTGCTTCTGGGCAACTATTTGTCTTAGGTCATCGAGAAATGAAAATATCTATTTATCACATTGATGCGTTCACTGATAAAGTATTCTCTGGAAATCCGGCTGCTGTCTGTATTTTAGATGAATGGCTTACCGACTCTCTTATGCAATCGATCGCAGCAGAGAATAATCTGCCTGCTACTGCATTTCTATTACATAAAAAAAACACATTCTCTATGCGTTGGTTTGGACCAGAGTACGAGATTCCTCTTTGTGGTCATGGGACCCTTGCATGTGCATGTGTAATTTTTGAACAATTGCATGTTACTGAATCACCTATCGATGTTTCCTACCCTAAGGGATCTATAAAATTACACAACAAAAATAAACTCTTTTCATTTGAATTTCCCATAAGACCTATTACAGAATGTCCTTTAGATCCTCTCCTCATAAAAAGTCTTGGAATCATCTCAAAACAGGCTTTCAAAGATTCATCAGGGCGCCTGCTTATTATTGCTGAAACCGAAGAAGAAATCGTGCGACTCAATCCTGACATGCAGATATTGAGACAATTGAATGTCAACGGCATCGTCGTCACTGCTCCAGGCAATACTGCGGACTTCGTCTCTAGAACATTTTATCCCAAAAAATCAAACTCCGAAGATTCTGTTACTGGGGCTTCACATTGTAGTTTAGTCCCCTATTGGGCCAATCGGCTAAAAAAAAGACGATTCATTGCTCATCAGCTTTCAAAGCGAGGTGGAATAATCCATTGCGAACTACACGACAATCATATTTCTATTGATGGCGCTGCTTTTTTATATATGAAAGGCACGCTATTTCTTTGAATAAAACTAACGAGGCATCGCAAGCAACTAAGAATCAAATCCATTCTCCCATTCCATTTGACGTCTAAGATCACCCCAACAGAAGATCCCTTTAATTTCTCGTCGATGTCGGGCGCTATAATTCTGAATGCGTTCTGTAAGCTGCTTGAGATAATTTGCTTGTGCAATGTCATTGAATTCGAAACCGGGTTTACCCGACTGATAAACTAATGGTTAATTTTCCTTTATTCCAACGAACGGTTTCTTGAGGTGGAAGCAAACATTTTTCTAGACGAACGAACGTGGCCATAAATTCTCTTTATGAACGAAAGAGTTTACGACTTCGCGATTATACCAAAAATGATTCAAAAGTTGGGAATTTGGCAAGGCGGCTGCGCAAATTTTTTGTCTGGAGCGAGCGACCATTGTGCAAGCACAAGGCGCGAGTGAAGACAAAAAATGTGCTGCATAGCCAACGCAGCCAAAAACCAACTTTTGAGTCATTTTCGGTATAGTTATGCAATGGGGTTTAGGTGAAATGGACTTGATCAGATTCAATGGTGACAGAAGAAGTCTGACCATCAAATTTACGATGAGAAGAACCTTCCCATTTAATGATGTTGCCATTTTTGAGAACGACAAACTTAAAGTCTTTTCCAACGGGGACGTGACCTGACCATCCATCTGTTCCATTGTGCGTGAAAGCCAAGGGCTTTTTGTCCCAGAGAGGATCGCAACACACAGCAAGTGTGTTTCCAAATCCAACATCTTTGAGGACCAATGTTTTAATGGAGTCTTGTTGGGCAGGTTGAGAAACTACTGATGAAGCTTGAACCGGCGCAGGAAGAGCGCTGAATTTGGGTCGGTGTGTTGATGGAATCCCAGGCGTAAAAGAATGGTTGGGCCCTTCTTCCCATTCCTGATTATCCAATAAAATCTTATATTCAATAGCTTTGGTTAAATTGACAGGTACTCTCCAAGTTCCATCACTATTTCTTTGCAGTTTTATAGCTTGATGACTATTCCATCCTAACGGACTCTCGGATCCTCGAATGAACAAGCTCTTTTCTGGAGGTAATTCACAAGAGATCATCAATTCAGGCGGGTTCAATTTTGGCCGCAGAATGATCCCAGATTGAGGAGCAATGCACACTTTGAAACCGATGATATCATTATTCTTCCAGATCAACTCTAAAGCACCCGTGTTTATTCTTCCTTCTCCACCCCAGCGAAGGTCATCCGTGTTGAAAATCTCTTCGATCTCTTCTAAGTATTCCAGTACGGGATTAGATTGCATTGCAGGGAGCATGATGTTGTACTCTTGCTCCATCGTATCACCAAAATTGTTGATACAAATCAGCTGATTGCTCGGATCATTGCTCTTGCGGAAATAGGCAACAATCGGACGGCCATCCCTTTGACCAGAATCAGCTGTGTGAAACCACTGTATACTCTCGGGTTGATTACCCCAAAGAGCTTCCTCTTTTAGATATAAATCATTGAAAGCTGCAACAAACTTCATATGCTGCCCATGGCGCGACCCCGGGACTAGTTGATCCCAATCCACACCACCTATTTTTCGCTCTTCTGGGCCTATAAAACAAGTCATTATCTTGTCATACCCACCACTAATGCCATTTGCAATAAACATCTGATCCGACCATTGCTTTGTTTGCGCAAATTCATTCCCCATAAAACTTAGCTTACTCCCGGGAAGGCAGATTTGCTGAGCATAGAATGCCCTCAGATCTGCGAATTTACTGGGCAGACTCTCCTCTGAACAAGGCACTTGTTTCTGCATACGTTCCAGTATGGAACCTTTCCTGTTTCCAGTTTCATCATGAGAGAAAGCCCTCACAGTTCTTTCATGGATCTGTTGGTCAAAAGTATCCATCTTCATCGCAAGGAATAGAGGTTCCCGATGATATTTCCTATGTTCAGGTTTCTCTGCCAGGAAATCACAACCAGACATATAGTACATCCATCCCAAGGCCCATTTTTCATCGAAACCCAATCCTCTCATCAAAGGAGCTCCCTTCAGGCTAAATTTTTCGGAAGGAGAATGAGTCGAGGCGACTTCCCCTTCGAACTCTTCTGCCACAGTGATTGCACCTGGGTAATTATCGTGAATAAAAGCGTTCGCGTCTCGAATAAAATTTAGAGCATCAGAGTTCCATTTGCCACCCTTGTAATGAGGAAAAGACTCCTCTTTAAATAGGTCCGTTCGCGCAATATTGGTCACAGCGTCGAAGCGCAAGCCATCGATGTGATACTCATCGAGCCAAGCTTTTGCATTTGAGAATAAAAAATCACAGACTTTTGGCTGCTCAAAATTAAAGTTAATCACATTCCAATTTTTCTGGTAGGCACGCCTTAGATCATGGTGCTCATAGAGAGGAGTTCCATCAAAATGATGCAGGCTGGATTCATTAATCCCAAAATGACCTGGGACCCAGTCCAAGAAAACACCGATACCGCGATCGTGCATGTGGTCGACAAAAGCTTTAAAGTCAGTAGAAGATCCTAAACGGTGATTGGGTGCAAAGAAAGCAGTGGGCTGATAACCAGTGTAGGGAAGATCCAAAATATGGTCCATAACGCCAAAGAGTTCCACATGGGTAAAATTATTCCGTTTGCAATGCTCAGCAAGCTCGACTGCCAATTCTTTCCAATTCATTATTTCGCCATTCTTTCTCTTCCAGGAGCTGACATGAAGTTCGTAGATATTCCTAGCAGAGTCTCGATTCGTATTTTGAGCTCTTTTGGACATCCAAGGACCATCAGTCCAGTTGAATTTTGTTTCAGCTACCACAGATACTTGGCGGAAATATGTTTCAATCACCTGTCGATGATTGCCATTATTGAGACCATCCCTAAATACTGCATCGCTAACTTCTTTATTTTGGCGAGCATAGGGATCTGCTTTCCTTAGCAACCCACCTTCCTGGGTCTTAATCAAATATTCGTAAACCGTACCGACTTTCGCATCGTCAGTCCTCAGTTCCCAATTACCCGCAGCTTTCTTCTGCATGGGAATTATTTGACAACCTTGACCATTCTGAAAAATGACAACAGAAACCTCTTTAGCATTTGGAGCGTACACTCTAAAAACAACAGAGTTTCCAGTAATATGAGATCCGTAAAACGTATGCAAATCAGCATGCAGCCCTTTTCCATAATAGGGTGGCTGATAAGGTTGCTCTAAACTGGCTCTTTTTACCGAGTCTAAACTTTTGTAAATCTTATACAGATGGCGATGGGTCAGCGCATTGCTATCCACTAATCGTTTAAAATGTTCGATTTCTCTGTCAGTTTGCTCACTCAGAAGCCGGTTAAATTCATCCGTATGCTTTGCGATCACCTTTTCCAAGAGATTTTTTTTGTCAGAAGCGTCTCTCGTAGTGAGCAATCTTCTTACATTGCCTTCGGCAGTAACTCTTCCCCAATGCTTAGTCTGATCTTTAACATGTTGTGGCTCTCGGGCATATTCTTGGAGCAAATAATGCAAGTCCCATTGCACTTGCTCTTTTAATCCTGTAAGAGCCTTCAGCAATACAGCGTTGTTTGAGGTCCCTTGGCATAATTCTTTCAATTGCTCAATTTGCTCAACTGTTTTTTTCGCTTCCAAAAGGCGTATTTTATCTTCAATCGAATTGATTGCTTGCTCAATAATGTTTTTGCCTTGGGGATGTAGATAGGGAGTCTGGATAGAGGAAAGAACAGAGAGATCCTCTAAGAGAGTGTTCTCGCCGTAACCCGTTTTTTGTGGGCACCCATGCTGGTGCCATAATACATAACTCAATATTTCTTTGATCGAGGTAGGAAGGGCACGATAAGCTTGCTCCTTGACAGACTGGTCTGCACCTGAAAGAGCTGTTTGAAATGCTATCAGGGATTGCTTCTGTAATTTTACAGATGCCAAAAGAGTGGTCTGATCGGCTTGACCTGCCTCTGTTAGAGCGCATCGCACTACGTTATCTATCCTTGAATCTGTCTCAAGATTGTGCACTCGAGAAGGAGTGGGAACAATAGCCAACGGATCATTAGCTTTTACGTACTGGCTCGTTACAAACTGCTGCATCAGCTTCAATGTTTTTGAAGCTAGGCAAATAGCCCCCCCCTGCGCGTTTAGATAGAAGGGATCGTAATTGGCCAAAAGATTAGGCTGAGATATAATACTGTTTGAAGATTGTGTCATAATTTAACTTTTTTTTTAATTATTATATATTAGAATCTAGTTATAATCAATTGTAATAATTTTTTTAGAGGTGAGGTAGAAATGCTGCGCCGACAAGTAATTATTTTAATTAGGCGTGGCTAGCCCACTAAAAACCAATAGGTTAGTATGGAGGGCTGGATTTATATGACAGAACAGGAGAAAAATAGAGGCAATTTATTCTCTCTGATAAGTAAAGAAATATTTTTCAAACTGACATTCCTAGTCAGCTCGGTCTTTCAACTGCTAAAGAAATTAAGAGAATTAGAGGAAATTATTCACAAGGAGTCTTCGTTAAATTCTAAATATAAGTTGAATGCGGTTCAAGCTTGGGAATCTGGAGATAGAAATCCCAATCATGACGCTCTTCGTTTACTAGAAATCATTGATAAAGGAATCTATCGTCCTCAAATCCAAAGAAGAATATCTCGATGACATTTGACTTTGCCCCCTTATGTCTTGGGTGTGGAAGGGAGTCAAAAAAATAGAGCGAGCCTTTCACCTTATGGAACCATAAGGATGATTTTCCCTCTCCCATGCCCTGTTTCGCAAAGAACATGTGCCTTTTGGGCCTCTTGCAAAGGAAAAACTTTTTCTATTTGTACTTTGAGCTTGCCCTGTTCCATCAAATGACCGATCTCAGAGAGTTGCTTTGTGTTTGGTTTAACAAAAACAGTCAAACCTTTCACTCCATATCGAGCAGCTTCTTTGATTCCTTCAAAATCAACAACCGTCACAACTATGCCTGTGTTCTTAACAACTGAAAAAGATCTCCTCAACGTATCACCGCCGATTGTATCTAATACAAGATCAACATCTTTAACTGCTGATTCAAATGGAGTGGTTTCATAATCAATACATTCATCCGCGCCCAAACTTAGAACGAATTTTTTGTTCTTAGCTGAAGCCGTGCCAATAACGTGGGCGCCCTTCCATTTAGCAAATTGTATAGCGAGATGCCCTACGCCCCCGGCGGCTGCGTGGATGAGCACCGTTTGTCCTTGTGCAAGGTGTGCTGTATCAAAAAGAGCTTGCCACGCCGTGAGTCCATTCATAGCAACCGCTGCAGCTTCATGGTAACTAACATGCGGAGGCTTATGTGCTGCTTCATCTTTTTTGAGTACAGCATATTCCGCATAAGCCCCTCCCATACGGTGACCATCGACACAACCAAATACAGCATCGCCTTTTTTGACTGAAGACACATCAGGCCCCACAGCAACAACATCCCCAGATAGATCCCAACCAAGAATCTGTGGCAATGACCCATAAAAGCCCTTATAGCGTCCCTGGCGCACCTTCGCATCAAATGGACTTACACCAGCACTACGCACTCGTACCAAAATCTCATCAGCATTAATCGCTGGAGTATCTGCATCCTCGTATCGAAGAACTTCAGGTCCTCCATAAACATGAAAACGGATTACTTTCATTCTTGTTTTCCTTAGGTCGTACGTATTTATTATGGCATGAACATATTTTCATACTGGTTTTTTTAGACACAGCTACAGGTTAACTTCGATTTACCATAAATCACATTTTGTTTGAACCATCCATAAAGCAAAGCAACTAACAACTCTCCTGCAATATATACCGAAAATGATTCAAAAGTTGGGAATTTGGCAAGGCGGCTGCGCAAATTTTTTGTCTGGAGCGAGCGACCATTGTGCAAGCACAAGGCGCGAGTGAAGACAAAAAATGTGCTGCATAGCCAACGCAGCCAAAAACCAACTTTTGAGTCATTTTCGGTATACACGCGACTCTTATCCGTCGCTCTTGGTATTTTGAAGAAGCGCCCTCAGTTGTTGTTCCAAATCTGGCAAATGTTTTTTCGTCGTCTCCCAAAGAATTTTAGCGTCAACACGAAAATATTCATGGATCAAAATATCGCGAATGCCCTTCATCTCGCCCCAAGAAACATCCGGGCAAGAACGTTGAACCGATGAGGGAATATTCTTGCTGGCCTCTCCAATAATTTCAAAATTCCTTACGACCGCGTCAATCACAAGCTCATTTCGTTTGAACTCCGTAAGAGTCATGCCATGAATATAACGCTCGATTTTCTCAATCGCCTCCAAGATATCCCGAACCCGAAATATCCAATGCCTAGAAGACATTTTTTGCCTCACGCAGAATTTTTTTTTTAGGGCGGGGTGCAGAGCCCCTTTGGTCACCAAATCCACATCACAATGAAGGATTTCTTCCAGATAATTTTTAAGACCCACAAAAGCAAACAGTCCTTTTTTCGCATCAAAATCAACCAATATATCAATATCACTCTTAGCTGACGCCTCGTTTCTAGCCACGGAGCCAAAAAGAGCAAGTGCGCGGACACCTAACCGTGAAAGATCCTTCTTATGCTTGCTTAAGATCTTTTTCGCCTCTTTCAATAACATGGGCATCTCTCCTTTTCTTCCTTCTACCAACAAAGCTAATTTCGTGGTATAGTTACACAAAAACTAATAAATACTAGCATCTAGTAAAGCATTACAAACAAATGCTATCACAGCAATATAAAGAGGCAGTAGACAAAACTGGCGGCTCTTTTTATATTTTCCCTGTACATATCGAGACCACACTAAATAAAAAGTAAATGGTATTGATAAAGGCACACAAAAAAACAAAAATATGATGGACAAACCGAAGGGGACTGTCATGCTAGGACTATCAAATACCATAACACTTGTAATAGCATACATGAAAAGAAACGGAAGCAAGATAAGATAAATTATTGTTGCCACGCATAAACATCTTTTTGTTTTTCTTCTGTTCCCTTCAATTGCAATCGGAATGTTCATAAGCACCATTTAAACATAAGAATTGAAATTCAGAGAACTGCTCTTAATCGAATCGTTTCATGATGAATAAGTTCCCGAGAACGACCATTCCAATTCCAACAAAATCAGTGGCATGCCATTGATAGCTTTCGGCAAAGAAAGAAAAAAGGAGTGCGATGACGGGAAAAAAAACGGTCGCATAACCAGCTTGATTGACCCCAATTCGAGAAATTAGGCTCAAATAACAGAGGAAAGCGATGATTGAACCAGGTATCGCCAAATAAAATAAAGAACCCACATAAATCCATTGGTTCGACCAGGAAAAGGGAATATGCCGCAGCCAAATGTACGCTAACATGATAAGGGTCCCATATCCCATCGCTATGGCTGTGCTGGAAACTAATCGCATGCCTCGCAAATGGCTGAAACGGGAGACGATATTGCCCAACGAAAAGATCAACGTGGCGATCAATGCAAAACAGATCCCGATTAAAATTTGGTCCTGAAAAGAAATATGGATCAGATCGTTCCAAAAAATGGTAACGATTCCGCATAAACCCATTACTGCCCCTGACAAAATCAACTTTGTTGGTCTAGTTTTGAAAAAGAGATAGTTATTCAGGATGTTAAAGAAACTCACCAAAGAAAAAATGACCGAAACTAAACCGGAGATGAGATAAAAAGTCGCTTGGTAAACAAAAATATAATTTAAAGAAAACATTCCCGCGCCCATGAGAAATAAAAGAAGGTGATTTTTTCGCGAAAATTTCAAACTAATTCGCCGGAATAGACAAAAGAGGATAAGGAGAAAAGAGGCAATCGCAAAGCGGTAAAAGATGGAGATTTCTGGCGCAACTTCGCCAAGTTGCCACTTAATTGCCAACCAAGTAGAACCCCAAATAAAAACCACGATGAGATATAGAAACCAATTGATCATAGGAGTTATTTTATATACTCTTCTTTTTATTGGCGAGGATTTTTCAATTGCTTAGGGATGTAATTTAAGCCCATTAATAATTTTGTCGAATGTTTTTCGGTCACAGCGAAATGCGAGGCCAACAATTTCGAGCTCATCAGCCGCAACGGCCTTCACTACAGCGCGGTTATCATTGTCATTGCTTGTAGTGAACATGCCTTTTGTGTAAATAGCCATAGGAACTCCGCGGCTTAGGGCCCGAGCGCGAGTACGCTGTAAATGTTCCGCACTCGCCGCGAAGATATAAACTGGCTGTCCAAAAATTGGCAGATACCTATTTCCTGAATCGTCTTCGTATTGTTCACCAATACACTCAGTAGCATTTGCTGCAACTCCGGAGCTCAAAAAAGCGGTAACATTCAATTTTTGCCAGGTTTCTAAATCTTCGCGGACAATTACGCCAATTTTCGTGTCGTGCATCTATTTTCCCCCTAATTGGTAATTCGTAATTAGATCTTCATAGCGGAACAGGAGTCCTTACAGGTTCCCTGTAAGCCGGTTCGCGGGCTGCATCCCGCTTCACTTCGACTTCCTGACGCAAGCCAAGCAGTTGGCTTGCTTTCCTTCGCAATTTTTGAAAAAATTTGCTCGGAAAAGGAGTCGAACCTTCACGGCATTGCTGCCAAGGGATTTTAAGTCCAAGCTATGTTCCTAACGCTACCTAATGCTACCCGACATTTCGTAGAGAAAGATACCACCGCAAGAAAAATAAAATCACCACAAATTCCGCAAAATCACGTGAAATCTGGCGAGGTACTGGCCCAGAATTGGCCCACAGGATCTGTATCGCTACCAATTTTGCAAACACAAAATCGCGCTTAAATGTTTTTTCCAAGATGCAAATAGCTCGCTCGCGCCGTCTTCCCGAGCTGCGTAGGGCTCAGTCGCGGCGTCTTCGCTGTACCTCTTTTGCCTCATGCTGACCTCGTTAACTTGTCGTAGTTACGATGAGCTGCTAGCTTTGAGAGACGGTTCTCAAGTCGCGATGGGAAGTCTAATCTAGAAACGCGGCGAAGCTACTACAAGCTAAAGGGGGCAGCATGGGGGCCAAGAAGCATAGTGAAGACGTCGCGACTGAGCCCTACATAGCTCGGGGAGACGACGCGAACGGGATGAAATGTTTTAGGAAAAAAGATCTTACAGCAAATTCGTGTTTGCAAAATTGGTGGCGGTACAAATACCCCTCTTTTCTTGCATTGAGAGGGGCATTTCGAGCTATTAATTGCATCGAGGGCAGTCCCAAGTCGGAGGGCGTGGTATATAATAGAAACGACACTTTGGGCAGCGAACTTCTTGCTCATCAGCATTTTCTTGGAATGAGGCATTCGACATTAGAAAACAAGGCAACAGTGTAGCTGCTGTATTTTCCTCGAATGGTTGATCATGATTAGCGCATTGAGCTAACTGGTCCTTTGGGATGGCAACAATTTTATCCACCTTTATCCAAACTTCACCATTCTCTGCTATGCTGACACTGTTTTCCATGTCATCGCTGATAATATCGAGAACGAAAGCTGTTTCATTCCCCTTTTGCCCAACAAATACATATTTGTTTTCATTAGCTTTAGCGTAAGATATACAAGAAACAAGTGCTGCTATGAAAAAACAGATTCCTTTCATGCGATTCATTGACTACCTCCTTCTGGTTAAGAAAACTGGGATGTTCAGGCTATCATCATTATTTATTTTACCGCTAATATTATTTTTATCCCTCACTGTCTGCACCTCACCTAGCAAAGCTCAATCCACCTCAGCTAAATTTGCTCTAACTGCGGAAGAGAAAACGTCACTGAAGGAATTTTTTCGCGACTTGCTATTTAAAAACCCAGGCGCCTTTACTCTTTTTGGGACTAAACCAATTTCAACAGCATGCCTCTATCAGCCCCTTTCAGCAGCAGAAGAGGAAAAGCAAAAAGCGTTTTACAATTCACTAACAGATGAGCAAAAAGCTACTCTACGCAAAAAAAGGTACAATTTCGAAGCGAATTATAAAAAATGGCAAGAAATCAAACATCGCTTTCCCATTAGCCAGTATCTGTTTGGAACATTTCCTTCCCCTTGCGAAGAGAAAACGGATGTTCTTCTATTTGTAAATATAGAAATGACTCTTAGGACATTGTTGAGATATTATGATGATTTAAGGCGTACATTGGGATATGACTTTGATCCATTTCAGATCATTTTCGAAGTGGAAGATAACAAATCAGAATTTTGGAACGCCGTGTTGCGCAACCATGCTCTGCAAGGAATTCTATTAGGGTTTGGTCGCGATAATGCGTGGTTTTTCGAGTGGGATAGGAAATATAGCAAGGAACAGAATCCAAGAGGTGATTTTTTAAGATCGCTCCCTTCTACGTTCTACGAAGAAGGTGATATACACGATCCCGATCCAATACACTTCCTTCTACCGGTATATAAAAGCTTTGGGTTGTATAGTGATAAACGCCTATTCAACCAATATAAAAAAGAACAAAAACAGATCATAGAGCTATACAAAGGCCAAGACGAAGTCGACGTTGCATTGGAATGGTTAACTCGATAAGAATCTGCTCTAGAACGCCGCATTCATCCATTTCCTCAGGTCGATACCAGCGAGATAAGCATCTCCGGGGCTTTTTCCCACAGGAGGAGGCCATAGCTTCATACGAGGATACACCTGACTCCACCAACGATAAGCGAGGGCACCTGCGATATCCACGTCGAGGGAAAAGAAAATCATCGGAGCCTTGAGAAGCATCCTATGAGTCTCAATATCCGGGCGCTTTGAGGCTCCTCCCAATGCAATAGAACAATAGAAATCACCCGCACATTGCTGGAGTAAAATTGCATCGAACTCTGATTCCACGACTATCATGGGCTTACCCTCTGGACATCCATAAACTCCTAGGCTTTGCATACTCCCGGAGATCTCAACGTATTTAGGCAACTTATCTCCCTGCTTCCAATCACTGCGGCGAATTTTGAGTTTTAGGGGATCTTGCACAGAAACTCCAAGAGTCGGGATCAATAGCCCCCTTGGGATCCATAGTTTTTTTTCCTCTGACTCTAAGCCCCAATAGCCGCGATTCAGCCAAAGGGAGGTTGGATTCCAGCCCAAATGAAATCTCTCTATGAATTCCTGCGAAAAACCTCTTTTGAGAAGAAGGTCGAAAGCACAGCGATTCTTTATCAACTGCTCTTGACAATACAGGATAAAGGATCTGGCTTGCCTCTTCCATTCAGGATGGGGTGGCTTAACCTACTCGAGGGTCAAATTGAAAAACGTTCACTTTTTCGTGTGTTTCGCTGGTGTCTTTTACTGACTAGCACTTTTTCTTGGGGCAATTCCGCTCTTTTGACAAGCTTCCACATAGGAGAGTCCATGGAAGTCCCTTCGATACTGGACTTCATCTCCGCTCCTTCTGCATTGCCTACAGAAATAGCGGTTGAGCTTGTCCCATATGATGAACCTGTCCTTACCACCACATTCTGGACAAGGAGAGTGGTACTCGCCACCTCTTGTAGACGCCACCTTTTTTGGATTCAGGCCATCTTCTTTTGCAATGAGAAGAACTCCCATATACTCCTCCTAAATATTGAATAAAATACAAGCAGTACAAGGCGTCCAAGGTCTAAAATTGGTTGAAGCATCGAAAATGTAGTTGAGCGATTTTTTTGCTTGTACTCCTTGTACTGCTTGTACGGGGAAGCTATTCTTCCCATATCTGATCCGTTTGCTTGGTAAAACTCTGAAATCTCTTGCGACACTCATTTAATGAGGGAAACATGTACCACCACTCACGAACTCCATCCACAGATCGATGGCTTTTTTCCACAGAAAGCAGCTTCTTCAACCGTTTGCCAAATTCAGAACTGACCTCGGTTTTAGACCTTCCCGATGACACCAAGCTTTGTAGTTGTCATATAATTTCTCACAGGGGAAAGGTTCCCACTTACCCGCCTTCATGAAAGCTACATTAAATCGCCCCTCTTGCAAAGCAGCGAACAGAAACTTTTCTGTGCTACCCGCAGTATGCATCTTGATGTCGAAGCCAAAATCATTTGGAGGCATTTTTCTTGGATCAAAAGAATGCAAATCTTCGTTGAGAAGATCGAAAAGCAGAGCAGAGAGACCTTTTTGATCCATCTGTTCCGACAGGGCACGAAAATAGGGCTCGTCCCCTTTGCGTTGAGAGGAAATATTGAGGACAAAAAAACGGCGATCATCAAGATCTATGGGGACAGCCCACTCTTCATTGCTGGAGATGATCAAATGCCGGCAATTATCAATGGGAAGAGCATCTTTACCTTTTCCCTCGATGATGATAGTAGGATCTGTGATAAATGCTTTAAGAGCGCCGATTTCTCTTCGAGAACCTACCCACATGGCCTCATTCGCATGGACCAAATAGGCATACTTCAAATGACTATTGAACTTGCCAATGATGTGCTCTAGGCTGGTAACTGTGAGAAAGTAGGGTCCAAAAAGTTTGCCAAAACATTCTACAAATCTATTTTTTCCTGTTCCCTGCAGTCCTCGCAATACAAGCGCTGTTGCCAAAAGGGTGGGTTTTTGTACCACACAGGCCATCCACTTACGAACATATTGATAACTCTCTTCATGACCGCTACAGATCACTTCTTTCACATGCTGCCAGTAAAGGCTGCAGTTTCCTTGATGGGGCGATATAGCAAAGCCTTTAAAAATGTTAAAATTCCGGCCATAGTCCCCTGGCTGTGTAGGATCAAAGACTATGTTTTCAAAAGTTCTTCTCAAGGGATGCTTAAGCCAAAAAGTCGCCTTATTTTTAGACTTCCCTTCGGTGTTAATAAAAAAATCATTCTCGTGGAAATTTTTAAAAGAGCTTCGTGTGTCCAATTCAAAAGCCGTTTCCGACCTTTGAATCAGGATATGGGTGGTGCTGGTGCGTACAATGGCGTACCTATTGTTAAACTCCCGAAGAACTCTTTCTTCGGGAGTTAAAGAGAGCGCTACCAGCTTCTCAGCTTGAGACTCTGACAGAGCTCGATATTCCGAAAACGGAATTTCTCTCGCATTTTCGCCCGGTTGAGCTACCATCGACTTCTCCAGCTTTTAAACACTCTCAATTTTCGATGCCGAAAAATATTTAACAGAGACCTTTCTGCGTTAGTGCACATTTCAGTTTCATTTTGAAGTCAGTTGTAAACCTCTTCCAAAATTCCCGCACTCGACCTGCTTTCATAAGAAGGTCTTCTGTTGGTTTATAATCGCCCATAAATACCCCTCTTATTTGACCTGTCTCTGAACCAACTGCGATTTCATTAGCCACCTCTTTTTTCTTCTAAAGTGGCGCTTTCCACGTACTTTTGAAAAGCGGATAGGTCAATCAAATAACGGCCTCCGATTTTCTTAATGCATGCTTTTGCAATGGGAGCTTCGACATAAATCCAATGATGCCATTGGGGAAGTCTAGGCCATTTGTGATTACGGCAATACTCTCGAAGCGGAACAATTGTTTCCAGTATTTGCATGATGTCCTCCTGACAATTGAGACAGGACAGACTATGACATTGTTGAGCGTATTTTTGCAATACATTGTCGCACAAACTGACGAAACAATTGACAGTTCATAGAGCAAGCACCTCAATTCCTTAGCAGATGATGAGGGTAAAAAAACAATCTCAGAAAAATGAATAATGGGTTAGCAAATCAACATCTTTTATCACAACCATCGAAAAAAAGCGTGGGCGTCCTACGCAAAGGATAAAGCGCGCTTCTTATCAGGATTAGATATTTCTGGTGAGATCTTTAAATGTGAACTCAGGATCGAGTTTCAGCTTAGTGACTACTGTTTTCAAGGCGCGAAATGGGGTGGTATGAGAAATCCTCTCTCCGTCCCTTCCCATAAAGACAAAGCCTGTTTTGCGGCCCTCTATGTAGATTTTAATATCCTCCAGCAAATGACGAGAATAAGAAACGGCCTCAGGGAAGTGAACAAGGGATCTGGCAAAATCAATATCTTCTACTTTCAAAGAAATAACCTCTTCAAGAGCTCTAGGACCACCCAAATAGAACAGTTTTGCCAGAATTCGCTCGCGCAGATCCATACGGCTTATCATTTCTATATAAGTCTCGTAGGGAATCTGTCGCTTTTGCGCGGCGATACGATCGAGGTCCTTTGCTTCGGGGACATAGCCGAATGATTCTTTAGACAACCACTCTGAAAAGGCTTTATACAAAATGACATGGTCTTCTCTTTTGTGGAGGGACCAATCTTTGTGACAACGAATCCTATCGATAATGAATGTGGGGTCCTGCATTGAGAGGTCTTGTAAGGTCTCTGTTTTATTCGTTTTTGAGATGAGAGGTAAGAGCCCTGTCTCAATCAAATCGCACATCATCCCTAGATAGCGTTTCCCAAACATTTTGTCGGTTGCGCATCAAATCTCCCCATAAAAGGATAAGAGCGGAGAGGGGTGATTTGGCTATATTTTCTTGGAAAAGGAGTTCTTGGCTATGGAGATCGTGAGATAATTTTGCAAAATCGGTTCTTAGAATAGAGAGCTTTTTTTCATCCTGCTGAGGGTCAAGGGAAAGACAAGCCTTAAGCAGTTGATGATAGGCCTGCCTTTCTTCCCTGTGTATAGATGCATCACTACGCGCCATGCTCTATGTTTCCTAAAACCTCTTCATTCATACGACATAGTACCTTCGCTGTTGATGAAACAGACAAGTGGCTATACCTTTTTACCATTGCTAGCGTTTTATGCCCTAGCACGGCCCCTACTTCGATGGTGGAAGCTCCTCCCATCGTTAAATGGGAGGCTGCGGTATGCCTTAGAGTATGGAAGCAAATTTCAAGACTCAGCTTCTTCTATAGCATTTTCCCAAGCCCCTCGAATATCGGCAGGTTGCTTTCCATCGCCACTTGGAAACACATACTCGCTGAGTATGATTCTTTTCTTTTTCTCATCCAAGAGACAATTCGACAAAACAGGGGTCAATGGTATGGTGCGAGTCTCTCCATTTTTTGTATCTCTAAAGGTGGCTGTGTTCCTGGCAAAATCAAGATCCTTCCACTTAAGGCCTAAAATTTCTCCCTTCCTTGCGCCGCTGCATACGGCAAACAGAGTGACTGCATAAAGATGGGGGCTTCGGCTCTTTTTGCAAATCGCTAAAAGCTTTTCGATTTCTTCTTTGGTGAGAAACCGGTCTCTAGGCTTTCCTTCCTTATACCTTGAAATTTTTGATACAGGGTTTTCTTTAAGCCAATTCCACTCCCGCACTGCGATGTTGAATGCACCGCTTAAAGCGGCCAAATACCTGTTCGCCGTCGATTGAGACCTCAAAGTCTTGCGAGGAGTTTCTTCCTTAAGAAGCTGTTCCTTGAGTTCAGAAATGACCGAAGGCGTGATATAGCAGAGGTAATAATCTTTCAAATGTTCTTTTCCACCAGAGAAGTTGAGTTTTACATTTCCGAAAATATTTGGATTTACTTTGTTCCAAGTACTTATCAACCAATTCCGCAAAAGTGCGTTCCTTGCTTTCTGTTCTTCCGAAATACCTGCCTTGCCTAATCTCTGCTTCCATTTTTGAAGACCACTCCTTTGCTTCCCGTTTGGTTGGAAATGTTTCCGAAAGATCCGGGGATCCATTCAAACGGATGCGCGCACGATAGGTCGTCTTTCCAGATGGATTCATTCTCTTTTGAATATATGCCATAAAATAGCCTCCTGATTTTTTCGCACTGGCCCAGTAGTGGCCCAATGCACAATTCGTCTCAATTGTCAGGAGGCTATGACTTGACATAACCCATTCATACTAAATAGTGCTCGGAAAAGGAGTCGAACCTTCACGGCATTGCTGCCAAGGGATTTTAAGTCCCTAGTGTCTACCATTCCACCATCCGAGCATGAGGTGAGATAAAGGGAAAAGTCTACGGCTATGTTGGGTAAATTTCAAGCAAGAATTGGGGGTCTGGGAAGACCCCCGGGAAAATTAGAAAAAGAAAAAGTCTCTAGGTTGCTTCAGAGCAGAAAATGTGAGTTGAAGAGGAGGCTTCTATGTTTTCGGTAATCAGAAGCTACGCGATGTAAGGGTGCGGAATCGGAGCCGGAGGACTCATCTTCAGGCGGTTGTTTCTTTTGGCTTTCTTCTCCTCTACTTCTTTTTCTTGAGGAGGCCCCTCAGCAAATTCTTTATCTTTGTAACGGCTGAGGGTTTGGGAGATAAGGGTTGAGGGAGGTGGGATGAGGGAGGAAAACATCGGAGATGAAACTTTCGTTTCATCTTCCGCTGCGCCTCCATCGCCTTTCTTTTCTCCTTCAGGTGTGATGGTGTTTCTGGGGCTCTGCGGTCTGTCCATTCTTCATCAGAACGGCGATGGCGGCGGCGGCGGCGGTCGCGCCTTTTTTCCATACGGGAGCTGATCGCTGTTTCTAGAGTCTGTTTCTTCGCGGTTGGCTGCTCTTCTTCTGCGGCGGCTGTTTCCTCTTCTTTTTCAGGAGGAGGCTCGCGATGTTGATGTTTTAAAGAAGCTTCACGCCCTCCGCCAATTTTGATATTGCGGTCGTGGCTGACATTTTTCAGTGCGACGCGTGTTTCTTTGACTTCTAGAACTTCATAATCGGACACAGGCACTAAAAAGGCCTTTGGCCGTTCCATCGAACGGAAAAAAAAGGCGCGTCCAAAGGAGACGACTTCTACCGCATCGACATAGTATTCTTCTGCGGGACCGCCGCTTTTGCTGCTGCGGACGAGAAGCTTGCATCCCTCTCTGAGGGGAAATGATCGTTTCTATGATTGGTTCTCGAGTAAAATTCACAAATTGTATTCCCTGTTTGTGGCGCGGTCTTCAAACTTGCACTTCTCATTAATTCAGGTTGGAACGAAAGTCTTGTCAAAGGGCGCCAGATTTTAAATATTTTACTTTTCTTTGGATGCCATGTATCGAACTAAATCAACAACTCGATGGGCATATCCCATTTCATTATCATACCATGCCACCAATTTATAAAAACGGGGATTCAGCGCGATTCCTGCGCCTTTATCAAAAATACAAGAGGCGGTATTCCCTATAAAGTCGCTGGAAACCGCTTCCTCTTCACAATATTCAATAATTCCTTTCATAGGACCGTCTGCTGCCTTTTTGATGGCCTCACAGATTTCATCATAGGTGGTATCTCTTCCCAGCCGGACCGTCAAATCGACGACGGAGACGTCTGCTGTGGGAATGCGGAAGGCCATGCCGGTCAATTTCCCTTTAACAGCTGGGAGGCAAAGGCCTACAGCTTTTGCCGCTCCAGTGGAGGAAGGAATAATATTGAACCCTGCCGCTCTACCTCCCCTCCAATCTTTTTTTGAAGGACCGTCGACAGTCGGCTGGGTCGCAGTCAGAGAGTGAACAGTGGTCATCAGCCCTTCTTCAATCCCAAATGTGTCGAGCAAAACCTTTGTTAAGGGGGCTAAACAGTTGGTCGTACAGGAGGCATTGGAGACGATAAAGTCTTTATCGGGGTTGATAGTTCTTTTCATTAACCCCCATGACAAAAGTGGGGCAGTCTCCTTTGGCAGGGGCAGTGATAATGACTCGTTTTAGCACCCGCCTGAATATGTTTCTGGGCATCTTCGACATTGGTAAAATGTCCTGAAGATTCGATCACATATTCGACGCCTAAGGATTTCCAGGGCAATTTGGCTGGGTCTTTTTCGGAAACGACAAGTGTTTTCTTTCCATCGACATCGAGATACTGCCCTTCCGCTTTAATATTAAACGCAGGGCTGCGGTGCACGGAATCGAATTTCAAAAGATAAGCGAGATTATCCGGCGGCACAATATCATTGACTGCGACAATCTCGACATCGGGATAACTTTCATGAAGGATTCGAAAGACACAGACGTCCAATTCTTCCAAATCCATTGATGGCAACTTTTATCGGCATATTGTCCTCTCAGGAGATCGAAAATTTGGCTCCGATAATACTGTGAAAATTATTGAATGTAAAGACAAAGCTTCGGGGTTTTAACCCCGAAGCTTTGCCAAGGAGGGAAATCTTTACTGTGCGAGATATTCGATGTAGCAGCTAGGTGCGCTGTCGCCGATGCGGAAATCTTTTTTGATGATCCGCGTATAGCCGCCATTGCGGGATGCAAAGCGAGCGGCGAGTTCGCCAAATAATTTGCCGATGACCTTGCGATCACTGTTATGGCTATCTGTCTTTCCGGCTTTAGCAGCACGCGCTTCTTTTGAGGTCAATGCGTTATAAGCGATCATGAGCTCAGCAACTGCTCTGACGACGGCTGGCAAGCGTGTTTTTCTTCGCCAATGTGATCATATGGTCTGCATGCCGGCGGAGCTCTTTTGCTTTGCGCTCAGTTGTTTCGATGCGGCCATGCTCGATTAAGGATTTGAGCATATTAGCGATCATGCAACGGCGATGGCTGGCTGTTCTGCCGATTTTAAATGTATCTTTTCCGTGTCTCATACTTGAGTTCCTGCTTTTTCAGTGATGTAATCTTGGATGACTTGCTTGACGTTGTCGCGATTAATTCCAAATTTGGCTAAATCCATTCCAAGAGAAAGTCCCATTTCTTCAAGCTTAGACTTGATTTCGTTGAGAGATTTTTTACCGAAATTTCTAAATTTGAGCATTTCAGACTCAGGCATCACAACAAGTTCTGCGATTGTTTCGATGTTTGCACCAGCAAGGCAATTGGTCGAGCGGACAGAAAGCTCGATCTCATTGATCTTAAGGCAAAGTTTGGCCATCAAAGCATCGCGGTCGGTATTCAATTCGATTTCGCCTTGATCAAAGGTCAAGTTATGCAATTTTATTTGATCAAAAACTTGGAAGTGCAAGATGCCAATCTGCGTAGCAAAAGCGAGCGCTTCTTCCGGTGTAATGCGTCCGTCTGTCGTCACTTCTAAGATCAGACGATCGAAGTCGGTATCTTGTCCGACGCGTGTATTTTCAACGAAATAATTCACGAGACGGACTGGAGAAAAAGCGGAATCGATGATGATCTCATCGACGCCTTTTTCTCCGAATAACATGCCTTTCCGAAGGGACATATCCTCTTCCTACAGCGACTTTGATGTCAACTTTGCGCGTCATAGGCTTAGTCACCGTGAAAATAGAAAGATCAGGATTGACGATATCGAAATCGGACATGCCAATGAGATCTTTCAGCGTCACGACATATTGCCCGCCATTTTTATCAAGCATATCGCCAGTGATATCCAACATTTTAGAAACTATTTTGGGCTCGCGAGAGCCGATTTCTTCATCCGTGGGCAGTTTTCTGAGCAAGCGCATTCTTAAGATTGAGCACGATATGCGTCATGTCTTCGATGATGCCTTCGATCGCCATATATTCATGGGGGACCCCTTCGATGCGCACAGACATGATAGATGGCGCTTCCAAGGAACTGAGAATGATTCTTCTTAAGAGCATTTCCGACGGTATGCCCAAATCCTCTTTCAAAAGGCTCTGCGATAAATCGAGCAAAAGTTCCTGATTTGCTCGCCTCATCGACTTTGATCTTTGTCGGCAATTCAAATTTGCCATACTTTACGGCCATGAACGATCTCCTGCAAAATTTGCTGGTTCCGAAATAATATTAGACTCTTCTACGCTTGCGCGGACGGCATCCATTATGGGGCACGGGCGTTTTGTCGCGAATGATCGTGATCGCAAGGCCTGAACTTTGCAATCCACGCACAGCAGACTCTCTTCCTGCTCCCGGTCCAGAAAGATTGACTTCAACTTCTTTCATCCCAAGCGACATCGCAACTTTTGCAGCATCTTGAGCTGCAACTGTCGCAGCAAATGCAGAGGATTTACGCGATCCGACATAACCGACTTTACCGGCGGACGCCCAAGATATCACATTGCCAGTGAGATCGGTAATGGAAACAATCGTATTATTAAATGTAGCTCTAACATGCGCAATTCCGCTGGGAACATTGCGCGCTTGTCTTTTTTCGAGTTTTTGCGATGGTGGGTTTTTTTGCCATCGTCTTTTGTGCATCTTGCTTAGCCAAGGGTCACACTCCTTTATTTCTTCTTATTAGCAACGGTTTTTCTCTTACCTTTGCGTGTACGTGCATTCGTACGCGTGCGTTGGCCTCTGACAGGAAGTCCTAATCGGTGTCTCATTCCGCGATAGCAGTGAATGCTGATCAAGCGCTTGATATTGTTCTGGATCTGGCGTCGCAGGTCGCCCTTCGACGACATACTGCGATGTCAGCACAGCATTGATCTTTGCAATTTCATCTTCATTCAAATTATGCGCTTTCATGTTTGGATCTAAGTCCAAGTTTTGCGCAAATTTCGTTTGACAGCTGCCGACCGATTCCATAAATGTACATGAGGCTGATTTCTAACCGTTTATTATCTGGGATATCGATCCCAATCACTCTTGGCATGAACAGATTCCTTTTTTCGACAAACGTTCTGAGAAATTTATCAGATGTTTTGTTTATTTACAACTGATTACTTTAATGTTAAATTTTTATTTCAGCAAGCGTCTCAAATTAAAATTCTTATCGCCCTCTTAACCTTCCCTGTTTCATGAAACCTTCGTAGCGCTTCATCAGCAGATGCGACTCAATTTGCTTGGATGTGTCGAGCACAACCCCTACGAAGATCAATAGGGAAGTGCCTCCAAAAAAATAAGTGATAGACGAATCGACACTCAAAATTTTACCCACAATGGTCGGCAAGATCGCAATCAAGCCAGGAAGAGCGCTCCCGCAAAGGTAATGCGGTTCATCGTCGCTTCAAGAAAATCTTGAGTGGGCTTTCCTTGACGGATCCCAGGGACAAAGGCTCCGTTTTTCTTCATATCGGAGGCGATCTGTTCCGGATGGAACTGTGTCGCTGTCCAAAAATAGGTGAAGAAAATAATTAACAACACATAAAAGATCATGTATACCCAGGTTCCAGGAGAGATCATATTGGCAAATTGCCCGACCCAGGATCCTCTGCCCGACGAACTGGCCGATGGTCGCAGGGAACATCAACAACGATGTCGCAAAGATGACGGGAATAACACCTGCATAATTAATTTTCAGAGGAATATAAGCATTCCCTCCTTGTACTTCTTGTCTGCCGACAATGCGACGTGCATATTGCAAGGGGATTTTTCGTTGTCCTTGGATGATCAAAATCGTTCCGATGATGATCAAGACAAACACGCCGCTGAGGACAACAAGGGACGAAAAGGTCAATTGGCCGGGTTCTTGAGAATCGAGATTGAGCTGCCTGATGATAGAACCCATCGTGCTGGGAAGGGAGGAGAGAATACCGATGGTGATGATCAAGCTGATTCCATTGCCGACTCCTTTTTCGGTAATTTGCTCGCCGATCCACATCAATAGAATGGTCCCAGCAGTCATCGTCGACATGACGATCAAATAAAAGAGCCAAGGAAATCCAAAGGCTTGAACATCGAGGATTTCGTTGACGATGATGCCGGGGCTGCCTGCATTGAGCTGGACAGCATATTTCCCATAGAGGCCGGCCTGAAAGATGGCAAAACCACAGTGAGCATGCGGATCCATTTACCCATTTTTCTGCGGCCAACGTCGGGGTTTTCTCTGATCTCTCGTTGGAGAGAAGGAACAAGGGCCATGAGAAGCTGCATAATGATCGAAGCGGAGATATAAGGCATGACGCCAAGCGCAATGACTGTCATCTGAGCAAATGCGCCGCCGGAAAACACATCCATGAGCTGGAAGAGGTTTTGCCCGCCGCCTGTGGCGTTGCGAAAGAGCTCTACGGCTGCGTCGCCATTAATTCCCGGAACAGGGATATATGCTCCTACACGGCATGCGATGAGCATGAGCAGTGTAAAGACAATTTTCGCTTTCAGTTCTGGTACGCTTAAAATGCGTTTAATCCCTTCAATCATCATTCCGTCTTGGCCAAGGGTTATTGGATGCAATTATTTCCCAACAGGGACTTGTTGGAAAGAAATTCCGTTCTTTTTCAATTTTTCTTCTGCTGCTTCAGAAAAATAGCTGGCTTGGATGGTCACTTTCTTCTTGAGCTCTCCGTTGGAAAAATTTTTAAGCCACCTGGGACTCGGCGCGGTGCAAACCCTTTTTCTTGCAGAGTTTGCAAAGTGACGGTTTCCCCATCCGCGAATAGAGCTTCTCAATCATTCCAAGATTGATTGCAAAGACGATCATTCTTAAACTTCGCATTGGTAAAACCTCTGGTAGGTGATTTTTTATAAAGAGGGATTTGTCCGCCTTCTTGTCCGGGACGTGTTTTATAACCACATCGGGCCTTATCGCCTTTATTGCCGCGGCCACATGTTTTTCCACATTTGGAGCCCATTCCGCGTCCAACGCGATGCGCTTTTTTCTTAGGACGATGGCTATTGGCTAATTGAGATAAAGTGATCATGTTTTAAGTCCTCGTATTTCCTGATTCTTTTGGCGATTGGTCAGTTGAGAGAGCGCTTCAATGGTTGCGCGCACTTGGTTCAAAGGATTATTGGATCCAAAGCTTTTAGCACGACATCTTTTACGCCGCCGAGCTCCAGAACAGAACGCACTTTAGATCCTGCAATCACGCCGGTTCCTTCAGGAGCAGGCTTCAGCAACACTCTAGCTCCATCCCATTCGACAGTGATTTCATGAGGGATTGTCGTTCCTTCCATTTCAAAGGACATGACATTTTTTCGCGCAGCTTCTGTTCCTTTGCGAATCGCGTCGGAAACTTCGTTTGCTTTTGCAAATCCAAAGCCGATATGCCCTTGTCCATCGCCAATGATGATCAAAGCGGAAAAGCTGAACTTTCTTCCGCCTTTGACAACTTTAGAGCAGCGATTGATGTAGAGGACTTTTTCTTCAAATTCAGTTCCGAAATCTTCTGCTCGCCGTTTAGCTTCTTGTTTCGACATGTCTTATATCCCTGACTAAAATTGTAATCCTGTTTCACGGGCCGCATTGGCGACTTCCGCAAGCAAACCATGATATTTATTAAATCCGCGATCAAAAACAGCATTGTTAATGTTCTTTTGCTCTTTGCTGCTTCTGCAATCATCGTTCCGACTTGACGCGCCGCTTCTTTGCTGCGTTTTCCAAGTTTTTTATCGCGAAACTCTTTCATCACGTTCCGGCACTGGCAATCGTGATTCCTTTATCATCGTCGATGAGCTGAGCAAAAATATGCTTATTGGATTTAAAAACAGAGAGCCTTGGCTTTTCGGCCGTGCCCTCGGACTTGCTTTCTCACTCGAAGCATTCTTCGGCGGCGTCTTACATTTCGCTTATTTAATTCATTAATCATAACTATGCACCTTATGCTGCCGTTTTACCTTTAGCTGCTTTTCCTGCTTTCTTGCGGACAAATTCTTTTTCATAACGGATCCCTTTGCCTTTATAGGGCTCCGGGGGTTTCATTCCGCGCACAGCTGCAGCAAATTGTCCACTAGATGTTTATCAATCCCGCTGATGATGATTGTGACGCTTTTATCCACAGTGACATTGACGCCTTTTGGAATATCGATTTGCGTCGGATGAGAAAATCCAAGTTGCAGATCGAGCATTTGCCCTTGCACTGCAGCTCGATAACCGACGCCGACAAGTCCCAAGCGCACTTCAAACCCTTTGCGACGCCAATGACCATATTATTGATCAAAGCGCGGAACAGGCCGTGCGTCGTTTTTGGCATTTCGACTTTTTCATCTCTAACAACATGGAGGCGGTTGCCTTCTACTTTGACGGAAATTCCGTTTTGCGCTGGCATCGCAAGTGTGCCTTTTGGCCCTTTGGCATGGACCATTCCTTCAGCGATTTTCACTTCTACCTTTATCTGGGAGTGGAATGGGCGATTTTCCAAGACGTGACATGCTCTTTACCTCTTTGTTAATTACCAAACCAAGCACAACAGTTCGCCGCCGAGCTTTTTCTTGCGGGCTGTTTCTCCATCGACAATTCCCCCGGGGGTAGAGAGAATGGCAACTCCCATTCCGCCATAAATTTTAGGGATCTGGCGATATCCGACATAACGGCGCAATGACGGCGACGAGATGCGGTTCAAGCCTTTGATGACCGGCTCTCTGCCGCCTGCGTATTTTAAAAACAAGCGAGCTTGTCCCTTTTCTTCGTTGACTAAGAATTTATCGACAAATCCCTGTTCATGCAAAACTTTGACAATTTCCATTTTGATCTTGCTAGGGCGAAAATCGACAAATCGATGCCGCGCTTGTTTTGCATTTCTGATTCTCGTCAGTAAGTCTGCGATTGGATCGTTTAACATGTCTTCCTCTCCCTCAGCTATTATTCTCTGTTTTAAATGGGAGGCCGAGCAGCCTTAACAGTTCGATGCACTCCTCATCAGTTTTTGCTGATGTGACAAATGTGATATTCATCCCCTGCGTTCTTTTCACTTCATCTAAGTTGATCTCAGGGAAAATTTGTTGTTCTTCAATGCCTAATGAATAATTCCCGTTTCCATCGCATTTTATCGGAAAGCCGCGAAAGTCGCGGATGCGCGGGGAAACGATATGGCAAAAGCGATCCAAGAAATCGAACATCCGTTTTCTTGCGCAATGTGACTTTCAGCCCGATGGCTTGACCTTCGCGCAGCTTAAAGTTAGCGACGGATTTTCGCGCTTTTGTAAAGACTGGTTTTTGGCCGGACAGATTTGCCATTTCTTTGAAACAGTCTTGAAGGGCGTTCTTATCCTTCGTGGCTTCAGCAAGCCCCATGCTAATCACAATTTTCCTGAGGGAAGGGATAAGCATGGTGTTTGCATACTTAAACCTTTCCTGAAGAGCATTCTTAACTTCTTCTTTATATCGTTTTTGTAACCTAGACATTGCCTTAATCTACTTTATGAATGTTTTCTTACTTGTCGAAGCGTGACTTCTTTTTCACCTTCGAAATAGAATAACTCTTTTGCACCGCTTTCTTGTTGACGCGCACTTTTGCCTTCACGGGTTTGCCGTCGGCATTGCACAGCGCAACATTAGAGACATGCAAAGGCATTTCCATTTCAAGAATTTCAGCCCCCGGAGCTTTTTGACGGCGCTTGGCATGTTTTTTTCGAATATTGACCCTTGAACATAACGCGGTCTTCTGTACGTGCAATCACTTCGCCCGTTTTGCCTTTTTCATTTCCTGCGATGACAACGACTTTATCGCCTTTTCTAATCCATTTGCTCATCTTTTATATCTCCCTATATCACTTCTGGGGCAAGCGAACTGATTTTGACGAAACCACTGTTCACGGACTTCTCGCGCAACAGGTCCAAAAATTCGTGTCCCTCGCGGATTATCTTTATCATCGATCAATACACAGCTATTGTCATAAAACCGCAAAAGCGATCCATCTGCCGGCGGATATAGCTTTTCGTTCTTACGATGACTGCGCGGACGACATCGCCTTTTTTCACGCTGCCTTTCGGATCAGCTTCTTTGACGGCGCAAATGATGATATCGCCGACATGGGCATATCTGCGCTTCGATCCTTTCAGGACTTTAAAGCAGCGCACTCGCTTTGCGCCAGTATTATCAGCAACTTCTAAATTTGTTTCTTGTTGGATCATTGTTCTATCTCACTTTTTTATAATCTCTGAAATTCCCTAGGCGAGAATCTCCATCACTCTCCAGCGTTTCAGTTTGGAAAAGGGCGAGTTTCAATAATGCGCACTTTCTGTCCCACTTGAACATCAGGATTTTCATTATGGGCATAATATTTTTTGGCTCGAGTGACGACTTTCTCAAAATCTGGATGGCGAATTGTACGTTCGACCTTGACTGTGACTGTCTTTTGCATCTTGTTAGAGACGACAACGCCTTCTCGAACTTTTCTTTTTTAAGTTACTTCCATCGCTATCCTCAACTTGTTGCTTTAATTTCTTTTTCGCGCAAAATTGTCATCACACGCGCTCGATCTTTCTTTTTTGCTCGCACCAAATGAGGTTTTTCCATTTTTCGAGTCACTTTCATTTCATTGCGCAAGTTGAAACATCTCTTTCGACAAGATCTTGATAGAGCGCTTTCAGTTCTTCTGCGGTTTGATCTCTCAGCTCTTTTGCTTTTGCCATAAATAGTATCCTATACTCTTTCAACACGTTCGACAAAACGCGTCTTGATTCCCAATTTTGCAGCAGCTCTTCTCAATGCGTTTTGCGCCATTTCTTTAGGAACTCCGCCTACTTCAAACATGATTCTTCCTGGACGTACGACTGCGACCCAATGATCAGGAGCGCCTTTTCCTTTACCCATCCGCGTTTCCGCAGGTTTCTTAGAAACGGACTTATCAGGAAAAATGCGGATCCAAACTTTGCCTCGTCGGTTGAAATATCGGTTGATCGCAACACGGCATGCTTCGATCTGATGGTTGGTGACGCGTCCTCGTTCCAGAGCTTGCATTCCAAATTCGCCAAAATCGACGAAATTCGCAGCTTTGCTCAGACCAGCATGCTGGCCTTTTTGCATTTTTCTAAATTTTGTTCGTGCTGGCATCAAGGCCATAAGATCAGCCTCCTGCTACTGCGCGTTAAGTTGTTCTTCGCCTTTATTGATCCACACTTTGACGCCGATAGATCCATAAGTCGTTTCTGCGCGTCCATGTGCATAATCGATATCTGCACGCATAGTATGCAGAGGAATTCGTCCTTCTTTATACCATTCAGTTCGTGCAATCTCGGCTCCGCCGATACGTCCGGAAATTTGAACTTTGATGCCTGCAGCGCCGGCATCCATCGTCGCTTGCATCGCTTTTTTCATGACGCGTCTGAAAGGAACGCGTCTTTCGAGTTGCTTTGCGATCCCGTCAGCGACAAGTTTAGCATCGAGATCGGGTCTTTTAATTTCTTCGACTTCAATCCAGATTTCTTTTCCTGTGAGTTTTTTCAGTTCTTGCTTGAGGACGTCGATCTCAGCGCCTTTTTTCCCGATGACAAGACCAGGTCTTGCTGTATGGATAGTCACTTCGATTTTTCCGCTCATTCTTTTGATCGTGAGCTGTGAAGTTCCCTGGCAGCAGGCTTTGGTCATCAAATATTTACGAATCACATGATCTTCGCCGAGAAGATTGCCAAATTCTTGCTTATTCGCATACCAGACAGAACGCCATTTCTTATTGCGAACTAATCTAAATCCAATTGGAGATGTCTTTTGTCCCATTTATTCTCCCTTATATTTATTCTGCAGCCACGATGATCAGTAAAATGGCTTGTTCTTTTCATAATCGGATGGCTTCCGCCTTTGTTTTTAGGTTTCGCCCGTTTCATCGTCGGTCCTGCATCCACTCTGACTTCTTTAACTTTCAAATCTCTGCGTTGCACATTGAGTTGAGTTTCTGCATTTGCAACAGCGGTGTCCAATGTTTTCTGGAGCAGGCTTCCTGCTCGCAAGTTTACAGAACATCAATTGAGTCGTCGCTTCTTCGACACTTCTTCCTCGGATCAGATCTGCAGCAAGGCGTGCTTTTCTAGGGCTGATTCGCACAAATTTAGATCTTAGCAAATGCCTTTTGCATAATCGATTATCCTTTTTTTGCTTCGGGTGCGGGTTTAGCAGCCGGTGCAGCCGGTGCAGCGCAGCGTGCTGCGGCAGCGCAGCTGCAGCAGCTTCAGCAACTTTCTTAGATCCGTGTCCTTTAAAGATTCGCGTCGGTGAAAATTCGCCAAGTCGATGTCCGACCATATTCTCAGAGACAAAGACACTGATGAATTTTCTTCCATTATGGACATCAAAAGTGTGGCCGACCATTTCGGGCAAGATCATGGAACGTCGCGACCATGTTTTGATCGGGTTTTTCTTGCCGCTTTTATTCATGCTTGAACACTTTATCCATCAAGTGATGATCGACAAAGGGACCTTTTCTTAACGATCTTCCCATAACTTACCTTCTCTATTTCCTGCGATCTTTAACGATCATTTTATTAGATTTGCGCTTAGATCGGGTGCGAAATCCTTTCGTGTACATCGCCCAAGGCGTTTGCGGAAGATAGCCATTGTGCTTTCCTTCGCCGCCTCCGTGCGGGTGGTCGACAGGGTTCATCGCTGTTCCGCGAACTGTCGGCCGAATCCCTTTCCATCGCGATCTTCCCGCTTTTCCTTCTACTCGGAGATTTCTTTCCGGATTGGAAACAGCGCCAAATGTCGCACGGCAATCTTCATTGACCATGCGCACTTCGCCAGATGGCATTTTCAATGTGACATAGCCTGCGCTGCTCGCCATCAGCTGCGCAGAAAGCCCGGCAGAGCGGACGAGTTGCCCTCCTCGCCCAGGATAAATTTCAATATTGTGGATCACAGATCCCAGCGGCATGGACTTTCAGCGCATGCAGCATCCAACATTGAAATTGCCCTCATCGTCAGTGGCAACAGTATCGCCGACTTTTAAACCTTGAGGGGCCAAGATATATCGTTTTTCGCCATCTGCATAATTAAGAAGGGCGATGAAGGCTGTTCGGTTAGGATCGTATTCGATCGAAGCGACGACAGCGGGAATTTTTTCCTTGTCTCGTTTAAAATCGACGAGACGATAAAACCGCTTGTGCCCTCCCCCTTTATGGCGGCATGTGATATGGCCGTGATGGTTGCGGCCATTGGTCTTCATTTTTTTGACAAGCAAGGACTTTTCGGGTTTAACAGCAGCGCGCCTTTCTTCTCTTTACGCGTCAGTTCATCGCGCGTCGTGAGGATGAGATGTCTTTGCCCTGCTGTAGTTGGACGAAATTGCTTTAACATAACGCTTATTAGGCCTCTTAAATTAAACTTTCTCTTCAATGCTGTCGCCGGCTTCTAATGTCACGATCGCTTTTTTAAAGCCCGGCTTCATTCCAGCCCGTCCTCGCATTCTCCGCGCTTTCGGCTTAATGTTGATCGTATTCACAGAGACGACTTTAATTTTTTTTTCGCTGTAGATCTGCTTCGATCGCATCCGCAATTTCTTGTTTGTTTGCTCTTTTATCGACGATGAACACATATTTTGGCGCATCGCATTTTTTGACGCAAGGGTTGCTCGTATTGAACTGCAGCTGCTCGAGAACACGGGATTTTTCAGTCACGTGCTTGGATAAAACGATGTCGAATGGACTTTTCTTCAACATATTATTGTTGTCCCCCTAATAAGACTTTGAGTTGATCGAGCGCCGTATCCATCACAACGAGTTCATGGTTGGCAATGACATCGTAACCGCTGACATTGGGAACCAGCATAAAATCGCTGCCAGGAATATTGCGAATGCTTTTGACGAATGTTTCAAATTTTTGCACTGGCGATACCGGCTCATTTCCTTCTTTAGCCCCCATCAGCAGGCCGTCTCCGAGGAAGAGCACTTTTTTTCCTTCTAAAGCGCAGTTCTTCAAAAACGCTGCAATACTTTTAGTTTTAGGCTCTTTCATTTCTTCGAACTGGAGCACATGAAGGCGGTTGTCGAGAATTTTTTCGATGATGAGATGGCGGATAGCAGCTCTTTTCTCTTTTCTGTTGATGCGCACATGTTGATCGAATTTCGGCCTCGGCGTATGGACTCTTCCGCCGCCTTTATATTGGGGAGCTCCGAGATAACCTTGACGCGCTCTCCCCGTCCCTTTTTGCGGATGCGGCTTTTTTCCGCTATGGTTCACTTCAGCTCGGTTCTTCGTATTCGCCGACCATTGCCGCGCATTTTCTCTCAGAGCGACAATGTAGTCTTTGATCATTTGCGAATTGGCAGTCGATTTGAGCAATCTCGTCTTCGATGGCAACTTGCCCAACTTCTTTTCCGGCCAAGTTATATTTTTTCAATGCAGCCACAGCTCACTCCTCAAACTATTTTTTCTTTTGGCTTTTTTGGCTTTTCTTCTTTTTAGCCTTTGTAATGTAAACAAGACCCTCCGCGCGCTCCAGGAATTGCGCCTTCGACGATGATGACTTGTTTCTCTTCATCAATTCTGACAACGCGAAGATTTTGCAGGGTCACTTTATCGCTTCCCATACGGCCCGCTTTTTTCTGGCCTGGCAAGCAGCGCCCTGGAGATGTTCTCATTCCCGTAGATCCGCCATGACGATGAAATCCGGAACCGTGGGAAGCAGGACCGCCGGCAAAATGGTGGCGTTTAATGACCCCTTGATACCCTTTCCCTTTTGAAATGCCACTGACATCGACATAGTCGGCATCTGCGAAATAACCCACTCCCACTTCTTGCCCGACTTGGAACGCTTCAGTGCTTTCGACACGCGATTCAGCGATTGTCGTACGCGGCTCAACGCCTGCTTTTTTAAAATGCCCTTGGAGAGGTTTCGAGACATTTCTTGCTTTAGAAGATTTCACTTTGAACGCGGAGAGCTGAACTGCTTCATATCCATCACTCTCTTTACGCTTAACTTGAGTGATGATATTCGGTTCTGCTGAGATCACAGTGCATACGACGTGATTGCCGTTTTCATCGAATAGCCGAGTCATCCCTCGTTTCTTTCCCATGAATTTCAAAGTCATATGTTTGCCTTTTGTGGGGTAACGACACTGAGGGTATATACGATTATCGCTGCGCTAATCTCTTTGAGATGCAAGGCGTCTTTTGATAGCCCTGGCATGCACAATGAGATAAAGAGTCTATTCTGACAGCGACAAGTAGTATACGTGCTCAAGATTGCTTCGTACTTGCTTGTCCGTTGGCCTAGTGTGTTCTAGGCTAAAACGAAGAGGCTAGCAAAATTTCCGATTTTTGCACAACGGTTTTTGTTAAACGCAAGGTTTTATGGATTAATAGATTATTTGAATCTCGAGAGAAAATCCATCAAAAATCAAAAGTAAGGATTTTCGCAGACAGACTCTTATTCTCTTCCGAATATCCTGCCATCCTGTTTAATTAATTTTTTTTACACACTTGAGGTCAAAAACGCGATTAGAACCAAAGAGATCAAGAATCCCACAACTGCAATGATGACGACCCACTCTCGAAAATGGAGTTTTACATCCTTCATATTATGCGCCTACCAATAAATTATTTTGGGAAGGCGGACTTGGCTCTGCAGTCTTTTCAATATGTTTTTGGTAAAAAAATGAAGCAGTCAAAAAAAGACAGCCGACGACCAAGAGTGCAGAGCTGATCATTGGGCTCAAAACGAGGCTAGCTGCGAGCGAGGCTATGCCGAAAACCGACCAGGCAACCATGCACACATTTCCAATTAATTTCATCCATGCGATACAAAGTTGCTGCTTGTGTTTTGTTTTTTCTTCAGGTGAGATTTCCTGCGAAAGAGCTTCCGTCTCATTCACGATTTTATAAACCGAGATGCCCCCTTCCACAAGATTAATAACCAACGACGCTCCAACACCAAGCCCTTTCACAAGAGGAGCATATTGACCTAGGGAAATCATATTTACCTCATGGGCCCAATGAGCGTTATAGGCAGTAATGCCGAACAAGGAAACGAGGTCGAGAAACGCTGTTTTAACGGCCTTTGCGATTTTGTCAAACTGTTCGGAAGCAGAGTGTTCGACGGTCAATGCGGTGTATAAGTCGCTCAAACTGGTTGCTGTAAACAAGGCAGAAAAAGCCCAAACTCCCCCACAAAATCCACCCATGATCAAATTTCCAGTGTTGTGCAAAGGCTCAAAATTGATGCCCATTCGCAAGCTCGCCCCGCTTTGGGCAGCAGGAGCAGCATTAACCTGTTCGAAAACCTTTTGTGTTGTACCATTCAAAGCATGCAAAGTAGGGGAAGCCTGAGAAACGGGGAAGGGACATAAAGGAGAAATTGATGAAATCATATGGAGCGACACCTCTGCAAAAATTTTAGAATCAAAAATAGTACTATTTTATCAAATTGTTTTCGATTGAATAAAATTTTCAAATTATGCAGGCAGGGATGCAGAAGCTTCCCAAAAGCCGTTCGATTTGTCTCCACGGAAAAATTGGGTGTGGCCAATCATATTGCTGATAACAGAAATGCCGATAGTCAATGTGGAAAGCGCGGTGGCAATGATGGGATTGCTGTACATACCCAAGAATAAAGCTGCTCCAGCAAGAGAATTTGAAAACGTTTTTGCGGAATTGGCGCCTAATTTTAAAAGTGTCTTTTTTACTTTAGGAGAAAATTTTTCAGAAAAATTTTCCTTTTTGAGCTGTGCGCGCAATTTCCTTGCGATGTCGACAGTTTTCATGCCGCATAGCCCTGCGGACACCAGATATTCCCCTTTGGCCAAATAGTTCGGCAGCATTCTGGAAATTTTACTTAAATCGACAATGCGCGTTTTGTCCAATAACTGAGGCAATTTCATGCCTGTTTTCACTGCGGATAAAAATGCGAAAAATGTTTTCTTCGCCCCTCCTGCAATTTTTTTCAGCCTGTCAGGCCCTGCAACATTAAACCTATTTTTTAATAGCATGAAAGTTTCACAGAGCTTGGCCTGCTTGATAAAGAACTTTGGCAAGGCAAAAGTGGAAGAGACCGTTTTGATTTGAAAGCGTTGATCGGCAAGGAAAGAGAGGACTTTTGAAGGCAGGGGCAAATATTCCGACCAGCTAAGCAAATTGCTTACGGCTTTGTTGATGAGCTGGACGAAATCTAATTTTTTTCCAAACTTTCGCGCCGCGGAAAAAATATGATTATTTGCAGAAACAGAAGAGACCAATTCCCAACCTCAAATTTCACTAAAAATTTAATTGATTCATTTTACCACAAATGGAATAGAAAAGAAAGAAACAAGAGAAGGATTTTTTGTTATAATAAAAAAAATAATTGCTAGAGTGTGTTAACACACTCTAAGCTCTAGCAGCGATTGCAGTGCTTGTCATAGGAGCTTCAACAACAATTTTACTATAAAAATAACCGGCTAGTTTCAAACCAAGCCAAAGCGTCCCTGATATCATCACAGCTCCCGAAACGATCGGAATGCTTTGGACGGCAATGCCAAAAACAATGCCTAGCAAGACGATTGCCGCCCCCCCTACAGAGGCGACATCTTTAGCAATATTCATCCAGGAAAGAGTTTTCTTCTGCTCTAGTTTGACGCTTTCTGCGGCGTTGCGCGGCTGCGCGTCGGGAGAATCATAGTGCTGCAGTTTAAAACATTCAGCAATGAGATCGGCGCCATCCGCAATGACGGATGTGACATTACTGACACAATCGAGCAAGCGCAATTGGGCGGTTTCAAAAATGAAGATTTTGGCGCTGTCGAGAAAAAGCGCTGCTTGAGAAAGCGTCCATGTGAGATCGATGGAATCAAGAAAGGTTTTTTTTGCAGCATGGGCGATCTTTCTATCTCTCAGAGGATCGCTGTAGGGTAAATCTTGCACAGAAAATAAATGGCTAATGCTGTGACGCAATTTATTACATTCAACGACGAGTTTGGGGATGCTCAGCCCGATCCCTGCAGCGCCGGCAACACTTTTCACTTTTTCAACAACAGAAGCCCAATTCGGCGCCAGCGAAGGCAGCATTTTTACGTAGGAAAGCACATTCTCAAAAACGCGGAAGACATCCCATGCGCCTGTCGTGGAATCGGCATAGTCGGCCGCATGATCCAAAGGATCTTTTTGCGAGGCCGTTTGAGTTTCAGGAAGAGGGGTAAAAAGATCGTGGAGAATTCCGTTGGAATTTGAAATTGACATAAGATTTTCCTAAGAGTGTGTCGTTGAAAAAGGGGAACGTGAAAATTCCCCTTTTTAACCCTTTAAATGAATATTGATTGCTTTATGTGGCAGCGACGGTTTGCGCTGTCCTTTGCTCATAGTTTCGTTGGTTAACGTAGTTCTCTACAACAGTTTCGGGCTTGAGATTCTTCCCTTTATTTTCTGGATCGACGATCCGCTCGTAGAAATAGCTTCCGATGGAGAATGCCAGCCCGGAAGTCAAACAGGCCACAATCACCCATGGCACAAAGGGCGTTGCAGTCACGACAAAGGTAAACCCGATGATGCCCAGCACCAAATAAGACACGTCGCGAGCAAGATTGATCAAGTAAAAGGTCGTCTTTTTGTCGCCAATGTTCTCTTTTGAGAGACTCTCAATTTGTTCCACCGTTGCATTGCCTGCAAAACCAATCGTCGCCGCAAAGTTGATCCCAGAAACCCATCGCATCACTTCTTTGCCGAGGGGAACAAAAATGTTTGTAAATTCCAGAGAATCCCCGGAAGCGCCGATGAGGCTCGTTGTTTTTTTGAAAACTTCCCGGGCTTTTTTTCCAACTTCATCCCAGGTGCCGTTGGTCGCTCTTCCCGCCAATGTTTTGACAAATCCGCTTAACGCTTGGCCCAATTCATGAAACTTCTGTGGAAGCTCTGTGGCACTCATAAAGTTTTTAAAGTCGCGCAGCAAATAGTTGAATTTTGTCACACCTTGCGGGAGATCGGGAATGGCCTTTGTCGCCCAGAACGCTAAATAGGACCCGGTTTTAGCAATGTCTTTGGCTTTTTCTTTAAAAAAAGTGAGGGCGAGATCTTTGATGGAGGAATATTCGGCAGGCTTGGGTGTAGGTGGTCCATCCGGGGTTGCACCGTTTATCGGGATAGCAGCATCTACAGGTCTCAAGGCGCTGATCGTTGTCATGGGAACCTCTTTTAAGTTAAGGGCTTTTAAAGAATAGGTTAAAATTATATGAGGGCAGGGATTAATTCGCAATGCGAAACTGTTAAAAAATTAAATTTGAATCGATACGGGAAGATGGATGCCTCGAATGCACTCTTCTGCAGACATGACTTTTTTTCCCTCTAATTGCACTTCCACCAGGCGCAAAGCAGATTTGCCGCAAGCAACGGTCCAGCCTTCTTTGCCAAAACCCAAAATTGCACCGGGCTCTCCTGAAAGGTTCTCGATCACTTTAGCTTTTTTAATTTTAAGCCTCTTCACTTCCGAACCCATTTTAATCAGCGTCCAAGCCCCGGGAAAGGGCGACATCGCGCGAATCTGATTGTGGAGCTCTGAGGCTGGTTTCCGCCAGTCGATTTTCTCATCTTCAGGGGTAATTTTAGGGGCAAAAGTGGCTTGAGCATGATCTTGAGGAGTTTTAATGACTTTCCCTCCTTCAAATTGGCGGATCACCTCAAAAAGCAATGGGATGCACAAGGCGCAAAGTTTTTCCTCCAATTCTCCAAAGACCATCTCATGGGGCACTGGAATCGCCTGCATAGCCAGAATATCTCCAGCATCCATTTGCGGCGACATTTCGATAATGGTCATTCCGGTCTCATTAACGCCTGCCATCAAGCTTCTCTGGATGGGCGCTGCGCCGCGGAATTTGGGAAGAAGGGAGGCGTGGATATTGATGCAGCCGAGTTTGGGCATTTCCAAAAGATTTTTTTTAATGATCTCCCCATAAGCGACGACGATAAACAGATCTGCGTTTAGCTCCTTTAAGATGGAGGCAAACTCCGGAGCCGAAGCTTTTTCCGGCTGGAAAATGGGAAGTGTTGGATTTAATTTTGAAGCAATTTCTTTGACTGGTGGCGGTGAAGGATGGGGATTACGCCCCTTTACCCTGTCCGGTCGAGTAACTACTGCCACCACTTGGCAGCCACATTCAATGAGGCTTGACAAGACTTTTGCAGCAAAAAGAGACGTTCCAAAAAAAACAATTTTCAACGACACACTTTAGACTTTCTCTTCCAGAAGTTCTTCGAGTTCATCAAAATCTTCTTCAGGAAGAGGTTGGGCAGAAATCCCTTGGAAACCGATCAGCCCGCTTTTCGAGTTGCGGCAAAAATCAATCCAATGTCTCACATGAGGATTCGTTCCGAGTTCGCTTTCGATGAGATCAAGAGCTTCGGACATACGCAGGCCAGAACGGTAAGTCAGTTTGAACGCTTTTGCAAGGGCTCTTCTGACTTCTAAGGAGAAGCCATGGCGCTTGAGTCCGACGAGATTCAGACCGCCAATTTATAAGGAGAGCCGGCCCCAATCGTGTAAGGAGGAACATCATGCGTGATGCGGCTAAAACCACCGACCATCGCATATTGACCGATGCGGGAAAATTGATGCACAGGCGTCATGCCGCCGATGATGGCAAAATCTTCGACGACGACATGTCCTGCCAGCATGGCATTGTTCGCCATGATCACGCGATTGCCGATCTCGCAATTGTGGGCGACATGGCAATAGGCCATGATCAAGCAATTGTCCCCAATGCTGACAACCGAATTTTCATTGGCAGGAAGAGTTGATCGTCACAAATTCGCGGATCTCGCAATTTTTTCCGATGACGACATAGGTCTTTTCGCCCTTGAATTTGAGATCTTGCGTCTTCGTGCCGATGCTTGCGGAAGGCCAGACGATCGTCCCAGCGCCAATTGTCGTATTGCCCATCGATATAGGCATGGGATTTGATAACGACATTGTCCTCCAAGAGTGACAGTGCCTTTGATCACGGCATAAGCTTCAACGGTCACATTTTTGCCGATCTTTGCACCGGGCTCAATGATTGCAGAAGGATGAATATTTGATTGTGACATGAGTTATCCAATTCTTGGTTATTTGTTCTTTCACCAATTAGAGTTGCTCTTTATCGACCAATGCAAATCCAATTTCAGCTTCCACAGCCAGTTGCTCATTGACCATTGCTTTGGCCATAATCCTTCCGCCTTTATTGCTGAGGTGCAATCCAGTGGCATGCAGAGTCAGGACATCTCCAGGCACGACAGGTTTTCTAAATTTAGCATTATTAATGTTGAGCAAGACTGCGATTTTTTCACAGTGCCCTTTTTTGTGAACGAGAATACCGCCAGTTTGAGCCAACGCTTCCAAGATAAGAACTCCAGGCATGATCGGCACGCCGGGAAAATGTCCTTGGAAAAACTGCTCATTCACAGTGACATTTTTTTGTCCAATGATGACATTTTCTTCGAGATTGAGATAAATGATCTTGTCGACGAGTAAAAAAGGATAACGGTGAGGTAAAATTTTGGTGATTTCCTTCACATTTAAAATGATAGGTTGATCGGAAGTTGCGGTGCCCATCACGAATTCTCCATTTTAATGTGATTAAACAACTCTTTTGCAAATGCATTATTGGAGGCGTGGCCAGAGCGTACTGCGATCACATGAGCCAGAAAAGGCGGCACCAGCGACAAATCGCCAATCAGATCTAAGATCTTATGTCGGACCATTTCATCGGGATAGCGCAAGCCTTCTGGATTGACAACCGCATCTTCTTTAATGATGACGGCGTTGTCTAAACTTCCTCCTTTAACGAGCCCTTTCTCTATCATAGGAGCGATTTCTTCATAAATAGAAAAAGTGCGGCACGGCGCAATTTCATTTTTAAAGCTCTCTGAATCGAGAACAAAAGTATAAAACTGGGTCCCAATCGTTGTAGAGTGGGGATAATGCAAAGTGTAGCTGATGCGATATTCATCCGAGGGAAGGGCGATGAGATGAATATCTCCTTTTGACCAGAACATCGGATTTTTGAGACGGAAAACAGTGCTTTCTCGCTTCCAGTGTCGCAGATCCCTGCTTCTTCGATCATTGCGACGAAGCGCAATGAGCTCCCATCAAAAATAGGAACTTCAGAGCCCGAAATTTCAATGAGAACATTGTCAATGCTATACGCGCGCAAGGCGGCAAGCAAATGCTCTACAGTTTGAACATAATCGTTGCCATTGCCGATGATTGTGCACCGAGGGGTTCCCTGAACATATATCGGAGCGGGCGGGGAGCATAGGGCGATGAGGAAGATCAGTGCGTCGGAAGACAATTCCGACTGTTCTGCGGCGTCGGACACAAACGTATAGAAACTTTTTCACCGCTAAAAAGTGTCGTTCCGGTTGCAGATACGCTGCGCTGCAAGGTTCGCTGCCTTTTACGGGACTTGATCCGGCACTCTTTTAAAGCCGAAAGTTCACACGGGAATGACAATAGAAACCTCAAGGTTCCATTCTTTATCGTAAAGAAAATACCCGAAATCAGGGTTTTACTTCAAGTCTAAACCTTAGGTTGTAAAGGAAAAATATTAAACATAAACTGACGATTCCAGCATCCCCCCAAAAAGAAAATAATGTAGGAAAATGCGCTGCAGTTAAATGATAATTTAAAATTCCCTCCCGCCCCTCAAATTGAGCTGCCAGCCTGCCGAAACTATCAATCACTGCCGTACCCCCCGAATTACAGGCACGCGCAAGCGGAATGCCGTTCTCCACTGCCCTTAAACGCGCATGATAGAGATGCTGCCCGTGCAAGCTAGATGCGGGAAAATAATTGTCATTGGTCATGTTGACAAAGAGTTCTGCGCCGAAAGACCTCCCTTCTCGCATCATCTCAGAAAATGTTTCTTCATAACAAATGGAGGGGCTGAAAGGGACCTTCTCACCAAAAATTTTAGTTACCTCTCCATGAGCAAAAAAATCATTAATGCCATAGCTTTTTGTGAGAGGTTTTAAAAAATTGAAAGGGATATATTCAGCAAGAGGAAGTAAAATTTGTTTGTCATATCTGTGAAAGGAGAGAGAGTCAGGTTTGAAATAAAAAGCCGAATTGAAATTTTTTTTTACTCCCCGATCGCAATGATCTAATCCAGCGACAACTTCTGAATCGAAAAGATTAGCAAGCGCTTGGCACCAAAAAAGATTGGAGACGCACCATATTTTTTCTCCAAAAAAATCGCGTTGATGGGCAAATGGGGCACGCAGTGGCGGCAATTTGTTTTCTGATTCTGCACCAAAAGCTTTTACCCAAATTTCCCTCGCCCTAGAATAAGGGTAATTACATAAATCCGAGGGCATTGCGACTGCGGCTTCGGGAAGTAAAATCAAATCGCTCCGCTTGATCTGCTTTTCTTTAAAAAACGAAAGAATTCTCTCCCATTGTTCAAATGGGGAAATGAAATCTTCGGCACGTCCATCATAAGGAGATTTCTCGGAAGGAAGGAGATCAGTTTGAATCAAGGCCAGATCGAGGGTCTGTTGTTGGCGGGTAGGGAAATAATGCAGTTGTGCAAGACCGTAAAGATAGGGAATAAAGGTGAGAAACAACCAATATGGAGCCTGTTTTATACTCGAACGCAAAACATTCAACCCCATTAAATTGGTCATCATGACCCAAAATGAAAGCCCTAAAACACCAAAAACACTGGCAAACTGCAATGAAGGAATGAAATAGGTGAGCGCAAGGCCGATGGGATTCCAAGAAAACCCGCAGAGGATCAATAACCGCCCCCATTCCATCAAAGTCCACAGCGAAGCGCAAAAGAGAATTTCGCGCATGGACAATCTCTCTTCGCCGACAGGCACAAAAAGCGTTAATAAACCAAACTGAGCTCCCAGCCAAAGGGAGATCAGAACGTAAACAACAAGAATGTAATAACCCTGGAATTCAATGGACGTCATCCAAGAGAGTTGGATGAGTTGCACGCCAAAAAACCAAGCTGTACCCGCAGAGAACTTCTGCATGCGTGAAAGAGAAGAAGAGAGACTCAAGAAAAATAGAGCAAACCCCGCTACAGCCGCCACAGCGCCCAGCCAGCCGACTCGAGCCGGCTGGCCTAAGGCTACTACAAAGAGACTTAATATAAAATTAAGCCTCTTGATCATGGCTTTCACTTTTGCGGCCCTTGCCAAAAGCCAAAACGATGAGCAAGCCTCCAAAAATGCTGACATTTTTCATGAAATTGATCATCTGCATTTGTCTCTCAGGCTCCTGAAGTTGCCAAAAATGATGGAAAATAAGAGTCGCTGGAATTAAAAAAATAAGTAAAAGCAATGCGCCAAACCGCACCCAAATCCCTAAAAAGACCAGCACGCCGCCGAGAATTTCGAAAATCGTGCCTAGCATGAGGAGGATGAAGGCATGCTCTAACCCAAATTCGATTGCTCCTTGAAGAGAGGAGCTGCCCACGTTTAAGGCCAGCAAATTGTTCAGACCTTGATTATAATACTGCTCTGTCCCCTGCCAATCCAAAATTTTAGCTATCCCGGATGAGATAAAAATAATACTTAGCAAAGCCCGCCCTAAAAAAGCGATTAAGGTTTGGATTCCGTTCATGAGTCCCTCACATATGTATCATATATTTTGAAAACGGGAATTTTAATCAACTTTCATGTATATTAAGTGCATATTTTTATTCATGTATACCGAAAATGATTCAAAAGTTGGGAATTTGGCAAGGCGGCTGCGCAAATTTTTTGTCTGGAGCGAGCGACCATTGTGCAAGCACAAGGCGCGAGTGAAGACAAAAAATGTGCTGCATAGCCAACGCAGCCAAAAACCAACTTTTGAGTCATTTTCGGTATAAACTTATTTCGATGCATAGACCATTTCGCGAATATCATCTCTTACAAATCTTAAGCGCCTTTGAAGCGCAAACGCTTCCACTCGATCTTTTTTTGCGCAATTATTTCCGCAAACATACCGCAGTCGGTTCCAAAGATAGAAAAGAGATCTGCGAGACGCTTTATGGGATCATCCGCTGGAGAGGGCTGCTCGATCATATTTCAGAAAAACCAGCTTCTTGGGAAAACCGCTTTCGCGCCTTTGCCCAATTTTCAGAGCATTTCACCAGCGACCCATCTCTCCCAGCACACATTCGCGTCAGTTTTCCTAAATCTTATTTCCAACTCCTTTGCGATAGCCTTGGAGAAGAAGAAGCCTTCAAGTTTTGCCTTTCCTGCAACAAAAGCGCGCCAACGACGGTCCGGGTCAATCTATTGAAAATATCTCGAAGCGCGCTTCTTGAAAGTTGGCAAGGTCGCTACAAAGTATCCCCTTGCCGCTTTTCCCCTAACGGGATTCGTTTTGACGAGAAAATCAATTTTTTCGGCATGGATGAGTTCAAAAAAGGCTATTTTGAGATCCAAGATGAAGCAAGCCAGATGATCGCAGGCCTCATCGCCATTGAACCCGGCATGCGCTTTTTAGATTATTGCGCCGGCTCTGGAGGAAAATCTCTTGCGATCGCGCCTCGCTTAGCTGGGCGCGGACAACTCATTCTGCACGATATTCGACCCCGCGCTCTTCTTGAAGCGAGAAAAAGGCTTAAGCGCGCAGGCATTCAAAACGCCCAGCCTCTTCCTGCGGATTCCCCCAATAAACCCCGGCTCAAATTAAAAATGGATTGGGTGCTTGTCGATGCCCCTTGCACAGGGACCGGGACCCTCCGAAGAAATCCCGATATGAAATGGAAGTTTACTACAGACACTCTAGAACGGCTCGTGCAAGAACAAAGGCAAATTTTCGAAGAAGCGCTCACCTATCTCAAACCAGGAGGGCATATTGTGTATGCCACATGCAGCATCCTTCCTCAAGAAAACCAACACCAAGCAGCCTTTTTTCTAGAGCGACACCCCATCGAGCAGGCTGGCGAAGTTTTCTCTTCTTCCCCTGCCGCGCATGAGATGGACGGCTTCTTCGGCATTGTATTTAAAAAAAGGAAAGATTAGATTTTATTAATTATGAAATTGTATTTATTCCTACTCGTTCTTTGCTCATCCGCTCTTCTTCTTGGAGACGAAAATGTCTCGACCCTCTCTGATTTTCAAGAACCCCAAGAATTGATCGTCTATAACCGCATTTTGGCCAAAGTCAACGACAAGACGATTTCCGTCATCGACGTGATGAAAAAAATGGACCTCTTTATCCAGAAATACTATCCCCAATTTTCAAACTCAAAAGTAGCGCGCTATCAATTTTATTCATCTCAATGGAGAGAATACCTCACCCAAATGATCGATCAAGAACTGATGCTCGCGGATGCAGAGAAATTAGAGATCAAAGTCACAGATGCGGAAGTCCGGGAAGAGCTTTTGAACCGTTTCGGTCCGAATATCATGACTGTTTTGGACGGCCTTGGACTGACCTATGATGAAGCACGCAAAATGATTCACGATGAGATGCTCGTTGGGAGAATGGTCTGGTTCCGCGTCAATTCAAAAGCTCTGCAGAAGATCAACTCCGCAGACGTCAAAGCAGCCTATAAGCAATATTGCGAAAAGAATCCTGAACTCGAAGAATGGCAATATCAAGTTCTTTCCATCCGCTCATCCAAAAAGGAAGCGAGCGAAGCTTTGGCCTCGCGCGCATTTGAGCTTTTACAGTCTCAACTTGAAATAACGAACGTCGCGGATCGATTGAACGGCATGCTCGAAGCGCAATCCAGCCCTTTCAGGGGCGGGTCAGCCGAGCTATCTGTTATCTCGGGCGCCGAAGAGCGCCCGCCCTCAGCCAGAAGAAACTCCTCCTTTCCAAAGGAGGAGTTATTCAAACCCGCAGATGAGGCGATCTCCTTGACGCTTTCTCCTGAAATCCAGGCCGATGAGAAAAGCGTTTCCGTGCAGCATAAAGAGGTTCTTCAAACCCTCTCTGAAAATTCTTTCAGCCCTCCCATCGCCCAAGTTAGCCGCGTCGACAACTCTGTCGTCTACCGCATTTTTTACCTAAAAAAGCACTCCAAGAAGATCCTCCCTCCTTTTCAAAAAATGGCAGACAAGTTAAAAGACGAACTCCTCCAAGAAGCCGCCATGAAACAAAACGTTCACTATCTTACCAAACTGCGCGAACGGTTGGGCTATGACGAAAAACAGATGATGGAAACACTGCCGAAAGATTTCCAACCTTTTGCCCTTCGATGAAACTCTTCAGGCCGTCGGAGCTTCAAGCATTTCTCAAAGAACGGGGAATGCATCCCAAAAAAGGACTCTCACAAAATTTTCTTATCGATGGCAACATCGTTCAAAAGATTGTCGACCTTGCAGCTGTAACAAACGGCGATCGCATTATTGAAATTGGATCAGGTCCCGGCGCATTAACCCAGGCCCTATTGGAAAGAGGCGCTTCTGTGACAGCAATTGAGATGGACGCGCTCTTTGCCCAAGAACTTCGGCGACTTCAAACAACGGATCAACGTCTCGAAATCATTGTTGGCGACATCTTGCAATTTCCTATTTTCGATTTTTTTCAAAAGCATCCGGGAAAATATAAAGTCGTCGCCAACCTTCCTTACCATATCACTACCCCAATCCTCGCTCTGCTTCTCCCTCTTCACAAGTCTATCGAATCTCTGACGATCATGGTGCAAAAGGAATTCGCCGATCGCATGACAGCTAAAAAAAACACTCCCGAATACAGCAGCTTCACCATTTTTCTCCAATTTTATGCCGCAATGCAAAAAAGCTTTACCGTCAGCCCCAACTGTTTTTACCCACGTCCTAAAGTGCACTCTTCCGTCGTGCACTGCAAACTCCATTCTCCTCTCTTAGAATCGGATTCTGAAAGATTTTTTCAGTTGACCAGAACGGCTTTTGGGAAACGGAGAAAAATGCTGCGCGCTTCATTGAAAGAACTCTACCCGGTGGAAAAAATCGAACAGGCCCTGGTTAAAATCGGGTTTACCCCTAAGACGCGGCCCGAAGAACTCACTATTCATGACTTTATTGCACTTTTTCGCCTGCTGTGTGAGTAATAGAAAGTGCCCCCCAGACACTAAGATCCCCCCAGCGGCCAGCACAAGAGTGATGTTTCCTGAAACACCCTTCTGCACCCTTTTCCAAATCAAACGGGCTTGATAGCGCAACGTCGGTTCTACAGCTCTCACGGCAAATAAAGGGGTTGAAGACAGGAGCTTATCGCTTGATGAAAAAATTTGCATCTCGGCCACCTTTTCGCCCGTTACTATCGGCAAGGACTTTTACCTCCCAAGAGACCGCAGTTTTGACTTAGGCTCCTCAGAAGGAAAATATTCGAGGACAATATCCTGCGGAAAGGTAGGCTTGTAAAGGGGTTTTCCCCCCTTCCATGGAATAGGCAAAGAGATCGAATCCTTTGGAAAAAAGAGTGCGGGACACTTTTTTTTCATTGAACCCAGCTTCGAAGAGGGCAATCGCATCTTTGTAGCGGTGTTCGATTTTTTCACACCCTAACAGCACGGCGATGAGCTTCCTCTGATCATCTTCAGCTGCAGATACCAATGTATAGCCACTGCTCAGGGTATAGCCCGTTTTGATCCCGATCGCTTTGGGATAATGAAACCGTCCAGGTTTGACCAAAGCATTATGCTGACTTAGAATCGACTCTGGATGCTTGTTCGTTTGCGGCCGAACATATTGGGTCGTCATCACGACCTCGCGGAAAAAAGGGTTTTTGAGAGCCTCGCAGGCTAAAATCCCTAAATCATAGGCTGTCGTCTTATGTTCAGGATGATGCAACCCATGCGGAGTGTATAAAACAGTCTGTAAACACCCCTTTTCGCGCACAAATCTATTCAATTCCTCCATAAACGTAGAAATGCTGCCAGAAACATACTGCGAAATCACATTGGCCGCATCATTGCCTGAAGTCAGCATCAGTCCATAAATCAAAGCGCGAAAGGGCAATGTTTCCCCGGCTTTAATCCCCATATGCGACCCCCCAAATTCCAATCGATAAGGGGGATGCTGCCATTGGCTTGCCCTCCTAATATCAGGGGGAACTGCCGCCACAGCATCGTGCGAAGCCGTAACCAACTCATCCAAGCATCCCCCTTTTTTTCCAGGGCATACAGGGCTGTGATCATCTTGGTCGTACTCGCCGGATAAAGGGGCATTTTCCCATTTTTTTCCCAAAGAACGGCACCCGTCTCCGCATTCATTAAAATGGCTCCTTTGGCGGACACTTCGACCTTAAGCGGGGAGGAAGCCCAAGAAAATGCAAAAAAAGTGCAGAGCAGAACAATTAAGGATCCGGTTTTCATGAATATGAAGAGCTTAACATTGTGAAAATGAGCGTGTTCGATTGCTATCATCGCAAAATGACAACAAAACTCAAGCTCGATTTTTAAAAAATTTTATACAATGATCTTTCAAAATAAATGGCAAAGTAATAAGTATAAAAATTTTAGTTAACATGCTTGACAACCCCACCTTTTGCAGCTAAACTGAGAGTATGGTCGGGAGATTTACGACACAGGAGCTAAGGCAATGATTAATCCGAATATTTTGGAAGAGGCCTACAAGGAATTTTCCAAGAACCTATTGAAATGGGTTCCCGATGGGATTATTCAAGTGGATTTGAAATTGCTGAGCGATTTGGGCCTGCTCAACAATGCGGAATTGGAACATTCCATCAGCGACGATCAACTCAACCACTATTTCCATATCATCGAAACCCCAGACAAAGTGACCTTATTCAACGAGCAATTCGCCATCTGGATCGTTCCCCAGCTCGTCGATGAGACCCCCACGACCACGACCCTCATCGCCCTCCTTCAAACCAATAAGCCCCATCTTGAAATTGCCTATTTGACCTCAGGGGTTTACAACACGCCCAAGTACATTCTCAAAATCTTGCAGCATTTCTTGGCAGAAGTCCAAGATACCGAGGCCGTGATCTCTTCCATCGGGAAAAAAAAGTAGATTATTCCATTTCTATGGGTAGTTCTGTATTTTCAACGGAAACTTCATTTTCAGACAAATCCTTGACTCTCAAGACCAGCAGCCCGTTGACAATTTTCTCTGCAAGTCTACGGTAGATAAGCGTAGAAGCATCATCATGGGCTCCCTCGACGGAATCGAGCTGTCCCAAAGAGAAATCGAGCACTTTTTCTGGAACCCCTTCTTTAGTGACAAAAGTCAAATCCCGGATAGAATTGGAATCGACGTAATCATAGTCTGAATGCGCTTTTACTTGTTGAGGCCCCAGAACCGCAGCTTGTGTTGCATTGTCTATCAACGTTACAGTGGCGATGAGAGTACGTCGGTTTTCCGTGCCGACAATGTTGTCGCGCAGTTCTCCTGACTGGGGGTCCCGATCGAAGCGGTAACCGATGCGGTCATCTCCATCACTAGTGATTTGCGCATCCAAACGCAACTCTCCACCATCTTGCACGCAATCAAAAACACCGGTGATGCTCAAAGCTCGTATGAGTTCCGTATTGAGATGCCCTTCGAGGTCCCCTTTAATGTAAGGAACAGAAATGGTGACGGTCCCCGCTTCCGATTCTGCGCCATCGAAATGATAGCCCCCGCAGCCGGCTAAAACTAAGAGAGAGAAGAAAAGGGTTTTCACTTTACAGTTTCCTCAGAAGCATCCACAGTTAATCCCTTTTTGACGGGCAGATTGAGGATCGGCGATGAGGTGTCGGGAGCCGGTTGAGCAGGCTCTTTTGTTTCTTTTGTCTCCGCATTGGTGGCAGGCGTGTATTTCATCTTGCTCAAACGCTTGTTCGCCAGATCGCACACTTTGGTCTCCGGATATTTAGACAAAATCTTCGTATAGTAGATGTGGGCCGCATGAGGTTTTTTGGTGCGCTCATAAAAACGCGCGGTATCGTACAGATCGCTCGCAAAGACTTCCTTCATCTCCAAGAACATCTTTTCGGCAACCGCAACTCTTTCCTCTCCGGGAAAGTCGTGGCGGAACTTGCGCAAATTGATCTCGGCCAAATCGAGAAAATCCTGATCAGGATATTCGTTCTGGGATTGGATCAGGTACACTTCTCCAATTCCTATGTAGCTTTCCGCCGCTAAAGGGTGTTTAGAAAAACGGCGGATCAAGACTTGATACGTCTCAATGCTGGATTTGAATTCATCGTCTTTGATCAGCAGTTTTGCTTTATTAAAAAGAGCATGGGCAGCCAATTCATGATGAGGAAGAGCGGTAATGACTTCATCGTAAATGCGGATCGCCTCATCGCGCGCCGGAACCCATTTCGGCATAGTTTCCCAACCGAGCACATGCCTCTTAGCTCCCCGATGGTATTTCTCTGCGATTTTGAATTTATATTGGATCGCCTCTTCAAAGAATTTGGGCGTGGCCTGCTTTTTAAGATACCGCGTTAAAAACTTATTCGAGAACTCCAGCTCGCCAGTGTAGAAGTACCCAATGCCAAGATAGTATAAGGCTTCCTGCGCAAACGGCGTCGAGGAAAAATTCTTCACAACGATCGTCGATTGATGAATGACCTCGTCCCAATTCTGCTTCTGATAGGCATCCATCGCAAGGCTGTAATGCTCTTGCACAGATAGCGTCGCCACTTCTTCGCTTTTCGTGAGCTTGCCATTCTTAAAAGTATAAGCCGCGTGGATGCTGGTGGGAAAAATGAGAGGAATAAGAAATAGGGGCAGAATTTTATAGAAATTTTTCATGGACACCTTTAGAGATTAGAAGAAAAGTATCCGCAGAAAAATCGAATTTGTCAAGGAGGGAGGAGGAAGAAACCGGAAGGATTAGGATTTTCGATGTGAAGAACTTTATTAATTCAAAAAATCTATCGACATTTTCCGCAATACCAAATAGCATCATCGTGTTTCGGCAATGTCAGCTCATTGCATTAATCAGCTGCCCGAAGCAGTTCGTTTCAAGAAAGACTACTTCCTCTTGAGATCTTTGTATTGTGTGCCGCTGTAGCGCGCCCGTTGGTTGCGCCACAGATTAGGTCGGCTTGCCGCCCTTCCAAATCCCCAATGGATCAATGACCAAGTGCCAATGGTCCAATGGCCTAACCTTCCGCAGGAAAGCCGGGGAGGGCGCCGCAGTAGTCGGCCCCGTCGACAAAGTTGGGGGAGACGCTGATGTCGGAGCCAAAGTCGGGGGGGTCCCCACAATGGCCATTGGACAGAGATTACCACCATATAATCGGACTATGTTGGCGGTGCGAGCATACGTCCAATTAAGCGCTCCTGTATCTGGATGGGTGCCCGTTTTACAAATCATCAATGCATCAAATACGAGTCTGACTCTTAACGGAACGAGTTTGTACCCTTCTTTTCCTTCGATAAGGGTCTTTTGCACGGTATAGGCTTCATTCCGATAGACTACCACTTCTCTCATTACCCAAAATCCCGTTTTTTCTGGAGCGGCATTGCATTGATCCAATGCTTCTGGAAGAAAAAAGCCGAATATCTTTGTGTTGGGGTTTGTATGTTCTATCACTAATTTTCGGTTTCTTAATGTAAACGGAATTTCCATCTCTTTTCCGTCTGGGCTTACTTTTGGTTTGTCTCTAGGATCTGTTGATGCATCGAGTTCGTTGAAGAGCGTTTCGTCATAGGGGCGGTGGACGTGGGAAGGATCGATCACTAACCAGGATGTTGCACAAATTTTCTGTTGAAGTTCTTCGGAAGGGATGAACGGGTCGTTTTCCGTTAACAACTTGTCGTATGCCTTTTTGGACATGAGTCCGATATTTCGCACTTCTCCGTAACATTTCTTAAACAATTCATAGTCGAGTGATCTGGTGAATAGATTGCCGAAGACTACGTTGAGTTTGGTGTCTATGTCTTCTACCATGGGAAGCCCTGCTTTATTAAAGCGACGGGGGTTCCAAACCAATTTGTCTCCCAATAGTACGTTCCAGTCTGTGCAGACTTGGTGTCCTATACAGAGGTCTTTGTTGGACAAATCTGGATCTTGGAAAATAGAGATGAACATTTCTGGGCTCAGAGCAGTAATTGACATGATTATATTCCCTAAATTTGTGTTTTATTGTTTTTTATTTAAATATTACTTTTACTGTTGCAGTATGGTCCAATGGCCTAACCTTCCGCAGGAAAGCCGGAGAGGGCGCCGATGCTGACGACCGCATCGCCAAAGTCGTAGCAGATGTGGACGCCGGAGCCAGAGACGTAGCCCCCAATCTGCATTGGCCAGGAACTACCAAATAATTGGACCATGTCGGCGGTGCGGGCATACGTCCAATTAGGCGCTCCTGTATCTGGACAGGTGCCCATTTTACAAATCATAAATGCATCAAATACGAGTCTAACTCTTAACGGAACGAGTTTGTACCCTTCTTTTCCTTCGATAAGGGTCTTTTGCACGCTATAGGCTTTATTCTGATAAACTACCACTTCTCTCATTACCCAAAATTCCGTTTTTTCCGGAGCGGCATTGCATTGGACTAATGCATCAGGAAGAAAAAACCTGAACATCGGTTTGTTGGGGTTTGTATGTTCTATCACTAATTTTCGGTTTCTTAATGTAAACGGAATTTCCATCTCTTTTCCGTCTGCGCTCATTTCTGGTTTGTCTCTCGGATCTGTTGATGCATTGAGTTTGTTGAAGAGCGTTTCGTCATAGGGGCGGTAGACGTGGGAGGGGTCGATCACTAACCTTGATGTTTCACAAATTTTCTTCTGGGGTTCTTCGGAAGGGATGAACGGGTCGTTTTCCGTTAACAACTTGTCGTATGCCTTTTTGGACATGAGTCCGATATTTCGCACTTCTCCGTAGCATTTCTTAAACAATTCGTAGTCGAGTGATCTGGTGAATAGATTGTTGTAGACTGAACCTAACCCTGTGCCCATCCCTTCAACCAAGGGAAGGCCCGCTTCTTTAAAGAAGGGTTTCCATATCCCTACAGATCCCAAGGTTTGGTACCATCCTTGGCAGACTTGGGTTCCTCTACAAACTTCCTTTTTTGGGAGTCCTTCATAAATATTGTAGATGCATTCGGGGGGAAGAAGAGAAATTGTCATAATTACATTCCTTAAATTTGTGTTTTATTGTTTTTTTAAAAAAATTACTTTTACTTCTAAAGTTAATAATAAACATGCATTGTTTTGAATGAAATTATATCAATTGTTTTTATTTAAAATCAATTAAAATTATAATTTTACAGGAAATGACGAGGTAACGGTTGACCCCCTAGAATTGGTTAAAATCCCGTGCATTATACCGAAAATGATTCAAAAGTTGGGAATTTGGCAAGGCGGCTGCGCAAATTTTTTGTCTGGAGCGAGCGACCATTGTGCAAGCACAAGGCGCGAGTGAAGACAAAAAATGTGCTGCATAGCCAACGCAGCCAAAAACCAACTTTTGAGTCATTTTCGGTATAGTGACTGGATGTTTATTCGCTTAAGGAGGAGGTAGATAGTTTGAATAGGATGTTAAGTAAAATATTTACATACATTTGATTTTAAATAAATTATTAATATTTACTTTTCTTTGTTAATTTTATATGATTTTTTCAACTTATTAACTAGGAAGGTGTTATGGCATTTGCTTTGGGACATTTACAGAGACTTAACGAGCAATTTCCAGGTGCACAGATTGCGGTACTCACCTTAATCCCCTCTCTTTCACAGCGTGTGGAGGAGCCCTTTCAATTCCCCTCCAATCCCCATCCGTTGGCGAAATTTGCAAAAATGATTCAGACGGTCAGGCAGAATCCAAGCAACGTGGAGGGATTCAAGAATGCATATAACGCTCTCGATAACGATTCGAAGAATTTGTTCACGGATAAAAAAATTGAAGTGTTCATGAGAAATTCTCATCAACTGCTTCGGTTGCTTTCTCAGCCGGATTGTGCTGCTTACGAGCAATTAGACTTGTTCGTTAAGCAAACGCTTGCCAAACACATTTATGATCTTTCTAAGGATCCTCAAAAGAGCAGTTGGGGATGGGGCGGAGGCGAACGGCACGCTCTTGATGATGCCCAATGTCTGAAAGATGCTGTGGGTCGCTTGGTCGAGCAAGATGTGCTCGGTGCATACGAAGAGAAGATTCGGGCCTTTGCTGTGCAGCACTACCAAAAGATTCCTGATACTGAGAAGGGGTCAATTCATGGATCGGTTTACCATATTGCAGGAAGGCCAAGAACTTCAGATTCTGACTGGGGAAGGAACAATGCGATGACGGATACAGCGCGTCTGGTGTCAGCTTTACATTGCAACGCCAAAATTCCTGGCCCGCTGACAAATGCTTCTTTTCTCAAAAGCTGGGAAAATGAAAAAACGGCCGTCCGTTCTCAATATTACACCATTGAAGGCTATGAACTTGCTAAAGGTGAAATCAGTTTTATTAACGGGATGGGGCTCGCCATTGGAGGCGCTGTCCAAGATGCCCGCAGGATAAGAGACGCGCATTGCCCAGGCGCTGCTTTGCATTGCGTCTATGCAGCCCAGCAAGGAGCGTGGGATTTTGCCTCTGCTGCATGCGGCCAAGCATTGCGCATCTTGCCGCAAGGGAAGCTCTTGCTCCAAAGATGGAGCGAATTTTTCGAAAGAGCTGCACCCGATGAGAACTATTTACAAATCTGTACCAGCAGAGGAGCCATTGATACGGCTACTGCGCTGAATGTGTTGCCTCAACATTTAAAAAATAGGATCGTTGTTCTTGCCATTGCACCGGCTTATATTATTGACAAAACTTTGTGTCCCAAGGCGATTAATTTTGTAATCCCGGAGGATACCGTGCCAAAGCTTGCGCCCAACTACCATTTGATTGGAACTGATCCTTGTGTGAAGGTGTTGGCGAGACATTCCGATGGATCTGATCCTCATGATCCGCATGGGTCAAGCTATTGGGCTGCAGTCAACCCTTACGTAAGACAGTACCTAGAGACAAATACAATTTAGTTACTCCCAAGCGAGCGCTTTGAGCGAGGGCAAGGCAGAGACTTTGCCTTCGAGTTCTTTGCGGTAGTCCACGCCCCAGCTTTGGTCGATGTGCAGGGTAGCGATTTTGCCTTTTTTACCGACGAAAGCGATCTCGATAGGGATATCGCCCGAATGAGAGCGGAAGGCATCTTTCAGAAAGAGGATATGGCTTAGGCGGGCCAAGTCAGCGTCGAGATGGATTATTAGGCGCTGAATACGTTTTTTTCTTTTGGTCCATAGTGGGTTTTTTATTTTTTTCTCGCATTTCAAATGATTTGGTTCTGTTGTTTGGCCATATCGTAGGCGTCATCGCAGGCTTTGATCATCGCTTCATCGGCTTTGGTGAGATCGTCCAGCCAGCGGCACTGCAAGCGGACTTGCCCTTCTTGCGTCTCTTTTTGAACAACGGCGTAGAGCAGTTGATTTTCTTGCGATCAACGCTCCTTTTTCTTCAAAAAGGTCAGGCCAGATCGGAAGTTCGAAACGCTGCCATGGCCATCGCCAATGGTCAGGATGGCAAATTTGCGTTGGGTCTTTGCGGAAATTTTAATCACAATCCCTTCGATGATGAAGGCGATCCGGCAAACGGCTGCCGAAGGGAGCTTGTCTAATTCGGAAAAGGGGACGCAGGAAAGACGCTGCATCTGCTTGCGAAAATCATCCAGAGGATGGCCATTGAGATAAATGCCAAGAAGTTCGTATTCCCGTTTAAAAATCTTTTGCTTCGAGAATTTTTCTTTCACCGCGGGAGGTGTGTTGAAACGCGCCTCTTTTTCCCCTTCGATCAGAGAAAAGAGATTCATCACTCCTTTGGCCGCTTCTTTTTGTTCTTTGGCGGCTTCGTCATACATCGGTTCGACGCTGAGCAGCATCGCCTCGCGGCTCCATCCAGTAAAATCAAAACAGCCCGCTTCGATCAGATTCTCGATGACTTTTTTGCCCACTTTGCGCGTGTCGATCCGCTTGACAAAATCATAAAGCGATGTGATAGGGGCCCTTTTTATTGCGCTCTTCGATGATCGCCTCGACAACTCCCTCTCCGACGCCTTTAATCCCGCCCATCGCAAAACGGATGCCTCTTTGCGATGGCAACAAATTCCTTGTCCGATTCATTGATATCAGGAGGCAGAATGGCAATGCCGAATGTTTGCGCTTCGCGAATGTGCTTGGCGACTTTTGTCAAATCATCGCGGTCGGATGTCATCAGAGCTGCCATCCATTCGCTCGGGATAGTTCGCTTTCAAGATAGGCGGTGACATAGCTCAAATAGCCATAGGCTGCCGCATGCGATTTGTTAAATCCATAGGAGGCGAATTTTTCGACTTTATCGAAAATGTGCATCGAGGTCGCTTCATCGATCCCATTTTTCAGAGCGCCCTGGCGGAATTTTTCCCGCTGGCGCGCCATCTCTTCTCGATCTTTTTTTCCCATGGCGCGGCGCAAGCACATCGCCTTCGCCAAGCGTGTAGCCGGCGAGCTGGCTGGCGATCTGCATCACCTGCTCTTGGTAGACCATGATGCCATAGGTTTCTGCAAGGATGTCTTCCATCAAGCGGATGGTCGATCTCGATCGGCTTCGCGCCCGTGCTTGCGATTGATGAAAGAAGGGATCATCTCCATCGGGCCCGGGCGATAAAGGGCGCCGACCGCGATGATCTCTTCAAATTTATCGATGTGCAGCTGTTTGGCCAAATCTTGCATGCCGCCGGATTCTAGCTGGAACACGCCCAGCGTTTTCCCTTGATTGAGCAGATCAAAGGTCGGCTTGTCATCCAGAGGAAGATTGACCCAATCGATCGTCTTTGCCTTGCTTTTTCTGAATCGCATCGACAGCGTGTTGGATGGAGGTCAGTGTCTTCAGTCCCAGAAAATCGATTTTCAACATGCCGACGAGCTTCGACCGGCTTCATCGAATATTGCGTGACGGCCATCTCAGAATCTTTTGCAGTGCAGACAGGGATATGTTCGATGAGCGGATCGCCGCTGATGATCATCCCTGCCGCATGGATGCCCGTATTGCGCACCGAGCCTTCCAGTTTTTTGGCCATGTCGATCAAGCGGCGCACTTCGGCATCTTCTTGATAGAGCTGTTTTGAGATCGGGATCGATCTCAAGCGCTTTGTCCAAGGTCATGTTGGGATCTTCGGGAACGAGCTTGGCAATCTCATTGACTCTTGCCAAGAGGAATGCTGAGCACGCGGCCGACATCTTTGATCGCCATTTTGGCTTTCATCGTGCCAAAGGTGATGATCTGCGCGACTTTGTCTTTGCCATATTTGTGCACGGTATAATCGATCACTTCCGCTCTGTCTGTCCATGCAGATGTCGACGTCGATATCGGGATAGGAAATCCGCTCCGGATTGATGAAGCGCTCGAAGAACAAGATTGAAGCGCAGAGGTTCGATATCGGTGATTCCAATCAGATAGAGGACGATCGAACCCGCTCCCGAACCCCGTCCTGGCCCCATCGGGATGCCATTTCTCTTTGCCCAGTCGATAAAGTCCCAGACAATGAGAAGATAATCGCCCATCCCTTTGGGCAGGATCACGTTCAGCTCATAGTCCAAGCGCTCGCGGACCACTTCCAAGGGATCTGCGCCCGGGATATATTTCTTGCACTTTTGCCAGGCGCTCCGGCGTGTAGCGCTTTGCAATCCCCTCTTCGCATAACTGCCGTAAAAACTTTTCCGCTTCTGCAAGGCGCTCTTCTTTTGTGAAAGATCTTCCCTTCCAGATGCGGAGGAACAAAAACGGGATAAAATCTTGTCTTAAAATCGAATTCGAACTGGCATTGCGCAGCAATATCTGCAGTCGTCTTGCAAGCGCCTCGGGAATATCGGCAAAAAGCGCTGCATTTCTTCAGGCGATTTGAAATAGAGCTCATGCGTATAGGCAGACTTGCCGTTTGGGATTGGGGACGCGCTGCTTTGGGATTGCCGTGAGAATCTTTTTCCCAAATCTCGCACGGCTCTCCCGATTGGATATTCATCAAAATTTCATGCGCTCTCCAATCTTCTCTGATCGATATATCGCGAATCATTGGCAGCAACACAGCGAATCCCTTTTTCTTTCGACAAGTGCGATCAAGACGCTCATTGACTTTTTCTTGACCCTTGATCGTATCGAGATACAGTTGATAGAGCCAGCTCTCCTGGTCCATCTCATCGCGCGAATATCTTCATCGCTCATCTGATGGCGCAGCAGCTCGAAATAGTAATTTTCCTTAAAAACGGACTGAAACCATTCGACTTCAGCGCTGCAGCTCTTCTTCTTTGCCTTGCAGAATACAATGCGCAAGACGCTATTGTACGGCCCCGATAAACAGATCAACCCTTCGCAGTATTTCGCAAGCAGCTCTTTATCGATCCGCGGCGTGTAATAAAATCCCTCGAGATGCGCAAGCGAACTCAAGACGCACAGGTTTTGATAGCCCTGTTTGTTCTTCGCGAGCAGCACGATCGGAAAACCATGCGGCAGTCCCGGGAATGCGCTTCTTTTCATGGCGGGAATGCGGCGCAACGTACAGCTCGCAGCCGATGATCGGCTTGACGCCCGCGCCTTTGCACGCCTTGAAAAACTCGACAGCGCCATACATGTTGCCCTGATCGGTCAAGGCAACAGCCGGCATTTTGAATTCTGCGGCCTTTTCGGCAATCGCATCCACAGATGCAGAAGAGTCCAAGATCGAATATTGCGAGTGAACGTGAAGAGGAACCCAGCTCATGATCAACTACCTAGTTATGGGCAGTTTATCATACGGTAAGGGTAATTGTTAAGACCGAAACCCAAGTTGCTATCTAAAATTGAGCATACAACTGTCATTATTCCCATTAGTCTTCGCTGCTTCTGCCGCTAAACCCGCAGGCTGAAGCTTCGGATCTTCGGAAACGGCGAATTTCGGGTTGCTTTTGATCTTCCATAAAGGAAGCAGCAAGAAGACGGAGATCACACCGCAGATCCCTAAGGCGACAAAGAATCCATACCATCCCCAAACTTCGGTAATTTTACTGATCGGATAGCCTGCAGTGGCAGCGCCAAGATAGGCGATCCAGCCCACAAAGCCATTCGATGTGGCAGCTGCCTTTTTATGGGACAGTTCACAGCGGCAATCCCAATGAGCATTTGGGGGCCAAAGATCAAAAAGCCGATGGTGAACATGAGAGTATAATCGAGAACCATCATGCCCGCTGGGGCGAGATACAAGTCCGGCAATGGCAAAGATGACAGCGAGGCTGAAAAGGACATTGATCGGCCCGCGCCGCCCTTTGAAAATTTTATCGGATGCCCATCCTGCAGCTAAGGCTACCGAAAATCCCTCCGATTTCAAACCAAAAAACGCTGACGTTGGCAGCCATCATCGAATAGCCTTTCGCTTTGATCAGAAACAGGGCTCCAAAATCATTGATAGCTTGACGGATAATATAAACAAAGAAATAAGAAATTGCCAAAATCCAGATGTATTTATTGCTCAATACATGTTTAAAAAGCATTTCTTTGATGGAGATTTCCTTATCTTCAGTATGTTTTGCTGCTGGGATAATCGTTTTTGAATTTTTCAATGGAAGGCAGGCCAAGCGATTGAGGGGTGTCGCGAAGGCGGTTCATTAAAAAAAGACCGATACCAATGCACATGATGCCAGGAATATACATCGCATACCGCCATCCCCATATTTGAGCGCAAAACGCGGCGACTAAAGGGAATCAGCGCTCCGCCGACACTGTGCGAGCTGCTGCAAAACCCCCACCAAGTGCCCCGTCTCTTTTTGAGAATACCAGTGCGTGAGAAGCCGTGCGCAAGGCGGCCATCCCCACCCTTGAAACAAGCCATTCAATCCCCAAAAGATGGCAAAAAAGATAATCGATGAGGAGAATCCAAAACAGATATTGAAAACGCCAGTCAGGATCAGGCCTATTCCCATAAAATAGCGAGGATTGGAGCGATCGGCGAGGATGCCGCTTAAGAATTTGCTCAAGCCATAGGTGATCGACGAGAATGCTGCTCAAGATCCCGAGATCGCTGATCTTCAATCCAGATCCTCCATCAAGACTGGCATCGCAAAGGTGAAGCTTTTTCGCGTAAAATAATAGAAGACGTATCCGACATACATCCCATAAAAAATGCGCCATCGCCAGTATTTATAATGCTTGTTTACTGCATCGGAATCTTGAATTTCGGGAACAACGGGGGCTGGTTTGAATACGTCGAATAGGCTCACAGTAATTCCTTTTTTCTACGATTATTTTTACCAAAATTTTCGGCAAAAGGAAAGTTAAACATAATTCCCCCTTATGTCAACACTTTTCTGCACCAAAGTTTTCAAGATTGATTTTTAGAGCAGATTGAGGCATGAAATACCATATGCTATTACACTTCATTCTATGAGCGATTTAGACAAAAACATTTATCGAAAAGAGGAGCCGTCCCCTTACGAAAAAATTATTGTCAATCCCATCGAACAGGACAAAAAAGAGAGGGAGGGCTATTCTAGTTTAAAAAATGCGACCCGTTCGCAAGTTTTTGCAGCTTTGGTCTCTTTTTTTAATAAATTCCTCACTATTTTCTCCTCCAAAGGGAAAGGAGAGTCTGTTTTTGATCTCAAACATCTCATCGACAACCTGAAGTCTTTTAGGCAACAGCTGATCATCCTCTCATTAGAGGATCAAAGCCATAATCCTGATTTTACACTTCATTTGTCTGAATTATGGCACACTCTTCTGGATGATTGCAACTCTCTGTCTCTGGCAGCCGACACCTCTGAAATTTTAACCAAATTAAAATTTTTCATTTCACAGCTGCAACAATTTCCCACCCGGCGCGGACCATACCCTTGGTTATTATTTTACGGAATATGCCGGCAAAGACTGGATCCCCTTTCCTTTTATGGAATTGCTGCAACATCTGCACGAAGAGTATCAAGCCAGCCCCGTGATCAGCGTGCTCAATAACTGGATCGCCACCCTCAGCGAGATTCTTGAACTTTCAGGGACGAAGCCTTAAATCGACAACAGCCTCTTAACAAGGGAGACAAGGCAGGGCGGGATATTCCTCATTGGCTTCGCCAAAATCGGAGTCGATGCTAATGGTCTGACCGGCGCCTCCAATGGAGATTGGACAGATCTTGTCATATTTTCGCACCGTATTACCGGTGCGTGTGAACGTCCAAATAGAGCGTTCTAATTTATCTGGACATGTTCCGGTTTTGCGTATCCAGATGATATTAGAGATAAATCGGATATCCAAGGGGGCCAATTGATACCCCTTCTCTTCGATCAGCCGTTTTTGTTCTGTGTAAGTGTGCTTTTGGTACACGCCGTGTTCTCTCATCAGACAAAGAGTCGTTTCTTTGGAAGGCGAATGACAGAACAATGCTTTAGAGAGAAACACATTGAAGATCTTGCAATCGGGATCCAGATACTTAATGAGGAGTTCGCGATTTCTTGCAGTCAATGGAATCTTCATTTCTTTCCCGCTTAAGCAAATTTCAGGTTTATCTTCCTGATGTTCCGATGCATCGAGCTTATCGAAAAGCTCTTTTTCATACACTCGGTAGACATAAGCAGGGTTGATCACCAAAAAAAATGTACGGTGAATTTTTTGCTGGGGAACGGGAGCAGGGATGAACGGGTCGTATTCCGTTAGAAAGAATGCGTAGCGTTCTTGCGAAAGTTTAGGAATGTCCCGGACTTCTCCAAAACACTCTTTAATCATTTCGCCGCTGATTGTTCTAGAATAAAGGTTGAAAAAGACTTTTCTATAACCGTCGTGGATGCCCTCGACAAAAGGGAGCCCTTTTTGAGTCATGAGGAAGATCCAAAATTCATCGTTTTCAACGAGACGATGCCACGTCCTGCATACCAAAGATACAGCCCCCAGTTGTTGAACAGGCAAATGGAGAGCGATATTTTTCACAATATCATCAAGAAGAAAAAATTCTTTAGAAAGAGATCCAGTGACTTGGGACATAAATGATTTTTGTTTGTTAATTATGAAACTAGACCATTTAAAAAAAAGTAAGCCTTAAAAGCAATTCCTCAATTTATCCGTCCTCCGGCGGAAACCCGGCCCTTAAGGGCCGGGTATTTCAAAAATTGACATTTGGGAGGGGTGCGAAGCCCCTCCCAAATCGCCATAATAATCCCCGGCCTTAAGGCCGGGGTTCACTTTTGCGCTCCACGCAACTGCCCCCTTTACTCTTTCCTTACAAGAGGGTATATTATTTTACTTAATCCTTTTAGGTCTTTACTCATGGAATACACCATTGCAAAAGGCACATTTGACATCCTCCCTTTTGAAGCGAATGAAGAGGACAAGTGGCGCGAATCGGACCGCTGGCTTTATCTAGAGAGTGTGATGCGTCAAACAGCCCAAGAGTATGGGTTTAAGGAAATCCGCACACCGATGTTCGAGCGCACGGAGCTATTCGTCCGGGGCGTTGGCGATAGTTCCGATATCGTCACTAAAGAAATGTATACATTCATGGACCGAGGGGAAAGATCGATGACCCTGCGTCCTGAATTAACAGCTTCGGTGATGCGTTCATTCGTGGAGAAAAAACTTTACTCTGCTCCCGGTATGCATAAATTCTATTATATCGGCCCGATATTCCGCTATGAGCGCCCCCAAGCAGGAAGATACCGCCAGCACCATCAATTTGGAGCGGAAGCGATTGGCATTGGAACACCTGAACAAGATGTCGAGTTGATCGACTTAGCTTGTGAGGTCTATCGACGGTTAGGCCTGCAAAATTTAACAGTGCAAATCAATTCTGTCGGCGACGCGCCGTCCCGCGCAGCATACAAAGAAGCGTTATCGGCCTATTTGACGCCTTTCTTCAATGACTTGTCCGAGGACAGTAAAATCCGCTTTACGAAGAATATTTTGCGCATTTTAGATTCGAAGGATGCAAAAGATCAAAAAATCCTCGAGAAAGCTCCCGTCTTAGCGGATTTTCTTACCCCTGAAGCGAAGGGGCATTTTGAGAAAGTCTTGAAATTGCTTGATGATTTAAAGGTCCGCTATGCGGTCAATGCAAAATTAGTGAGAGGGTTGGACTATTACGTAAAGACTGTTTTCGAAATAACCACAGAGGTTCTTGGAGCGCAGAATTCCCTTTGCGGCGGCGGACGGTTTGACGGCTTGACGGAAACGATCGGCGGCCCACATCTCGCTTCCGCGGGTTTTGCAACAGGAATGGAGCGGATTTTACAAACCATGCTCAAACAGAAGATCCCTTTTCCAGCCGTCCCCGGCCCCTTTGTTTTTTTCGTTCCCATGGGAGAAAAAGCCATGCACTTTGCTTTTGAACTTCTCTGCCGCCTAAGACATGAAAAGGTACCTGCTGAAATGGACCTTAGTGGAAAAAAAATGCAGCACGGCCTACAGATTGCAAACCAGCTCCAGGCCACCTACGCCGTTGTCATTGGAGACGAAGAGCTGTCCCAGAAAAAGGTAAAACTGAAAAACATGGCGACAAGGGAATCTGATGACTGCCCTCTAAACAGTTTGGCCTCCACAATTAAAGCCTTATTTGAGAAATCTCATGTTTGATTATCGAAGAACACACACTTGCGGGGAGCTGAATCGCGCTCACCTCAAACAAAACGTCACTTTATCGGGATGGGTCCATCGACGCCGCGACCATGGCGGACTGATCTTCATCGATCTGCGCGACCGTTTTGGTTTGACGCAGTTGATCTTCGACCCGGCGATCGTCTCTAAAGAAATGTTCGAGCAAGCCTCGCATTTGCGCAGCGAATGGGTAATTTCTATCAAAGGGAACGTGATTCCGCGAGCCGAAGGGATGACAAATTCCAAACTCACGACAGGCGAGATCGAAATTCAAGTCAAAGAACTCGAAATCCTCTCTTCTGCGAAAACTCCTCCTTTTTCCATTTGCGATGAAGAAAGCGACGTCAATGAAGAGCTGCGTTTGAAATACCGTTATCTCGACATTCGCCGCGGCAATATCGCCAAAAAATTGGAGCTGCGCCACCAAGTGATGCTCTCCACGCGCAACTATATGAGCAAACATGGGTTTCTCGAGATTTCGACTCCCATCTTAGCAAAATCCACTCCCGAAGGCGCTCGAGATTATCTTGTTCCCTCGCGTATTTATCCGGGAAACTTTTATGCACTGCCTCAATCACCGCAGATCTTCAAGCAACTGCTCATGGTCGCTGGAATGGACCGCTATTTTCAAATCGCGACCTGCTTTAGAGATGAAGACCTGCGCGCAGACCGTCAGCCGGAATTTACTCAAATTGACTTGGAGATGAGTTTTGGAACCCCAGGAGATCTCATGCATCTTCTGGAGGGGCTCATGGCATCCATTTTCAAAGAGTGCAATGATGTCGCTATTCCGCGCACATTCCCGCACATGAAATACAGCGACTGCCTAGAACATTATGGCACCGACCGTCCTGACCTGCGTTTCGAAATGCCGCTTGTGCGTATCGACGATATAGCTAGCCGCTCGACTTTTTCAGTCTTTCTCGAACAACTCGCCGCGGGCGGGATCATCAAAGCGATTTGCGTCAAAGGCGGCGGCGATATCTCTAGAAAAGAAATCGAAGCCTATACCCAATTTGTCAGTAAATTCGGTCTCAATGGACTCGCTTGGATGAAGAATACACCCGAAGGACTTTCTTCGAGCATCGTCAAATTCTTTACGAAAGATCTGCTCGAAGAACTCACTGCAAAGTTAAAAATCGAACAAAACGATTTGATCTTCATGGCCGCAGCTGCGGAAGACCGCGTCAATCAGGCCATGGACCACTTGAGAAGAAAGCTCGCGCGAGATCGGAATTTGATCGATCCCGATGCTTTGAGTTTCCTTTGGGTCACCGATTTTCCTCTACTCCGATGGAATGCGGAAGAAGGGCGGCTGGAGAGCGAACATCATCCTTTCACCTCGCCCAATTTCGAAGACATTCCTCTTTTGGACAGCCAGCCGCTTAAAGTACGGGCGCTGGCTTATGACTTAGTTCTCAACGGGTATGAGATCGGCGGGGGCTCTCAGCGCATTCACAAGAGCGAGCTGCAGGAAAAAATCTTCCGCACTCTCAAATTAACCAAAGAAGACATCAAAGAAAAGTTTGGCTTTTTTGTCGAAGCCTTGCAATATGGAACTCCTCCACATTTAGGGCTCGCTTTTGGGTTGGACAGAATCGTCATGGTCTTGAGCAAAACAGAAAATATCCGAGATGTGATCGCCTTTCCGAAAACGCAAAAAGCCAGCGATCTGATGATGCAGTGCCCCTCAAAAGTGGCCGCAAAACAACTCGATGAACTTGAAATCAAAGCCGAGCCTGTAGAAATCAGTTGGATATAAAATCTAGAAAAGTTAACTTTAACTTTAACCCCCAATGGGAAATTATGAAAAAGCAAATTAGCATTCTCGCACTGTTTATGGCCCTTTCTTCTTTAAATGCAGAAGAAAAAGCTGAAGCTCAACCAAAAACAGCGCCAGCCAGCCAGACCCAGCCTGTTGAAATTGCAAAGCTGTCCGAAGCCTTTGGACATGTGATCGGCAAGAATCTTGAGAATATTGGAGTCAAGTTCGACATGACACAAGTCGTCAAAGGTCTTCAAGACGCGTTTGAAGGCAAAGATTCCCCGATGTCAGAAATGGAGTGCATTCAGGCAATTGCTGCCGTACAGGAAAAAGTCTTTAAGGAACAATGCGCAGAAAACCTCAAGAGAGCAGAATCTTTTCTTGCCGACAATGCCAAATCAGAAGGGATCGTCGCTTTAGAAAATGGCAAAGTGCTCTACCGGGTCAATGAAAAAGGAACGGGAGCTGAGATTGAATCTCACTTCTCTCCGCAGATCCGCTACACGGGAAAATATCTCGACGGCTCAGTTTTTGGCGCTTCGAAAGAAGAAGAGACTGTGTCCTTGGATGAGATTATTCCCGGCTTAAAAGCGGGCTTGCTCGGCATGAGAGAAGGGGAAAAACGCACCGTTTACATCCACCCTGATTTAGCTTATGGCACCAATGGATACCTTCCCCCCAATTCCTTGCTGACATTCGATATCGAGATTGTCAAAGCCAACGCTCCGATCAAAGAAGAAGTTGAATCGACACCGGATGCGAAACACGAAATCGCCGAAATCAAAACAGACGTTCGGTAATTCATTTTAAAATGCCGCATCGAAATCGAATGATGCGGCTTTTTTATAGAGGATTTTAAAAAATTTCATGTCTCTTTTTAAAATGTCTCTGACACTCCAAATGGCAATCGCCACGGTCCTTGGCATTCTATGCGGACTTTTTTTCGGCGATCTGTGCAACGTCTTCTCCCCTTATGCCTCCGCCTATGTCATGCTCCTGAAAGTGACTGCTGTCCCCTACCTGATCGGCGCGATCATTCACGGGGTAGGGCAGCTAAGCTCCTATCAAGCTAAGCAGATTTTGAAACGCGGTTTAATTTTCATCAGCATGGCTTGGGCAATCAACATTCTCATGATTTATGGGATCACCTATCTATTTCCACACCCCAAATCAACCCAGCTTGGCGGATATGTTACTGGGGAAGTCCCGCAGCTAAATTTTGCGGATTTATTGATCCCTGACAATATCTTTTACGATCTGGCCAATAATATCGTTCCGGCGATCGTGATCTTTTCTCTTTTGATTGGGATTGCGCTCATGTTCCTCAAAGAAAAAGACGTGATGATGAAGGGGATGGAAAATTTGGTCCAAGCATTGACACGTATTACTTCTTGGATCGCACGCATTACACCGCTCGGCACTTTTCTGATTATCGCAAATCAGATCGGGACGATCCAATTTTCTACTGTCAAACAAGTCAGCACCTACATCATTCTTTATATTTTCGGAGTGTGCGTTATTGTTTTTTGGATTTTCCCTCGCTTAATTAACATGCTGACATCGATCCATTCTTATAAATGGCTGCAGCAGCTTCTTCCCATCCTTCTCCTCGCTTACACGACAAATATGGTGATTGTTTGCCTTCCCTATATTATTGAACTATTAAAAAACGAAACCCAACTCTTGGATCCGAACGATGGGAAAGCGCAAAACCAGATCCAAGGAACTGTCTCGGTCGTTTTCAATTTGCCGCTGGGTTCCCTTTTTATCGCCGTCTTCGTCTTTTTCATTTCGACTTTTTACAATATCCCATTGATGATTGGTTCTCAGATAGAACTGTTCGTAACCACCTTTCTCACAAGCTTGGGAGCTGTTGGTCTAGGCTCTTGGATCAATAGCCTCACATTCATTCTCGATTCGCTGGGACTTCCCATGGAAGCGATCAACCTCTATTTGGCCACTTTACCCTTCACGGCAGGCTTTCAATCGATGGTCTCCGTCATCGAAATCTCTTCCCTTTCGCTTTTCATCACACTCTCCTGCCGCAATATGATCGCATTCAAGTGGGGAAGTCTGCTTCGAAAAGGACTGTTTACCTTCGTTCCCGTCCTTCTCGTTTTTTTTGGAATCAAACTCTTTAACCCCCTTCCCGAAATCAAAAATGAGACAAAGAGCATTTACGAATTAAATATCACCTCATCCATCCCTACGAAAATCTATCAAACGCTCCCCGAACCGATGGAATCCCAGGGGAATACTTTCGATCGTATCCTGTCGTCTAAAATACTCCGTGTCGGCTACAACCCAAACTGCGCTCCTTTTTGCTTTCTCAACGTCGACGGTAACGTGGTGGGCTATGATATCGCGTTTGCCTATGAACTCGCTTACGACTTAGGCTGTCAATTGGAATTGGTCCCTCTCGATTATCACCGCCTCAACGAAGAGCTCAACCACCACCATTACGACATTGCCATGTCGGCCGTGACGATCAACGAACCGCGCTTGAAAACGCTCGCTTTCACAGAGCCTTACATTTCTCCGCGCCTCGTGCTCATCGTTCGAGAGAAAATGAGAAAATATTTCAAAAATGTCGATAAAGTTATTGAGAATAATAAATTTAAGATCGCTGTTCTCAAAGGCTCATCCTACGAAGAGACCGTTCGAGAAATCTTTCCTCATAAGGAGATCCTTTATCTCGATAATTATGATCAGTTGGAAACTTGCAGCCCCTACGTTGCACTGCTTTGGGAAGAAACGGAGGCCACCGCTTGGATGCTTTGCCATCGCAATTTCCGGATCGTCTTTTATGATCCATCTATAGGCTATGACAACCTCGCCTACACTGTGCAGAGTGACAGCCTACGTTTTTTAAACTACCTGAACCAATGGCTGCTCTTGAAAAAAGCGCAAGGGTTCACCGATAAGCAACACGAATTGTGGCTCAAAGGAAAGACCGAAATCGCCGCTCCGGTAGAGCCGCGATGGTCCATCATCCGCGATGTGCTGCATTGGGTGGATTAAGCGCCATCAATGAAATTTTTAACTGCCGCAGCATCGCGCAACCCGACAAGGCGGCCTACTTCCTTCCCTTCTTTGTAAAGAATCAAAGTAGGAATCGAGGTGACTTGGAATTGGGAGGCGATCTTTTGCGCTTTATCGATGTCGATCTTGCCGATGACAGCCTTTCCTTTCACATCTTTGGCCACCTTCTCAAGAACCGGGGTCATCATGCGGCAGGGACCGCACCAGTCTGCATAAAAATCGACTAAGATCACACCGTGCTGAATGTCTTTATTAAAAGTTGCCTCTTCTAAATGCTTAATATCTTCCTGCGCTGCCATGGAATCCTCCTTCAAAGTTACCATAATGTTACCGAATTCTAATTTTTTTTCAATCAAAGAAATTTTTACCTTTCAAATCGGAAGCATTATATATAAATTTATTCGATAATTGAATTTTACTTACAGATTAATTATAATTAATGTAATTAACAATTAACTTGTGAATTATGTCCGCTACAACTGTTACACCTTCTAATTCTAATTTACCAAACCAACAACAGTCAAATATCCCTTTACACAAGAAGAGCGATTTCTGGCAGTCCAGATTGACTCAAAATGGAATCCTTGGCATGTCATGGGGCGAATTCGCACGAAAAGTCGGCGCAGTTTTCCTGTTCACTTTAGCGGCTGCACTAATGTTATATGCACCAATTGCAGTCGGCCTATATATAGGTGCGGCTGCTTTACTCTGTTCAAAAGCCGTTGTTGCGGGGTTCATGATCGCCATTCCCTTAACTCTTGTGGGAATCGCGGCGTCTACTTTTGGTGGCATAGCGCTCTGGTCAAAAAAAGATGAAAATGTTGATCTCTAAAATAAGCAAGCAACAATTCCAAGAGAGATTTACTTAATTATAAGTATAAAATTCCGGTCTCTTAACTTGACCCTGGTTGGCGAATTGATAATTTTGGACAAAATCACCAACGAGCTTTTGAATAGCTTTTGTCAGATTTCCTTCAGAGCCAGATCCAATTGGCCCTTGCAAAAAGGCATTAATGGACCAAACCATTGGAAATGTTTTTATGCCTGTTTTATCAAGAGTCACGGATGTTTCAATGCTAAGGGAAAGACGGAGAATTGATGTTTCGCTCCCATCCCATCCGGTCACATTACCAATTTGGATGAGAAGTACATTACCAGCACCAAACCCTCTCATATCATTATCTTTTAAGTGAGTGACCTGGCCAGCTGTTTCAAGTGTCTTTTCGATTGAGTTTTTTATTCTTGCTTGCATTCCGGTATCCTTTAAAGGAAGAGAAGTGATAACAGCAAAAGATTTCATCCCACTGAGCAGATTTGCGTCATAAAAGATAGGGACATCCTGCGGATTAAGGCCAATGCCTGGATTGGTGGAACTTCTATCATCAGCATAACAGGCGCATGATATCAATATAGCAATTAACGATTGAATAAATGTCTTTTTCATATAGTCTTACCTCCTTCTCAGAACTTATAAAAATGTTTAATTTACAGAAGGCGCCTGATTTAGTCAACAAGAGTTTATACAACCTAGCTGCCGCCTATATGAGAACAAAAAAATTAACCACCCGTTCGCTTCGCTCACTAGAGGGCACAGAGAGCACAGAGGGAAGATTTTTTCTCTGTTTTAATGCTTTGAACCTCTGATCTCTTTTCTAAAAAAGGGGAGGACCCTATAATCCTGACTCTTTTGTGCGGCCATGGCGGAATTGGTAGACGCGCTAGATTCAGGTTCTAGTCGGGGCAACTCGGTGGATGTTCGAGTCATCTTGGCCGCATTAATCATGCAATGAGGGAGAAATGTTCGCTCACTCACGAATCGCCATTATCTGCAACGCCCCCATTGAGAACGTTTCATCACTCAAAGACACCATTTCCTCCTACCCCGTCCTGATCGCTGTGGACGGAGGAATTAAGCACTGTAACGCATTAGGACTCAATCCCGACTTGATTGTTGGAGATTTTGATTCTGCGGATCCAAAGTTGTTAGAACATTACAACGCTATCCCGAAGAAACATTACCCAAAAGATAAAGATAAGACCGATTTGGAGATTGCCCTCGAATTGGTGTACCGCCCTGAAATTGAAGAGATCACAGTGTTTGGCGCTCTTGGCGAAAGAACAGACCACACACTTGCAAATCTCATCCTCCTATCACGTTACCCAGGGAAAGTGTTTCTGCAGACAAATAACGAAAGAATGTTTGTTATTAACAAACAAGTCCAAATCACCACCTACCCGGGGCAATTAATCTCCTTGATCCCTTTAAACGGACCCGTCGAAGGGATCTACACAGAAGATTTAAAATGGGAACTTAAAAATGGAACTCTGGACAAGCATTTCATAGGCATTTCTAACGAGGCATTAACCCATCGGGCCAAAATCTCGGTAAGAAAGGGGGATCTGCTCTGTTGTTTGAACTCTTAAGGCGGCACGCCTTGCGCGCCTTTTTCATACCAAGAACGCAAAGCGTTGATCGATTCGGCAAGCTTTGCGGTTAAAGCCTCTTGCGCTTCCCTTTTTCCAAATGCGCAAATTGCTCCCACAAAATCGGGGAGCCAAAGACGCATGCGGTCTTACCCCATAATTTAGGGAATTTGTGTTCTCTGCTCCAAATGGAAAGAGTTCCGTGGACATAAGCAGGCACAACGGCTGTTTTCGTCCGCGAGACTAACATCGCGACACCGGGCTTCAGCTCGCCCAGCTCCTCTTTTACCCCCCTCGTCCCTTCAGGAAAAAGAATGATCTTCTTGCCCTCGTTTAATAGAGAGCAGATGAGTTTAAACACGACAACATCTCCGGCATCTCCGCTGACGGGGTGGGCATTGAGTTTGTGGATGAACCACCCAAACATAGGATTTTTGAAAAGGCTCTCTCGCGCTAAAAAATGGACCTCTTCCGGCCACGAGATTGCCAAAATGGGCGGGTCGTAATTTGAGCAATGATTAGAGGAAATAATCGCTGCCTTCGGATAGAAATGCTCTAAGCCATAGACTTTATGGCGATAAAAAATTTTAAAAAAACACCATGCCAAACACAAAACCATGCGATATAAGAACAACATTGGAATGTTTCGCGCCCAAGCAGGTTTCATAATTTTTTAGTTTGGAAATAGTTTACGATCAGGTCGACGACTTGGTCAATGGAAAGTTGGCTTGTGTCAATTTGCAAAGCATCCGTGGGGCAGCGCAAAGGGGCGATTTCCCGAGTGGAATCATACTCGTCCCTGCGCTTGATATCGGAAAGCATCTGCTGCCGATTTAATGTTCCTGCATCTTCAGGCTGTTTTTCAAGGGTTTCATTCAACCTTCTTTCTGCGCGTATTTCAGGATCAGCGGTGAGAAATACCTTGAGTTCCGCCTTCGGAAAAACAACCGTCCCCAAATCTCTTCCTTCAAAGACTGAGTTTTGTCCTTGAGCAAAACGGTGTTGAAGGGTCAATAGAAAAGATCTGACCTCCTTTAAAGCGGACACGGCAGAGACCTGGGCAGTCACAGGCCGAGAACGAATGGCCTCTGTCACATTTTCATCGCCAACAAAGTACTGTTTGCCGCCATTTTTTTCAGCGATGCGAAAGTTGAACTTATTCAGGAGATCTTCAATGGCAAATGCATCATTGACTGAGACATTGTGTTCTAGAACATACCAGGTAAAGCAGCGATACATGGCTCCAGTGTCGAAATAAACAAAACGAAGCTTTTCCGCCACCTTTCGCGCGACGGTGGTCTTGCCTGTTCCAGAAGGGCCATCGATTGTGATAATCATATTAGTGCATTCGAATGAAAAAATAGACAATCGGAGTCGTGAACAAGAGAGAGTCTACCATATCTAAAACTCCGCCGAGCCCCGGCAGCGTATTGCTATCTTTGACAACAGCGTCCCGTTTGAGCAGCGATTCTGCAAGGTCGCCGATTTGCCCAAAAACTCCCATGAGCATCCCCAGCCAAATCGACTCGGTCAAAGATAAACTGAATTGGCCGTCGAAAAATTGCTTTCCAGCAAGGTGGATCAAAAAACTGGCAATGACCGCGGAAATAAATCCGGCAACAGCGCCTTCAACCGTTTTCTTCGGGCTTAAGGTGAGGACAAAGCTTAGTTTTTCCCCACAGTCTGCCGACAAAATAAGCGCCGACATCGGTGATTTTAGTCACAAAGATCAAATAGACAAGCCACCAGCGCCCTTCTTGTGGAATTCCATGGTAAGAGACGGGATAAAGGACTCCTAGCATCAAGCCTAAAGGCGCAGCAACATAAGCGATGCCAAAGAATTCCGCAGCAATGGAGAGGAGCGCATCTTTAGGATCTCTAAAATGTAATAGAAAAAAAATGACCATCGCCACGACAAGAACTAAAACAGGGAGCTGAGGAAAGTCGACGAAAACGAGCGAGGCATAAAGGGCTGCAACTTCAGCCGCTGCGGCAATGACCATCCAGCGAATGACAGGACCTACTTTTTTATGGATCGCTAACTGGGCATATTCCCAAGTTCCAATCGCTGCGAGGGCGGCCACAGAGAGCATCAATAAAAAGCTGACAAAAGGACTGGTCGAGAAAGCAATTAAAAATGTGACGATGGCACCTAATATGATAGAAACTGCCAAACGCCGCTTTAAATCCGTCATCTGCTTTGTTTTCATCTAATTCCCTAAACGCCGCTGTCGTTTTTGGACGGTGTGCGATCGCTTGGAGCAAAGCTTGCTCATTAAAATCCGGCCACAACACATCCGTAAGATAAAATTCACTATAACAGAGTTGCCAAAGCAAAAAGTTGCTCTGTCTGTTTTCCCCGCTGGTGCGGATTAAAAGTTCGGGGTCCGGCCATTGCGACGTATCCAAATACTGGCTGATGAGCTGTTCAGAAATCTGCTCTTTTAATAATTTCCCTTTTTCATAATCTGCCATCATAGAAACAAAAGCACGCCGAATGTCATCTCGGCCACCATAATTGATTGCCAAAACTAAATCAATCTTTTTACAATGAGCGGTGCAAGCTTTAGAATGTTCCAATTCATTAATGACGAAAGAAGGAAGGCGTTTCAAATCGCCAATCGTTTGCAGGCGCACCCCCTCTCTGATCATCGCCGCCCGCTCTTTAACAAGATAAACTTTAAACAAATGCATTAAGGCATCGACCTCTTCTCTTGCGCGGTTCCAGTTTTCCGTAGAAAAAGAAAAAACCGTCAGAGTTTTAATGCCTATTTCAGAAGCCGCTTTGACAATTTTAAACAAGGTGTCGGCGCCTTTCCAGTGTCCCATCATTGCAGGCAGACCTTGTCTTTTTGCCCACCTGCGATTCCCATCCATAATGATGGCGACGTGACTGGGAATTTTATCCGGATCTAAAAGAGCAAGGTCGCCTTGTGAATAAATCGATTGTTTTTCTTCCTGCAGAGGCTGTTCAATAATCACAGTATTCATAGCAAATCTTGGATAAATAACGTTTTCTCTCTTTCTGGACCCACAGACAAAATGCTTAATGGCGTGTCGACAAGTTCGCAAATGCGCTGGATATAGCGGACTGCTTCTTTGGGCAGCTTATCATAAGAGGCGATCCCTTTTGTCGACTGGTTCCATCCTGGCATTGTCTCATACACGGGCTCCACGTTTTCTAAATCTTCGACAAGGGCAGGGGGTGAATCCAACAGTTTTCCGCGAAGACGATACCCCGTGCAAATTTTTATTTCTTTCAAAGAATCGAGCACATCGAGTTTTGTCAGCGCCAAAGAGTCCATCCCATTGAGGCATGCTGCATGGCGCACCAAACACGCATCAAACCATCCCATTCTTCTGATGCGGCCGGTCGTCGTTCCAATCTCGCGGGCAGTCGCATGATCTAGGAATAAATTTTCCTCTTCTTTTGTCAATGCAGAGGGCAAAGGCCCCGCTCCCACTCGCGTGGTATAGGCTTTCACAACGCCAAGTGTGTGAGTGATGCGGCTTGGCCCAATGCCAGCTCCCGCGCTAACTCCTGAAGAGATTGTGCTCGAAGAGGTGACATAAGGATACGTTCCGAAAGTCAAGTCCAGTAACGTTCCGTGGGCGCCCTCGAAAAGAATATTTTTGTTTTGCCTGCATGCCTTTCCCACAATCTTTTCCACTTCGCCCACATAAGGGGCCAGCGCTTTGCTGTAGGACGTGTATTCCTTGAATAGGGCATCGAAGTCTAAAGGCGGCTGCTGAAAAATTGCTTGAAGTTCTTGATTTTTCAATGAGAGGGCAACCCGAAGTCTCTTTTCAAATAAATCGGGATGGATGAGTTCGCAAACCCTGATCCCGATCCGGCTGGCTTTATCGGCATAACAGGGACCTATCCCTCTTCCGGTTGTGCCGATGGCTAAGGGGCCTTTGCGCTCTTCGTAAAGTTTGTCCAAAATTCTGTGGTAAGGAAAAATAATGTGTGCAAACGGGGAAATATGCAGACGACCTTCAAGGGCCACCCCTTTTTGGGTCAACCCGTTCATTTCTTCGAGCAAGACTTTGGGATCGATGACCGTGCCGCCGGCAATAAAACATTGAGTGTGTGGATAAAGGATTCCCGAAGGGACGAGGTGAAAGCGATATTCCTGCCCTTTAACGACAATCGTGTGGCCGGCATTATTGCCTCCTTGCGAGCGCACAATGTATTCAGCGCGTTCAGCGAGAAGATCTATTACCTTTCCCTTCCCTTCATCGCCCCACTGCGCACCAACCACAATCACACTTGGCATTCTTGATAACTCGGACTCACAATTAATAATCAACGGCTAGCATAACGGATGGCCGAATTGAATGGGTAATTTTTTATTAATGAATAGGTGAAGAGGCGGAGTTATATAAATGTTTTTACAGCCCAAGTTGCCACTGCATATGTCGTGAATATCCACTCTGCCAACCTGTCCTCTTTTACACCAGTTTAGTTGGCCAAGGGGCGAAAAATTGCGTAAAAAATAACCACTATTTACATATACCACGATTCGTGGTAACATTACCAATAAAGGTGGTAATATGTTTGAACAGCTATTCAACAGCCGTCTTGTTGAAAAAGTGCTTTTTTATATGGTGGCAAACGATAAATGTTTTGCAAGCGAACTACGTCAAAATTTTGGAATCCCCATTTTCGGCATTCAGAGAGCTCTTGCTCGTCTTGAGAATCAGGGAATTCTTGTAAGCACAATAGAAGGGAGAAATAGAATATATCATTGGAATCCGCGATATCCATTACTTTCAGATTTTAAGACCTTCATTGCAAAAGCGTATTCCACATTGCCCGACGACATTAAAAAAAAATACTATGAAAAGCCCATCCGAAAACGCCCTAGAAAAAAGGGTAAACCTCTATGAAAACAGCCATTAATTGGAAGACTATCAACACAAAGGAACTTGCAGCAATGATCTATCAACAATTGAAAAAAGATGGAATTGATGCTATTTTAGTTGGAGGATCATGCGTAACGATTTATTCTAGTAACAAGTACATATCCCAAGATTTAGACTATGCTAGCCATGCTGATACTATCGAAATTAAAAACTCCCTCGCAAAACTCGGTTTTGTAAAAAAAGGAAAATATTTTGTACATCCTGATTGCGAATTTTTGATAGATTTTGTTGCCTCTTCCGTTGCAATCGGCGAAGAAATTATTCGAGATTTTAATAAAATGAAGACAAGGCACGGAGATTTTAAATTATTAATGGTAGAAGATTGCGTGAAAGATCGCCTTGCAAGCTTTTTTTATTGGAATGATAGACAGAGCCTTGAGCAAGCTGTAACTGTATGTTTAGACCATAAAATCAACATGAAAAATATCCATAACTGGGCAAAAAGGGAAAATCACGAGAAAAAATTTCTCCAATTTGAAGAAGAGTTGAAAAAAGCAAAAGCCCATACTCGCAAACGTTAAAGCCTAGAGTGTGTGTCTACGGATTTTTTTATATACTGCCGTCGGCCTTAAACTTGGATTTTATGCCCCGAATTTTTTCGTATGACAAAGCGTGGAGCTCGAAGCCATCTTCCTGCCAGCTGGCGAGAGCGAACGCGCAGTCAGACGGAAAAAGGCGGGAGCAGAAAATCCAAGTTTAAGGCCGACGGCAGTATAAGATGCAGACCACAGTTATTTATTTTAATCATCGAAAAGCCACGCAGCGGGTGGACGCATTCAGAATGTGTGGGGAGCAGGTCAGTCTCTCCGCATCAAAGACATTCTTAGAGCAATTCAGGTTGGCGCTTCGTGAACACAAATGCCCTTGCCCGCCCCCTTCCTTATCCAAAACTGGCGTTAATTTTATAACCACCCGTGGTTAAATTTATTCCTTAAACCTAGCCCTTCGGAATTTGGGTAGACAGAATCGGGGAAGATGCGTATCCTTAGCCTATTAAATTTCTTTAGAATGCGGACATAAACATGGAAAAGCAAAAGAAGTGGCAGTTCTATTTGATCATCGCTGTCATCGTGCTGACTATCTACAATATCTTACCCACTGTTTTTTACTACTCCAAACCTCTTAAATCTCCTATCGATGCCAAACAGTCGCACGGCGATTGCTGAACAAATGATCGGCCGTGTCAATGAATTGGAACCGCAAGCAAAAGAATGGCTGGAATCGTTTTGCAGCCTGCTAAAGATTAAGCCGCTGTCCATCCATATTAAAGCTCAGCAGCCTCAGTTCGTCCCCGTCGCATTTAAAAATGTCGAAGATGCCAATAAATTCCGTCAATCTCTTCCGAGAGCAGGTGCTCTGATTCCCTTCGTTCCGGCCCAACTGACCCTTTATGATCCCAATGATACAGCCTAATAAGAATGTCGTCGTGCAGCGGCGGATCCCCATTCATTTTGATGGCAAACAGCTTAAATAGTTATACGGAATTTTCAGAGAAATTTGACGCACAGAACCATCCCACCGCTCTTTATCGCGCCTTGACTGAAGACCGCGCCATGCAGATCGGCATCGCGTTTGCCGGACTTCCAGAAAATGCTTTATTCGTTCAGGCCTTATCTGACAGTCCGCAATGAGCAGCAATCTCAAGAAATCGCTATCCAACTTGCCCAAAATATCGTTTCGTTCACAAAAGTCTACGGGGAAAATTCGAGCTATCGCCGGGCGTTATTTTGCTTCCTTTACGCAAATCGATACTGCAGATCGAGCAGAATTGGTGCAAAATTTCATCGCTCGCTATGGACAATGTTAAGGAAAAAATCAAAGCGGAAAACAAGCTCTTCGCGCAGAAAGCGAAGAGCGTAAAACGCAAGGCCAATTTTTAGAAATCGTCAAACAGCAGAGGCTCGAGCTGTTCGCTTCGCGAGAAAAAACCCTCGACTTCGCGACAGCGATCGTCAAGCGCAATGCCCAGGCATTTGCTGCTGGCAGGGCGCCGTTTACTTATGCTCATTTGGCGCGCCGCGTTACAAAGCCAAGCGGGGAAAAGTCAGACCATTTCTTTTGAAGGCCACAATCCTTATATCGAAAAACTTGCCATCGATTGGTGCAATGAAAAGATCTATTTATCTTTATACCCGACATCGCAGCACTTTGGCGCAAAGCTCGACTCGAGTCCGAAGCAAGTCGCCGCTGCGCGACCAAGCAGATCAGCTTCTGTACAATGAAATTGCCTAGCGTCTCGCCAAGCGGCGAGGAGATCACTCCCTTATCAAAATCAATTTGAGATTAGTTTAAGCCAGTTGACGATAGCAAAAGTTTCTTGGCAATGCGGTTAAGCAGCATCGCCGCTGCAGAGTGCTAGCAGCTCCGAGAAACCTTGCAAAGCACATGGCATCCGCAGCATCCCGACTTAAGCCCCGGCTCATTTCCCATCTATGATTATGAAACTTATCATAAAGCTTGCCCGCCTCGGAACAAAATTCTGGCCTTGGTGATTTACGCTCCCGCTTTGCACAAAAAAAGCCCCGCCTCAGGGCTTTCACATGAACTCCATTTATGTGATCGCCAAAGGGATGGACAAAATTCTTCAGCGCTTATCAAGCGAAGCCGAATCTGCAGCAGACAACGCAATTCATCCAAGATTTCAATCGCTTGCGCGAAATCCTTCAGCAGAACGGCTTTGTCGGCTATTCCGGCAAAGCTTATGCGATTAAGCCCTGAATTTGCGCAGGACTTTATCTTTGAAGGCGAAGACTATTACCAAACTGTGCTGAAAGCAACACGGGAAGATTTTACCGTTCATGGGACAAAACGATATGCCGTCTTAGAGTTCACCGATGTCGAACAGCGCATCCTGACCGAGAACAAAATCGACAACCGCATCCATGAAGATCTGCTCAAATGGCGCGACGATTACTATGCGGCGAAATTGAATATCCGCGGCGTCTCCAAATACGATGTTCCCAAACCGACGCAAAATGTCTATCTGGGACAATTTCAAATTGAGCGCCGTGAAATATTTCCGCGGCGACGACCGCAAAATTCTGCATTGGGGCCTCGACCTTTCCGGCGGAAAAACAGTCCAAATCGAACTGCGCGACAACAACAATCGCATCGTGACAAACGAGGCCGACATCAAGCAAGGGATCAACGAGCTTTATAACCGCGTCAATAAAATGGGCGTTTCTGAAGTCAGCATCCGTCAAGAAGGCAATTTCATCACCCTGGACTTCCCCGGCTCGCAAGGCCTTTCCGCAGCCGAACTTGTCAAAGCCTCATCGATGTATTTCCATATCGTCAATGAAAAATTCGGCCCGAACAATCCTCAGCTTGCCGATGCAGCCAACCGATTCTTGCAAGAAATTTGGAATGAGGCCGTCGTCACCAACCGCAAAGAGATCGATGAGATCAATGCAGATTGCCTGGAAACATCTCTATGGCGATTCGTTCGATCCCGATGTCGTCCAGCCGCGCAGCGAAGCCGCCCGCATCCTTTATGAAAATGGCCTGCGCCTTGCCAATCCGCAAGAAACGGCAGTCAGCTAGCGCATTTAATGAAACTTATTCGAAAATCGCCATTTTCCGCGGCGATGATTTCACCGACTGGCAAGGGCAGACCCATCCTTTGCTCATCGTCTTCCGCAACTTTGCCTCGAAGGATCCGAATCTGGAAAATATCCAGGCCTCTTACGATCCTTCCAAAGGAAACTATCTCGCCTTTTCGATCCAAGGCTCTTACACCAATAAAGAAGGGCAAAAATCAACCCTCGCGACGATCTTTATGCATGGACCTCGCAATTTGCCAAAGAAAAAATCACAGGAACGCCTCTTGAAACCTATTCCAGCGGGCGACGGATGGAGAATGGCTGTGATCTTAAATGGCTCTGTCATCAGCGCGCCAACACTCGATTCTGCCTTGAGCGACAGCGCGATGATCACCGGCAGCTTTACACAAAGAGAGATCAATCAGCTCGAAGCCGACCTGAAAGCGGGCTCCCTCAGCTTTACACCCGCATATCCTTTCCGAGAAAAACGTCAGCCCAGAACTGGGCTCCAAAGAACGAATCACCGGCATCATCGCCACCATTCTTTCCTTGATGCTCGTCATCGCGGCGATGATCGGCTACTACCGCTTTGGCGGCGTTGTCGCCTCCATTGCTGTGCTTTTCAATCTCTCATTGATGTGGGCGACATTGCAAAATCTGCAAGCGACGATGACGCTGGCTGGCATTGCAGGGATCATCCTGACCCTTGGGATGGCCGTCGACGCCAACGTCCTCGTCTTTGAAAGGATCCGCGAAGAATTTGCCGTCAGCGGCCGGATCGCATCTGCAGTCCATGCAGGCTATCGCAAAGCTTTTTCTGCGATCGTCGACTCCAACGTCACGACGATCATCGCCGCGCTCATCCTGCTTCACTTTGATTCAGGGCCAATCAAAGCGTTTGCCGTCACGCTGATCATCGGGATCATCTCCTCGATGTTCACTGCGCTTTTCATGACACGCTTTTTCTTCGCCGGATGGGTGCAAAATCCGCAAGCATAAGAGCCTGAACATGCTCAATTGGTTCAAAGCGAAGAATTACAACTTTCCTGAAACACACCAAGAAAACGGTCATTTTTTCTGCAGTCGTCATCCTCATCGGCAGTCTTTATGCTGATCGCCCAGCGGCATACGATTTTTGGCATGGACTTTAGCGGCGGCTATGCCTTAAACGTCGAACTGCAAGCGCAAAGAGCGAAGAGCAATTACCGCAGAGCTGTGGAAGAAGCGCTTGATCAAAGCAGGGCGCTACGCAGCAAGAGTTCCAAATCCGCGAACTGACTCCTTCCAATCAACGTCCGCATTTTCTTAAGCCGCAGCTTGCAGCAAAGCGGCCGTCCCTTTTATGGCATGCCGATGGAAAACGACCTGAAAGAACCTGTCTATCCATATGAGACCAATCCAAAAATCGTTTGGGTTGTCCAAGCACTTGCAACAATCCGGCCTTACGCTTAATCCCTCTGCTTTGCAAAATCTTCGATAAGAATTGGACAGAGGTCAGCGGACAGATGTCGGATGCGATGCGCAACAATGCGCATCATCGGACTGACCATCGCCCTGCTCTGCATCTTGGTCTACATCACCCTCCGCTTTGAGTTCAAATATGCGATCAGCGCGACGCTCTGCCTTGCCCACGATGTGGTTTTTACAGTCGGCGTTCTCGCGATCCTGCACGCTTGGGATTGAGCATCCAGATCGATCTGAACACCGTCGCCGCCTTATGACGATCGTCGGCTATTCCCTCAACGACACGATCATCGTCTTCGACCGAATCCGCGAAGATGTGCGCCTCATGCGCAAATCGAGCTTTACCGAGATCATCAACCACGCCTTAAATGTCACCTTAAGCCGAACCATGATGACCTCAGGAACCACACTTCTTGGTGCTTATCCCGCTGATCTTATTCGGCGGAAGCACTCTCTTTGGCTTTTCACTTGTCATGGCCATCGGCGTCATCTTTGGAACACTATCTTCTTTCTTTATCGCCGCACCGCTCATGAAGTATTTCCATGATCAGAGAGTCTCAAAAAGTAGGGCAATGACGTAATAAAGGATGATGCCATGACAGCTGAACCTCAAGCGATCCCATTTGGGTTTACCCTGAAGTCGATCCCGAATGGCACAAAACGATCATCAAAGAATTCAACATCCATCCTGTCACTGCATATATTCTGGCTCGCGCGGTTTTAAGCGCTGGAAGAGATCCACGATTATCTCTATGCAAAACTTCCCGATCTGCTCGATCCGCATCTTTTTCCCGATATGGACAAAGCCGTCGACCGCGTTTTAGAAGCCCTCAAACACAAAGAACACATCCTCATCTATGGCGACAACGATGTCGACGGCATCACAGCCGCAGCCCTCCTCACCGAATTTTTGCGATTTATCGGAGCCAATGTCTTCTTTTACATCCCCAACCGCAACACACTTAAACAAAGCGTGATCCTCGATGCCTTGGAATATGCAGTCGCCAATCAATGCAAATTGCTCATCACCGTCGATTGCGGGATCACCTCTGCCACGGAGATTGAAGAGGCCGTCCGCCGCAATATCGATGTCATCGTCACCGACCACCATGAGCCGACGGCAAAATTCCCCCATTGCATCGCCACATTAAATCCCAAACTCATCAACAGCACTTATCCCAATCGCAATTTCACAGGTGTCGGCGTCGCATTCAAACTCGCCCATGCTATCACCAACGCACTTGATCGCCAATGGCACGATCAGTCCCGCCAAAGTCGATCTCAAACGATATCTCGACCTCGTTGCGCTTGGGACAATCGCCGACATGGGCTCTCTTCTCGGAGAAAACCGGATCCTCGTCCGCTACGGCCTGCGCCAACTGCGCAAAACAAAACGGATCGGCCTTGCAAAACTCTTTACAGTCTGCGATCTCAAACTCGGCGAGATCACTCCCATCGACATCGCTTCCAAAGTCGCCCCGCGCTTCAATAGCTTAGGCCGCATCGCCGATCCTCGCAAAGGCGTCGAACTTCTGCTCATCCGCGATCCTGTCGCTGCCGAAGCTTTGGCCAAAGAGCTCGATCTTAACAATATCGAACGCCAAAAAATCGAAAGACGCGATTCTGAAGACGTCGAAAATTTTATCCTCAAAAATCCCCAAATTCTCAACCACAAAGCCATCGTCCTCTATTCAGACAAATGGCATCCCGGCATCATTCCCATCATCACTGCGCGCATCGCCAAACAATACAATCGCCCTACTATCGTCATCTCCATCGATCAAGGCGTTGGAAAAGGATCGATCCGCACCATCCCTGAATTTCCCTTGCTGCAACATTTGCGTGATAATGCAGACCATCCTCGAGAATTTTGGCGGCCATGATTTTGCAGCAGGCCTGACCATCCGCGAAGAAAATATTGAGAAATTTCAAGACCATTTCATCAAAGCCGCTGACCACCAACTCAAAGACCAAGATATCATCGCCAAACTGCATCTCGATGCCAAAATCAATTTTGGCGATCTCACTTTTGACTTCATGGAATCATTCAGCCTCCTCGAACCCTTCGGCAATGAAAATCCCGCGCCCATTCTTTATTGCGACGCCAAGCAGATCTGGCCGCCTAAAGTCGTCGGCAAAACCCATCTTAAACTCTATCTCGAACAAAATGACCGGATGCTAGAAGGCATCGCCTTCGGCATGGCAGAAAAAAGATCCCGCCTTCTCAAAAAGAACTTAACGCTGCATATCGCCTTTACTCCCCATATCAACGTCTTTCTCAATAAATCGAGCATCCAACTGCAAGTCCGCGACTTCCAAATCGTTGATTAGTTGGTCATAGTGCTCGAGGAGGGTTGGAAAACCTTCCAAACAGTCCCGTAAACTCTGAGTGACAGTGATCAAGTGTTGCTTTTTGTTAAATCCTTCACTTTTGCTTAAGTCCCCAATGTCGATATGGATCGCTTGGCCATTCCATAGCCCATAATTCCTTCGGAGCACGGGATCTTCATTCAAATACCCTTTTTGAGACGTTGCAGCCACTAAGCGGACCACAGCCGTGATGATTTTCTTCACCTCTTCCATTTTGTTATCAGCAACAAGTTGATTTAAACGGGGGAAAATCAAATCCGCTTTATGCTGCAAAATAACGGACACATCATCAAGGGACACACGATATTCAGATGATGAGTTGTCGACTAACGTGACAAATTGATGCAAATGTTTAGAACGGTTCAATTTTAGCCAAATTAAGCCCGTTTCTTCCTTAAGATTTGCGTAACTTTCCTTGTAACTGCGGAAATTGCTTTGGAGTTTTGCAATATTGTGCTTCTTGATTTCTTGCCCGTGCGATTTGAATAGATAAGAAAAGGGACGGTACGCCCAAGAAAAACGGCGCATATGGGAAGCATAACGGTGGAACTTCAGAACGTATTTCTGGTCCTCGGAAAGAAATGCGTAGCAATGGCATCCTTTGGCAAAATAGTGAAATTTTTGCTGCAAGATGTTCTCTAGACCTTCAGGGAGGGGCTCAACAGCCTCGTTAGCTTCCCCGCCAGAGGGGTAGAGAAAACCTACGCAAAAACTATCATTTTGCTTGAAGAACATTCTGTTGAGAGAAAACAAAATGACGATGAAGGCAACGAAAAAAAATAAAAAAAATCCGCTCTGCCTCATGACTATGAATTTGTACTTAAGAAACCTCTTCGTCAATATTAGAAATCAGGCGGTTCAAATAACTTTCCTGATATTTTTTTAGATCGTCGATATGCACGACCCAGGCAGACCCTTTTCTAGCGGCTTTTAGAAGGCCGATCCGCGTCGCGTAGTAGATCTTTTGGTAAGGCACATTCAACATTTTTGCTGCTTGTTGAATCGAGAAGAACCCCTTTTTGTTGTCAAAGATAAGTTCTCCGTTATGCATCGATTTAGTCCGAGAATACTTTAGCTTTCTGTAGTGTTCTAGGTCATCGATGGCAATAATCCAACGCGTTGGATTTTTATAGGCACGCAACTTTTTTTGTTTGATAGCGACATAGATCGCTTGGCGCGTCACATTGTTGATTTTAGCGGCTTCGGAGAGCGTCACAAATTTCTTATCCGTGTCCATCTCCCCCTCTCGGTGTTCGGTCATAAATTTGTCTCCATTTCGTTTTTATACAAATGATTATAAAGGGTAATTATTAATTTTTTGTTAAAACATAGCAGAAAGGCGATAAAAAAAAATCAAAATGTTTTTGAGCTTCAAAATGTAAGTAATTATTTTAATTCATGCGATTAAAGAATAAAAGGTTAGGTAAAATCCTTAGAAAAATTAAAATATTTACTTTACATCCTGAAAGGCGATGTTTAAGAGAATGAAAAACTACTTCCTCCTTGAGATTTTTATATTTTGTGCCGCTGTGGCGCGCCCTACGGTCGCGCCACAGGTCAAGGGCGGCCTTCGCCGCCCTTCCAAATCCCCAATGGATCAATGGCTATTCCCAAGTGCCAATGGTCCAATGGCCTTACCTTCCGCAGGAAAGCCGGGGAGGGCGCCGCACTTGGAGTCCCCTTGGACACAATAGTCAGGGCTGACGTCGACGCCGGCCTCAGGGGAAAACCATGCAGGGCCCACTGGAAAAGTGTATATATTAAATTGGACCGTGTTGGCAGTGAACGCACGCGTACGATTATCATCTGGGCAGGAGCCCGTTTCGCATATCTTCATTGCATCAAACACGAGTCTGACTCTTAACGGAACGAGTTTATAACCTTCTTTTTCCTCGATAAGGGTCTTTTGTACGGTATAGGCTTTTGCCCAATAGACTGCCACTTCTCTCATTACGCAAAATCCTGTTTTTTCTGGGGCGGAATTGCATTGGTCCAATACTGCAGGAGTAAAATGATTGAATATCTTTTTATCAGGGTTTGTATGTTCAATCACTAGTTTTCGGTTTCTTAATGTAAACGGAATTTTCATCTCTTTCCCGTCTGCACTCATTTCTGGTTTGTCTTCCGGTTTTGTTGATGCATCGAGTATGTTGAAGAGCGTTCCGTCATTAGGGCGGTAGATGTGGGAGGGATCGATCACTAACCATGATGTTTCACAAATTTTCGCTTGGGGGTCTTCGGAAGGAATGAAGGGGTCGTTTTCGCTTACGAACTTGTCGTACGCCTTTTTAGACATGAGAGGAATGTCTCGCAACTCTCCGTAGCATTTCTTAAAAAATTCATAGTTGAGCGATCTAGAGAATAGCTTGCTGTAGACAGAACTTAACCCTGTGTCCATCCCTTCAACCATGGGAAGGCCTGCTTCTTTAAAGAAGGGTTTCCATATGCCTTTAAATCCCAAGATTTGGTACCAATCTTTGCAGACTTGAGTTCCTCTACAAACTTCCTTTTTTGGAGCCCTTCATAAATATTGCAGATGCTTTCGGGGGGAAGAAGATAAATTGTCATAATTACATTCCTTAAATTTGCGTTTTATTGTTTTTTAAAAAAAATTACTTTTACTTCTGAAGTTAGTAATAAACATGCATTGTTTTGAATAAAATTATATCAATTATTTTTATTTAAAAGCAATATAAAATTATAATTTAACATAAAAAAACAGTCTGTAAATCCCTTTGGCTCATGCATTAGAAGCTGTATACTAAGCATTTAAAGAGAGGGAATAAAGGTCAAACAGGCGCGAACTAAATCAATATGACAAGAATTGAGCTTCCTTTCCTCAAACCAAACGCCCTGGAGAAAAAACCCAAAACTGGCGTTAAGATGGGTCTATGAGACCATCTCACTATTCAAACGTTTGATTTTTGTTGGATTTTTTGTCAGATTTTGAGACCGCTTCGCAGGACATATTTGAGTACATAGGCCAAGAAGCGGTTTCGCAATATGGCGAAAAAGACACAAAAAGCAAATATTTTGAATAGTGAGATAGTATCATTGCATAAAAAAAACCGCCGAAGGCACTGTTGCCCTTCGGCGGCTTCTGTAACGCAGCAGTTCTCAGGGCTTTTTTTATTGCGCTCTCTTTCCCAGATGAAACCCCTGAGTAAGTTTTCCATCTCGAAAATTACATAGCCTCTGAGCGCTGGGCTTTTTTACTCAGGTATGTTTCCTGGTATTGTTTCACGTCGCTAATGTGAATGACCCACGCAGCGCCTTTGCGGTGCGCTTTCATCAGACCTACGCGTGTAGCGTAGTAGATTTTCTGTGCTGGGACATTTAGCATTTTTGCGACTTGATTGACTGAATAGAAGCCTTTATGATTATCAAAAAGAAGCTCGCCATTGAACATCGACTTAGTCCGAGAATATTTTTGCTTTCTATAATTCTCGAGATCTTCTAAATCAATTGTCCACCGTGTTGCATCTTTAGAAGCCTTAAGCTTCTTTTGCTTAATGGCAACATAGATCGCTTGACGGGTGACGTTATTAATTTTCGCCGCCTCCGTAATTGAAACGACTTTTTTGCCAGGTGAAGTCGTAATAGGAATGCTTCACCAAGGTGGCTTGTTTCTTTTTCCATGATTTAAATCCTCCAAAAAATCAAATAATACTTTTATAATTCATGCGCCTATAACTTGACATAGAAATCGCTTTAAATCAATGGCTTACCAATTAGCGGCGCTTTTTCATCGTTTTTTATAAATTAAACGATTCTAACACTCACTTTGATCATTAATTATGGCATATAAATGAATTGATTTCAAGCATATACTGATTTTTTTCTTGTTAAGGCCAGCAAATCCAACTCTCTAGAATTAAAGTAAATTTATTATTTTAACTAGCCATAAACTTCTGAATTGCTATAAGCTACGCTATTAAAGAGGATCAGCTTAGTCTGGATCCTTAAAGCCTCGACTATACCCAAACTCATTGTAAATCATACAGATTATTTAGCTTAAGAAAGTATGTTTCACTATGGCTTCTCAAATATCTAGTGTTTACTTTTCACTTTTGCCATTTCTTTTTCTTCTTTAGAAGCCAAACCCCCTCAACTAACTCCCCGAGACACCCGAGTCAAAATTGAAGAAATTTTAAAGGCCCATGTGTGCCATCAGAAATTGACCGAAGAAATTGTTAGCAGAGCTATTCAAAATTATCTTGAAGAACTGGATCCCGGAAAAACTTATTTTTTAGAATCCGACATCGAAGAATGGATCAATCCCTCTCAAGAGCTTTTAAATCAACACTTGAAGGATATAGAAAAGAAGATTTTTCTGTATTTGAACCGATTCACGAAAACGATGCTATCTGCCATTGAACGACGCAACGAAATGGAAAAAGAAATTGAGATATGCTCCTTTACTAAAAAATGTACAACCATCTGAGTTTAAAGACATGAAATGGGCAAAAACCAGAGATGAGCTCTCTGAGCGCTTGTTAAGATCAAATCCCTCCAATTGCAAACAGCGGAAAAGATCATCCCTGAAACCAAAGATCAATTTTTTCAGCGCTTTCCAAACGACGCTTCAATCGAGAAAGCGAACTCATCGGAAATTCTCTGCGAAAGAAAGCAGATCATTCTTTCCTATGTCCTAAAAGCACAAGCTCTGCACTAGACTCCCAGACGATCTATTTCACTCCTTCCGAAGCAAGCCAATTCATGATCCAAGTCCAGCAAAGACTATTCGGCATCGGCGCGCAGCTGAGAGATGATTTCAATGGGTTTACGATTGTGCGCATCGTCGAGGGAGGTCCTGCAAGCCAGGCCAACAAGCTAAAAATCGGGGATCAAAATCGTCGCTGTCGATCAAGAGCCTGTCGTCGGCATGGACATCGTCGAAGCTGTTGAACTCATCCGCGGCCCTCAAGGCTCCAATGTCATTCTGACCGATCTTAAGAGAAGTCGAAAGATAACGAACAGACCAAAGAAGAGAAAACTCGATATCGAGATCGTCCGCGGCGAGATTGTCTTAAAAGAATCGCCGCCTTGAAACGACCTATGAACCTTATGGCGATGGAGTCATCGGCATCTTGCATCTTTTTTCTTTTTATCAAGACTCCAACAGCTCTTCGGCCTCCGATCTTGCTGCAGCGATTGAAAATTTGAAAAAAGAACACAATCTAAAAGGGATTATTCTCGATCTGAGAAATAATGCAGGAGGGCTTCTTCCTCAAGCTGTTTCCGTCACAGGGCTTTTTATCTCCAAAGGGGTAGTCGTTTCTGTCAAAGACAACACAGGCCAAGTCCAGCATTTGCGCAATGTCGAAAACCGCAAAGTCTGGGATGGTCCTCTTATCGTTTTGACAGCGCGCACAAGCGCATCCGCTGCAGAAATCGTCGCTCAAACACTTCAAGATTATGGCCGCGCTATCGTCATCGGCGATCCGGAAACATTTGGAAAAGGCACATTCCAAACATTCACTCTGGAATCCGCCAATTTCGGCAAAGTCAATCCTAAAGGAGAATATAAAGTCACACGAGGAAGATATTATACCGTTTCCGGCAAAAGCCCTCAGCTTGTCGGAGTCAAAGCCGACATCGTCGTTCCAGGCATATTTTCAGAAATGGAAATCGGAGAGAAATATTCTAAATTTCCTGTGGAAACAGATGAGATCCCGCCGAATTTTGACGATAATCTCTCCGATGTTCCAGCCATCCACCGCAGCCAATTTGAACAGAATTTATAAAACAGATCTGCAAACAGTTCATAACAACTTATCAACCTTACCTCGAAGTGCTTAAAAAAAATTCCGCAGAGAGGATCGCCCAAAATAAAAATTATCAAAATCTTCTTAAAGAGATTGCGAAAAAAGACGATTTTTCGATTCGACTGACTTTTTCGGCCAGAACGATCTTCAGCTCGATCGAGACAAGCAACATCATGAAAGATTTGATCTATTTCATGGAACAAGACCGCCAAAAGCAGCATAACGAGTCCTGCAATTCGTATACTTCAAGATTGAATATTTCTAAACACAGAAAACTTGCGTTCTATACTGCAATCAGGAATATGCTTTACTAAAATATTATAAACACTTTTATGGATAAAGTACGCGTAAGAATTGCCCCTTCTCCGACAGGCGACCCCCATGTCGGCACAGCCTATATCGCCCTTTTCAATTTGATTTTTGCCCGCCATTTTAGAGGAAAATTTATTCTTCGCATCGAAGATACCGATCGGACGCGCTCCCGTCCTGAATATGAGACGAATATCTTCGAAGCACTGAAATGGGCAGGAATTCAGATGGGATGAAGGCCCCGATGTCGGCGGGCCCTTATGGTCCTTACCGCCAATCGGAGCGCACGGAAATTTATCGAGAACATTGCCAAATGCTGCTCGATCAAGGCAAAGCTTACAAATGCTTTGCAACGCCCGAAGAGCTCGCAGAAATGCGCGAAATGGCCTCCAAACTCGGGCAAAAAGTCGGCTACGATCGCCGATATCGCAATTTAAGCCCGCAAGAAGTCGCAGAACGGGAAAAAGCAGGCCAGCCTTACGTCATCCGCCTGAAAGTTCCTCTGACCGGCGAATGCGTTTTTGAAGATGGGATCAAAGGGCGCATCACTTGCCCCTGGGCAGATATCGATGATCAGGTCCTGCTCAAATCAGATGGATTTCCCACTTACCATCTCGCCAATGTCGTCGATGACCATTTGATGCAGATCACCCACGTCATTCGAGGCGATGAATGGATCAGCTCCACGCCAAAGCACATCATGCTCTATGAAAGTTTTGGATGGAAGCCGCCCGTCTTCATGCACATGCCTCTTCTTCTTCGGCAAAGACGGAAGAAAACTCTCCAAAAGGCGCAATCCCACATCGATTTTCTATTACCGCGACAGCGGATATCTCCCCGAGGCCTTTATCAATTTCCTGACTCTCATGGGATATAGCATGCCCGGCGACAAAGAGATCTATTCCCTAGAAGAGATCATCCGCGAATTCGATCCCAAACGCATCGGCGTTTCCGGAGCTTTTTTCGATATCCACAAACTCGATTGGATCAATCAGCAGTATCTCATCAATACGATCTCCGCAAGATCAGCTCTGGGAGAGGATGAAAGAGTGGATTTACAACGATGCTTTCATGAAAAAGCTGATGCCGCTTTGCCATACCCGCATCAAGACATTTGGCGAATTCATGGAGCTTTGCTATTTCTTCTTCGTCAATCATCTCGCATTATTCGGAAGAGCTGCTTTGCCCTGCGGGCAGCCGAAAGAAAAAATCGCGATGATGCTGCAAGCGATCATTTGGAGCATGGATGAACAAGAAAACTGGAAGCGATCCGGCATTGAAAAAGCTGCGCATGATGTCGCTGAAGTGTTTGGCGTGCAGATGAAAAAAGTGATCATTCCTATCCTCTATGGTTCATTGACTGGCAAAAAACATGGCCCGCCTCTATATGATTCTGTTGAGATTCTAGGAAAAGACCGCACGCGCGCAAGGCTTTTAAACGCGATTGAATTCCTCGGCGGAATTTCCAATAAAAAAATGGATGCGCTCACCAAAGGATGGCAAAAGAAGGATTGTAAAGAAATTTAGCGATTTTGGTTCAGACGGGCTGTTCGCTAATGATTTACCGCTTGTCCGCTCGTATCCGAGATGATATAAGGCCTCTGATATCGCGTCCGAGTTGTACAAGCAGATGAAACAAGAAGGGCTAAAAAGAGTGCAAGAGGGCCTAAGAGCCAAGTAAACCTGATCGATGCTTTCCTTCTTTTACAAAATTTATTTAACAACTGTCTATGATTTTTAAGATTCTAAAGAAGACACAAGCTCCCACGACTATCGACCGCTTGCATCCTGCCACTGCAGTCGATCAAAGAGCGCTATCCTCTGACAAAGCAGGGTCGACAAAACACACTATCCACGTTTCTCTCGATTTCAACGAAGCCCCATGCAATTTCAAAGTCGGCGATTCCATCGGCATCTATCCGCAAAATGATCCTCATCTCGTCGCAACATCTCATCAAAGCGATGAAAGCTAAAGGAGATGAACCGATTCATTGATCCAGCGCAGCTGGCAAACCGATCACTCTATGGGAATTTTTGAGTTATAAGGCGAATCTCTCCCGCTTACCAGTTCTTTCCTCAAGCTTTTTACGAATGCGAAAATGGCACGAGAAAAAAAATTCACTCCATCGCCTTTTGCAACCGGAAAATAAACCCCTCTTCTCGCAATATTTAGAAGCTCATGATCCGCACGATCTTTTCAAAGAATATCAAGATGTGACTGTACCCGCTCCAGCAGCTCTGCGAACAATTCGGTCCCTTGCTTCCTCGGTTTTATTCCGTCGCTTCATCTCCGCTTGTCTTTAAAAGACGAAGTGCATTTGTGTCGCCCTCTTTACGTTTACCCATCAAGGAGAGCAGCGCTATGGCGTGGGCAGCCATTTCCTCTGCCATCTCGGCTGAAATGCATAAACCCCAGTCCCCATCTATGTTCAACCTGCCCATTATTTTACTTTGCCGCCCGATGACAATGCCCCGATCATCATGATAGGCCCGGGAACCGGCGTTGCTCCCTATCCGCGCTTTTATGCAAGAGCGGATCGCAAAGGCGCCCCAGGAAAAAATTGGCTCTTCTTCGGCGAGCGCAACCGGCAATCCGATTACTTTTACGAAGAGGACTGGAAGCAGTGGGCTAGCTCGAGGAAAATTAAAGATCGATCTCGCCTTTTCCCGCGACCAGACCGGAGAAAATCTACGTTCAGGATCGAATGCATGAAAATGCCAAAGAACTTTGGCATGGCTTGAAGAAGGCGCCTATTTTTACGTCTGCGGCGATGCTCATCGCATGGCCAAAGACGTCGAGGCCATGCTCCAAAGGATCGTCCAAGAGCAGGGGGGGATGAGCCCGGAAGCAGCCAAAGCCTATGTCAAAAATCTCCGCTCCCAGAAACGGTATCTTGCCGACGTATACTAAACCATTGCTTTTCAATGACTTATATTTTTTATTAATTATCTTAACAAAAAATTTAAAATGTACTATAATTTATATATATAAAATTAATAATGAGGTTATTTATGGCATTAAGAATACCTATCTATGAAACAAGAGTTTGCAGAACTAATAAAATCAACACTCAAAAAAGACACACTCACAAAACGAAAAGTTACGAATACGCTAAGAAATATTTCAAAAAAAAGGAAGATGCTGATCAGTTTTTAAAGATAACAAAAGAATCTAACGTCCATATGTTCCCGAAAACTGTGACGGCGATTCTTAAAGCAGAATCTACTTTTGCCGACCAAGGATTGTTCACCGGCGTTCACGCAACCCCGGCGGTATTCACTCCTGCGATCCATTTAGCAACCCAATGCGAGCTCACCAAAAACAAAAGCGCTGTCCATAAGAACATCGATACATTCGCTATAACGAGGGACCCTGAAAGTCTTAACGATCATTATACGCAAATGATGCACATTCTTCAGGTTTTGAATGATAAATGCAATGACAAACCCGATTGGGTTCCATTAATGGGCGACAAAGTGAAATCCATAAATTATGGCCTTTTTACCAACCTCGAAAGAGGGGAATCAGCCTTTTATTATGGATTTAAAAATCGGCATTCAAGGGGAAGGGCCGATGCTGATTTTGCAAAAAAGAAAGTCGCCTCGATGGTGGAACGGACACTGAAGCATTATGGCTTTGCCGACAAAGAGATTAAGGAGATTGTCAATTCTAAGGAACTGAATGAGCTTCTGGCAGCTTTTCATTCCTTGACTACAGGAAATTTTCTTATTTTCGGAATCCCTAGGGAAATTGCTCGAAAATCGGTCTACGATAGCCTGCCTTTTGGCATACCTACTGGCCAGGATGTGTTGGAGGTCTACGATGGAACTGCAGGAAATGACCGCATCCGCAGCCATCAGGCGAGATTAGTCCTATCAAAAGAGACCAAGGACACTAATTCTGGCATCTTTGTACTTTCAGGGCTAAACGAAGATCATAGCATCGATCCTCATTTGATGAAATTCAAGCAAACGGCTTTTATCCCCCCTTACGCGATCAAAGAATTCCAGGGTATTCTTCCGGTCGGGAACACTGAAATTGAAAATGATGAGATTGGAAAACGGAGGGTTTTGTTTGAAAAATCAGGCATCTTCGCAAGTTCGGTCACCAAAGGACGTCCTATGACGGGAGTGCTTTAAAGATCTTCGTTAAAAAACACAAATTTGTGATTGGATAGGTTCGGCTGCGAAGTAATTGGGTTTATTTCCGGCCGAAATAAAACGGAAGCATTCGCATCGACTGTCAGAACGACAGTGTTATTATTGTAAATTTCTAGAATGTGATCGGTAAGCTGTTCGATGTTTGTTTCATTTAAAGGAATATTTTGCATCTGATATCCCCAGATGTTCTTTCCTGTGTTTAAATCCCGCTCCAATGCTTTGAGACCGGCAAAATCGGGTTTTAGAAATACTTGCGCGGTTGTGAAAGCAGCCGCGGGATTCGTTGAACCGCAAGCAGGCAAAATGGGTTTATGCTTGCTAATCGATTTCAACAATTTGCTAATAGAATATTTATCCAATCCGCTTCTTGGAAGAGTGAGATTGGAGAAAGAACCACTTCCTTTCTCAAGTTGAGAAATTAATTTGTGCATTTCTTCGCAACTTTTTAATGAAAGATTTCTTGTATATTGTGTGGAGTATGTACGGGCATTATGCGTAGACCTTGAAAAAGCGGGCCTAGTAGTTTTTAAAAATGACAAACTCATATCAACTCCATTGCACTTTAAATAAAGAATGCCATTATACACTATTTCATTAATTAGTCAATTATATACCGAGCATATATTAAAATATTCTATATATAATACTAAAAAGTTGTCTTTAATCGCGATTCTTTCTCATGACGGTCGATCGCGAATTCGATGAGTTGATCGAGGAGTTTTGTACAAGAGAGGCCGCTGGCCTTCCAAAGCTTTGGAAACATACTCATCCCTGTAAAACCGGGAATCGTATTGATCTCATTGATGAGAATTTCTCCATTTTCTTTTAAGAAACAATCCACGCGGCCCATGCCTTCACAGCAAAGAGTGCGGTAGGCGTCGATCGATAACTGCTGGACTCTCTCCACCTGTTCGGGAGGCAGGTCCACAGGAATTTTATATTCCGCCCCATCTTGATCAATATATTTTGCCTCATAGGAATAAAACTCATGCTTTTTAGGAATGATCTCACCGGGCAAAGAGGCAATTGGATTCTCGTTGCCTAAGACAGAAACAATAATTTCTCTCCCTTGAACAAATTCCTCGATTAAGATCTTACGGTCATATAAAAAGGCATCTGCAATCGCCGCCTCGAACCCTTCCTTATTTTTAACTTTCGAGATCCCTACAGAAGAACCGAGATTGGCAGGTTTTACAAAAAAAGGCAGCCCAAGTTCTTGGACAATGCCGTCAAATGTCACCTTGTCTTGATTGTAATCGTGCAATGTAATGAATTTTGCCGTTGGAATTTTCGCATCGCGGAGTAGTCGTTTCATCACATCTTTGTCCATCCCCACCGCTGATCCCAGGACCCCTGCACCTACAAAGGGAATATTGGCCAGCTTCAACAATCCTTGCACGGTGCCGTCTTCGCCATAGGTCCCATGTAAAACGGGAAAAATTACATCTAATTCGAGCGGCTTCTTCACCTGATTGCCCGAATAGCCCATCAATTCGTTGCGAACTAGCCTCGGCGCCAAGGGGAGAGTCTCTTCGGACGCATTCAGCTGGATGAGTTTTGGATTATCTGCATGCGTTAAATAAGTATCCTCATCACGCAAGCACCATTCCCCGGTTTTTTCGATCCCAATTAAAAAAACGTCATATTTGTCGGTATCAAGAGCAGCGACGATATTTTTTGCTGAGATCAATGAGACTTCATGTTCTGCAGATTTTCCGCCAAAAAGAACGCCAAGCCGGATTTTTTTATTTTTCATAGTGGGCTCCTATGTGTGAGATGATCATTGAATTGAATCCTATGTTATAATCGGTCGTATTCCCTTTGTCCATTTTTTTTAAAAAGCATGTCTAAACTGCACATCGCCAATACTTTCTTCGAGTGGGAACTGGAAACAAGCCCCAAAATGAGTTTGCGGGAAGCATTTTTGCAGCATCCGATCTTCCTTCAGCTGCAATTCCTTCCAGTAGTCTACGCCGATCCCAATGATGCACTGCTTATTACCGATGCGCCGGATCCTGAATATGAGTCCCCTTTTCGACGCTTCACATTGGATGACAAGACAATTCCACCAAACGAGGTTGAAAGTTGGGGGCCCTCTCAGTTGATCGCCGAATGGGCAATAAAACGGAGATTGAAATATACGATGCCAGACTGGACCCTGGTTAAAGAGGTCAATTCCAAACGCTTCTCTTTTGAAAACAGCCCAAAATTGCCCGGAGCCGTTTTACTCACGGAAGAGTCTCAAGCCAAACAATGGCTCACCTCCAATCAAGGCGCAAAAGTATTGAAGACCTGTTTTGGCGTTTCAGGAAAAGGGCATCTGCTTATTGATCATGAAACGGATTGGGACCGCATCCGCCGATTTTTAGTCGAAGAGTGGAGAAGAGAGCTTCCCATCATTGCTGAGCCTTGGGTGAATCGCGTTTTGGATTTCAGCACGCAATGGTATATTGAGGATGGAAGAATCACGTATTTAGGATCTACAATCTGCAAAAATGACAAACGTGGACAATACCAATACAATGAAGTGGGTCCGGAAAAGGAACTCTTTTCCGAACATCACTCCCACCTTCTCGAACATCAGCAAAACGTACAACCTTTACTCACAGTCATCGCGAACAAAGGTTTTTTCGGCAATTTAGGCATTGACGCCATGCTTTACACGGTGAATCAGACCCTTCTGCAGCCTGTTGTCGAAATCAATGCACGCAAAACAATGGGTTGGGCGGCTTTGATGTTTCAAAAGCGGTATCATCCCAAAGAAAAAATCCGCTTCTCTTATACAGCCGCGGATAAAGGATACCTCCCCAATTTTCTTGTTTTAAAGAATGGAAAACGGGTAAGCTTCCCACGAAATTTAGTGATTCAAGTTTACAAGTAAGTCTTTTCACGTTAAGAGTGAGAATATGATCTCCAACGGGTTTTTCTTATGGACATTCTAAAAATCAAAGGCGGCAAACCGCTAGAGGGAAAAGTCAAGGCCGCAGGCGCCAAGAATGCGGTGACCAAACTCCTCGTTGCTTCTCTTTTATCTGACAAACGTTGTACTTTCCACAACGTTCCTAATATTGCTGAAGTTGAAGTCACCGTTGCTCTTTGCCGCGAGATCGGTTCAGAAGTGCATTGGGACCGCGCTGCAGGCATTTTAGAAATTGTTACCAAAGATCTGAAAACTTCTTATGTGCCTCAACGATTTTCTGGATCCAACCGCATCCCTATTTTAATGATCGGAGCGCTCTTGGGACGCACGGATGAAGACATCATCGTGCCGACGGCGGGAGGTTGTAAAATTGGCAAACGGCCTGTGGACTTTCATGTGACTGCGCTAGAAAAACTGGGAGCATCAATCGAATACCGCGAAATGAAAAAAGAAGGCGCTTATTTTGCCAGGGCCCATCATGGAATGAAAGGGTCGGTCATCACCCTTCCCTATCCTTCCGTTGGCGCTACGGAAAATACGATCCTCGCTGCTGTCCGTGCTAAAGGTGCCACGGTGATTAAAAATGCCGCCATCGAGCCTGAGATCGTCGATTTGATCTTGTTTTTACAAAAATTGGGAGTGACCATCGGTTTAGACGTCGATCGCACCATCCGCATTCAGCAAACCAACCATTTCCAGGAAGTGGAACACATTGTCATCACCGATCGCATCGAAGCTGCTTCTTTAGGGCTTGCAGGGATCAGCACCAAAGGCAGGGTCTTCGTCGAAGGAGCCCAGCATTCGCACATGATCACTTTCCTCAACCGCCTTCGCGAAGTGCATGCAGGGTTCGAAGTCAAAAAAGACGGCATCGAGTTTTTTTACAAAGGCCCATTAAAGGGGGGAGTGCATATCGAAACGGATGTGCATCCAGGCTTCATGACAGATTGGCAGCAGCCCTTCGTCGTGCTCTTGACGCAGTCGCATGGCGCTTCTGTTATTCATGAAACCGTTTACGAAAACCGTTTTGGCTACACAGAAACCTTACGGCTCATGGGCGCAGATATTGAAGCATTCACCCAATGCCTTGGCGGCAAAGAATGCCGTTTCTCTTCCCATAACTTTCTACATAGTATTGTGATCAAAGGCCCCACGCCGCTGCATTCCAAAGACATCGTCATCCCGGATTTGCGCGCAGGGTTCGCTTATGTGCTCGCTGCGCTGCTCGCCCCCGATGAAAGCAACATCAGCGGAGTCCACTATCTCGATCGCGGCTATGAGAACATCGTACAAAAGCTTTCCTCGCTCGGGGCCGAGATCAGCCGAGAAAAAGCCACCGAGTCTGCTGTGAAACCTCTTGTTAAGGCTTTGGCTACGGCTTGAAACAGCATAAATAAATATTTAATTGTCTTCCTCGCGCACAAAAAACCCTTGTATCCATTTGCCTGACCTGCGAAAATTTTGGGGTTTTTATCAAGTTGCGTTTATCAAATGTCAGACGTTCCATTGTGGAGGCGGATCCAACGGAATAATTTTACCGATTGGAAAAAACTTCTCTCATTCTTAGATTTCGAGATCAGCAAGGTCCAACAACAAGTACTTCCGCATTCCAAATTTCCCCTAAATTTGCCTGTAAGAATTGCGAAAAAAATGGAAAAGGAAAATTGGAATGATCCCCTTTTGCGGCAGTTCCTTCCGACCACTGAAGAGCTTAAGACCCTGCCCTTGTTTGTATCAGACCCTGTCGCCGACCGCTCTTTTCGGCCCAAGCCCAAGCTCCTTTATAAATACTATGGCCGTGCTCTGCTTGTATGCACAAGCGCATGCGCCATGCACTGCAGGTATTGCTTCCGGCAGCATTTTGATTATGAGACCAAGGACAAATTATTTTCAGAAGAGCTCGAGGCGATTGCAAACGAACCTTCGATCTCCGAAATCTTGTTGAGCGGAGGAGATCCCCTTTCATTAAGCGATGCACAATTACAGTATCTTTTCGATGAACTGGAAAAAATTCCCCACATCAAAAGGATTCGTTTCCATACCCGTTTTCCGATGGGAATCCCCGAAAGGATCGATGCCTCTTTCGTCAACCTGCTTTCTGATTGCCAAAAACAAGTCATATTCGTCATTCATTGCAATCATCCCCATGAATTCGATGAAGAGATTTTTCAGCATTTAAAGAAAGTCCAAGAGCTTGGCATCCCCATTCTTACCCAAACAGTTCTCTTGCGCGGGGTCAATGATGACGTGCAGACATTAAAAAGCCTTTTCGAACTATTGGTCGATCATGGCATCATGCCTTATTACCTGCATCAACTCGATCGTGTTCAGGGAGCTGCGCATTTCGAGGTCTCCGAAGAAGAAGGCAAAGCATTGATGAAACAACTGAATTCTGTACTGCCCGGATATGCCATCCCCAAATACGTCCGAGAGGTTGCCAGCCAACCCAGCAAATCGCTTATTTTATGATATATTTCTTGTGGGTCGTTTTTGGATGTTTGTTTTCCAACCTCTATGGAGTGATTCCAGAAAAAGTGTTGATTTGCGGTGTCTGTAAAAACGTGGAAAAGGCCATCCCCAATACAATTCACTCTGCGACGGAATTAGGCAAACAGTTCGTGGATTACAGGGTGATTATTTATGAAAACAACTCCACAGATCAAACCAAGCAGCTTCTGCAAGATTGGGCGAAAAAAGATCCCCACGTCATCTTTTTGTCAGAAGACCTCTCTAAGAAACAGTTAGCACGCCAGCTTAAGATGAAAGTGCGGAACCGCACGGAATCGATCGCCAGAGCGCGCAATAAAGTTCTCGATCTGGTCATGCAAAACAAATACGAAGATTATGCGTATGTAGTCTGGGCAGATTTAGACTTTACAGCTCCATGGGACATAAAGAACATCATCGAGACCATCGTGCATCCCGAACAAGAATGGGATGCCGTCCTCGCTAATGGAGCCTATGATCTTTTTGCGTTTAGAGACCCAGAATTCCCCATCGGCTTTGAGCTGATCGGCAACAGATACTGGCAACAGCTCGACAAGATGCGAGCGCGATTTTCCCTCGATCCCAACGGTCCTTGGCGAAAAGTCTATTCTGCTTTTGGGGGCTTAGGGATCTATAAAAGAAATGCGATTAAGGGCTGTCGCTATTCAGGCGTTGTGACCAAAGACCTCGAAACAATCACGTTAACTTGGGTCCAAAAAGCCCAAGAACGTAAAGACGTTTGCTTTTGGGAAGAATACCAACAACTATTGGCAAGAGCCCTTATTGTCGAACTCAAAAAAGAACACCTCATCAATCGAAGATCATACCCCGATGAACTGGGCATGCGCTTACAAAATGGCAAAATCACTTGGTTCTCTTGCACTCCGAAACGAACGCTACCCTGGACATGCGAACATGTTCCTTTTCATGCCTCGATGATTTTACGGGGACACGACAAAATCTTCGTCAATCCTCGTCTAGTGTCGAATCATCCTTAGAATTAAAATTAATTTTACAGCTTCTTAATAAATCAAAATATCATTGAAAAAAAACAGGCTGAAGATAAAAGCTTTTTTGCCAAAAGGAGATCAGTATGAGCGTAGGTTGGACAGATCAAAAAGGTTACTTGGTCAATTCAAATAGCCCATCAGCAACAAATAATGCATCTTCTACTTCTTCAAGTAGCAGCACATCAGCTCCAAGCAGTACATCTGCCCTTTCTCCAAGAGATACGTCTACCCTAACGAGTATGGAGAACACATCCGCACCCTCAAATAGTCAATTCGTCGTTTCACCCAGAGATACGTCTACCCCAAGGAGTATGGAGGACCCATCCGCCTCCTCAAATAGTGAATTCGTCGTTTCACCCAGACCCTCATTGAGCAATTCATTAAGAGGTAGGCGAAGCACATCCGCCCCTTCGAGGGGCAAGTATGTTCTATCCAATTCTTCAAGAACCCCATCCAACATTTCATCCAAGTCTGCCTCTTCCTTAAATAGCACACCTGTCATGTTAAGGGATACGAAGAGCAAGCCGGCCTCTTCGAGTAATCCGGATATCCCATTAACGAGTGTAGGCGGTACGTCTTCCTCTTCAAGCAGCACGTCTGTTCTATTCGATTCTCCAAGTAGTGCAAGATCTACTTCTTCCTCAAGTAGCACTCCCGTCATGTTAAAGAATGTTAAGGGCAAATACTCAACGAGCAGTCCGACTATCATAATAAAGACAGCAGACGATACCCCTTCCTCTTCAAGTAATGCATTGCCTAGCTCTTCAAGTAGTCCGTCTATAATCTGTGTGGACGATCCAGAGAACGATTCAAGAAGCACGTCTGTTCTATTTAGAGGCGTGAGCAGCACATCCTCTTCAACGAGTTCATCTGCCACCTCATCCAAGAGGAACTCGCCAAGCGCGCCAAAAAAATCTGATCCCTATATCCCATTCTTGTTCGATGCAATCATTTTGCAACTGATAAATGAGACCACCAGACAAACCATGTTTGCGCCAACAGAAGTAAGGACGCAAATTTATGAAGAGACCGTTAAGAAGACGCTTTTTTATTCTCTTCTTGAAGGAATCCCGACGCAAAAGATTCCTCTAAAGATGGAGACCATGCATTTAACCATTCTGGAGTTAAATAAGTATTGCTCCACTAAATCTGATGATCCCCAAGACGAAGACTATGTGGATAAAGAATATATTATTGGATCCATCAATGCCACATTCCGGCTTCTTTTAAGAGATGGGAAGTGGAAGCCAGAGTATGGGACAAGTTTTTTTCGCAAATTGCATCGCTTAAATACCTTAAGCGCCGGGAAAAAAAATATGGCAGCCTCCCTTTTTGGTCGGATTGAAGAGATGGAAGATGCGTCATATGTCCAAGAGGTGGTTGATGCAGGACTTTCTGCAAGGTATCTTTCCAAAAAAACCCAAAAGTTTATGGATAGATATACCATTAAAAATCTGTTTGAACCGATCAGAGAGATTCTTCTTGTCGAGAATGGAGATGATTCCAAGGAAACAGCGCAAATCGCTATGGTGAAAGTATCCAATACTTACTTTACCGATGCTTTGCAAGATGCAGCAAAAGGGATGACCACTCTGAGCAACACAGTAATGGGTACCCCTGTTTACGAATTACCTATTCTCAATTTGATTCCTCCAATAGGGGGCACAGAATTTCAAGAAATCACAACTGACATTAAATATATTTACATGGACAGTTTGAGAAAATTCTTGCTTGAGCAAACGAGTCAGAAGTCTTCGACAAAAAGCCCCATGCAAGTCACAGACATCGCAACTGATATTTCAGGAAAACCCTGTACCGTATCATTGGGTTGGGTTGCTGACGGAGAGAAAATGATCATTAAAGCCATTACAGTGTCATGGGATCCTCCAAAAGAAATCTCGCAAGACAGTTTGAATGACGATTACGAAATCGACTTTCAAGAACCCTGCTTTTTCGTTCAACCAGTAAACGTTCCTGAGCAATCCCCCAATACTAAAATCCCCTTTTATGTAAGACCTCTTTACACCCTCAAACGGATTCCTAACAGTCCATACTTGCGTTTAGAGAAAGTATCGCCAGAGATGCGAAACGTGATTATCCCTTTGATTAAACAAATCCCCAAACCAAAAGAAGAATGCACTGTCGAATGCGAAATCCATACCGGCATCAGCTACGAAAAAGAATTCATGCACGTCTCTATCCTGGCTCTAATTGGAATCATGTTGCACAGCGGCCCCTTTCGTGGAGCGATCCGAACTTTTGAAAAGAAGTCAGAGGATAACGAGGGCTTTAAAATAACATTCCGAAATGATCTTGAGGCTCAAATTGTCTTGGTGGCTAACGAATATCTCTCCAGCTGGTATCAACCGGATTTGTTGAAGCCTTTGATTGCGGCAGCTCTTCCGCGGATAAAAGAGGAGAAGAATATGTCAATAATAAAGGAGCGTGCTTTGGGGGAATTCTATGCCGTTGAAAGGCCTGGTACAGGGCTTTTGAGCTGGATTCAGGCCAATATATACAACGGAAACCCTGATGAGCTTGTTCCCTTCAATGCGGATACAGCCCATGAAACTAGCAAACATATTCAGTTTGAAGAGTGCAAGACACTGCTCAACGCTGCATTCAAAACAAAACAAAAAGGAATTTACTTGCCTCTCGTAAAGGCAATGGTCAACGGCGTGCACGACATCATGAAAAATCGGCACAAAAAAGAAAAAGCCGACACCGGATTCATTAAAGAATATTTTAGAAAACTATTGCCTAAGGAACAGATTTCGGAGATCATGAGCACCTCAGAATCACTTGATCAAAAGGCCGCTCGCTTAATCTTCACCCTTTTTACGGAAAAATCGCTTGGGCTTGAAGCAACAGAAAAGCAAAAAGAGAAAATTAAAAAATCTTTGAAATTAGTTGAGTGAACCCCGGCCTTAAGGCCGGGGATTATTATGGCGATTTGGGAGGGGCTTCGCACCCCTCCCAAATGTCAATTTTTGAAATACCCGGCCCTTAAGGGCCGGGTTTCCGCCGGAGGACGGATGATTACATCCGATCTAAAGTCTTAAGGCCGAGAATGTTTAATCCCTTCTCTAGGATGCGCGCGGTCGCTTCGCAGAGAAGCAGGCGGCTGTCTTCTTGAGGATCGCCTTCGACTCTGCAATCGCGGAAAAAGGCATGGAATTTTTCGGCGAGCTCATAGAGATAGTCGCAGAGGCGATTGGGGAGAAGATCGCGCGCCATCGCATCGAGGATTTCGCCAAATTGGCGCAAGTGCAGCGCCAGAGCGATTTCGGTAGGATGCTCCAAGGCGACATGCGCGCTTTTGAGGACTTCGGCGACATCTTTGCCGACTTTGCGCTTGATCCCTTGGATGCGCACATAGGCATAGAGAAGAAAGGCCGCGGTATTGCCTTCGAACTTGAGCATCCGGTCGTAGCTGAAGACATAATCTTTGATGCGATGGCAGGAAAGATCGGCATATTTGATGGCATCGATGCCTAAAATTTGCGAGACTGCGCTCCAATTCCTCTTCCGATAGATCGGGCAAGCGCTCCTGCATGATCTTCTTAGCGTGTGTGACGGCTTCCAAAAGAAGATCGATGAGTTTTTCTGTTTCTCCGGAGCGCGTTTTGAATTTTTTTCCATCAGGGCCGAGAACGACGCCGAAGGGGACATGGTCGACGCGGACTTTGTGAGGATCGAGATAGCCGGCTTTTTCCGCGGCTTTAAAGAGCATCGCAAAATGAAGACTTTGGCCCGCGTCGGTTAAAATGATGATCCGGTCTGCTTTTTCTACTTGAATGCGGTGGCGCATCGCTGCCATATCTGTCGTGTCATAGTTGTATCCGCCGTCCGATTTTTGCACGATCATCGGCAAGCGGCGTGCCTTCGCGGCTGACAAACCCTCCAAGAAGATGCATTTGGCTCCATCGGAAATCGGTGATCAGCCCTTTTTTTTCTAGATCTTGAACGACTTTAGGAAGATAGGGATTGTAAAAAGACTCGCCGCGCTCCATCAATTTGACATCGAGAAGATCGTAGATCTCTTGATAGGAGCCTTGCGCGAAATTTCGCAGATCACTTGCCAAGCGGCGCGGGTTTCGGGATCGCCGCTTTGCAGTTTGACGACTTGAAGCTGCGCGCGTTTTTTAAATTCAGGATCTTCATCGAACCGCTTTTTGGATTCTTTATACCATCCCATGAGCTCGATGAGGTCGGCTTTGTTCTTCGCCTTTGACAACATCAGGGACATTTTCTTGCATATAAGCGATGAGCATGCCGAATTGCGTTCCCCAATCGCCAATATGATTGAGGCGCAACACATCGTGTCCTAAAAACTCAAACAGACGCGCGATGGCATCTCCGATGATCGTCGAGCGCAAATGCCCGACATGCAGTTCTTTAGCGACATTCGGAGAGGAAAATTCGACGATGATTTTCTGTTTTTTTTCAGGCTATGGGCACGCCGAGCGCGAACGTCGCTGCAGAACAGCCTCGATTTGGGAAGCGAGAAAAGCAGGGGAAAGAGTGATGTTGATAAATCCGGGACCGGCGATCTCCAATTTTGAGATCATCTCTTCCATCGAGTTTTGATCAAAATGGGCAACGATCTTTTCTGCAACTTGCCGCGGAGACTTTTGCAAGAGCTTTTGCCAATTTTAAGGGCGCTGTTGCATTGGTAATCGCCAAATTGCGCTTGCGTGCTAGGGGTGACTTCTGCTTCCAGAAGCTTTGGATCTTCGATCAACAGCGCCAAATGCGGATCGAATTGCTTCTTCAGCTTTTTGATGCAGAGCAGATAATGATGTTTCTTCATTACCTATTCTTACTTAGCGTGATGGAAACAGGGAGGCTCAACGCGTTTGCCAATCCGGTATTTCAATCGATAATCCGCGAGCGAGAGCGCGGCGCGATGGGTCGAAAACCGGTTTTGCTCGGCGATATCGTAAATGACCATCAATTGATCATACAGTTGATGGACTTTATTGCGCGCCATTATCGGATTATAGCCCTCTGCAGCTAAGCTCCTGGGTCACGTTGATCAGTCCGCCGGCATTGATGACAAAATCTGGAGCATAGAGAATTCCTCTCGCAGCCAGTTCATCGGCATCGGTATCTTTGAGCAGTTGATTATTCGCGCATCCTGCGATCGCTTTGCAGTTCAAATGCGGAATCGTTTCTTCGTTGATGGCGCCGCCCATCGCACAAGGAGCGAGCACATCGCATTCTACGCTTAAGATGTCTACTGTGGAGACGATTTGCGCACCCGTGAGTTCCGCGATGCTGCGGCACTTTGCAGAATCGATATCGGAAACGATGAGCCGCGCCCGTGCCCAAAATAAGAGTTTCGCGAAGTCATAGCCGACGCTTCCCAGCCCTTGAATAGCCATGTCCGATTTTCTATAGAATCTGACCCTGTGATTTTTTTGAGCACGGATTGAATGCCGCGGAAAGTTCCCCAAGCAGTAAAAGGGGAAGGATTGCCGCTGCTCTTCTCATGGGGAAGGCCGACGACATAAGGGGTCACTTGGCTGATCATCGAGAACGTCTTCTGGAGTGCAGCCGACATCTTCAGCGCAGATGTATTCTCCTTGCAGCCGATCGACGGCCTGAGCCAAAGGCGTGAAGCATCTCTTTCGTTTTCGTTTTTTTAGGGTCGGCGATGATCACGCTTTTTCCCCCGCCCCAACCGCATTCGGCAACTGCGGACTTATAGGTCATCCCTTTGGCAAGCCGCATAACATCGTTCAAGGCAGCCTCGAAAGTTGGATAAGGGTAGATTCTAGTTCCCGCCGAGAGCTGGCCCCATTGTAGTATTATGAATGCAAATGATCGCTTTCAATCCAGCTTCTTTATTCGTCACCTTGAATGACTTTCTCATAGCCGGGAACAAAAATTTCCTCTAATTCTAGGGCTTGCTCTAAAACTAGTGTCATGATTTTCCTCAGCGTAAAAGGGTTGCGAACTTTAAATAAACTTCTTACAGAACGAGATGAAGTATAGTACAATTTCTGAGATCGAAATCAACGTCATCTTATAATAAACCTTGAACATTAAACAGATCTGTGGATACTCTTGGCTACTCCATTAAAAAAGTCATTCCATCATATTCAATAGGGGAAAAAATGGCAGCGATTGCAATCTCAGAAACTCTTAAAGATGAATTGCTTAAGTTTTTGAAAAAAAACAAAAAAGCAGATCTCATCACTACCTACCTCTTCTTCTTGGAAAAAAAATTTAATATCGATCCAGTTCTCTTCATCCGCGACAAGATGATTTTTCAAAGCCAGGAAGAACTAATTAAAAAACTTGAATCTCAAGGAAAACTTTGGCGCGAAACTGAAATCAAAATCCAATACGGCCAGCAAAGCGTCAATGACCAGACAAAGAAAATTTATATTTGCCCATTCACAGGCAAAGTTTTCGGGGACAATACGCACCCCAATCCTCAAGATGCGATCTATGATTGGGTCTCCAAATGCCCTGAGAACAAAGAGCGGGTCGGCGGGACTGAAAGCCAAGCGTTTTTTTGTTTCCGAAGATCCTGAAGTCATCAAAAATTATATCGTCAAACGCAAAGAACCCATCACAAAAATCGTCTATTCCTCAGCAGTCACCGGAAAACTATTCAACAGCAAAGAATCCGTGATCGATGATTTCATCAAAAATCAATTGAAGCCGATCCCTCTAGAAGAGGTTCCCAACCAAAACCGTTTTCAAATCGAAGAAACCTTTCTCGCCTTCATTCAAAAACAACTGGAAGAAAGCAAGATCAATGCTTTCGTCGAAGCTCTTTCGCAACACGAAGAATTTTCTTCCTACATCGATCAATGGATGGAAGAAGTGAAAGAAGAATCCGAAGAAGAAGCGTGAAACGTGTTTACTCAACATATAGAGTCAATCCGCTGAAGAAACGCATCGCTTAGGCAAAGCGTTCGGCCAATCGCTTTCGCCGGGATCCGTCGTCGCTTTCTTTGGGGATCTCGGCGCTGGGAAAACAACATTTATCCGTGGGATTGTGAAGGGATCGGCTCGATCGACATTAAGAAACGTATGCAGCCCTACCTTCACCTTCTTAAACATCTATAATGGAAATAAAGTCGTCTATCATTTCGACCTTTATCGGCTTCCTCGGGAAGAAGAGTTTTTCGCCGCTGGATTTGATGAGTATTTTACAACGGGCGGCATCTGCTGCCTCGAATGGGCTGAGAAAATCGCTTCTGCGCTCCCCTCCCATGCCTATAAAGTCATTTTCTTGTCTCTCGGAGAAAACACGAGACAGATTGAGATTATTAAAGGGCAGCCATGAAAACAAGCCGTTCCAAATTTATTCATCGCTTCAGCCTTTACACGAGAGTCTTTTCCAAAATTGATCACTCCCTCGGGCCAGCCCATGCCTGAGATCGCAATTGTCGGCCGCTCCAATGTGGGAAAATCATCACTCATCAATCACCTTTTACAGCGCAAACTGGCAAAAGCTTCTCCTATTCCCGGCAAGACACAATCGATTAATTTTTTTTCCATCGACGACCGATTGCGCTTGTCGATCTTCCGGGTTACGGCTACGCAAAAGTCTCCTAAACAAACAAAGATAAATGGTCTGAACTGATCGACCACTATTTACAAAACCGGTCCACCCTGCAATTGATTTTATTCCTCATCGATTCACGGCGCGAACCCACGGAAGAAGATCGCGCTTTCGTCAAGTGGGCATTGTTCCATAAAAAACCGATCTTGCTTGTTTTCACCAAGGCCGACAAAATCAAAGAAAAGGAGAAATCAAGAAAAAGCTTGGCCTTTTGGAGGCATTAAAAATAAATTCCTCATTCGGTGCACTTTCTTCATTATTCAATTAAGGACCCTCGCGCTAGAATAGATCTCATCGGAAAACTAAAGCGGATGGATTCATGGGTCTAGTGAATAAAGATGTCTTCGTCTGCTTAGACTGCGAAACGACCGGCCTTGAACTCAGATCAAGATCAGATCATCGAAATCGCCATGGTGCGTTTCAGCTTCGAAGAAACGTTCGATTCTTTCGAAACACTGATCGATCCACAGATGCCAATTCCAGAAGCATCTATTGCCATTCACCACATCACTGACCACATGGTCAAAGGGAAACCAAAAATTCAGGAAATCCTCCCCAAAGTTTTTGAGTTTGTCGGGAGTTCGATCATCGTTGGCCATGGCATCACAAATGACATCGCCTTTCTCTGCGCTGCGGCAAAGCAGCACAACATGCCCTGCAAACTCGCTTCCCACCCTTATCTCGATACGCTACGGCTTGCGCGCCTCTATGGAGAAAGCCCTATCAATTCGCTCGAAAAACTGCGCCAGCATTTTAATATCGCTGAAGAAGGAGCGCACCGGGCAATGAACGATGTGATTGTGAACATCGAAGTGTTCAAATATCTTTCCCGCCACTACAAAACCACAGAGCAGATCGTCAATCGCCTCAAAAGCCCCATCCAACTCAAAACAATGCCCCTCGGGAAACACAAAGGCCGCACCTTCGGAGAAATTCCCGTCGAATATTTGCGATGGGCCGTCAATCAAAAATTCGATCAAGACCTGCTCTTTTCCTTGAAAACAGAATTGAAAAAACGGAAAAAAGGATCCCACTTCGGGCAAGCAGCAAACCCTTTCGCCAATCTTTGAATAAATTATTGTGCTTCATTTGAAGCAAGATAATTAAGGGTAATTTCTAAGAAATCTCCATGTCGATAAATATTTGTGATTTTTCTGCGCTGCTCAATGAATTTCTTCTTTATCCCTTGAGTTTCAATGTCGCGAGAATCAACCATAAAAGACGGCAAATTCACTAATGTGAATTCTTGACACGGATCTTCTAAAGGCTTAAGGCGTTGATTCAAGAAAGCAAGCTCTTCATCTAACGAATCAAAGCCAATAGAAGGTCGTAAGCATTTTTCCTGTTTGTGATGTAGATGAAATGCATTCGTTGATTTCAAAATTTCCATTTTTCTTTGAAACCTAAATGAATTTTTCTTGCCATATCCCAATAGTAGCCCAAGGAGTGCGTGATTTTCTTTTAAAGGTTTTTCGAAAATTTCTTTTTCTATAACAAATCGATCAAGAATAGTAGCGCCGGATATTTTCTTGCCTAGAATTTTTTGAAATTCCTCAATTGAATTAGCTGTTGTTTTCAAAAAATTTTTTCGGTTAACAAGGGCAATTTCAGTATAGTCATCGCTCTCTCGAAAAACAAAAATGAAGTTTTTTGAGGGCAATAAATGTTGATATTTTTTATGCAATTCATAGCCTTTTCGCAAGATTACACTATTATGAGAGATATTTGGCGTTAGACAATTTCCAGATGGAGTAGGATTCCAAAAACCAGATAAAGCCATTGGCTTATCTCCAAAAATGACATAAGCCAACGGATCATCAAACAGAAGATACCGAAAGTAGAATTCTAAATAGACACGATCTTCCGAAGGAATGGACTTCAGCAGCTTGGCAACTTTTGATTGCTGAGACTCCCGGTGGTTCATCGAAAAACTTAGGACTCCGCACAGAAGAATCAAGGTAATAAAACATGCTACTGGTCTTGAGAGCTTCATTTTTTTAACTTTTTACCGCATACGTGACATTCCTTGTCCCAGGGAAAATTGCAGCCAGGACAACCAGGACGCGGACATGGTTTTTGCAAATATCCACATCCGCCTTCAGCATCTTGAAAATATAGGCCATGGGCATCAGAATAAATTCCACTCGTTCGAAATACCACATCATCTACTTGAACGAAGATCCCTTCATTAAAGAATTCAATTTGTTCAGATCTTATATAAGTCTTACTACATGGAAGGAATGTCATTTTTGAATCTTCATGAGTGAAAGCAGGTTGTACCAAACAAAACAGAAGACTTAAGAATATTAGACATAGACGATACTTTTTCATAAGCAAATTATGCCAAAAACTGACTGCAACAGACCGTCAGAGAAAGACATCTCCTTAATTGGTTAAGTTGAAAAAATCGTTTATACATCAAGGCGATTCCTCGCGTCAACATGGAATTGGGATGGATTTTTTTCACTGAGCTGTGTCAAAAAATGAGAAAATGTTAGAGTTCAAAAATTCTTCAATCCGTGCGTAAACCATGTCAAAACTGCAATTGCAAGATTTGGACCTCAAGGGAAAAAAAGTGCTCATGCGCGTTGATTTCAACGTCCCCTTGAATAAGGATGGGTCGATCGCAGATGATACGCGGATTAAAGAATCGCTGCCTTCCATCCAGTACATCTTAAAAGCTAAGGCAAGCGTCATTTTAATGAGCCATTTAGGCAGACCGAAAGGAGCCCCCGATCCTCAGTTTTCTCTTAAGCCTTGCGCCAATGCCCTTTCTAGTCTGCTTGGAATTCCGGTGCTCATGGCGGAAGATTGCGTGGGTGAAAAAGTGGAAAAAATGGCCCGCGATTTAAAACCCGGGCAAGTACTCCTCTTAGAAAACCTTCGGTTTCATCCTACCGAGGAAAAGCCTGAGCTGGATCCCGCTTTTGCTAAGAAACTTTCGCAGCTTGGCGATGTCTATGTGGATGATGCCTTTGGTGCTGCGCACCGGAGCCATGCGTCGATCACAGAGATCACTCACTATTTTTCCGGGAAATCTGCGGCGGGATTTCTTTTGCAAAAAGAAGTTCAATTCTTAAGTTCTCTACTTAATCCCAAACGCCCTTTTTATGCGATCATTGGCGGAGCAAAAATTTCGACGAAAATGGGCGTTCTCAAATCCCTTCTTTCGAAGGCCGATGGGATTTTCATCGGCGGAGGAATGGCTTTTACATTTTTTCTTGCCCAAGGAATAAAAATTGGCAATTCTATTCATGAGGAGACCCAAATTCCAGAGGCTAAAGAATTTTTGAAAAAATGCCGAGAAAAAAAAATCTCTTGCTGGCTGCCTAAAGACCTGATCATCGCAGATGCCTTCCGAGATGATGCAAAAACCCAATGCGTCCCTGTTTCTCAAGGAATTCCTGAGGGGTGGCAAGGGATGGACATCGGGCCCCAAACTCTTGAAGAATGGAAGGCCGCCTTGAAACATGGCGCTTCGATTTTTTGGAACGGACCTCTTGGCGTTTACGAATTTCCCCATTTTGCCAAAGGAACTGAGGAAGTGGCAAAAACACTGGCTTCTTTAAAAGCGACAACCATCGTTGGAGGTGGAGATTCTGTTTCTGCGATCAATCAATTAGGCCTAGCTTCCGCTTTTACTCATCTGTCGACAGGGGGAGGGGCCTCTTTAGAATTTATTGAAAATGGCAATCTTCCTGGAATTGATGCCTTGAGCGATAAACAATAAATTTTGGGCAAGATTAATATTAATTAATCTCATCATGCAAGCATATAAACAATTAATTTTACATTTTTAGTAACAAAAAAGAAAAATTTAATTTTCAACCATACTCCTTATTCGTTGCCAAATAAGGCGGAAAAGCTATAATAAGGCCCATCTTTTGAGATGGTCGGGGTCTCGGAACTTAAGAGTTTTTTTTAGTTTCGCTTCTCCGTGCAAACTAGGCGGGATATGTCTTCTACGACAGGTTTTAGTAGAATTCGCGCTTTTCTTTGGCCGATCTACCGTCATGAATTCAAAAAGTTTATTCCCCTGTTCTTAATCTTCTTTCTCGTCGGATTTAATTATAGTCTACTGCGCGGCACCAAAGATACTCTCGTTGTCACTGCGCCTCATTCCGGCGCCGAAGCATTGCCCTATTTGAAAGTTTGGGCGATCGTTCCCATGGCATTTCTTTTTACATTTATTTTTACGCGCGTTTCGAATCGTTTGTCGAGGGAAAAAATTTTTTACGCCATGATGAGCATTTTCATTGCCTTTTTCTTGCTCTTCATGTTTTTGCTTTATCCCTTTCAGGATGTGCTTCATCCACATTCTTTTTGCAATGAGATCCAAAAAATGCTCCCGCAAGGTTTGCAAGGGTTTGTCGCCATATTCAGGAACTGGACTTCGACCCTATTCTACATCATGGCAGAGATGTGGAGCACGATCATCATGACTGTGCTCGCTTGGGGATTTGCCAATGATGTGACGAACGTCAAGGATGCCAAACGCTATTACGGTCTGTTAGGAATCGCGATCAACCTCTCTGGGATCCTCGCTGGATACCTTGCCACTTCGATGTCGCGCAACGCCTTTCATCCCTCCCTTCCCTTCGGGGCAACCGCATGGGACCAAACAGTATTTCTTCTCTGTGGAACATTTGTAGTCGCCGGCGTCCTTTGCATGAGCCTTTTCCGCTATATCCACCTCAAAGGCTTCGGCTACAATTCCCCCTCCTATCATTCTCAAAACAAAGGCGGCGAAGAAGTGAAAATGGGGCTTCGCAAAAATTTTGCTTATCTCGCTAAATCAAAATATCTCATTAGCATCGCTGTCATCGTCGTCATGTACAATATCGCCATTAACCTCGTCGAAGTAGTCTGGAAGGACCAGGTCAAACAGCTCTACCCCGACCCTTCCGATTTTAATGCCTATATGGGCCAAGTCTTGACCTGGATCGGCATTGTGGCCACGGTGATCAGCGTCTTTGTCTCCAGCACGATCATTCGAAAATTAAATTGGACGACAAATGCGCTTATTTCTCCTCTAATCCTCTTAGTCACAAGCATTGGCTTCTTCTTTTTCTTTTTCTTCAAAGATTCCAGCTTCGCCTCTTTTGCGACTTGGTTTGGCGCAACGCCTCTAGCCCTCTGCGTCTTTTTCGGTTCGATGCAAAATTGCCTCGTGCGCGCCTCCAAATATACGCTTTTCGACGCGACAAAAGAGTTGGCATTCATCCCCCTTAGCAAAGAATGCAAGCTGAAAGGAAAAGCAGCGATCGACGGCGTCGGTTCCCGCATTGGAAAATCAGGCGGATCGGTCATCCACCAGAGCCTGCTCATGGTCTTTGGGACAGTCGCTCTGAGCACTCCCTATGTCGGCCCTCTACTGTTGTTTGTCATCGGCGCATGGGTTGTGGCTGCCCGCTCCCTTGGCAAGCGCTTCAATGACCTCGTCTCCCATCAAGAGACCCTTAAAGATCCCGACGAAGAGCCAGCATCTGTCCTCCAGCCGGTCATGGCTGACACTACTAAATAGTTCTAACTAAGAATAAAGTAGTGATACACCCATTCCGCAAACAGATAGCCGAATAGGCAAGCAAATGCGCTACAAAGAAGGTTTAAATAGATCCATTTCCGGCGCGCGCCGAGAAGATTGGCAACCCATAAGCTAGAAAAGAAAAATAGCAGATCGACAACGATGGAAAAGAGCGTTGGCACACGGATCACCGATCCCATGCAAGCGCAAGGAAGCTTTAAAGTCCCCCAAAAAAGGGCAAAACCCAGCCACGCAGAAAAGACCAGCGCAGTTCCCCACCAAATCTTCCACTCGGTTCTAAAGAAAAGGATTAACACTAACAATATGATTTCAAAGATGCTCGCTGAGCGGTCGATGATTTTAAGGGATTCGAGGGGATAGAACATTTTTCCAAAAGCAGCGATGACTAAAACAACCCCTATGACTATAGCGAACCCTAATGCGATTGCATTATTATGTATTTTATTTAATTTCATAATGTGTTATAAATCGTTTTTATGGAACGTTTGATTGAAATAATTGTTCAACACGCTCATCATGCGCACTGGTATATTTTCGTTGCGATCATTCTTGCCGGTTTCAATATTCCTTTTAGCGCCGATCTCCTCATTCTGGCCGCAGCAATTTTAGCTGCGACTGTTGTTCCCGATCATACATGGCATCTTTTCCTCAGCATACTATTAGGATGCTATTTTTCTGCAATGTGTGCTTATTGGCTCGGAAGATTGATTGGGACAGCACTGAGCAAAGGTAAATTATTTTCAAAACTCTTTAATCCACAGCGCCTTGTTAAGATAAAAAAATTCTATGAGAAATACGGCCTTTGGACTTTGGTGATCGGCCGGTTCATCCCTTTTGGGGTGCGCAACTGCATCTTTATGTCTTCGGGGATGAGCAAGTTGCACTTCGGAAAATTTGTTCTGATGGACGCCCTTGCATGCTTTGTTTGGTGCAGCACCTGCTTCTACATCTTCTTTACGCTTGGGCAAAACTATGAAACCATCTGGTATTATCTTAAGACCTTTAACCTGCTAATATTTGCAGCTTTCAGTGTGACGGTAATTGGCATCATTTGGTATAAGAGTAGAAAGAAGAAGACGCAAACGAAACGCCTTTCAGCCAATTAGAAATGTTAAGTTTACACAATAGTCTCTCTTTTCTCAGAGCGCCGCTGGCTTTTCTATTCCTCATAGAAAATACGACTTTTCGCGTCCTTGCGATTTTGTTAGCTATGCTGACAGACAGTATTGACGGCTATATAGCCCGACGCTTCAAGGCAGTCTCCCGCTTTGGGGCGATTTTAGATCCCGCGATGGATAAATTTTTTGTATTCTTTGCCCTAACTATCCTGGTCTTGGAGGGGAAGTTGATGCTCTGGCAAGCCCTCGCCATGATTTCCCGTGATTTCTTTTTGGTATTATTTGGACTCTACTTAAGCCTTTATGGACATTGGGAAAATTACCGATTTACTTCAATTCGCTGGGGCAAAGTCACAACCGCCCTTCAATTCTTGGTCCTCATCGGCCTTACGTTGAGCCTCTTTTTTCCCGGTTATTTTTACGGCATTTTCATTCTTTTCGGACTGCTCGCCTTCATTGAGCTTTGGCAAATGAAAAACGATGTCCTCGCTAAGGCTAAAGCGGACTAAACCGGCACCTCAGTGGAAAGCCTGCCTTGGATAGCAAGCATGGGAACAGGCATTTCGGCGCCCGCCTCCATCAGTTCTTTGTAGATCAGCATCAATATTTCATGTTTGACCATCAAATATTTTTCATAACGCGTCTCAAGAGTGTATACATCGATATATAAATCTAATGTGAATTGGTTAAATCCATTCAAAACAATGAGAATGGGAAGATGGGTATCGATGTCAGGATGGGAACCGATCGCAGCTTTTAACCTCTCGACTAATTCCGGGATCCGTGAAAAGTCCTCATAGCGCACGCCGATTTTCTCTTCGATGCGGCGGTGCGTCATCCGAGAGGAATTAATCACTTGCGCTTGCGAAAAAATCGCATTGGGAAGATAGACCGGCCTTTTTTCCTTGTCGCGTATCGTCGTCATGTACCATCCAATTTCTTCGATGGTTCCTTCGAGATTGCGCTCTGGCAGGAAGACGGCATCTCCCACCATAAAGGGGCGATTGACATACAGCATCAACCCGCTGCAAAAATTTGCTATGACATCCTTTCCAGCAAAGCCGATCGCAGCCGCACCAATTCCGCCAAAAGCAATTAAAGGAGCAATATTTAATCCCCAAATCTGCAGTACCACCATCAAAGAGAGAACGATGATGGCGATCGACAGGATCTTGCCAGCGACGTGAACAAAGCCCGCGTCTATTTTTCTTTGATGGGGGTCCTTATTTAAAAAGTCGCGCTTGATCACATTTTTCCACCGCAGCAATACCCAGGCTACGCAGAGGACAAAAGCAGTGCTTCGAAACGCATTGATGTAATTTTCGAAAAAAGAAAACTCAAGGCGCTTTCCCAATATCTCCATGACAAGAGTCGCACCCAAAATCCATAATATGATCTGAAAAGGCAAAGAAAGAATTTGATCAATCTTTTCTTTCCAATCATGCGAAACGGAAAGAGAGCGATGGCGCACATACTTGACAATTCTTTTAAAAATATAATTAACAGCTATCAAGACGAGAACGCCAATAATAATCTCAAAAAACCACAGTCTGTCCGCCATTCCTGAAGTGTCCATGTTTTTCTCCTCACGGGTATACACCGAAAATGATTCAAAAGTTGGGAATTTGGCAAGGCGGCTGCGCAAATTTTTTGCCTGGAGCGAGCGACCATTGTGCAAGCACAAGGCGCGAGTGAAGACAAAAAATGTGCTGCATAGCCAAGCCCAGCCAAAAACCAACTTTTGAATCATTTTCGGTATACTATAGAGAATACTACAAGTAGAACAAAATTCGCATCTCTTTTAAGATTCATATAATGTCTAATGGGGTACCATATCATGGAATATGCTAGAGAGTCGATCCTTGTATCTGCTGTGAGAACATTTTGCAAATCTTTCGCCGGGATCATCGGGATTTTGATCGGGGTTATTTTAGTATTCTTTATAGCGATGATGTTCTCTTCTCCAGATATTTATCCTCCCAAAAGCTCGCTGGTGATATCGCCCGATGCAAACGGGGACCGCAGCCTTCTGCCTCATACTGCCCCTGTCCTTTTGAAGTTAGACATTACCGGAGTGGTCGGGCAAGGCGATCTCACAATGCATAAATTCCAAAATTCCTTATTGGATTCGCGCGAAGGCATGCTCGCAGGCGATCGTGTGAGAGGGATCTTTCTTCTAATCAATACGCCGGGCGGCACGGTCGATGATGCCGACGCGATCTATCGGATGCTCATGGATTACAAACAAAAATATAAAGTGCCTATTTACGCGTACGTGGATGGGATGTGCGCTTCAGGAGGCATGTACATCGCCTCTGCTGCGGATAAAATTTTTGCATCTCCCACAAGTGTGATTGGTTCTATTGGTGTGATTTTGGGTCCGACGTTTAATTTCTCTAGCCTAATGGAGAGATACGGCGTCCAATCGCTGACAATCACTCAAGGTAAGGATAAAGACATGCTCAACCCATTTAGACCTTGGCAGCCGGGTGAAGATGCTTCCTTACGCAACATTACGGCCGATCTTTACGAACGGTTCCTTTCTATTGTTACATCCGCAAGGCCAAATTTAGACCGCGATAAATTGATCAATGAGTACGGCGCGCAGATCTTTGTGGCAAAAGAAGCGCAAACTCTCGGCTACATCGATAACGGCAATGCCGATTATAATGTAACTGTTACCGAACTTGCTAAAGAAGCAAAAATTCCAGACAATCAAATGTACCAGGTCATGACCATTGCCCCCGTGCGGCCTTTCCTCGCCGACCTTGCCCAAGGAAAAATGGCGCTTCTATCTGGCAAAATCACCCATCAATTCCAAATTAACTCCTTTATGAACTCTGAATTGAGCGGACGGCTCCTTTATATGTACCAACCAACCCTGGAATAGGGTTCTTCTAGGCTCTATTTTTTCATGGAAAAACTCTACATCGTTGACGCTGTCAACTTTTTATTCCGTTCCTATTATGCCATCGGGCCGATGACCAATGCAAAGGGGGAGTCAACCAATGCTCTTTACGGGTTCATTCGCTCCATTTTCAAATTGATGAATGAATTCTCCCCCGATTATTTTGTCGCTGTCTTCGATGGACCGGAAAATAAAAAATCGCGCACAGAAATTTACGCTGATTACAAAAGCCACCGGACCGGCATGCCCGAAGATCTCTTCCCGCAATTGCAGCAAGCGTTGCATTTTTGCCAGATCGCAGGCATCCCCTATCTTTCTGTATCCGGCGTCGAAGCGGATGATACGATGGGAAGCGTGGCCCGCTGGATGGAAAAAAAGGGCGTGCAAGTCTATCTCTGTTCCAGCGATAAAGACCTTTGCCAACTTGTCTCCGATCAAATTTTCGTCATCAATCCGCACAAGGACAATCTTTTAATCGATCGTCAAAAAGTCAAAGAGCTCTTCGGCGTTGCGCCAGAGCAAATGGTCGATCTTCTCGCGATGGTCGGAGATGCTTCCGACAATATTCCAGGCCTGGAAGGATTCGGTCCAAAAACAGCGGCAGCTCTTCTCAATGAATTCGTGACATTGGACGAGATTCTTTCCCATCCAGAAAAATTAAGCGGCAAAAAAAAAGAGACTGTCATCAATGACAAAGAAATCGCATTGATGAGCAAAAAATTGGCGACGATTCAGATCGACATTCCCTTTCCACATGAGGAAAAATTTTTCCATTTGAAAGCCCCCGATTTGGAAAAAGTGAACGAATTTTACCGCCAAATGCGGTTTCTTTCTCTGTTGCGTGAACTCGGCGTCGAAGAAGAAGCTCCTGCAAAAGGGAAGCCAGCCAAAGAACCGATTGCATTGCATTACCATCTTGTCGACGATGAAAAAACACTTTTTGAGTTGCTTTCGCTTCTGGAGAAAGAAAAAGAGATTTGTCTGGATACCGAGACGACCGATATACGCCCGATGCGTGCCGAGATGGTCGGCATCGGGTTAGGCGTTAGGTTGGGAGAGGCTTGGTACCTTCCGATGAATGGAAATTTGGGAAAAGAAAGGGTGTTAAAGGCAATAAAACCTCTGCTTGAAAATCCCAAGATCGGTTTTATCGGGCACAATATTAAGTATGATTTACATGTTCTAAAGAATGAAAATATCTGCGTGACCAATATCGCTTTCGACACCATTGTCGCCTCTTATCTGATCAATCCGCATACCCAGAGGCATAACCTCGATGGACTTTCCTTAGAAAAATTAGGCGAGGTCAAAATTCCAATCGTTGATCTGATCGGCAAAGGGAAAAAACAGATCAGCATGAATGAGGTGCCTTTGGACAAGATCACATCGTATTGCTGCGAGGACGTCGATTTCACTTTCAGGCTCAAAGAGCTTTTTGCCAAAGATTTAGCGCTTTTAGAGCTTCTTCCCGTCTTTCAGCAGATCGAACTGCCTTTGATTTCTATCCTGATGGAAATGGAAAGAAATGGGATTTACGTCGATGTGAAAAAACTAGAAAAGATGTCCGAAGAGCTTAAAGAACAGTTGCAAGAGTTGGAAAAAGAGATTTATCGGCTTGCCGGAGAAGAGTTCAATATCAATTCTCCAAAACAGCTCAGTGTGATCCTTTTTGAAAAAATGGGCATTAAACCCCCGAAAAAAACGGCGACGGGGTATTCCACTGCCATCGATGTTCTCGATGGCCTGAAAGAAGAAGTCCCCATCGTCAAAAAGATCATCGCCTACCGCACTTTAGAAAAATTACGTTCTACTTACGTCGATGCCCTACCGGAACAGATCAACCCTGCCACACATCGCATCCATTGTACATTCAATCAATCCGTTGCCGCCACAGGACGCCTTTCTTGCCAGGATCCCAACCTCCAAAATATTCCGGTGCGCACAGAAGAAGGAATGAAGATCCGCGGAGCCTTCAAACCCGAAAAGCCGCATTATAGTTTTGTGGCGGCCGACTACTCTCAGATTGAACTGCGGCTGCTCGCGCATCTCTCTGAAGATCCAGCCCTGCTCAAAGCTTTCCGCGAAGGAGAGGATATCCATACTTACACGGCCGCGTTAGTCTTCGGCATCCCTTTGAGTGAAGTCAGCGCTGAGATGCGCTATCGGGCAAAGGCAGTGAATTTCGGGATCATTTACGGACAGCAAGCTTTCGGACTCTCGCAACAATTGGGCATCGATTACAATGAAGCCGACGAATTTATACACAAATATTTTGATCGCTATGCAAAGGTGAAAGAATTTCTTAACTTTTGCAAAGAGAGCGTCCGGAAGACCGGCCGTGCCGTTACCTTGACAGGCAGGCACCGTCCGATTCCTGAAATCCACAGCAAAAATCCCGCCATTCGCGCCGGTGCGGAACGATTGGCGATCAACACCCCTTTGCAAGGGACAGCAGCGGACCTGATTAAAATGGCGATGATCCAAGTCGATGCCCATCTTAAAAAGCATCCTGCGGAAGGAAAGATGATCCTGCAAATCCACGATGAATTATTATTTGAGACGCCCGATCATCAAACAGATCGGCTTTCCCACAAAGTAAAAAATATAATGGAGGGGGTATTTACGTTAAATGTTCCCCTCGTCGTTAATATTTCTATTGGTAAAAATTGGGGAGAATGTTAAAAGTAAAGAAAATTGCAGTAACAGGTGGATTAGCAGCCGGAAAGACAACCGTCTGCCAAATCTTTGAAGAGCTCGGCGCTTGTGTCGTTAATGCCGATGAGATAGTCCATCAATTGTTATCTCCAGGAACTGCCGTTGGTCAGCGGGTCATAAAATTATTAGGTTCAGATATTGTCAGCGGTCAAGAATTCGATCGCAATAAGATCGCAGCTGTTGTGTTTTCTCAACCCGACCTTCTCCGCGCACTGGAAGAAATTATTCATCCGGCCGTATTTGATGAAATCGAACGAAACTACCAGCAGACCATTCGAGAAAAAAAACACACGCTGTTTATCGCAGAAATCCCTCTTCTCTACGAAACAGAAGCAGAAGGGCGTTTTGATGCCGTCATCAGCGTGTACAGCGATCCTGAACTTTCCCGCAAACGGTTTATGCAAGCAACCCATCAACCCTCGGAAGAGTTTGAAAAAAGAATGACAAGACAGATAGAACCGGCTGTGAAAGCCGATAAAGCTCATTATATGATTGAAAACAATGGGAATCTAGAACAACTCAAAACCAACATCAAAACGCTCTATTCCCAATTAACAAAGGACTAATTTTCAATGAATCAAGAAGACACCGTCCAAGATGTTCAAGAACCCGATAACGATAAAACCCCTAAAGGGCCTACAGGTCCTACAGACAGGCCTCCCCCTCCTACTGAAAATGTGACAAAAATCGCTGATCTGCAGCGCATGAATGTCGATCAGCTCAATCATTTTGCCCGCAATCTTGGATTGAAGAACCTCGGAGCTTTGGCCAAATCTCAAATTGTCTTCGAAATCGTCAAATATCTCTCTGAAAGACCGGAAGAGGTCCTCGTCGGCGAAGGCGTCTTAGAAGTCCTCCCTGATGGCTTTGGATTTTTACGCTCGCCTAACTACAACTATCTGCCTTCTGCGGAAGATATTTACGTTTCTCCTGCGCAGATCCGCCGTTTTGATTTAAAGAAGGGCGATACGGTCTATGGAACGATCCGTTCTCCAAAAGAAAAAGAAAAGTATTTCGCTCTTTTAAAAGTCGAGAAAATCAATAGCAAACATCCCGATAAAGCGCGCGACCGCGTCCTCTTTGAAAACCTCACGCCGCTTTACCCCAGCTCCCGCTTAGTCATGGAGACCACGAAAGACCGGATGACGACCCGGGTGATCGACCTGACTGCTCCCATCGGAAAGGGACAGCGCGCGCTCATTGTAGCCCCTCCTCGGTCCGGTAAAACGATTGTCTTGCAGCACATCGCCAATGCGATTACGACCAATCACCCTGAAGTCGTGCTGATCGTTTTGCTCATCGACGAGCGTCCAGAAGAAGTCACGGACATGATCCGCAGCGTCAAGGGAGAAGTTGTCTCATCGACCTTTGACGAACCTCCTGAACGGCACACTCTAGTGGCTGAAATGGCCATCGAAAAAGCGCGGCGCCTCGTTGAATACGGCCATGATGTGGTCATCCTTCTCGATAACTTGACTCGCCTTGCCCGCGCGTACAATACTGTCCAGCCGCACTCAGGCAAAATCTTATCCGGCGGCGTCGACGCAGGCGCTCTGCATAAGCCCAAACGCTTCTTCGGCGCAGCCCGCAACGTCGAAGAGGGCGGCTCGCTCACCATCATCGCCACTGCTCTGATCGATACCGGCTCGCGCATGGATGAGGTGATCTTCGAAGAGTTCAAGGGAACGGGCAATATGGAACTCGTTCTCGACCGCAGGCTCGCAGAACGCAGAGTATGGCCAGCGATCGATATCATGAAAAGCGGCACGCGCAAAGAAGAACTCCTTTACCATCCCGATGAACTGGAGAAAATCTATCTCATGCGCCAAGCTTTAGCAGATTTATCTCCGCTCGATGCGATGAACCTTCTGCTCGGCCGTCTTAAAAAGACAAACAACAACGTCGAATTCCTTCTCGCTATGAAGGATTAGTGAACCCCGTTAAGGCCGGGGATTATTATGGCGATTTGGGAGGGGCTTCGCACCCCTCCCAAATGTCAATTTTTGAAATACCCGGCCCTTAAGGGCCCGCCGGAGGACGGATGAGTCGGCAGGGCGCATTCTTTGCGCCCTGCAGAACTACCTTTAGATCGAATGTAAGTAACAGAGAAGGGCTCGAGCTCTTCCCTCGTCATCGCAATGCTGATTGGAATCTAATGCGGGGGATGCATGAAAAGAAGCAGACCCGAAATCTCCTGGAAAATTTCTTGGACAATTGGAATATTCCCAGACATACTCATAAACTTTAGTGCGGTGTTTTGGATCTAATTGATTAAAAAGGTTAAATCCAGTTTGAGTGTGACCAGTTTTAAAAGCCTCGATAATCGGGTTTAAAAGACGCAACTTTTCTTTTTGTTCTTCTGACAAAGGCGCAATTTCTTTAGGAGGAACAAAGAGAGATTGCAACTGTCCAACAATTTGATCGTAATCCTGTTGAATGCGGGCACAGCTCGCTCGAATGAGGGCAGCGCGCTCTTTTCCGTTACAATGGTATTTGGCATCAAGACTGTGGTCCCCATGAAACGCCGCACGGCCAAAATCAGAATGGGGAGCTGGGGTTCCTTCGTTTGCATTTTCCCACTTGTCGAGCCAGGTCTGGTAATAAATGGAATTTTTAAGACTTCTAGGTAGGCTTGAGAAGAGCTGATCCGCCTCAGCGCGTTCTAGCTCATAACCCTCAGCAACATCTGTTAAGGGTTTAATCAATGTTTGGCGATAGTTTTTTAGTTTTTCCAGCGTTTCAGTAAGAGAGGGTTGTTGCGAGAAAATTTTTTCAAATACCTGATCTTTTTCATGCTTCAAAATATGATAGCTTGCCAGGACGCGCTGCCCCAAATGCGCCACGAACCAAAAGCTTGAGAACAGCGTACTCCCATTGATGCCGATATGCGCATTATTGGGCGACATGGCAATAAAGCCCCCGCCCCCAGGGGGATGGAGGGTCACCGGAAGGACTTTTTGACCATTAAAACTGACCCCATCTTGAGTTTCGAGGGGATAAACGCCTTGCGGCTCATAAATCCCCATAGAGACCATCTCTGTCACATCCTTGCCCTGTTCATAATAGCGATGCGCCCATGCATGCGTTATAATATTGAAGTAAGGAAGATCATGTTCTTTGAGTTTTTTAAGGCATTGAATATTTTCAAGAGAGATGAATAAGTCGACTTTTTTATCCTTGGTATCGCCGATTGCTTTTATAACGTCCTCAGGAAGATTGTTCAATTGAGCAGGATGAAGGCGCATTTCGGCAATTGACGATGACTGCTCAAAGTTCTCATTGGCATTCCCATAGTATCCGATGCCCGACCTTTTAGGCCAACAACCCATCAAATAAAGCTGGAACGGAGCCTCAGGACGGGTTAAGTTGAGGCGGCGAAACTTTGTGAATTTCTCTGTCAGCCATTCTTTGGACAACTGAAAGCTTTTGCACATTCCCAGCATCTCTATTGAGGTCTTGATTTCCTTAGGAATGTTTTGAGCATTCAACCTGTTTCGAACAAAAACATCAATTTCTGTTTCCAGTGTTTCTATCTCTTTTTTGCAATTGCGCCCAACCGCTGCTTGCAGAGCAATGGCGTTTGTACGTGCAAGATAATTTTTTGAAATATCCGTAATTTGCGTCATAAATAAACACTAATTAATATTTAAGTGTAGTTGTTTTAACACAAATAAACTTAAATAAAAAGTTAAAGTAAATATTAAGGTTTCACGACTCGAGGTGTATGTAAGCTGCTGAAAATTAATGATATAAATGAGATTCAACCGAGTTGTTTCAATATCGCCTTAGAAAAGGCAGGCAGATCTGCAGGAGATCGGGAGCTAATTAAGTTGCCATCGACCACGACATCTTTGTCTTGCCATGTGGCGCCGGCATTTTCCAAATCGTCTTTAATGGCGATGTAGCTGGTGACTTTCTTTCCTTTTAATATCTTGGCTGAGATAGGGACCCATCCGGCATGGCAAATGAAGGCGATGATTTTTCCTTCGTCGTAGGCTTTCTTGACCAGTTGGATTGCCTCAGGGGATCTTCTCATGCGATCGGGCGCATATCCGCCCGGAATCACAATGCCAGCGCAGGAAACAGAAAGGGCATCCTTAAAAGAGAGTTCAGATTTGCATGGGTATCCATGTTTGCCTTTGTACGTTTGGCCAGCTTGAGGGCCGACGACAATGGCTTGATGGCCTGCTTCTTCAAGACGAATCTTCGGATACCAGAGTTCCAAATCTTCGTAAATCTCTTCCACAAGCACGAGGATTTTTTTCATGACTTTCCTTTTACAATTGAGTCTAAAGAAAAGCTCTAGACTCGTCAACCAGAAGACGCTTTTTTCAATTTAAATCGAATCTTTATGATTTGCAAATATTCCTCTTTTTGCCTATGTTGGCAACGATTTGCAATTTCGGGGGTGCACATGATGAGAATCTTTTCCAATACCGCGCAAGCCGCCATCTTTTGCATCCTGATCCTTCTCGCAACCTCCTGCCAAAAAAAAGAGTCCGCTGCGAAAAACGAGATCCAATGCATCCGCCTCAATCTGCGCAATGAGCCTCCGACGCTCGATCCGCGCAAAAGCGGGGATGTCATTTCCTCGCATATGAATTTTTTATTGTTCGAAGGGCTGGTCAAATTGCATAACGACAATTCGATTACTCCCGCTCAGGCAAAAACTTTTGAAATTTCCGCGGGCGGAACCGTGTATACATTTGTCTTAAGGGACAATCTTTTATGGTCGAATGGAACAGAAGTGACGGCCTATGATTTTGAAAAATCTTGGAAGGATATTCTCGACCCTTCCTTTCCAAGCCTCAATGCGCATTTGCTTTATCCCATTGTTAACGCAGAAGCCGCAAAGCAGGGAAAAGTGCCTTTGAGCGAGGTCGGCATTGTCGCTAAAGATGCGAAAACGCTTGTTGTAACATTGGACAGACCAACTCCCTATTTCCTTGATTTGGCCGCTTTCTGCGTCTTTTTCCCTGTCAGCCGCGAAATCGATGAAAAATACCCTGACTGGGCCACTAATGCGACGGAAAATTATGTCTCGAACGGCCCATTTATTTTGAAAGAGTGGAAACACAATAACGAACTCATCGTCGAAAAAAATCCTCTTTATTGGAATCGCGATAGGGTGAGTCCTGAGTCGATCCATTTTAGCATGGTCGATAATGAGATGACAACGCTGCAGATGTTTGAAAAAGGGGAGCTTGACATGTTAGGCGAGCCTCTTTCCCCGCTGCCAATAGATGCCATTCCAACGCTTAAGAAAAAATTTAAAGTTTTCAAATGTCCTGTGGGCGGAACGACGATGATCACTTTCAATGTCGATCATTTCCCCTTTAATAATGCTAAAATCCGCAAAGCGTTTGCCTATGCCATCGATCGGGAATCGATCGTGAATAATATCACGCAAATGGATGAGATCGTAGCGACGAATCTCATTCCCCCTGTTCTAAAAAACAATCGCAACCATCCTTTTTTTAAGGATCACGATGTTAAATTTGCTAAACTGCTTTTGGAAGAAGGCATGAAGGAAATGGGGATCACAAGAGATGCCTTCAACAAAGCCGTCTTCTGCTACAGCACGTGCGAAATGAATCACAAGATCGCCCAAGCCCTCCAGCAGCAATGGCTAAAAGCTTTGGGCGTGCAGATCGCAATAGAAAACGTTGATTTCAAAATTTTGATGGACAAGCTACGGAAACGGGACTACTGCTTAGCGCAAAGCCTATGGCTAGCTCAATACAATGATCAGATGAACATTTTCGAACGGTTCAAGTCCAAATTGAACGTGAAGAACTATCCAAACTGGGAAAATCCGGAATATGTCCGCCTTTTAGAAGAGTCCGCTTACGAAAATGGGGTCAAACGCGCAGAGATTTTAGAACGGGCTGAAGAAATTTTCTTAAATGAAATGCCCATCTGTCCGATTTATCATTGGAACTCACCCTATATCGTCCAGCCCTATTTGAGCAATGTGGGGATCACCTCGATCGGGGATATCATCTTTGAAAATTTGACCACTGAACACAGGAAAAGGACGCGATGAATACTGCACTTCGAAGAGAAACGGGTTCAAGCCATTCTGTTTTCCCGAGGCACGCGTTGGAAGTGGAAAAGAAGCCGCATTTGATCAAGCCTGTCTACTGTTCCCGAGGGATCAGCCATCTCGAGTTCGAAAGTTATATTACCTTCATCGAACAAATCATCCGTTCGATTCTCCCCGAAGACCTCGTCATTGGGTTATCGACTTACAAAGATCCTCAGGCCCTTGAAAAAAAAGTTCTCGCTTTATGCGAAAACCTCCCCATCATTGCATGGAATGATCCAGACCGAGCCCCTTGCACGCTTTGCGTCAGCCTGCTTTGCCATTCTGATTTCACGCACGGGGTAGGGCGTTATTTTTGCGATGCCCTTTCGCGATGGCTAGTTCCTGGAAGATTTTTAAGCATCAGTTCTGTACGCTCTCTCAAATTCAATTTCATTTCCTGTCCAAGAGAATCCTTCTTTTTCCATCAAGTGCTTCTCGATATCGAAAATGACGAGCAGCTTTATATCGCAAACAGCAATAAAGAGAATCTAGAAAAAGAAGCAAGGCTCAGCATTCTGGCCGTCCGCCATGCACGCCATGTGGTTTCAGGCAAAATGTTCTCTTCTGAACAAAAAAAAGCGATGATCGAAGAATATATGTCTTCCATCTTTTCCCGCCCTGTGGAAAAACTTGCTAACAACGTTTTTGACCAATTTCACAATTTTTGGCTGCAAATCAATGCCGAAGACAAAGCGAAGAAACTGCAGGAGCACTTTTCCCCCTACATTGAAAGCCACCCAAAAATTTTCGATCGCGATATCTTTCATGAAATCAAACATTCCCTCCTTCTGTTCAGCGATCGTTTCACCGGGATGCGCGATTTACGGCATGTGAGCCGTCTGATCTCCTATCAATATCTATTTCGCAAAGCGTTGATGCGCGCTTGCATGGAATTTCCCAATGAGCGCCATCTTAAGCTTAAATTTCTCAAGTTATCTTTGCCCTCCCATTCTAATGTATTAGGCATCGTCGGGGCCATGAATGTGTTAAGGGAAAATGAGCTCTTTGAAGAACGCCATATCGTAGAAGCGATCTCCCATTGTCTTCCTCAAATGCGCAGAGTGGAAAATTCGATTGTCCTCGATCGCCGAAGCCATGATCCCATCCGTCTTTTTTATCTAGAAATCGAGAAAAATGACGGCGCAAATTTCAGCTTAGAGGAAATCAAGGAGCTGAAAAAAAATCTTCCCCATGAACTCAAAGAAAGCGTGGAAAATGTTCTCCATCCTGTATTGATGCCACGCAATGACGAAGAGATCATGCGCAATATTTTCTTGCTCAGCCAACAATTAAGATACTTGAACGATCTTCCCCAGGTCATTATCTCCTTCAATGCGCAAACAGAACAGCAATTGCAATTCACTGTCATCCTTTTGCGCGTTTTGCGCGATGAAGAACCTTCCATCGCCGAGATCTTTTCCAAATCGGCTTCAGAATTGAAATTGGAAGATATCGAAGTAAAAAAAGTGGGCTTGCTGCGCAAGCGCTATCCTAAGGAAGCTAACGTCTTTAAAGTCTCTTTGGACAAAAAGCAATTCCTGCGCAAGGATTATACGATCGATCTGTTTAAGGCAAGACAAGCCGTCTCCCTGAAATTGAATACCGTTTTTAATGGGATCCGCGACTTTAACGGGGGAATTTTAATGAAGCAGCAAGAGGTTTTCCAAGAATTGAGAAATCTGATCAAGGAAACTTCTTTCGACAATGATTTTCTTCTGGAGAACTTTTTTTATTCGATCACCCCGCCATTAAGGCAAACGCTGATCCTCCCCAGCTCTTTGAGAACCCTTTTTTCCTTAATGCAAGAGGCATTGAGCGCCGATTTTAAAAAGGAGTCCTTCTTCTTAAAAGCGCAATTTGAACCTGAACAATTATTCACCATGATCGCTTCCCCTTTCCCTTCGATCAAAGAGGAGCTTTTTACTCTCATGGCCAAACTCAAAATCCCTACGCAGGACCTCTCCTGCACCCATGTGAACGCATATGGGATCACGTGCATCGGGTACATTTATCAGAATCGCGATCCTAATATTCGCCATTTGTTCTATTCCACTCTTCTGAGCTGCCTTCAGGGATGGCAGACCCGAGTTAAAAAATAAATTTTTTAATGTGTTATTACGCAATAATTAAACATTAATTATATTTACTTTTATTGGCAAATTAATACAATATTTTAATTATGGATTTAAAAGTTATAGAAAACTCACTTCCCGTTTCACCTCCAACGAACAACACGCCCCACAAACAGCCCTTCATTTCAGCGCTTTTACATCTTAAAGAAATGTTTAAAGGCTTCTTTCTCACCCTCACGGACACAGAAGAAACTTCCGAGACAACCTCCAGCGAAAGCTTATTTACTTCCACCGGTCTCTCCAACACCTTTCATTTCGAAATCGGCTTTTTTTACACGGACCACAAACATTTGAAGGAAGAAGGCCTTTTTTTTGAAAAGATTAAAGAGAGGCGTGAGGAAATTCATTCCCAAAAGGAGCACTGGCGCCCCTATATTGAAGAGCAAAAAAAAGGCAAAGAGCAAGAGTTCTATTCTTCCATTGCAGGAACACTCCTTCCCATTTCTTCGGGTGGCGGAGGCGCTTATTATCTCGTGGATGCCGACAAAGTCACCCATTATGTGCTCAAACCCGTGGACGAAGATATTTTTTGTTTGAATAACCGCAAGGAATTTGGCTCAGTGTTCAATGACTTTGATCATCGCGCACGCGACCACATCCCCTTATATCGATCTGCCCAAACAGATGCTGCCTGTTGGGAAATCGCCGCATTGTCTCACTTACAAGAAACGACGCCAAAAACTGTTATGGCCATTCTTGAAGACGAGCGGTTCTATGATTTCTCAAAATGGGTCGAAGGAGAAGAAAAAGAACAATTGATCTCCCAAACAGGGGTGCCGGACAAAGAAAAACTCATTTCCGTTCAAGACTATATCCCCGATTCGCAAGATTTGATCGATTTGCTTCACGATTTCTACAAAGAAGGCTTAAGCGATGATGAAATTGCTTCCCGTTTTGATCAAAAGAACTTTGAGGAGGTCTGCCTCTTTCTTTGGCTCATCTACGATACGGATGGACACGGAGGCAATTTCCTCACCTTTGTCAAACGGATCGATGAAACAGGAAAAAAAATCTACGGGATCAAAAAAATTGACAATGGACTTTCACTCCCTGAAAAAAACACTCAATATTCGAATGTTTTAGCATGGGTCCCAAACGGTGTCCTCCCCCTCTCAGCAGACCTCAAGCAAAAGATCGCTGATCTGCCCCTCGAACAGATCTTGAATGCCATGGACGCCTATGAACTTTCCGAATGCAAGGAGGCTTTTAAAGCACGGATGGAAATTGTAAAAGAGCTTTCACAGAGAGAAGGAATCACACTAGGCGAGATCGACCTTCGCCTCTCCTTTCTCTTTTATGAAAATGGGAAGGAATTGGCCTTGAGCACCTTAACCACTCAAGAAATTATCGATTTGGTGATGCTGAATGATAAATCGACATCACTCTCTCCCCAAAGGACGGGAACAAGTGAAGCTGCATAAAAGTACTTATTATTTATTCTATATCCTCTGCATCATTGGGATATCTTTTATTTGTAACCTGAGTTTTGGGTTCATTTCATAGCATCTTGCCGCATCTTTCGGGCGCTTTTTGTAAATTTTGGCGCGTCCATAGGTGCCTCCAGCTATTGAACGCGCCAAAATTTGCAAAAATCACCTCGAAATCTACGGCAATCTACTATAAACTGAACCCAAAACTCAGGTTTGTAAGGAGAAAAAAATGAAGTTTGTCAATCTGAGATCAGGATTTGTCGTCGTTGAATACAAAGGCGAAAAAACGATTATTCACGACCGCGTCCTTGAGAAAGAAATGACAGTGAGAGGAGTGATCGTCCCGCCTGCTTTACGATCGGAATACGCTGGGAAATCTGCCGTCCGAATAAGCGATAAAGAATTCCAAAAAGCATTCAAAGAACTCTACTCCGCACAGGCCTTCAATACAAAAAACTATCATTGGGAACAATGAGCGAGAAAGTGGACGACTTCCTCATCCGACGTTTGTTCAAAGGCCTTGTAAAATGCTCCCACCGCTTCAAAAAAGAGCGGCGCGGACAAGCAGATAACTTCATCGACTTCTTTTTCCATTTTGCGCAGTGAATCGGGAGCTGCGACAGGAACCGCCAAAACGATCTTTTTGGCCCCAGCATCGCGCACCGATTTGATGGCGACGCGCATACTCGCCCCTGTCGCAATCCCGTCATCGACTAAGATGGCCGTTTTCCCTTTGAGAATGGGGGCTGGTGAGTTTCCTCGATAGAGGGCAAGACGCTCCTTAAGGATTTTCTTCTGACGGTCTGCTTCTTTTTTCAGATAATCTCGAGAGACCCCCAAAATCCCGATCAGCTCTTCATTGAAGACCCCATCGCCATGTTCTGCGATTGCACCTAAAGCGAGCTCCTCATTGCCGGGCGCGCCGATCTTGCGCACCACGACGACATTGAGAGGGACATGGAGTCCCGCAGCCACTTCATAAGCGGTCACCATGCCTCCTCTAGCCAGGCCTAGGACAATGACCTCTTTTTGACTTTGATATTTGCTGAGTTTGGGGACCAGCTGTCTGCCCGCATCGCGTCGGTCTTTGAAAAGCATTCGTCAACCCGGTTGTTTATCCTGGATATGTTCATTGCGAAGCAGCGTGCGTTGATTGACGACTTTTGGCTTTAAGTATTCCCGAAGCGCAGCATCAAATTTTTCTGCGGAACAGTTGTCCCCACACGTAAATAAATCGACAAAACAAGCGCCATGCTCCGGATAAGTATGAATGCTGGCATGGCTTTCAGAAAGCAAAAAGACCATCGTTAATCCGCAGGGAGGAAATACCCAACTGGCATCGTCCAATGTCGTAGCGCCGCTTTTTTCAACGGCATAATACATCGCTGCCTTGAGTTCCTCCACGTCGGACAAAGCCTGTATATCGCATTCGCAGTAACTGGCAAGAAAATGTATTCCTTTAAATTGATACGATTCTTCTTCGCCTTCTGCGATGAGGGCTATGGGGATATTTAAGCAAAAAAAGAGGAATGTTTTGTGAATCCATTTCATGTTCTTTACCAAAAAATTGAATATTCTTGTTTGTTTGATATTTCCTGAACTTCACACTTATTGAGGCGCGGGTTAACAATCCCCGCTTTTTCAAAGCGCAATTCAAGATCCTCCAAATTCATAGAGATGACACCAAAATGCTTCGGAAATTGATGCCCAAAAATAGCCCCAAAAGCAGAATGAGAGAAAATTCTGTCAAAAAACAGTTCCTGATCACGTCGATTAAATTCAGAAAAACTCATATCAGAAATCACTAAATCGTAGACACCCTTTTGCGGGAGGTCATCGACCGTGCAAAATTGCACATTTTTTACTTCCAATTTCTCTAAGCACTTTTGAGCTAAAGCAAGTTGTTCAGGAAGATCCACAATAATATAACTTTTAAAGCTTAAAACATCACTCAAAATTTTGCACCAGCCTCCGTAGCCCGCCCCAATTTGAATGATGGTCACATTCTCGAGTTTCCCCACTCTTTGACACAGCTCTCCAGTCATCGCAATCAACCGCAATGTGGAAGGTGAAAAAGCCCCATCATCGCCGTAAAAATGCACTCTGGGCATTCCGATCTGATCCAATTGGCGAAACTGTTCAAACTTAGGTTTTAGGAAGGCGTATTCCTGATTTGTTTTTTGCAGCCACAACGCCCCTTCTTCAACCGTGTGATTCTCCCAAAGCAGGTTGAAATAGGGATTTCTCTTAAATTGAGAAAATTGCTTCTCTTCGGAAACAGCTCTGGAGGCAACTTCAGCGAAAACAGAATGATCGTAGATGCAGCGGTGGGAATTTCTCTTTTCGTTTTTACCGCAACTTGACAATAGAGACAGGCATAGAAGTAGAAAGATGGGAAAGTGTAACATTTTCACGAGGGGGATTACCTTTTCACTGTTTTTTTTCGAATGTCTCAGTGAAAAGGGACTGCGAATGCGAGGAATCTAAAATCGAAAATTTCACTTGCCGCAATGTATTTCCATTCCAGAAGCATTTTTTCATGAGTTCGCAATTTGTTTCGAGTTCGCGCGAGTGCATGAGTACAGCTTTGACTGTATCGCTGAGGATTTTGACATATTCATTATTAGGGTCATTCTTATTGAAAGAATTTTCCATTTCCTTTGCAAATGCCCCGGGATTTTTTTCGAACCGCTTCAACATAGCTTCCGATCGCCTTTGGGTCTCATTATGATAATAAGTACGCAACTCCTGAACAATGACCCCTTGAATCTTTTGAAGGTAGAAGAGACTCGATCCAGATTGGTCTTCACACTTAGCCAAATAATCTATTCCGTCGTAAAGTTGATGGGTCCATTTTTGGGCTGCTGTGACGCGTTCATTCTCGTTTGTGATCGATGGAATGCGATAAAAGGACTTGGCCGCAGCCTCAGCCCATTTTTTCACGATCGTTTGGACCAATGAAGACTTAAATGCAATTTTTAATGCTTCTCGTTGATCTGTGATCGAGGGGGTTCCCTCCACAGCTTTTATAAAATTGCCTATATGAGCATCGATCGTTTTTTTGCCTGCATCTAAAAGATGATAATCGGAAGACTGAAGGGTTTCTTTTATACTGGCGATACAGTTATCGATGCACTCTTGCTGCGACAGGGATGTCCATGAAAATCGTAAGAGGTTTTCATGAAAAGCGTCACTGGTCTGTGCTGGAACTTGAGCTGGCCAAATGTAGTCTGTTGCAGCTGTTGCAGTATTAACGACATAACTCAAATAAGCAGCCATATTCTCTCCCCATTAAAATAGTGGAAGAAAGAATATAAGCTTTCCAGACCTTTTACTCAACCAAGTTTTTTCCTAAAATAGAACGGCGTCCCCCTATTTTGAAAACGTCCCCTAATATTTTGCCTTGGATCTTCTTCGCGCTCTAGACAGCCTAAAAGGTGAAATTTTTTTACGTTTTTGCTTGGCTTCCCATAAATGAATATCCGTTTGAAGGCCCATCCAGAATTCCGGAGATGTCCCTAAAGCATCAGCAAAATCTAAGGCAATGTCCTCGGTGATCGCTCGCTTACCATGAATAATGGCACTTAACTTTGGTTGTGTCCATGATCCACCCAAATGCTGGGCAAATTCTATTTGACTTATTCCAAATGGAATCAAAAATTCTTCCAATAAAATTTTTCCCGGCAATGTTGGCTTTCGGTGTGTTGGTAACATAGTTTTCCTAATGATAATCGGTTATTTCTACTTCCGAGGCTCCGTGCTTATCTGACTCCCATTTGAAAATGATCCTATATTGATCATTAATCCTTATGCTATGCTTTCCTGCAAGATCTCCCTCCAGTTTTTCCAGTCTATTATTTGGAGGAATCTTCAAGTCATCTAATCGATATGCTCTATTGACCATATCAAGTTTCGTTTGAGCTTTTTCCCATAAAACAGAGTTAAGTTTGTTTCTGCCTCTCTTTGAATTGACCCCGTTATAGATATCCTCTGTCCCTTGGTCAGTAAAAGATAAGATCAAAATCAAGCCCTTTATATATCAATATATCGCAACTCGACATAATTTAGCAAATATATATATTTTTTGAAACCATAAGTTCTCGCGCGACCCCCTCTAGCGAAGAAAAAAACGTGCCGCCTTCCCAAATAATCCAAGAAAAAGCACAATGAAATTGAAAACATGGGTTGGAATCGTCATGCGCATTCTGTTTAGTTTGCTCTGTTTGGCCGCTGCTTGTTATGGGATATGGCGGTTTTCTTCCACCAAGCCCGAAGTGAAGAGCAAAGTTGAAGAGATCCTCAATACGGGCTCCTTCAATACTCTTGAGATCCGTTATACGGCCAATCAAATCATGGACGCCCACCGCAAGCATCTTCTCAAGGGCAACCGCCATCGGTATCTCGAACCTTCGATGAAATTCTATCCTTATCTTTTGCTCGAAGTGAAATATACAGTTTCTGACAGGAAAACGCGCGAAGGCGTGATCTTGTGGGACTTGATCGACGGCGAGATGGTCATCGATACAAAGCAGTGGGAAAAAACACACGGGTTCGCCGATTGCATCAACGCGAATACCGACCCGCATGAATTTAAGGTGATCAATACCTTGGCCTACAAAGGCGGTTCAGCGGACCGGGAAGCTCTCATCAAAACCCTTCACGTCGATAATGATGTCTTAGATGCCTGGATCGAGAGCTGCCGCCGAAAAAAATTGATCGTTCAAGCAGGCAATCGCTACCGCCTGCATCTGCAAAACCCCAATCTTAAAATTCTACCTAGGACCAAACTCGACGAACGGCTTGTCACCAAACCGCATAGAAATTCAGACCGCATCTCCAGCCGTTATTCCCTGTCTCAAATCGAGAAAATCACACGGGCCGCCTTCGGCAATGAATTTGCCATCCGCAAGACGATGGACATTTATTTGCCGGTGCACTGCATCGTCGTGCAAAACCCGGATGGATCGATCCACACCAGCCTCTGGAACGCCCTCAACGGCAAACGGTTGCAGTCAAGCTCTATTGAATAATCTTTATGATTCTTGCCCGGAAAATCCTAAAGCGGGTAAACTTCTGCTCTTTGCTCTCTAAGAAGCAAATATTTTATTTATTTCTTGGAAAGATGGCTGAGTGGCCGAAGGCACGTCCCTGCTAAGGACGCGTACCCGCTAAACGGGTACCGAGGGTTCAAATCCCTCTCTTTCCGAATCCTAAGCCCTGGGATCTTCAGGGCTTTTTTTTAAAACAAGACGCCCTTTGCATAAATATGCTCAAGTGATAATACTACGGGTACTATACCTGAAGGATTCCCAATGTCTGAAGAACTGAATAAAGTCAAAATTGCACCCAACTCCAAAGAATCGGAAATGATTGTATTGGGCTCGATGCTCACGAGCATCAATAGCTTAAATATTGGCGCAGACGGGCTCGATGACAGCGATTTTTATTTTACCGAACATAGAATCATTTTCCAGACATTAAAAAGCGCCTACCGCAATGATAAACCCGCCGACGTCCATCTGATCGGAGAAGAGCTCAAACGGCAAGAGAAACTCAAAGCGATTGGAGGAATCGGCTATCTCACGACCCTTGCGCAATATGCCGGCACTTCTGCGTATATCGAAGAATACATCGAACTCGTCCGCGACAAATCGATTCTGCGGAAGATGATCAACGTCGCCCAAGATGTGGAACGGGAAGCGCTCAATAATCCCGAGGATGTGAACGTTCTTCTCGATGATGCCCAAGCGAAATTTTTCATCATCAGCCAGGCCGCCAACTCGAGCGCCGGCATCTTAGTCAAGGATCTACTCTCCGGCGTCAAGGCCGTTTCTCAGCTGCCCTATCTCAAAGAACTTCAAGAACGGCAAGAGCTTTTTCAGAAAAAGGGCCCGCAGGAATTGGGCATCACCGGCATCCCAACCCATTTTGTCGATTTGGACAAATTGATCAATGGGCTTGGCGCCTCTAATTTAATGATCGTTGCTGGCCGTCCTGCCATGGGGAAGACCGCTCTCGCACTCAACATTGCTGAAAACGTCGCCTTTAAAAATTCACTCCCCGTCGGCATTTTCTCCCTAGAGATGACTGCGGAACAACTCCTGCATCGCATGATCTGCAGCCAGGCTGAGGTCGAATCGGATAAAATCAGGACAGGGTCGATCAATGGCATTGAATATCAGCGCGTCGTCGCCGCTGTCAATGCCATGATGAAAGGGACCGTCGTCATCGACGACCAGCCGGGAATGAAGATCACCGATTTACGCGCCCGCGCTCGCCGCATGAAAGAAAGTCATAACATTCAGCTCCTTGTCGTCGACTACCTGCAATTGATCTCGGGTTCAGGACTTTCGCGCAGCGGAGAAAATCGCCAAAACGAGATCTCTGAAATTTCCCGCATGATGAAAACTTTGGCCCGCGAGCTGAATGTCCCGATCATCTGCGTGTCGCAGCTCTCACGTAAAGTCGAAGAAAGGCAAGGCCACCGGCCCATGATGAGCGATTTGAGGGAATCGGGTTGTTTAACTGGAGATACTTTAATCCAAAATGCTGAAACAGGAACTTTCCATACCATTAAAGAACTAGCAGACCGTTCAACACAAACACCAATCTATGTTCATGCTGTCGATAAAGATTTTAAAATCAGCAAGCATCGCATGATTAAGGCCTTCTACTCCGGGAAGAAGAAAGTTTTTGAACTGAAAACACGATCTGGCCGTACGGTTAAAGCAAGTGCAAATCATCCCTTTCTACAGTTGGGAGGATGGATCCCACTAGAAAAAATAAAAAAGGGAGACCGCATTGGACTGCCTCGCCAGCTCAAGATAGAAAACGCAAAAGACAAATCCCCAATTCAGTCTTATCATTATGCGAGTTCGGATGAAGGAGCTGTTGCAGTAATTGCACAATCTTCAAAAGAGCTGCTTGCCCTGGCTGAGTCCGATGTGTATTGGGATGAAGTGCTTGCCATTGAGGAACTAGGAATTGAAGATGTCTATGATGCGACTGTTGAAAACGTGCACAATTTCGTGGCAAATGACATCCTTGTCCACAATAGTATCGAACAAGATAGCGACATCGTGATGTTTATCCTGCGCAGGGAATATTATGACCCCTATGATAAGCCAGGCTTGGCTGAGTTGATCGTGGCCAAAAATCGCCATGGGGCTGTGGGGAGTGTGAATTTGACCTATCGCAAAGAACTGGCGCAGTTTGCCAACTATTCTCCGATGCACTCAAATCCAAGCAATTCTAAGGACAACGAAGAGGCTTTTGCCGCCTTTTCTACTTAGAGACTGTTGTCGAATTAAGCTTCTGTCGATTTTCGGGTTCTTTTGAGCCGATTTTCGATTCTTTTGCTGGGGGTAATATCAAACTACGTATATTACCCCCAGCAAAAGAATCGAAAATCGGCCAAAATAATCCCGAAAATCGACGAAGCCTTAAATCGACAACAGTCTCTTAGAAAGTAGGGTGTCATTGGAAATTGTTATTAACCGATGTTTTGCCGTGGATAATTTTTTCTTATTAATATAAAATTATCTCAAATTTTTTTTCGCGGTAAATTATGGCAGTAAAAGAATGCACTCAAGCATGCAAGAGTTTTCTCTCCTCATTTCAAACAGCCTTAAATCAAAGTTGGAATTTAGCGCCCGAATATTTACAGCAGTTTAAGAAAAATCAGCTCGAATTTTATCAACAGATGTCAAATTTGACCAGCCATGACATCCAAGACCTTGACCATATCTGTACCTCCTTAAATGAAGTCGTCCAGAAAACAAAAGAAGTTGAATCGCGTTTCCTTGTCGACAAAAACAACTCTCATCCAGAACAACACATGGTGAAGGTGTTGCGCTCCATTGCAGATTCCTTCCGATCCGGAGAAGAAGACAAAGCCCTCAACGAATTCAAGCGCTCAATTGGAGAGGGAAGCCTTGCCGGCGATGTATACGGCTGTCTGTGGAAGGTGCGAGGCAGGCCCAATTATGACGATTTCGGAAAGTTTTCTTTTAATAATGCGAAATTAAATTGCGTTTCCACGCCTTTGCAAAAAGCTCTAGCCATCGAAATGGCGATGGTCGGCGTCATCCGCAAAGCTTTTGAGCAGGGGCAAGCAGATCGCGCTTATGCTGAATTTCACGAGTTACCTTATCGCTTAAAAGAAGCGATTTTCCAAGTTTTTGCTCAAAAGCAATCTTTGCTCTCTGATCTTGAACAGGGAAGAAAAAGTTTTTTTGGAGAAAAGATGGAAGCAAAAACCAAAATCGATTGTCTGATTGCTTATCAAAATACCCTGGAAAGGGTCTATTCCCGCGCATCGGAAAGCGATCATGTGCGCATGCTGCAGCGTGATGTGCAAAGAGAGGAGCCCGCATTCAAACACCCTAATGAGACAAAGTTGGAGCTGTTTGAACAGCTGCGGTCAATACAGTTGGCCGCTCTTCTAAAACTCCAACAGATGCAAAGCGAATCAAATGGGTCGCTTCAAAACCAGATTTCCTCCCTCAAAAACCAGAATTGGTACCAGTATACCGAATCTTTAACTCTAAAAGCGCAAATCAATCAACTGGAAATAGAAAACGAGCAGTTGAAGGCAACACTTTACACGATTGTATCTTTGGAGAAAAAAAAGAGCGAGTTGTTTAAAGCACATATTGGGGAGAAGGAAGATTGATTGCCGCCACCAAATCCCCTAGACAACCGCATTTTTAAAAAATTAATTAACGTTTGCTTTATTCGCATAAGGGCTGTAAAATTACCCTATTCCTTTTATTGAAAAATGTTTTTAACATGCGAATGAGGGTGGAAATACCGAAATGAACTCAAAAGTTGGGAGTTTGGCGAGGAGACGCCCTGAATTTGAGTCAGGCGAAGCCGGCGCGGAAGCAGCACAACTTGAATAAGTTGTGCGATGGACGCGGGCTCAAATGCAGTGGCTGTTCGACGAAGCCAAAAACCAACTTTTGAGTTCATTTCGGTACATCACCCCACTTGGAGAAAAAGTCTATGTCATCTGTGAAGAAAAAACGGCGTGCTAAGATCGCTAAACACAAAAGAAAGAAAAGACGCCGCCGCGATCGGCACAAAAAATAACCATAAGCTCTCTGAAAGGAGAGCTTAAAAGTCATGTGGACATATCCAGAAGAATTTGATGTCATTGTCGTAGGCGCCGGCCACTCCGGCTGCGAGGCTGCGCACGCCTCGGCGAAAATGGGAGCGAAGACGCTTCTATTGACGATGAACTTGGACACGATTGCCAAAATGAGCTGCAATCCTGCCGTCGGCGGGACTGCGAAGGGCCACATCGTCCGCGAAATCGACGCTCTTGGCGGGATCATGGGCAAAGTGACCGATCAAACAGGCATTCAATTTCGAATGTTGAACGCCTCCAAGGGGCCAGCAGTTTGGTCGCCTCGGGCGCAAGCGGACAAATTCGCGTACGCCGCAGCAATGAAACATCGCCTGGAAAAAGTCGACAATCTCTACATCAAACAAGGCACTACAGAATCGCTCGTCGCTCAGGGAAACAAAGTCTGCGGAGTGCAAACATTGGAAGGGATCGCCTATCGAGGTAAAACCGTCATCATCTCTTCCGGGACATTCATGCGAGGCTTGATCCATATTGGGCCTACTCAATTTGCCGGAGGGAGAGCAGGGGATAAGCCGTCTGTTGGCCTCTCTGCGCACTTAGAAGCGTTAGGATTTCGATTGGGGCGGTTAAAAACGGGAACGCCGCCGCGCATCAACCGCCGCAGCGTCGATTTTTCGCAAATGCAAGAACAGCCCGGAGAAGAGGGCGTCCGTTTTTCCTATGACGAACCTGAAGGTCCAGGCCTTCCTCAAATTCCCTGCCACATCACCTATACAAACGAAGAGACGAAAAAGGTCGTCCGCGAAAGCTTGCACCTCTCTCCAATGTATTCCGGGCAGATCAAAAGCATCGGGCCGAGATATTGTCCTTCGATCGAGGACAAAATGGTCCGCTTTGCCGATAAGGAACGGCATCAGCTCTTTCTTGAGCCCGAAGGACTAAACACCGAAGAAATCTACGTCAACGGAATCTCTTCTTCGCTCCCCTTTGATGTGCAGCTGCGCATGCTCCATACGATCCCCGGGCTCGAAAAAGCAGAAGTGATGCGCCCCGCCTACGCCATCGAATACGACTATGTCAAAAGCGGACAGCTTTTCTCTTCCTTAGAAACGAAAAGCATTGAAGGGCTCTTTTTCGCAGGGCAGATCAACGGTACGACCGGCTACGAAGAAGCGGCCGGCCAAGGTCTCATCGCCGGCATCAATGCCGCTTTGAAAGTCAAGGCTAAGCCCCCCTTTATCCTCAAACGCTCTGAAGCTTACATCGGCGTCATGATCGATGAGTTGATTTCCAAAGAACTCGATGAGCCTTATCGCATGTTCACAAGCCGCGCTGAACACCGGCTTCTTTTACGGCAAGATAATGCCGATCTGCGGCTGCGTGAATATGGATATCATTTGGGGCTCGTCGACCCGGCCAGGTACCAACGTCTGCTAGACAAAAAAAAGTACATCGAATCGGAAATGGCCCGCCTTACGAAAGTCTATGTTCAAGTGAATGGCAAATCGACATCACTTGCACAGCTTCTTTGCCGTCCGGAATATACTTACGAATTACTTTTGAAAGAATATCAAGTTACAGATTACGGTCCCGAGATCAACTTTCAGATCGAGCTTAATTTAAAATATGCAGGCTATATCGAAAGGCAGTCGCATGAAGCGGCGAAATTAGAGACGGTTGAACGCTTTCTCATTCCCAAAGGCTTTAATTTTTTAGAGGTGATAGGATTGAGCAACGAAGCGCGCGAAAAGCTCCATCGCATCCAGCCCTCCAATCTTGGGCAAGCTTCGAGAATTTCAGGTGTTTCGCCGGCAGACATTTCCGTATTAATGGTTGCACTCAAAACTAAAAGATAATTTCCTTTTTTGATATACCGAAAATGATTCAAAAGTTGGGAATTTGGCAAGGCGGCTGCGCAAATTTTTTGTCTGGAGCGAGCGACCATTGTGCAAGCACAAGGCGCGAGTGAAGACAAAAAATGTGCTGCATAGCCAACGCAGCCAAAAACCAACTTTTGAGTCATTTTCGGTATACAACAAGTCAAAAAGGGAAAGCATGTCAAGTTCCGAAACTTTGCCAGTTGTTTTAGTCGTTTCAGGGGACAGCTACAAAGCGGCATTTTTTAAGCGCACTCTTAAAGGCCTATTTCATGTGATTGATGTTTCCGATCCTTTCAGCGCTGTGGATTGGCTCAAAAGCGTGCAAGCCTCGCTCATCATTCTCGATGAAAAAACTCTGTCGAACTCTTGGGAGATGGTTGCCGAACACATTCGAAAGCTTCCGGGCTATCGCGATATACCTCTTCTATTAATCACGAACAATCTTAAAAAAAGTTTTCTCGTTAACGCCCTGAACAAGGGGATCAGCGATTTTCTCAATGAACCTTTTGATACAGATGAAATTTTTCAACGCATCCTTGTCGCGACCCAATCGAAGCCAGCGACAAAAAAAGTTTCTATGATGACGAAAAAATTCAAAAAAACTCTTTCGACTCCCGCCTCAAAACTCTCCTCGCCACAGCGTTTTGTGATCACAAATGAGGCAATGAAAGAGATTGCTCTTGTGCAACAAAAGCACCAATCTCTATGCTTATTGCTTGTAGAAATCGACGACTTTCAAAAAATCTCTTCCGACATTGGAAAAGAAGGCGTACAAAAAATGCATTCTCATTTCAACCAGCTGTTCAAGACCCACCAGCGCCCTCTCGATCTCATTTTGCCTCAAGGCAATGGACGTTTTTTGATGCTATTGCCCAATACTTCCCACCGCGCTGCCATGACGATCGCCGAAACACTGCGCAAGGAGATGCAAGCAAAACCGTTTCACTTCAAATCGCATTCCATTCTCATTTCGTTATCTATTGGCGTGGTCGCTCTTGATAAAAATACCGCCCTTTCTCAAGGTTCTTTGCTTGGAAAAGTCGGCAAAGCCCTCGATAAAGCCAAACGAAAAGAGAGTTCGGAATAAACGATGTGGAAGTATTTACTCTTATCCGTCACTTCAGCCCTTTCCACCCAGACATCTGCTCCCCCTCCTGCAAAGACTACAGCTCCCATGACCACTTATATGATGATTTCTCCCTCGGAGCGCGCCCTGGATTACCAACAGGCCTTTGAACAGATGCGCGCAGAAAAATCTACGGGCAAAGTTTATTTTGAACTTGCGGACGGCTCGACCATTTCCAATATCATTGAAATGCACGTCCTGCAGAACTCCACACTCATTCTTTTCCGTTACACTTCCAATCAAGAAATACGCTACAGAGTCGTCAAAGTAGAAGATATCCGCGATCTGCGTTACTAAAATGTTTAATGTTCTCCGCTTAAAATCCTATCCTATCTATCAACAACTTCTCCTCGAAGAGCAGTTGTTGCGCAGCGACACGGGCAATTGGTGCCTCATCAATGAAGGATCAACCCCTGCCATTGTTATGGGCATTTCTGGAAAGAAAGAGGAACTCGTCGATTGTTCAAGAGCATCTGCAAATAAAATCCCCCTGATTAAAAGATTCAGCGGAGGCGGGACAGTCTTTGTCGACGAAGGCACCTTGTTTGTCACCTTCATCTGCCAAAAGCAGCTTCACGACTTCCCTGCCTATCCTGAGGCAATCATGAAATGGACGGAACAACTTTATGCCCAAGCCCTTCAACATCCCGAATTCCGCCTCAAAGAAAATGATTATGTCATTGGAGATAAGAAATTTGGGGGAAATGCCCAATACATCAAGAAGGACCGTTGGCTGCACCACACCTCCTTTTTGTGGGACTATAGTTCAGAAAGAATGGACCATCTGCTCCATCCCAAGAAGACCCCTTCCTATCGCGCAGGGCGCCCGCATGAAGAGTTCCTCTGTAGGCTCTCAGATTATGTTACGGATAAGGAAGAGTTGATTGGGGGGATTGTCTATGCATTAGGGAAGCGGTTTCCCCTCAAAGAGATCGGTTTGGAAGAAGTGTTGTTGAGAAGGGAGAATGGAGCGCGTCAATCTACTATTCAAATGGAATGGTAATTTCTTAGAATTTCTATGTTTAAAACGGCTGTGGTGCGCCCTTTGTCGCACCACAGGTCAAGTGCCAATGGTCCATAGGCCTAATCTTGCGCAGGAAAGCCAGCGACGGCGCCGTGGCTGATGCTCGCGTTGCCATAGTCGTTGGTGACGTAGGCGCCGGCGCCAGGGGCGAAGTACCCAATAACCATTGGGAAACGCGCATTAATCATGTCGGAAGTGTTGGCAAATGTCGAATTAGCTACTTTGTCTGGGCAGGTGCCTGTTTCACATATCTTCATTCCATTAAATGTGAGTCTGACTCTTAACGGAACGACTTTGTATCCTTCTTGTTCTTCGATGAGAATCTTTTGCTCGGTATAGGCTGTACTGTAATAGACTACCGTTTCTCTCATTACCCAAAATCCCGTTTTTTCCGGGGCGGCATTGCATTGGTCCATTGCTTCAGGCAGAAAAAACTGGAATATCTGTTTATCGGGATTTGTATGTTCAATCACTAGTTTTCGGTTTCTTAATTTGAACGGAACTTTCATCACTTTTCCGTCTTCGATTTTTTCTGGTTTGTCTTGCGGATCTGTTGATGCATTGAGTTTGTTGAAGAGTGTTTCGTCATAAGGGCGGTAGACGTGGGAAGGGTCGATCACTAACCAGGATGTTTCACAAATTTTCTGTTGAGGTTCTTCGGAAGGGATGAATGGGTCATTTTCGCTTACGAACTTGTCATATGCCTTTATAGATATGGATGAAATATCTCGTACTTCTCCGTAGCATTTCTTAAAAAATTCATAGTTGAGTGATCTAAAGAATAGATTGCCGTAGACTGCGTTGAACCCTGTGCCCATCCCTTCAACCAAGGGAAGACCTGCTTCTTTAAAGAAGGGTTTCCATATCCCTATAGATCCCAAGATTTGGTACCAATCTTTGCAGACTTGAGTTCCTCTACAAATCTCCTTTTTTGGAAGTCCTTCATAAATATCGTAGATGTTTTCGGGGGAGAGGAGTGAAATTGGGGAAATTGCCATAATTATTCCTTCTGTTTTATTTTTAAACAATCAATTATACCATTGCAGTTTATAACAAACATGAATTGTTTTTGAATAAAATTATAACAATTATTTATATTTAAAACCAATTTAAATTTTAATACCACAGCTCAGCCCAGCTTTAATTCTTAAACAACTAAAATATAAATACTTACAATCTTAACCTTGTAAAACGACCAAAAACTGCTTGTTTTTGCCTTGGAAAATAGCCATGTTTAAGAGAATCAAAGACTTGCATCTTGAGAAATGGAAACTTGACTCAAGGCCTTTCTACGCTGCGGTTTCATTGGCCCAGAAGCTTTGAAAGCCTTAGTCAGTACCTAAAACCCAGGTCTTTATAGACCTGAGTTTTAAAGTGTTCTTTAGATTAAGGAAGGATCAACTTCCCATTCTTTATTATCGATCCATTCGTATTGGTCCATCGGTTCCAAAACCGTACGATCTTCGGCGATATCTGCAAAGTCGACCTTCTCCGTTCTGGGATTAAAGTAACAGCAGAAGAAGAGATTTTTGGGGCCTGTATCCCAATTGGTCCTAGCAAAGCGGAAGGCTTCCGATTGGAGGGCTTGCGATTGCGCTTTGGGGAGCGACTGGATGAGCATATTGTCCAAAGCAAACGATAGGCTCGTCGTTTGATCCGCATTGAGTTTAAAGATCTTGACGATTCCATCTTGCAGCCGTTGTGCGTACTGTTGAACGGTCACAATTTTTGAATTGAGGCTTTTAAAAAGGGTGTCCGTTTCATGCTGTACCGAATCGGGAATCCCTTTTTTGAATTGGCGGCTAAGCCAATGTGCGGCTTTTTGCTGCATCAATTTCTTAGTCCCATTATCCACCTCGGTCCTAGAAACTTGAAGCCCTGGTTCAATGAGTGTTTTTTGGATCCATGCATCAGGATCAAGGCCGCTTGCAAGAAATGCCTTGAACTCCTCATTTTTGAACTCGATGTTAAAGGCATGTTGGGGGCTAGTCGCAGGATCTTCATCTTCTGGAGTTTTCTTTTCGAGATATTTTTCCGTCGACTCCTTCCACTGTGCAAGGCCGAGAAGCCATTTCAAGAGAGCGCCAGGATCTTTGGGTTTGATCGTCTTCACATCCGGCGTAAAATCTTTTCCAGTATCGATGGCCATCACTTCCCAAGGATTATCCCCGTCTAAGGAAGTCATCGGTGTTCTTTCAAGGTTGAGATAATTCGCGACGGGATCGCGTTCGTTTTTGTTAACCTGATCATAGGCCCATATAATATCGCGCATGAAAGTATTGGCATGTGCGCAGAGTTTTAGCGAATCGGTCACCGATAAGATCACTTGACGATCTTTTTTCGATGGAGTTTTGCTTATTTGCGCTTGGGTTGTCTGATCGAGAATGTCGAAGATAAAATTCCTGAACTGCTCGGGGGTAGCTATTCTGATTCCCTTATTGTTCAAATTCCTCACATCTCTTTGATACAATTCGAATCCTCCCGAAGAGGAACTGCCGTCGCTAGAGACCTGCTGTAAAGGGATCGCGCCATTGTAGACCAAGCGGAAAGAATCATTCAGAGTTTTTTGGAAAATTTTCTTGGTCTCTTCGATCAATGTCTTTTGATAACTTGTGGACTTCTTTTCGCGGCTCTCGAAAATCGGTTTGAACACCGTCATGACAGCGCTGGACACATTATCGCGAACGTAGTCGTTGGGGCGGTCTTCGGCCATGGCGGCAAGAGAGGTTTCCCAAGCCCTGAGCAGGCGGTTATTGCTTAAGCTAAAACCGTAGCGCCCTAATAGCGTCAATTCTTCTTGAGGATGGTTGGCATCCGCAAAAACTTCCGCACAGATTTGGATCAATCTGTCCCATGTCATCGTTTGTTTTGTATTATAAATTTGCGTCATTACATCGTTTGCGCGGCTTTTCAGGTCCGAGATCCCCATTTGCCGGCAAGCAGCGACAAGATTCGGGCACTCATAAAAATAAGCTCCTTTGTACTCATCGATCTTTCCATCTCCTTGCAAGGTAAAGGATTCATCCATCCCTTCATCGGCAATTGTTGTTTCAAAGAAGAAGTCATCTTGGGCCCCATTGACATTTCTCGCTAAAAAGCCATCGCGGACAATCGCCGTATAATCGGCCATGGAATCCAAGAGAAATTCATTATGTTTTTTGATCGCCCACGCTACTGCGAAACAGTCGCCAACAGGGCCTTGGCACAGCTGGCTGAGCAATGCGCTCAAGACAACTTGCTGGCAATGCAATTTCGTGATTGCCTCGTTCGGCATCAATCCCAAATCGGCGCGAACGATGGCATTGGAGGCAAACTGACCTGACGACGGCGGCTGAACGGCATCAATAGCCTCCTGCCAAGAACAGTCCATTTGGTCCATGACATATTGAATGCCTTGCTCATATTCTAGAAGAAGGGTGCTCCCGGAGAAAAAGTGGGCTTTTATTTCACCGATCAATCCTAAGTTAATGTGGCCTTGAGAGGTCAAAAGCAGTTTTGCAATCTCTTTGGGTTTTTCAATAAAGTGAACCATGTCTGTGTCTTGCAGTCTAAATGCATTGGCAGCATTGTTTTTAGAGACAAGTCTTTGATAAATATCATACATCTCAGTGTAGACGGTCATTTCAATCATCCTCATCGAGTCCGTTAATTTGGCAGGATCGATCCCGGCGGCTTTTGCAGGCATATAGTCTGCGGCAAATACAACTTTTCCGATATCTTCGCGCAGTTTAAGCATCACCGCCATTTGCTGAGCATCGACATCATAGTGCGGCGCCGTTTGCAAGATTTGATGAATTTTTTGATCTGCTTCCATGAGAAGAGCTTCGCAAAGTTTGAAAGCGAGGCCTCCGGATGCTGTCTGATTACGCAAAAAACTATAGAAAGTTTGAAGCTGGATATTCTCATCCGACCAGTTCAAAGACTTGGGTTCAGCGGCTGTGGGCTTTTCAGCCATCTTGGCGATCCGATTCGCTATAGTGCCCTGTATAGAACCCATCAATTTCGCAAGTTTGTCTCCGGTTGTAGACGCGGGAGCTTTTTGCATCTCTTTATTGGCATGGAATTGGTTCCTTTCAATCAATTTACCGAGCAAGCTTTGCATATGATCTTGGGCTTGCGCGGGTTTAATTCCTCCAGCAAGAAGGCGGTTGGATGTTGCTGTTGCAGAACTCATAAATCCCTCCTATTTTGTAAAGAGATCCTTTTAAGGATGAACCCGCACAAAAATTTTTGTAAAGTGGAAATTGGAAAATCCAAAAACTGTATAATGTTTGGGAAATTTTTGATGGAGGATCTATGGTTCCCGATGTTTGTCTGCATCAGTTCATTGAGAAATACAACTGCCTGCAAAAGCCTACGGAAAAATTAAGCGAATTTTTTAGAGAACAGCCTGAATATTACAAAGTTGCACTGCTCGTCAATCACGTCTTCCGAGCGCTGGCGATGACGGCTTTTTGCGTTCTGCTGCCTTTTTCAGCGCCGATCAATATGGGAATTTGTTTTGCAGGATCGCTCTTTTATCGTCTTTCCGTGGAAACGCATTGCGCATATAAATTTGCGCTGCCCGCATTTGCAGGATCGATTGCGATTCCCATGGCAATATCGGGATTAATGAGTATCGTTACGTGTGTGGCTTTTGCCTCTTTGACGGCTTTTGGGAGCGCACTTCTCTCATTTCTGCCGCTGGCAGGCTACGTGACGTATATTGCCTTAACAGTAAATTACGACGTGGACCACAGGTAATTTTATTTTTTAGCGTCGGGAAGGCTGACCAGGTCGTTCAAGGCTTGCTTGACGACGGACCGCCCAATGAGTGCGATTGACTCGGTCAGTGGAATTTTTTTGGGGCATACGGCGGCGCAATTCTGGGCATTGCCGCAATCGCTCACGCCACCTTCTTCCATCATCGGCCGAAGGCGATCGCCCTCCATCAATTTGCCGACGGGATGAGAGTTAAAGAGCCGGACTTGAGAAATCGAAGCGGGTCCAATGAACTTGGAACGGGCGTTGACTTGAGGGCAAGCCTCTAGGCAGCAGCCGCAGGTCATGCATGTGGAAAGAACATACATCGCTTCTTGAACCTTGGGGCTGATTTTAGGTCCGAATCCCCGATCGAGGGCATCATCGACTTCGACCCACGCTTTGATCCGTTTCAAATGCTCGAACATGATGTCTCGATTGACGACGAGGTCTTTGATTAAAGGAAATTTGGTCATCGGGGCAATGGTCACAGTATTGCTACCGGTCGATTCGAGCAGCGGCAGGATCAAAGCGGTGCACCCTTGCCGAGGCCTCCCGTTGATCAACATCGAACAAGAACCGCAGACTTCCTCGAGACAGCCTTGTTCCCACGCGACAGGAGTCACTTTTTCTTGCTTGCGATTGATCGGATTTTTTTGGACGTCCATCAACGCAGCAGTAATATTGAAATAAGGCTTGAGCTCTAACTCGAACTCTTCCCAATATTGCTGTCCTGTAACGCCGCGATAAATTCTGAGAATGAATGTTTTATTCTTCATACTGGCAATTTGATGTTTGACGGCAAATTTTCAAAATGAGGGACCACTTTCTTCGCTTTGCTGTAATCGCGCGCTGTCGGCTTGAGATAACGCAAGTCCACAGGCAGATAACTGATCACAGGCTCGTCTTGATTCGGATCATATGTCGCAATGGTAGTTTTCAGCCAGTTTTGATCATCGCGCTGGGGAAAATCGGGCTTATAATGCGATCCTCGGAATTCGTCGCGCAGCAGCGCCCCCTTGGTGATTACGAGGGCAAGCTCGAGCATGGGGCCGAACTGGTTGGCAAAAGCATAGGTTTGATTGCACGTAGAGCCGCGATCGTCTAGGCTGATCTCTTGATAGCGTTCGCGTATCTCTTTGATCACTCCCAAAGTTTTTTTCAAATCGGCATTGTTTCGCTTCACGGTCACATTTTTAATCATGATATCGGCAAGTTCATCGTGCAATCGATGGACGTTTTCTTTTCCGTTTCTGTTCATCAGATCTTGCTTCAGCGTTTCCTCTTTAACGAGAGCATCTGCGAACATCGCGGAAGGCAGGTTGCCGTAGCTAGACCTCAAAGAGTCGAGATAGCGGGGAATTTCCATGCCTGCGACAAGCCCGCCAAAAATGCAGGAGAGCAAAGAATTCGCGCCCAGGCGGTTTGCGCCATGGTATTGGAACTCCGATTCGCCGACATTGAAGCAGCCGGGGATGTTCGTCATATGTCTATAACGCTCCATCCGGTCGGGGTCGTCTGAGGCAGGCCAATCGACCCAAGCCCCGCCCATCGAATAGTGGACCGCAGGGAAAATCTTCATCGGAACTTTGTGGGGATCGTCGCCCGTAAATTTGCGGTAGATGTCCAGAACCGATTCGATCTTATGCTGAATTTTGGCAGAGAGATGAGTGACGTCGAGATAAACCTGCATGCCGCCCTCTGCCCCTAAGCCCATTTCGCAAATGCGCAGGACTTCGCGAGCCCCAATATCGCGCGGGACGAGATTGCCGAATGCGGGATACATCTCTTCGAGAAAATACCATGGCTTGCCGGTCACGCCGCAGGGAATCGTCTTGCCTTCCGGAGTGGTGATCGTTTTGGAAGAATCGCCATAGACCCAAATGCGGCCGCCCTCTCCGCGCGAGGATTCTGAGATGAGACGCAGCTTGTCTTCTCCAGGAATCGCTGTCGGATGAATCTGAATAAATTCTCCATTGGCATATTGCATTCCCTGCATATAGAGCCGCCCATTCGCAGCTCCCGTACAAAAAGTGGAATTCGTCGATTTTTTAAAAATGAGTCCAGGTCCTCCCGTCCCGAAGACAACAGCATCTGCTTTCAACACATCCAGTTTTAAATTGTTCAGGTCCATGATCACTACACCGCGGGCGCAGCCCTCCTCATCCAGGACAAGGCGCATAAACTCGTGATGTTCAAACTTTTCGACTTGGCCTTGCGCTTCATATCTGCGGACTTGTTCATCTAAGGAATAGAGCAATTGCTGGCCGGTCGATGCTCCGCAAAAAGCGGTACGGTGATAAAGCGTCCCTCCAAAGCGTCGGAAGTCGAGGTTGCCCTCAGGCGTACGGTTGAATGTGCAGCCGAACCGGTCCAACATCCGAATGATTCCTGGTCCTGCAAGACACATTTCGACGACGGGAGGCTGATCTGCGAGAAAATCTCCTCCTTTAATCGTGTCGTAGGCGTGAATGAGAGGAGAGTCGTCCTCATTTTTTAAATTCATCGCCGCATTGATCCCGCCTTGAGCGCACACGGAATGAGACCGTTTGACCTTTGTTACGGAAACCAGTTGAACATGACATCCATTTTCCGCCAGTTTCATAGCGCAACTCAGGCCTGCAAGGCCTCCGCCCACAACGACCACTTCTTTGCCTTTCTTCATCTTATGTCCTTAAATTCATCCAATAAGTTCCCCACACGGCAATTAATCCCAAGAAAAGAAGAACAGCCATAAAAACGATCGAGACCATCACCCATGCTCTTTGTGCGGCCATTTTCAATACCCATCCCCACGTGATCAGAAATGTCCAAAATCCATTGCACGCATGAAAACAAGCCGCTATCACAAAAATCGTATAAAGCCCGATGTAAATCGGGCTTTTAAAAGTATTGCGCACACTCAATAACGAAGCTGTGCCAAATTCTTTCGCGCAGGCGATCACATGTCCTGGACCGACTTTTTCTTTTTCAAGCGCTTCGACAAAGGTGATGTGCGCTTGATAATTTTGCACAGCCCCTAGAACAAACGCTTTTTGCGTGCTGTAGTCTTGGGCAGCTTCTTCCTTCATACTCTTTGCCATTGCGAACAAGATCTGTTCGCTTTTCCGTGCATCTACCGCCTCCCTTTCTTTCGCGACAGCTGCGGCATCATATAAAGCAACGCCAAGTCGGTCAGCAAGAGTATACAGCCCATTGTCCATGGTGATGTCTACGAAATAAATCGTTTGATCGACGAAAGAGACTTTTTCCGGATATTCGATGAACCGAAATTTTGCGACGTGCAAGATGATCCCGACAAGCAAGATCCAAGAAGTGATCCGCTGCCATGTATAGGCGCGGCTGCGGCCCAGGCGTAAAGAAGGGGCGCTGCCATCTGTGCGAAAACTATTGAATTTTCCTGTGAGCAAGTATTTCACTCCCCAAATCCCGTGAATTAAAAACGGGATCCCGATCAAGGCGACCTCGATCACTTCAAGATAAGGCAGATTGTGGATCGCATTCACCATATCGACAAAGCCCTTGCCATTACTCCCAAGCCAAAGGGCGGCTTGTGAATTCGTGAGCAAGTGTTCGATTAAAAATAAAACAATCCAAAGGCCCATTAAGGAGTGAACCCTTCGCCAGATAAATGCTTTTGGGATGGAAGCAGGAGCAACGGTCATAAGACTCCGACAAGTAAAGCAGCTTTACATATTTAACAACGCCAAGACATGGTTGTACATCTTAAAGAACTTTAGAAAAAGAAAAAAATCGCTCTGCATTTTGTTCTGTAAATGAGGTGAGTTTCTCCAAAGAAATCCCTCTGGCATCTGCGATTGCTTGAGCTGTTTCGGGAAGGTAGGACGGCTCGTTCATTTTTCCCCGATGGCTCTGGGGAGCAAGATAGGGAGCGTCTGTTTCAATGAGCAATCGATCCAAAGGAATATATTTTGCAATCTCTCGTAATCCTTCCGATTTTTTAAAGGTGACGATCCCACTCAACGAGAGATACCAGCCCCGATCCAACACTCCTTTTGCTTCATCTAAATTCCCAGTGAAGCAATGCAAAAGGCCAGGATAGCCGTTATATTCTTGGTCTGCCATGGAAAAAAGATCGCTGAACGCATCGCGGCAATGAAAAATTAAAGGCAGCTTCATCTGCGTTGCCAATGAAAAATATAACGAGAGGTATTTCTGCTGCTCTGTGCGATTGGAATGCTCGTAAAAATAATCCAGCCCGGTTTCGCCAATGGCGATCAATCTACCTTCCAATGCTGCGCGCTCCACAAAAGGAAAAAAAGAAGCACCTTCAGACTCCACGTCATGCGGCGTGGTCGCGGCAGCATTAAAGACCCATGGGTAATTCTCATGCAAAAGAAGCCCTTCTTGCAAACTCTTTTCATCCGTACAGATGTTGACGATCTTGCTGATTCCTTTTTCTTTGGCGCGTGCAAGGACATCATCCAAAAGTGGAAGCATTTGCTCGGAGGTGAGATGGGCATGCGTGTCAATAAAAGATTTTTTTAAAGGCATAATGGAATCTGATAAGTGAGAGAAACATCGATCTTGGCAACTTGTTCATGGGTAAGTTTACGCACATGAGAAAAATCGCAGGCAGAATAGGCCTTCGGCTTCTTCAACAGATCAATACAAACATACGGATCCACTTCGACAAATTCATACCCATGGACAAAATCTTTTCCATTGAATTCATGGGAAAATTCTTCTTCGACTTGTGTTGTCCAATCGCGCTGCCAATTGTGGCTCCAGCTGACTACTTTGCGTAAGAGCTGCTCCTTCGTCCTCACCCAACTATAGTGATGGAACATCGGTTTACCATCCATTCCTGCAATTTCTGTAGTTTTGTTACCTACCGCCTCCTCATAGATTCCATGCCGTTCCCGTTCCGTCATCAAAATAGTCCCATTTAAAATCTCTTTTTTTATCAAAAGGGGCGAACTCTCCCAAGTCTTTGCCTGGAGGCGACTTTCGCGAAAATACCAATAGTTAAAAAAACGCATCGCTTCAAAATTGTCATAATGAAAGGTCTTCAACCACTCGGAAAAACGCGCGGTGTCGACGATCTCATCGCAATCGAGAAAAAAAGTATAACGGATCTCATCTTTAAGGAAAAATTTTCCGATCATGCGCGCTAAATTATGCCAGTAGACTGAAGAATGGGAGCTATAAAGACTTTTTTTGTTGTCGTAAGGAAATTCGATGAATTGAACATCGGAATTTTCCGCATAAATCCGATTTAAGGTTTCACGGTCTTCTTCCTTGCCATCAAAAAAGTGGTCGCAGACGGGAATAACGACTTGCGCTGAAATCGGTTTGATCGCATCGATGCAGTGGCGCAAAAAAGGGTAATCATTGCTGCAGAAATTAATGACCGTGCCGATCGGCGCTGAGCAGGAATTCATATTCCAGACCTCGTTTGAAAGCTTCCATTTTGCTCACGATAACGACATTGGGGAAACGGTGCAAGCCCTTCAGAAACTTCTTGTGAGAAATGGTGGGAACCTGAGGAATCGATTCCAACAAGGGGTCGAATGGGGGTTTGATTTCACGATAGGGATAGCGCCGTACAAAATCTGTTCCATTGAAGGGGCGTGAGAATTCCTCTTGAATCAGACTCTTCCAATCCCGTTCCCAATGATGGCCCCAACAGGAAAACTTTTTTTCAAATTCCTCCTGGGTGCGTACTCCGCTATAATGACGGATCAGCGGAGTTTCATCGCATCCGAGTACGCCGAGTTGTTTGCTGCCCGGCACACGTTGAAATAACCCCTCGCGCTCGTCCGCATCCCATAAAAATTGAGGATCAATGGCTGTTTTTTTGACGAGCAAGCTCAAATGGTCATGGGGTAAGGCCTCGAATTTTGCTTCGCGAAAATAGCGCAGCCCCACAAATCGATAAGTGGAAAAATTTTCAAAATCTGCTTGTTTCAACCACTCACCGAATCGTTTGCTGTCAATAATCTCATCGGAGTCTAGGAAGAAAAGCCACTCTGTTTCAGATAAACAGTAGAAATAACTTAAGTAGCGTCCTGTATTATGCCATTCATGGCGCCAATCCTGGTGTCCAGGAGTAATCGGCGAGAACCGACGATAACTCTCTTCGGGATCAAAGTGAAATAGAAGGAAAGTGCATTCGGGAAAGCGTCGGAAGGCCTCCTCTAACAGCCCGTAATTTTCTTTTGAGCCGTCAAAAAAATGATCGCAAACCGTGATGATTACTTGCCCGCAAAAAGCAGATATGCCGTCGACGCACTGTTTGATAAATCGCCAATCGTTAGAACAAAAACTAATGACTGCAGTGATTCGAGTGTTCACGGTTTCCAATAGCGATAACGCCGAGAAGCTTGATAATGCTCAATCACGATTTCATCAGGATCGATTTCCTTCGCATCGATGTCGAAGACTTTCGCATAAGCAATAGGGAGCGAACAGACTTTCACCTGCTCGCCGCGCTCGATCAAATCCAAAAGAGAAATTTGATCGAGAAACACCAGGTCTTCTTTTCGGTCGATCTTCTCCTGGCAATATTCACACCACTTTTCAACAAAAAGCAACCCCGAAGCGGTAAAGTTTAAAAAAATTGAGCCTGAAAAACACCTAAAACGCCTATCATTGGAAAATCTTTTCATCTCGCGGAAAGCCAGATCGCTATGCGCCATGAAAGAAAAGTCAGGCTTCTTTTTAAAGACAGCATCCGCATCGACCCAAAAGATCGGGCGTCTCTTTTCGATCAATTTTTTACGGATGAAAAAAGGTTTCATCGCACAGTTTTGCTCCCAAGATCCTTCCGTAGGGATGCCCTCGATATCCGCTTCAATGCCATGCTCGCGGCAAGAAGCGATCAGCGACATCGCTTCCAACTGATACGGCGAATTCTCCGTGTAAAAACTAACGACTAAAGGATCTTGGGTCATCCTTGACAATTACCCTCTGTTTAAGGTATAAAAGATCTTCATGAGCATCACTATTCCACTAGCAAATATGGGCGCGTTCGTCTCCGCATACGCCCAATCCGACCTTCTTGGTAAACTTATTATCTTAGGATTGATTTCTTTGTCCATCCTTTGCTGGATCGTCTTGGTCCAAAAGGTATGGACCACACGTCAAGTGCAACAGATTTCTAATGCATTTCATAAGGCTTATCAGCTGAATAAAGAGCGCATCCTGCATTTAGAGCTGGAAGAACTCCCCAAGCCAAAAAATAAAATCATCCCTCACCCCTATGCGGAAATCTTTCGGGAATTGAAGACTAAAACTGTTGAAATCCTCAATAAAAACCATTACTTCGCTGCCAAACAAACCGGCAAAGATCCTGGGCAAGTCTATCTTTCCCCGAACGATCTTGACATTGTCGAGACACATGTTTTAACAACCATTTCCTCACAGATCAAACTTCTCGAAAAAAATCTTTTTATTCTTTCGACCATCATTACTCTCGCCCCCTTTCTGGGACTTCTCGGCACAGTTTGGGGCATTTTGATCACTTTTTCCGGGCTGCATTCCGGAGGATCTGTTGGATCTAACACAGCAGTGCTCGGAGGGCTTTCTACCGCGCTTTCAACAACTGTCTTGGGGCTCATCATTGCGATTCCTGCCCTGATCGCCTATAATTACCTAAAAAATGCGATCAAGAACTACGCTTCCGGAATGGAGGAATTTCTCTATCAACTCCTCTCTTCCATAGAGTTGCAATACCGCAAAGCGGATATTATGTAAGTCATTATGCGCAAAATGCGTCTGTCAGTACTCAAAGAAGATTCCTCCGAAGAAAGTGCGATTAATTTGACGCCGCTCATCGACGTCGTCTTCATCGTCTTAATCATGTTCATTATCATCGCCCCTATGCTTGAACTCGACCGAGTCCAGCTCGCTTCGGCTCCGCAGCACGATAGCAAAGAAGTGGCCGTCGTCCAAGAGGACAGTCCTGTCGCTATCCATGTCCACGAAGATAATACCATTTGGATCCATCGGCAGCGCGTTACGGAAAAAGAGCTCATCCAAATTTTAAAACAAGCAAAACTCTCCTATCCTCAGAGAGTTCCGCAGCTCTTCCATGATAAAAAAGCGCAATTCGGCACCTATCAAACCGTAAAAAACGCCGTAGAAATCGCAGGGTTCGAACAGCTCGACGTCATCCTCCAACCGGGGTAGTGTATGCAATTGGCAAGGCTTCGTTCAAATCCAATCCTCAACTTTCTTTTATTCGCCATCCTTGCCATACATTTTTTCTTTTTACTCGTCCTCCTCATTTCACCCTCTTTCGTCTTTCATAAGAAAAAACATAAGCCCCTGATCGTGAAAACAATTGTCCCAAAGCCTTTGGCAAAGACTGTCACGCTCGAGAAAAAAAGCACGGCTTCGAGTTCTTCCCCAACAAAACAACAATCTGTTCAAAAAAAACAGCTGCCCCAAGCAGCGAAGAAAGAGCAAACCGTTAAAAAACCAGCCCCTTCTCCCACTAAAAAAGAGCCGGCAATCGCCGACAAACAAATAGCCAAGTCTAAACAACCTGTCCCCAAAAAAAATCCGCCGACGCAGAACCGCGCAAAAATCTCCGATTCTCTGATTAAAGAACTTGAGGATAGCATTGCCAAAATGGAGAATAAGGGTGTGAACAAAATAGCACGCACCGGCGCCAAAACGATTGCCCCCCTCTCTTTGCAAATTGACATTCCCTCTAATGCAATGGCAACCGAGGAAGGCGATTATGCAGAGACTTTGGCCGCTTATCTTCATCAAGCGTTGAGCCTTCCCGATTTTGGCGAGGTGAAAATTCAATTGAGCTTGCGTCAAGATGGAACAGTCGCTAAAGTAGTTGTCCTTAAAACACAAAGTGAAAAGAACAAGCAGTACTTGGAAAGCACTCTGCCAAGGTTAAGGTTCCCCCGTTTTGACGGTGCTTATGCGACTAAAAAAGAATATACTTTTATGTTAACGTTTTGCAATGAATAAGAGTTTAACGGAATGATTATATGAATTGGATCGTTTTATTGTTAATGATGGCAATGCCCATCGCTTCTTTCGCTGCTGATGCTGATCAAAGCCAGGAAATCCGCGTCCACCTGCCGACCTCCAGCCCGCTGCAGCCCGTTTATCTTGGAAAGATCCAAACGCAAAACACTCCTTTCGACACTTCCTATCTCAATCAACTGGAGACGATTTTAGCCTATGATCTCAATTACAACGGTTCCACAACCGTCTCTCCGAGAAGTTCGGAAAAAGAACAGCAGCTTTCTTCCAATGACAATTCCACGGCATTCAATTTATCGGTATGGAAAAATTTCGGCATCTCTTATGCCATTCGATGGAAAGTGGCAGACCGCCTCTTATCTGCTGCGGTTTTTAATACACAAAACGGATCGCTCAAATCTTTTTCAGAGATCGCACTTTCGGGAGATTTGAACCAAGACCGCCGTCAAATTCACAAGCTGGCCGATGGGATCCATAAAGCTTTGTTCAATAAAGACGGCGTTGCGAGCAGCCGGATTTTATTCTCTTATCAAAGCAAAAATGCGTCGGAATGGGCTTCTGAAATTTGGGAATGCGATTGGGACGGCGCCAATGCGAAACAGCTGACCCATGATGGAAGCTATAACGTCACTCCCGTCATCGTGCCCCATCACAGCCGATTTAATAATGACCGCTTCCTTTACGTCTCCTATAAAATGGGGCAGCCCAAAATTTATCTTGGTTCCCTCAAGGGAGGCGAAGGAAAACGGTTGATCGATTTGCGCGGCAATCAATTGCTCCCAGCGATCTCTCCAAAGCGCGATAAAGTCGCTTTCATTTGCGATGCGGGCGGCCGGACCGATCTCTTCATGCAACCTTTCAACCCGGAATCGGGCGAAGTGGGCAAGCCCATCCAGCTTTATTCTTACCCTCGCTCCACGCAAGCTTCTCCAACATTCAGCCCGGATGGTTCGAAGATCGCCTTTGTTTCTGATAAAGATGGCGGCATGCGTATCTACACCATCCCAGCTGTTGCGCATGATAAACGCGCCAATGCTGTGATGATCAGCAAGCAAAACCGGGAAAATTCCTGCCCCTGTTGGGCTCCCGATGGAACAAAATTAGCCTATAGTGCTAAAACAAATGGAATAAGGCAGATATGGATATACGAGTTCGGATCCGGTGAAGAATGGCAATTGACCTCAGGACCCGGGAACAAAGAAAATCCTTATTGGGGCCCAGACAGCAAGCACATCGTCTTCAACTCGACGGATGCTTCGGGCTCGGAAATTTACATCGTCAACTTAAATCAGCCTGAGGCAATTAAAATTAGCAAAGGCCCTGGTAAAAAACATTATCCGACATGGGGCGCAAGATAGAAAATTTTTATAGGAGAAACAACATGAGATAATTTACCCATCACCTTGATCTGTGCGGCACTATGCTTCATCACAGGGTGCAAACGCAACGATGCGGGAGGCGTTTGGGATGACAATTCCACCGCCGGCAACTATAGAGGAAGCGCGCAATCTTTGTGGGGCAGCGATGATCATTCCGGAGACGATTTCTTCGGCCCAAGCGGTGAAGATTTCATCGGACTCAAAGATGAAGACCTGCGCTCGCAATTTGCCGATGGCGCGATCCCTCAGCCTAAAGCTTCCCCTGGAGAGCCAGGAAGCGGAGTGCCTGGCCTCGATAATTTCCGCACCCCGACGGGCGCTGAAGCGGCGATTTTCAAAAGTGTGTACTTCAATACCGACGATCACATTTTGCGCGGCAAAGAATACACTGCCGTTGTCGAGCGCATTGCGAGCCATTTGAAATCCCATGAAAACATTTATGTGTTCATCTCAGGCCATTGCGATGAACGCGGCCCGGAAGCCTACAATCTTTCTTTGGGAGCAAGACGCGCGAATTACATCCGATCGCTTCTTGTGCAAAAAGGGGTTGATCCCGAAAGAATCCACACCGTCTCTTACGGAAAAGAGAGACCTTTGGACCTCGGACATAATGCGGAAGCTTGGACGAAAAACCGTCGCGGAGAATTCCGGATCTATCAAAAATAATGTATTTGAGGCTGACCGATGCGATTGATTTTCTTCCTCTTGCTGACGTTACCACTTTACGCAAAACCCAACTCCGGATTTTATACAAATCCGGAGCTGGACGAACTCCGCATTGAACTTGACGACATCAAGCATGCGCTGAAGTCAACGCAGGTAGAATTGGGACTTCTCGATGAACGTCTAAAAAAGCAAGACAAAGTCCCAGCACAACCCAAAGACAGCGGCTCATTAACTCTTCTCACAGCTCAAGTCAATACCTTGGAAAAAAAAGTGGTCGGCCTCGAGAAGACTTTGGAAAAAGCCGCCAATGACCTGCGCGCGCTCAGCGCTGCCTCGACAAAAATTCAGGAAGATCTTTTCTCCCACGAGAAACGGCTCGATGAAGTGGGCAAACTCAAAGGCACCCTGACAAACATTTCCAAAGCAATCGGACAACGCGAAACCCCCTCTTCGACGAAGTCTTACCGCGTCAAAGCAGGAGATTCTCTAGAAAAGATTGCCCGAAATCAACGTACAACCGTAGAAATCATTCAAAAGATCAATCACCTTTCCAATGACAGAATCATCGTTGGGCAAGAATTGAGGCTTCCTGATGACCCAAATTGATCCGCGTTTTGGCAGCATCGGCATTTTCGACTCTGGGTTCGGAGGATTGACTGTCATGCGGGCCATCCGCGAATTGATGCCCTTTGAGAACATTGTCTATTTCGGCGACACTGCGCGCCTCCCATATGGCAGCAAAAGTTCAGAGACCATCTTAAGATACTCTTTGGAGAATGCCTCTTTCCTAAAGACGCAAGGGGTTAAAGTCCTCGTCATCGCCTGCAATACGTCGTGTTCCGCTGCCTTGGAGCAAGTGAGAAATTCTTCGGATATTCCCGTGATCGGCATCACAGAGCAAGGCGTAGAAGAAGTGGCCCGTTTGTTCCCCACCGGAAAAGTGGCGATTCTCGGCACCCGTGCCACCATCACTTCCGGCGTTTATCAACACCAGATCCTCATGCGCAGCAGCAGCGTGGAGCTCTATTCAATCTCCTGCCCCTTATTTGTCCCTTTAGTGGAAGAAGGCTATGTCGAACACCCGATGAGCGCCCTTGTAGTCCAAGAGTATTTGCGACCCTTAAAAAATCGCGAGATCAATGCCGTGCTGCTCGGCTGCACCCATTATCCTCTTCTGCAGTCGACCATCCAGAACGAGCTTGGCCCGGAAGTGCTTCTCATCGACCCCTCCATCGCTTGCGCCGAAAAAACCCGCATGGTCCTTGCAGAAAGAAACCTCCTCAATCCTTCCACCTCGATTCCCCATTATCAATTTTTCGTTTCCGACGACCCCGAAAAATTCCGCCTTCTCGGCAAAACCTTCATCAATTATCCCATCGAACACGTGCAGAGCGCATCTGCCAAGTTATTAAACAAGATTGAAATAACAGGATATTAGGATTAAAGAAGATTTTATTTTTTCGCATTGAGAAAAAATTACAAAACGATTTGAACGATATAACGATAAGAGCGATACAAGAAATAATTCCACGTTTTAAATATCGTTCTTATCGTTATATCGTTCAACTCGTTTCTTTTTAATCATGATAATGTTCGTCATAAGCTTTATAGACCAGCAAAAGAACAAATCCCAATAAAGTGGCTGTCCCGCCAAAAAGATAGAGAGCCTTTTTATTCAGCCCCATGAGCATCCCGCCAATCAACGGGCTGAGCATGGCGCCGATAGAATTGATCGACTGGTTGATCCCGAGGATGCTTCCTTGAATGGAAGCAGGAGCTTTCAAAGAGATCGTGGCAATGCCATTGGTCCAACAAAGGGAAGCAAATGAAGTCCCAAGAAAGAACAGGCATAGAAATACAACAGGTGTTTTTGAGAAAACCAGAGAGAGCAACAGGATAGAGATCGAAAACATACAAAAAACAAACGTTCGTCCAGGAAAAAACTGTTTTGCGAGCAAGCGGTTGACAAACATATTAGTAAACGACCAAATGGCCCCTACGCCCATCAAGGCAAGGGTGAGGCCGAAGGTTTGGAACTTAAAATCGATGAGCAAATAACTGGGAAGAAATTGCATTGTGGCGACCCAAGCAAGCATAAATAAAAAATTAGCTGCATAAATGACGCGCAGTCCTCTGATTTTGAACCCGATGACAATATTATGTACCCCTTTTAATGGATTGATTCCAGGATGCCGCGTAGGAGCGTGGGTTTCCTGGAATAGAAGCACCATGCAGATGAAATTAAGATAAGAGAGAAAAGCAGTGATCCAAAAGGGGAAGCTAGGATTAAAATGGCGGCTGATGGTGGGATCGGAAAAGATGCCGCCCAAAGCGATGGCTACGATAAAGCTTAAACCTCCAATCGCGCCGATTTGCCCAAAATTTTTCGTACGGCTGGCGTCATCAGGGCTCATATCGGCAATAGCGGCTAAACAAAGAGTTAGATTTCCCGCAAAAAAACCTGTGAACAAGCGGCAGATGAAAAGACCGGTAAAAGACCCTGCCATCACACTAATCGAGGTGAGCGTATAGCCGATGGCCACTCCCAAAATGGTGATATAAAACGCGCGCTTTCTGCCAAATCTGTCGGAGAATTGTCCAATCAAAGGCGCGCCAAAGAATTGCGCTAAAGGAAAAGCTCCAATCAAAATTCCTAGAAGAATTGCCCTTTCTGAAAAAGAGAAAAGCAAGTGTGTGGACTTGAGGATAAAAGGGGTAAAAATCGGAAAGACGATCGCAAGTCCGAAATTATCTAGAAAATAAGTCAGTAAGACCGGAAAAAGAGAACGATGCCGTTTCATTTTCTTCCGGCTGGAATCAAAGCAGGCTCTTCCCTAAATCGATAACCGACCCCTCGAACTGTTTCGATCCAATCAAAATTGGGCCCGAGCTTTTTTCGCAGCGAAGCGATATGGACGTCGATATTGCGGTCGACAATGAAAGCATCGTCATTATGGATGTCATCGAGAAGCTGATTGCGGGTCAGCACTTTGCCGCGATTGGTGAGCAAACGGCGCAAGATGCCAAATTCTGAAAGCGTGATCGTGATGATCTTGTCTCCTTTGCGGAGCAGATAGCGGTCGACTTCAAGGGTAAACTCCCCAAAGCTGATCACTTTAGGAGCTTTTTCCGGCTCCTTGCTGCGGCGCAAGACTGCTTTTATCCGTGAAAAAAGCACCTTGGGTGAAAAAGGCTTGGCCACATAGTCGTCTGCTCCGAGCTCTAGCCCCAAGACCATATCGAGCTCTTCTCCTTTTGCGGTTAGGATGATCACTGGGATCATCCTCAGCTCAGGACTGCTTTTGATTTTGCGGCAGACATCAAACCCATTTTGTCCCGGCAGCATAATGTCGAGGATCACCAGGTCAGGTTTTTCACGTTCAATCGCCCGGTATCCATTAATGCCGTCGACCTCGACGTGCATTTTGTAACCGGAGGCTTCCGCTTGAAGCTTTATCAAAGCGGCAATATCTTCCTCATCTTCGATCAGCAGAATTCTCTTTTTATGGCTCATGGGTATTTCCTCGATTCATGATAGCTGTTTTCTTAATTCAACATAGAAATTATTTTTTTTCACCATTTTTCTGAAATGAGTGATTAAAAAAACTTGCCAATGCATTTTTCAAAGAGTAAAAGAGCTTGAATATACCTAAGATGTAAGCAGGAGTTTTTTTATGCGATCTATACCGAAAATGACTCAAAAGTTGGTTTTTGGCTGCGTTGGCTATGCAGCACATTTTTTGTCTTCACTCGCGCCTTGTGCTCGCACAATGGTCGCTCGCTCCAGACAAAAAATTTGCGCAGCCGCCTTGCCAAATTCCCAACTTTTGAATCATTTTCGGTATACTTTTCTCATTTTAGCGATTGGACCGATCCTCATGACGGCCGGCTGTGAAAATAAAGCCGAGACAGGCGCTCTGGTCGGCGCGGGCGTCGGGATGGGAGCAGGTGCACTCGTCAGCCCAACTCCCGCCGGGGTTTTGGTGGGCGGCGCAGTAGGTGCAGTAGGAGGAGCTCTGATCGGAGCTGCTCTCGATTCTTCGGATCGAGATAAACTCAACAGCGAATCTCCGCGGACGACAAGAAAAATCGACAGAGGGGAACAGCTCTCTACAAGAGATATTGAAAAAATGACTCAAGCGGGGCTTAGCGATGATAAAATTATCGGCGCGATCCATTCGACGGGCAGTGTTTATCATCTTTCCTCGAGCGATGTCCAAGAGCTTAAAAACAATGGCGTCTCCCAGCGCGTCATCGATTACATGCTGCAAACGGCATATGACTAAGCTTTTTGATTGAGAAAAACAAGCCGCCGATTAAAATCGTTATCTACGGTAAGCCCACATGACAACATCCAGCGAATTTTTAAAAACAGATCAGTCTATTTCTTTTGAACGCATCGACCGCCTTTGCAATGAAGCATTGGAAGATTTCAAACAGGTCACGCGGCAGTATGCTCTTTTCCACATCCTGTTTTTTTCCATCGCGGTGATAGAGCTTGCTGCCTTTGTCCTCTTCTTTTCGTTCCTTACAAAAACGACAATCTTCGCCTTCTCTCTGGCAGGGCTATTTCTCACCGGTTTTACCTACTTTGTTCTCTTATTCTATTTTCAGGCCAAAAAACCCAATCAGCTTCTCGAAGTGAGATCTCATTTTCTAGACGCTTCCCGTACTTTTCTTCACTTCGAAAAAGAGAGTGCCGAATATTACCTTTCTCTTGTCTCTGCCCTCGGTCGGCTACTTTCCTATCTCCATCGATTGGAGTATTCTTATTACTCGATTCCCTCCTCCTTTAAAACTCTTTCCCCGCTGATGCAAAAATTCAGCGCTTGGACGCATTGGAAAGACCTGCATCAAATGAAAGAGCTTTTGCTCATCATGATGATCAAACAGCAGATCGAGCTGATCAAACTGAAACCCACCGATCTTGAAGCCCATGCCCGCCTCGCAGATTCCTATCTCTCCCTTTCCCGGCTTTACATGGATCCGCGCAAGCTCTATCCTGATGAAGAGCACTTTTGGGTCTCTCCCGATTATGTCGGTTCTGCAATGGTAGAGAAATTCAAACAAGCCTCCCTGAGGGCCATAGAAGAGTACAAAATCTTGGATTCCTATGCCCCCAATGACCCTTGGGTCCACGCCCAGCTCGCCCTCATCTACCATCACCTCGAGCTCTTTCGCGAAGAGATGCGCGAATATGAGGCCATTCTGAAGGTCAAGCCCAACGAACAGGAAGTCCTTTCCCGCCTCGGCGCGCTCTACTTCCAACATGGTTTGAGCGCTCAAGGCCTGCGCATCTACGAACAGTTGAAAAAAAGCAATGAAGCCAAAGCGAATGAGCTCATCGCCCATTACGATGCAGTGCTCAATGACTATTTAGATTTTATGTGAGGGGTTCTTGGGGAGCGGAATGCTCCCCAAAATCAATGAGATTATGCCGGCAGCTGGCCGTCGTTATTACGCACCTTTTTCCTAAGTACTTGATCAAGCGCTTGCCAACGATAGCTGTTCAGATCTACTGCACTGATGTCAGTTTTTCCTGCAGGAATTTTATTTTCTCCTAAAAACACCTTTGTTCCCCAAGCAGTATCTTTAGAATGTCCCTGATACTGTCCGCTTTGATGGATGTCTCCCCAGAGTTTATTATTATCTTTCAGAATCCAATAGAAATTCTTGTAAACAGCTTCCGCTTCATCTTTTGTGATTTGATCCCCTGTATCAGGCACTACTCTTTTATAGCATTTTTCAGCTTCTGCTTCATTTGCCAGGTTCGGATGCAACCCATAAATTATCTTGCTAAGAGAGATAAGTCCGGGTGTATCGAGAGGTGTCCCAGCTGGTTGCTGTACTGCACTTACAACCGTGGCAACTGGGAATGCTTGTATAGCTGTTGAGTCTCCAGCGAGTTTGGCTTGTACCGGCCGTTTCTCAACTTGTTTTTGCTCTTCTTTCACTTTTTTTAGCTCAGCAGCTTTAACATCTTTAAATTTATTGAAGATAATTTCCCAAAATTTAAAGCAATCTTGAATGAACTTCTTTTCCAGATCATCTGAATGAATAGCCTGGTTCGGATTCGATATGAAATAAGTTAACAAACTACGATAGGTAGAATCTTGTGCATCACCATCTAGTTCTTTTAACAATGAAAACTTAGAGAGCTGGTTATTTTCTGGCTTTCCTAAAACTGCATTAAGCGCTTTAGACAACTCCGGAGATAAAAGCGCCGTCAGGGCATTAGCTAATGGCTGCTTGTCCATACTGAAATTAGTATCAGCAACTGTTTTTAAGAGTGTTAAGTCCTGCGCAATATTTTGTGTCGTTTTCAATGATTGGTTGGGAGTGACATTGATGTTAAATTGGGCCACGTTCAGGGCAAGTCTAACCGATTGCAATGTTGCGCGCGGGTCCGACATTGTTTTGCATGTCTCATTAATGAGATTGCATATTTGTTCATAATTATTCAATTCCAGTTGGAGTTTTTTAATCCTATCTGCATTAGCAGTTAAGTCTTTACCTTTTTGTACGCGCGCCTCTTCTATTCCCTTGTTCTGTTGTGCCTTTGTTTGTTTATCATTATAATCTTTCCGCCTATTTTCAAAAATCTTCAACTTTGCATCATAAGAACTCTCAAACTCGTTTAACTTCGATTTAATTAAACTTAATCTTCCAATTACAAAAGTGGAAACAAATGTTTCATTAGTGATATTCTGACCATACTTGGTAAAGAAAGCAGCGGGGTCAAGTGTTTTTCGATCTTGGACAAGATTAAAAATTTCATTAAAAATTGGACTCACTTCATTCATAATAGAAGGAATAGTATTTCCTATCGTTTGCTGCAAAGTTAAAGTTAAATTTTGAAAACTAAATAGTGTTGCAGGTTCGTCCCAAACTTTATTTGCATCTCTTGCAAACTCTTTTTCAGCTTGAATTACTTCAGATATCAAAGACCCAATCACCTCAGCAGGCTTTTTATTTCCACATATGATCTGACCTTTTATTGCTCCAATTGTTGTGGTCAGTACAGCTTCCGCGTTGAATGGATCGCCTTGTACATATCCCTTAGTTTTTAAATCATTTCTGGTTACTTTAAGAAGTCTTACAAGATCAGCACTGGGAACTCTCCCGAATAAATTCCTGATCTTGCGAATCAATGCGGAAAGGCAGCAAGGCACTTTTGCTCTAGTTCCGTCATCGGCAAGGATCAATGCGTACAGTCCCTTTTCTTGGAGGGGGGAAGTTGAAAAAATTGGAGCATTGATCTGCGTCCAAATTTCATTTAACCCATTTTTCAACTCTTTTCTTTCATCGTCGGACAATTTCTTCACACGATTCAACAACGGACTCTCGGGATCGGGATCATTAATATCATATGTGTCTAACTCGACCAAATCGTTTGACAAAATCGACTTAACAAACAAATCATCATTAACATGATTAATAACAGTCATAATAACACCTCAATACTTTATTCATTCTTATTTTAGTTTTAATTATACCAAACAAAAGAGTTTAGTTGAATAAAAACAATGAGTTAAAGATCTAATTATTATAGTAAAATTTAATTTAAAATATTAATTTACTGTATTTTTATATATGTAAAAATTGAATATATAATTAGACGGACAAATATTTATTTAATTATAGTCAGAAGAACTTTCCAATCTAAAGTACCGATGAGAATGCCCAGGACGCATAGGCTGTTGGCCAGCCAATTTACCCTCTCCTTATAGAGCCATTGGCCCCAGAGGTTGCAGGAGAGGATGATGGCCACGGAGAAAATGGGGAAGATCATCGCATGTTCCAGAGGAGTAGATACTTCGGTGGACCAGATCATGAAAAAGGTGCCGATTCCATTAGAAAGGCCCCCTAAAACGCCATAGAGAACCTCCGATCGATTAGGGCGCCTCTTTTGGGTGGTGAGGTATACCGCCCATTGGATGCAGGCTGCCGCAAAGAAGAGCGACGGCATAAACCATTGGCTTTTAGCATCTTGGGAATTGAAATTGAGGAGCAGGCCGTTGTCTCCGGGAAAATTGATAAAAAGCGCCCTCCATTGCATCTGAATGAGAAAAAGGGTGTGCAATAAAAACACGCTGAGGACGAGAGCTGTCCACTGCGTTTTCTTATCGGAATGCGCCGCTCCCCGGCCCGCCCAGAATAGTCCAACGACGACCAGCAAAGATCCCAATCCATTGTACAGGGAGTAGACATATCCGAATGGCGCCCCAAATAGCATCACCATCAATATCATCGGCATCACTGCAGAGGAATTCAGGGCGGCAAATGTCAGTCCAGGAGGACCCGATTCCAACGATTTGCCCAGAAAGATCATCATGATCGCAAGCACCACCCCGCCCCCAATCCCGAAATAGGCCATGCACTCGCTCCATCGATAATCGCCTGTTCGCACAGGGTTCAAAAGAACTGCGACTAAAAAAACGATGGTGAGCTGGATCATCAAAAACGCTTTGCTGGAACCTCCGGAGTCGATACTTCTGCGCATGCAGAAATTGGAGGCTGCGATGAACAGTGAGGCAATGATCATCAACTGAATTCCCATGGAATCTCCGTTATTTTTACCAAAAGTAGCAAGGGAGGGAAAAATTTTGAATGAGAAAATTGTTGTACCATTGAAATGCAGCCCGTATATAATTAAAAAATTAATGATTTTGCATGAGGTTAGGTGATGTCCATCGCACTGAGACTCTTTTTTTTGGTGACCCTTTTTTGCTTTTCTCACTTATCGGCCCGCAATATCGATGCCTCTTTGGAAGAAAGCCTGGAGTTGCGCAGGATAGCGGAATACTGGAAAGAAAAGGACTATAAGACGGCCAAAAATCAGATCCGCGACTTTTTGAACAAAAATCCGAAGAGTTCTTACGTGGACCAGCTCAATGCGATGCTCGGCGACCTCTATTTTCAAGAAAAAAATTATTCAGAGGCTGCCGTCAGCTACGAGAAAATCTTAAGCAAACCATTCCGCCAAAAGACCCTATTCCACCGCCTGCATTGTCTTTATGAGATGGGAAAACAGGATGAATTCATTCTGGCCTCAGAGTCCTTTTTTAAAGACCCGAATGCTACAGCTGACGAGATCAATACGGTCCGCTTCGAACTCGGGGAAATCTATTTCTGCAAAGGGCACGCTCCTGAAAATGAGAAGAGAAAGAAAGAATTCATGAAAGCTGCACTCTCGGAATACCAGCAATTGATGCACACCAAGTACAGCGACATGACACTGCTGCAGCAAGCGCAAATTTTTGCCTTTTTGGAGGACCGCCAAAAGGCAGCTTCTCTTTTCACTCTGCTCGCCCATAAAGAGACCGGCAAAAAAGAGGATTATTTTTTTCAGGCCGCCTCGCTCCAAATCCATTTCGACAAAAGTGCTGCGATCGAAACATTTGGCGCTATTTATGAGCTGGGAGGAAAAAATGCCTCTAAAGCTGCCTTTAATCAACTCAACCTTCTTTTCCAGGAGAAACGGCACCGCGATTTTATCTCCGCTTACGATAAAGGGGGCAAATACATCGCTTCGGATAAAGCTCCGCTCATTCAGTACTTTTTGGGCAAGTCGCTATTTCTCGCTAACGATTATGCGAAAGCCATAGACCCTTTAACGCAAAGCCTCTCTTCTAAAAAACTTGACCGCAATCAAGAAAAAAGCGCACTGCTCTCCCTCATCGCTGCCGCCCAAGAAACGCAGGACCTCCTTCTTTTTGAAAAAACACTCGCCGTGCTCAAAAGTCAATTTGCCTATGATGAAGAAACAGCGAACGTCTTGCTCATGCATTCCCAGTTATGCCGGGAAAAAAAGCAATGGGCTAAAGCGCGCTCAGCTCTTCGCGAATTGCTTGAGGTCAACCCTCATCATCCTCAGCGGGAAGCGCTGCTCTACGACAATGCACTGCTCTATCTTCTAGAAGAAAAATGGCAAGACGGCGCTCAAGCTTTTCGAAGCATTCCTCAAGGAGTTCCCTCAAAGCGCTAATCGGGCCAATGCTCTGCGTCAAATTGTCAATTGCAGACTGGAAGATCTGAGAAGAACTTCATCCGGATCAGAAAAAGTAAAAAAAGAGCAGCTCCTTTCCATCCTCAATGCTTCCTTGCAAGAAAAAAAGACATTCTCGCTCCTGGAAAAACAAAGAATGCGCTATCTGCTGGGCAGAGTCCAATTTGAATTGGGAAATTATGAGGAGTCGATCGGCACGCTCAGTGAATATGTCCGAGATTTTTCCAAAGACCCCTCTTGCGCTGAAGCTTATCTTCTCTTGGCCTATGCCCATTATAAAGAAGAGCGCGACGACATTCATTTCGCTTTGAATGCGGAAAAGGCTCTGGCCCTCAATCCAAAATTACAGGGTTCAAATGACCTGCACCTCACTCTATTCAACACTTATCTTGGATTGGCGAGCAAAGCCCAGAGCGACGAAAAAACAGAAATGATCTCCAAGGCAGCCGACCACCTCTTTTTAGCTTTGGACAAGCCTCCCAACCTGCAGAATCAGCGCTGGCTTGCAGGCTATTACTATCAACAGTACAAAAACGGAAAAGACGCTGCCATTGAACGCGCAGCCATCGCCTTGGAAAATTTGCTGGGCGTGAAGGAAAATGCATGCGTCCTTGCGATCACTGAGCAAACTTTGGAAAAAGAAGCGGAAGCGTTAAGACTTGCAGAACTTTATCACAAAAGCGGACGCTTAAAAGAATATATTGTTCTTCTTGAAGCTTTGAACAAAGAGGTCAAAACCCACCCTGATTTCCCATGGAAATATCAACGGATGGCCCAGTTCGAGCTTGGAAAAGCTTATCTTGCTATCGGAGAAAAGGAAAGAGCGCAAAAAAGTTTTGAAAATTTGATCCACTCTTCTTCGCATGTCTCTTCCTACTTTGCCCTCGCCGCAACCATTGAAAAGGCAAAATTGGATTTTGCTTTGCTAAAGAGCGCTGATAAAAATGAAAATTCTCCAGCCTCTCAAACCATTTGCAATCTTTTAAAAGACGTTCAAATCAAACGCAGGCTGCATTCCGAGCCGCTCCACTTAGAAGCGGGCCTTTGCTATATCGAATGCAAATCGGAGCTTGCTCCTTTTTCTGAGAAAAAAGACCGCAAAATCTTTTTATTGGAGCAAATGAAAAATAATTTCATCGCCAAAGACGACCCCCTTGTTCTTCAATACTTCTCGGCTGCTGTTCAATTTCCGGATAAAGAACAGTTGTGTTATCAATATTTAGATTTCATCGATATAGAAATTCAACGTTTAAAAGCAGAAGAAACACATCATATTCCTCTGCTTCGCGAAGCTAAGGAAAAATTAGACGGCCTTTTAGCTAAAACGAAAGAGGAAGCGTTGAGACAACGCATCCTCAAAAGCAGGGAGGCTTTGAAAAATACCCTATGACTTCAATGACCCTATCCCACCGATCGCGACAGCTGCTTGTAAAATGCGTTGCATTCTCCCTTGCAGTACACGTGGCGGCGGTTGTTTTTCTTTATTTCAACCCCTTGATTTTGCAAGGCCCTCTAAAGTCTCTGTTCGGAATGACTGTGGCAACTCCTTCGTTGCTCGATGCCGAAGAGGATGCCGCGCTGTCCCAGAAAAAAAATCAAGCCCTCGAAGAGGCATTCGAAGAAATTGTTGTTCTTTCACCGCACTTTCAACAGCCTTATGATCTGATCGAACTTCCCAAAGGGATCGCGCTTGCCCCTCATGAGGAAAAAGCTGTAGAAATCCTTCCGATTGATTCCACCATGCCCGACCTCATGGCGCTAAGAAAAGAATTTACCTTAAGGCCAGCGCCTGCTTTGCACGAAAGCGAAGATAACACGCTCTCCACCTTCTTTTTACCTGAACAAATTCCTTTGCCGATTGCTTCAGAGCTGCAAATCGATCCCAAGCCGCTGGTGCCGGAAATTCCGCTTTCGGCCATCCCTTTTGAAGGAGGATCTTATGAAGATCTTCTTGCCATTAGCGATTTCAACCTGCATGCGATCTTTGAAACAGACTATGCGCTCGGTTTATCCCCCCAGCAACTTTCACCAAAAGTCCGCGAAGATCTGCAGCTCAAGGCCGAACTAAAAGCACAGGCTGCTCAAATGACATCGCGCGATTTAAAGCTTGAGAATGAAAAAGTGCGTTCTACTCTGTTTATTCCCAAAGCATCTCCTGCTTCGACAGAGCAAAAAGAGGTCAACATCGCCGCCTCAGTTTCCGAACTTGAGCAATATGAATTCCCAGCAATGGCGATGGCCGCAGAATGGAACAATGATTTTGATGTCGATATCACTTTCCTCCCCAATCCCGACGGTCAAGGCTATATTTTTTCCCTCTCTGTTCAGCCCAACTATGATTTCACCAGCCATAGCCTCCGCCAAAATCTTTATTTCATCCTCGACCGTTCTAATTCGGTCCAAAAACACCGTTTCGCTGTATTCAAACGCGCCGTATTAAAGGCCCTAGCCAGCATGCAGCAGGGCGATACATTCAATATCATGGTGCTTGATAAAAAAATTGTCGCTTTCAGCCCGCAAAACCGCACGGTCACTATGAAGAATATCCAGGCTGCGGAAGAGTTCCTCGAGAAAGAGGAAGCAGGCGGGTTATTTGCCGCCGGAGAAATCTACAGCTCCTTGGAAAAAATCCTTCCTTCTGTTCCTGATAATGAAGAAATGCACACCGCGATCTTGCTTACCGACGGAAAAACCAGCTTGAACCATGAGCGCAAACAAAACGTCATGAAAAAATGGGTCGAAAGAAATAACGGAAAATTGGCGCTTTATGCCGCCGCGGTTGCCCGCGACAATGATCTGGTTTCCCTCGACATGCTCTGCTCAATCAGCGGCGGGAAATTGCTTTATTCCGACACCCATGCTTCCCTTCCCAGAAAACTAGCGAAACTCGTTCTCGATTTAAAAGATCCCATAGCAAAAGACTTGATCCTCACTGCAATCCCGCATAATCCCCATTCCCATATCGAATTCTATCCCGCAAGTTCCCACCTGCCTGCACTTTATTCCCATCAACCCTTCGTCCTCATCGGCCAAATCGATGACCCTTGCGCTTTCGACTTTGTCATTCAAGGACGTCATCGCGATCAGTGGATCTCCATTAAGAAGAGCGTCTCTTTTGTGGAAGGACAAAAAGGCAATCATGCCCTTGAGACTGATTGGTCTGCGCAGCAGGCCAACGTCTGCTATTCCAAATTCCTAAAAGAAGGAAAAGCCGCTCATTTAAAAGAGGCCAAAGAGATCCTTAAAAAATCCCGTCGCGAGATTGCTTTCGAATGACCCTTCGCATCATTGGAGGCGCTTTCCGCAACCGCATTTTGAAATCGCCCAAATCAACACAGACACGCCCCACACTAGCCATCATGCGCAAAGCAGTGTTCGACATCCTGCAGGCGCAGATTGAGAATGCGCATTTTCTCGATCTTTACGCCGGCACAGGGGCAATGGGCCTGGAGGCTTTGAGTCGTGGAGCTGCGCAAGCCGTATTCGTGGAAACAAACCGCCATGCACTGCACTGCATCGAAGAGAACATTAAGAACCTTGACGTTGAATCGCAGTGCACGGTGCTGGGATACGATTGTCTTTTGGCGTTGAAGAAGTTGGGTAAGGGAAAACGGAGATTTGACGTTGTGTATGTAGATCCACCTTATGAAGAATCTGTACTGGAAGAAATTTTAATGTTTTTCGATACACATACTCTTTTAAATGCAGGAGGTGTTTTGTTTTTGGAAGAAGGGGTTCCTGCTGTTTTAAAGTCTTTTAAACTCTCCCAACTATACCATGTCGATTCCCGCTCTTTTTCCCGTTCCACCTTGCATCAATTCCGTGTGCCCAGTTAATGTTTGAATATGAAAAAAGCACTTTTTCCAGGGACTTTTGACCCGCCGACTTTAGGGCATATCGATATCATCAAACGCTCTGCAACGATTTGCGACCGGCTCTATGTGGGCATTGCCATGAATGCCTTTAAACCAGAGGCCCTTTTCTCATTACAAGAAAAGGAAGCGATGCTGAAAAAAATCTGCAAGCCTTACCCTTATGCAGAAGTCGTGCATTTTTCAACGCTTGTCGTCGAATTCGCAAAACAAAACCAGATCGATTTTCTGATCCGGGGCTTACGCGCTTTTTCCGATTTTGAATATGAATTCCGTATGGCGCTTGCCAATCGCCATTTAAGCGGCATAGAAACCGTTTTTCTCATGGCCGATGAAAGGGTTGCCCACATCAGCTCGACGCTGATCCGAGAAATCGGCCGCTACAAAAGCCGCCTTCACGAATTTGTCCCTAAAGAGATTGAGGAACAAGTCTTCTCTAAACTTTCAAAATAACTATTTGTCTTTCCTGGAAAGCCAAATTTTTGTATATTTGGGTTTATATGAAAGACAAGATGAAAGAAGCTATTCGGGCAATCTTTTTAGAATTTAAAGAGAGAAGCCTTCCAGAACCCATTCCAAGGGCAATTCACCCTCCAGAATTGCCTTCCAGTGTCAGAAAAGTCTGGGTCTTAATGGGTATGCGCAGGTCTGGAAAAACTTGGATGGCCTATCAACACATTCTCCAACGTCAAGAAAAGGGTTTCCCCAAAGACTCTAACCTTTACATCAATTTTGAAGACGACCGGCTTGCAGGATTCGAAGTCGGAGATTTCCAAACCATTTTAGACGTTTATTTCGAACTGAATCCCCATCACGTCCATAGTAAAGATCTGTTTTTTTGCTTTGATGAAATCCAGATCGTCCATGGGTGGGAAAAATTTATCCGAAGACTCATCGACACTGAACAGATGCAGATCTGCGTCACAGGATCTTCCGCTGGGATGCTGAGCAAAGAACTTGGTACCGCTCTGGGGGGAAGAGCTTGGACACAAGAAGTATTCCCCTACAGCTTTTCGGAATTCCTTTCTTTGCGGGGCATCGACTCGTCGCACCCCAAAAGTGCTAAAACAGAGAGTGTCATACGGCATTTGGCCAAGGAATATTTGACCTATGGGGGATTTCCGGAAGTCGCAGCAAGCCCTAAAGAACTCCATACTTCATTGGTTCAGGGCTATATGGATGCTGTTGTTTTACGGGACATCATTAAACGCCATTCCATCGGCAACGCGGACGTTGTCCAAAAGTTTTTGATCCAAATCTTGCGGCAGCTCTCTAGTCCTTTAAGCGTCAACAAGGTCTTTTCCACCATGAAATCTCAAGGCATTTCAGTCGGGAAAAATAGCTTATTCGACTATCTTCAATATTTTGAAGATGCCTATGCGGTGTTAACCGCTCCTTTTTTCAGCCTTTCAGAGAGACAAAGACAAGTGAATCCCAAAAAGGTTTACGCTGTCGATCCAGGTGTGATTACTGCTTATTCGGTAAAACGGGATTTTGAGCGCGCTTCCCGTTTAGAAAATAGCGTCTTCATGCATTTGAGAAGAAGTTATACTAATATCTGCTATTACAAAACAGAGCGGCAGAAGAAGGAGATTGACTTTGTCGTGACTACGCCCCGCGGCGATCTGCTTCTTTATCAAGCCTGCTCAGATATGGGTAATGGGACCACTCGCCATCGAGAAATTTCTGCTATTTGTGAAGCATGCAAAGAATTTGGCCTGCGCGAGGGAACGATTGTGACTGAAGATCATGAAGAAGAATTGGAGGAGGAAGGAATATCCATCTATTGTATTCCTTATTGGAAATGGGCGCAAACTTCCATGTCTAACCAATTTTGACGCCTTTATCGTACTTCGCTTCGGCGACTTTCCCGTCTTTCTCGTAGCTCTTTTTCATCCCGTGCAATTCATCTTCTCGAAATGACATCAGAAGACGAGGGCTGCCATCATCGTAGTATTTGTTGAACTTGCCATGGCGCTTTCCTTCTTTGTATTCGCCTTCAAAAATCAAAATGCCCTGGTCGTTCCATTCTTGGTAAAGGCCATCGATTTTGTCATGATTGTAGGGGATGCATTTGGCAAGTTTGCCATTTTCGTAATAAGTTTTTTCTTTACCCTCGCGCTGATCATCGACATAACGCCCTTCAACAAAGAGTTTGCCGTTGGGGAAATATTGCAAAGAAGCGCCATTGCGTTTATCGCCATGGAACTCCATCGCCATTAATACTTGTCCTTTAGGCGATAAGATCTGGGCGATTCCTTCCTTGAGGCCATGCACATAAGGTGTAGTTGCGATTTTCACCCCAGATTCATTGTACTCGACCGCTTCCCCTTCCATGAGATCGCCTGCAAACTTCACTTCGAGCGCACGGATTTTACCCAAATATTCATGGGTGGGATAAAAGACTTCGTGGATCCCTTCGCGCACATTGTTCTTATAGTGGAAAACGATCTCTCGTCCATCACGCGCCTTTTCAAAAAAGCGCCCGTTAAGTTTCCCATTTTTGTAAAAAGCCTCTTCCATGAGATTGCCTTCAGGGTCCCACATCGCTTTCACCCCGTGCAGTTCTCCTTTATCATAAGAAATCAACGCTTGGAGGGTCCCATCGGGATGATAAGTCTTTTGCTCTCCTTGCATCTGGCCTTCTTCATTGAATTGGAAGTGGCGGGCTAGTTGCAAGACAGGTTTTTTAGAGGCATTTTCGGGCAGCAAAGCTTTCTGGAGGTCTTCTTTGGAAAAATAATCCTTATGTTCGCCGACGGGAAGAGAGGCGCGGAAAGATTTGACAGAGCAAAGCGCTCCATCTTCATACCAAATTTTCATTTCTCCATCGAGCTTGTCATCCTTATAATTTGCAGACATCTTGAGACGGCCATTAGCGTAATATTCTTCCTCTTTCCCCTGCTTTTTGCCATTTTCAAAATGCACAATTTGCTTTGGCTTATTTTTTTCATACCAAGTTCTCGCTTCTTCCATGGGCAGATCATTTTCATAGCGCACCTGCAGGAGCAGTTCGTTCGCATCATTCCACTGCTGGTGCATTCCTTTCTTTTTGCCTAGGGCAAAGTCTCCGGCAAAAGACAGGACTCCATTAGGATGCCATTCTTTGCGTGTTTTATCGAGCTTGCCATCCACGTAGAACTCTTCGCGCTTTAACTTTCCATTTTCATACCATTCACTGCATAAGCCCTGCTTAATGCCGTTTGTGATTTCAAAATGAGCCGACATTTGACCATTTTCATACCACTCTTCGAACAATCCATCCTTGATGTTATTGCGGTAATGCGCCTTCACTTTCAATTGACCATTTTGATAATACTCTTTCTGTTCTCCCTCAAAGTTGCCTCTGTCATAATGGAAATCGATATTGAGCGCGCCATCAGCATACCATTGGCGGAACGGGCCATGCCGTTTGCCGTCAACAAAGAAATATTCTGCAACTTTTATCCCTTCAGGAGTGAATTCTTGAACAGGAGCTAAAAGCTTGCCCTCTTTGTCGTAATTTGCAAAATAGATCTGCGCGCCATTTTCTGCATTGCGCCAATGCTTGCCCAAAGGGGTCCCATTTTTATATTCCCCTTCCCCAATCAATGTTCCATCTTGGGCAAAAAACTGTTCTTTGCCTTGCTTTTGCCCATTTTTATATTGGACCTTATAGGCCTCTTTTCCATTAGGGTGATAGCGAAGGTGGGCGCCAATCGGCTGCCCTTGATTGAAATCTTGAACTTCTTGAATCGAACGGTCTTCTGCATAGATCACAGCGGCAGGATTTTTGCCATCGGAATGCATGACTCCATTCTGATAGCGAAAGTTTCCTTTCAAAGCGCCGCTTGGATACCACTCCATTGCATTGCCGTGAGGAACCCCATTTTCATAAGGAATCAGCGCTGAGCGATTGCCTTTGGGGTGATATCTGACGAGTTCGCCGACGATTTTTCCATTCTCAAAGACCGCTTCTTCGGATTTTGCTCCGTCTTCGAAAAAAGAGACCATAGGTCCATGGCGTTCGCCTTGGTTAAAACTGCATTGCCCCCGCAGCTTGCCTCCTTCGAAAAGGAGCTTCATCTCGCCATGCGGGATCCCTCGATCGTAAAAAGCTACCTTTTCTGGTTGTCCATTGGGAAAAAAAGAAATGGTCATGCCATGAGGAACAATTGTCGATTTCCACTCTTTAGCCGCTGGGGAATCTTCGGCAACTTCGATTAAGTCCATCTCCGATTGAATCTGTCCATTGCGGTAAAAGAACACTTGCTTGACGGGAGCTTCGCCTGCCGCCCCGATCTGTTCATAAAAAAGGACACGCTGAGGCTGGCCCTCATTGTAGTTCTCCAAGATTTTAGGCCGCCAATGCGGCTGGCGCTGTTTAAGTCCAGGCGCCACAGCCTTAACGGGTTCTGAGGCTGCTACAGCCCCTAAAGTCAAGATGCAGGAAAATATGAGCCCCAAAGCGATTTTCGATTGCATAGCCAATCTTCAATTTAAGTTTTTTCAGTGCAGCATACACGATTTGGGCATCGGGGTCAAATATTGAAAACAAGAGATTAATTATTAGGGACTTATAAACTTCATTTTTGTTAAATTTAGAAATATCACACTATCAGCACTTTAGGCAGCGCAAAAAATTAAAAACCGTCTAAATCAAGTAGCTCTAATTAGTTAAAGATATTATTAAAAAAAACACCATTTACTTAAAAATCAAATTTCCATATGATTATACTTATAATTAATATTTAAGGAGTAAATATGACTACTATTTCATTTACAAGTACAGAACTGTTAACCCCCAAAAGGTTTGACACGGAAGTTGCTAAGTCCATATTAAAAAATGGGTTGAAGGTTGACGGGAAAGAGTACGTGGTATGTGTAATTAATCACTCATTCAAGGCATTTGATTTGGATGGTCAAATCAATCAGAAAATAGCAGATTTATTAAATACTCCAGGTCATCGTGCAGGCAGCGGCAGTTTTGCAGAGCATGTCGACGTCATGAGACCGCTTTGGGCACCTCTGAAAGCTGAACAACAAGCTCTTAAATTTTTGGGCAAGCCAAATGATCAGAAATCGTTTCATACTGAATCGCAGGTTCCCACAAAATCTATAAATTTTGAAGTTGAACGAGGATTATCTTCAAATGTGAAGCCCTCAAGTCCTATTTCTAATGTAGAATCAACAAATATGACTACTATTTCATTTATAAGTACAGAACTGTTAACCCCCAAAAGGTTTGACACGAAAGTTGCTGAGTCCATATTAAAAAATGGGTTGAAGGTTGACGGGAAAGAGTACGTGGTATGTGTAATTAATAACTCATTCAAAGCATTTGATTTGGATGGTCAAATCAATCAGAAAATTGCAGATTTATTAAATACTCCAGGTCATCGTGCAGGCAGCGGCAGTAGTTTTGCTGAGTATGTCGAAGTCATGAGACCGCTTTGGGCACCTCTGAAAGCTGAACAACAAGCTCTTAAATTTTTGGGCAAGCCAAATGATCAGAAATCGTTTCATACTGAATCACAGGTTCCCACAAAATCTATAAATTTTGAAGTTGAACGAGGATTATCTTCAAATGTGAAGCCCTCAAGTCCTATTTCTAATGTAGAATCAACAAAAATGCCCAACGGAGATGAAATTGCAGAAACATTGGCATCAGAGGCTTCATTTACAATTGCAACCGATAAAAAGCCTATAGTTGCCACGTATGGGTGTAGGGATGGCGGTGTAGTGCTGGGCGGATACGATCCAACGAATAAAATAGCATTTATTGTTAATTTCTCTAATGAAAACCATGTATATAATTCCCGTTCTTTGCTTTTAAATAATATAACTAAGCTTGTTAAACAAAAAATCACTACCCCAATCCAACTTCATTTAAGAGGTAATGGGCCTCAATCAATGGATACTATTAGTGCTATTCAACTTTGGATAATGCGGAATAATGATCTTCCTATGGAAATAGCTTCAAAGGATATTTCAAGTGGACAAGAAAAAAGTCTTTCCATTGATTCTCGCAATGGGCAAATTTCAGATTATAATCCTGAATCAAACCCTGAAAGGAGAGAGTTAGATATAATGGCGTCTTTAAGCAGGTCCATCGCTCCAACAATTGAAATAGTGTACAGCCCAACTTAAAACACTCAAGCGGGTGTTGACAATTTAAATAGGCCCAAAGCGCGGCGGCATTTGGGCCTATTATCATATAGTCGAAACCTGATTACTTCTGCATCCAGAAGGCGAACCAGCAAAGGCCGAAGCCCCAAATTAAAGGAATGATTCCTTTGATTTTTGTCCAGCCTGGCTCATTCATGAAGAATTTCATCAGCACTTGTGGAACAAACAGCGCCATGACGCCGCGGATCAGTGTTACCCATCCTAACAATGTGACGAGCAATGGAAGATTCCAAGCCCATATGTTCCAATTGCTCAAGATGGTCAGACCAATCAGCATGTTCATTAATCCCCAAAGATATTGGACCGCAGGGGTGTTTTTACAAGATGTACAGACTTTCATCATATTCTCATGATAAAACAACATCCAGATCCCTAAGATCATCATGAAGGGGCCGAAAATGCTGGCCATCCACATTGCATATTGCATTTGCATTTGCATTTATCCTCCCAAAGGTTAACTCAAATACTAATTTTTACCTTACGAATTAAATAAATTATTTGTCAATAGAGGGAATGCAAAATTGAGGAGCGCTGCCAGGAAAATGATCTTTTAGGCCTTTGGAGGCGGGGCCCGAACTTCCGCGGGCAAGCCGGGAACGACACCATGGCACTTGTGGGGATTGCCTAAGCTATAGAAGAGGTCGATGCCCATGTTTGAGGTATAGCTTCCGATGAATAAGGGGTAAGTGTCTTTATCATACAATTTTATTGTATTGGCCACGAGGGCATTCATCCTACCGCTATCTGGACAGGTGCCTGTTTTACGGATCTTGATCGCATTAAAGTCGACCCTGACCGTCAATGGAGTCAATTGAAATCCTTCCTTTTGAACAAGCCGTTTTTGATTGTTGTAATATTGCTCTTGAAGGACAGCTTTTTCTCTCATCAACCAAAGGGTCGTTTTTTCTGAAAGCGAATTGCACTGGTCGAAGACATCGAAAAGAAAAAAATAGCTGAATATTTTGTGATTGGGATACTGGATCAGAAGAACTCGATTTCTTAACGTAAACGGGATCTTCATTTCTGCTCCGTTTGTTAGAAGTTCCGATTTGTCTTCCTTGTTTTTTGAGGCATTGAGTTTCTTATACAATTTTTCATCATAAGGGCGATAGACATGTGAAGGATTGATAACCAGGTAAAAGGTGCGGCTAATTTTTTGCTGGGGAAAACTTTTAGGAATGAAAGGGTCCATTTGCTCCACAAACATTTTGTACCGCTCTTTTGCAAGGCGGGGGATATCACGGACTTCTCCATAGCATTCGGCAAACATTTCACCGCTGATCGTTCTGGAGTGAAGATTGAGGAAGACTTTTTTGAGCCCTGTGTCGATGTCTTCCACCATGGGAATCCCCTTTTTCGCGAGGAACAGCTCCCAAAACTTGTCCCTTTCCAGGGCGTTGTTCCAAGATTTGCAGACGCGGGCCGCATTGCAGACCTCTTGATCAGGAAGCAATAGGGAGATATCCCTCACGAGATCTTCAGTCAATGCAAGGTTTGCTATAGCCATTATTTATGTTTTTTTTCGTAGAGACCCATGAGCTGGGTTTTGGCGATAATATGTCCTTGCATCGCTTGCTCTACATCTTTTTTGGAGGCGCCCTTAGGAAGGGAGACGAGATCGCAGTCCAGCGCAAATAATTTGAAGAAATAACGGTGCTCTCTATCCGGAGGACAGGGGCCGACATAGTTCAATCCTCCTTCGGTATTTTTACCGGGGGTTCCATGAGGTTGGGAGTTTTCTGGGATTCGGGTGGTGGAAGGAGGGATATTGAAGACGACCCAATGGTCGTACATTTTATCTTTGCGGACAAATTCAGGGACATCTGGGTCGTCCATGATCAGAACGAGCGATTTGGCATTATGGGGAACGCCGCTGATGTTCAGTTCTGGGCTGACGTTATCTCCTTCGCATGTGTACTTAGATGGAATTTTGCCGCCTTCTTTAAAGGCTGGGCTGGTCAATGTCATCATTGAAAACCTCTGTTTTTTTTGGAAGTATGGCAAAAATGAAATTATTTTTCACGTTTAGGAATGCGCTGTTTTGCAAGAGTAGGCTTATTATAGGCAAACTTGAGCATTTGGCCATACTGCAAGTCAAACCATAATGTTTTGCTGTTTTCTTGTGTTTGAAAAGTAAGAATGCCGGATGGTTCAATCCGACCGGAATAGATGTCTAAGTGAAATGCATCGATTTTTTTCTCTTGCCACTTAAGGATGGCCGTCTGTTTCAAGGAGAATATGCCGTCGTGGAACTGATGCTCTGCAAAAGGCTCATTCGTGGAAAATCGATAGCTCCATTTCCCCTTTTCTCGATAGATGTCCAAAGAGATATCAGTTTGATAGGCGGCGGCAAGAACTTGGGCTTCTTGCAAGGCGATAAATAGGCTTGAAATCTCTTTTTCAAACCGGTGGCCGTCGATGAGTTTTTTGAGCTGGACGGCACAAAGCGCGCCAATCATGCTGATGATGACTAGCGCGATGAGCATTTCGAGAAGCGTAAAGGCATTAATCCGCTTGCTCATCTTCTTTAGTCTCAGTAACGGTCTTGCCTAATTTTGCTTTTTTCTTGTGGTCATACGTTTTGAGTTTTGCTGAATTTACGACGATATTTCCAGGTACTCCTTCCTTCACTTCAAATTCTTCTCCCCAGCCGTCTTTGAGAAATTTTGCGCCGTCTTTGACCAACCCGGAATTTTCAAGGTATTCTTTCTTGTGTCCAAGGATTTCTTCAACGGTAGCACCCTTGGCCACTTCCAGCATGAGGATGTCTCGGATTTGTTCTTGGGCTCTTCTTGTTTTGAAGGCGCGTCCTTCATCGAGGCTGCCTTTCATATTGATGCCGATGACGCTGCCGATTAGACCGATCAGCATGATCACGATCATGATTTCAAGAAGGGTTAGACTTCTTTTTTTTCTGCGTGTTTTCATAGAGTTTTTCTCCTCGTTAAGTTGACATGAAAGAGCCGACGTCGGTGAGCGGAAGTAAAATAGAGAGGACGACGAGGCCGACGATTGCCCCTAAAGTGATTAATAAAGCGGGTTGAAGAAAGGTCGAGAGCTGGGAAAGGTGTTTTTCCATTTCCTCATCGTAGATTTGAGCGAGGCTGAAAAAGGCTTCGTCCATTTTCCCCGTTTCTTCGGCTAAAGCCAGCATGCGCAAAACGAGGGGGGGAAGGATCGTGGCTGTTTTAAAAGCGGCGCTGATCCTCTCTCCTTGGCCAACCCGTTTTTCAGCATCGGCGACAGCTTCTTCAATCAAGGGACTTTTGACCACATTGCGCGACAACCCAAGCGCTTCTAACAAGGGGACTCCCCCTGAAAGGAGCATGGAGAGGCAGCGGCAAAATCGGACCAGGGCAGAATGCAGCAATAAGGTTTTGATGAATGGTAATTTCAAGGAAAATTCGTAGAGAAAGCGTTGGCCTCGGCGGCTGCGGACAGCAAGAATGGGTGTACCGATGAAGACAATGAGGGTGATGACTAAAAAAGCAACATGATCATTTGCCCATTGGCTGATGGCGAGGATCATGGATGTGATCGGATGAAGATCTCTCCCTTCAAAGAGCTCTTTCATAGAAGGGACGACAAAAAACAAAAGCCCCCCGATGACGAAGAAGCAAAAGAGCCAGAGGAAAGCAGGATAAGTCAAGGCTGAGAAGAGCTGCTTTTTTAGTTTTTGCTGGCGTGCGATCAATTCGGCAAGTTGATTAAAGACAGAGGCAAGATTGCCGCTTTGTTCGGCGGCCTGCACCATGGACAAAATAGATCTTGTCGAACGTGGCAGGATAGCGCTTTAATGCGCTGGACAAGGAGGCGCCTTCTTTCAAATGATCGCAGAGGTCGAGGAACAAAGGATGGGCCTTGTTGCGCCGGTATTTTTCTTCGATGGTGAGAAGGCTTTCATAAAGTGGAAGCCCGGCTTTGAGAAGCTGGGCGAGCTCGCGCGTGAAGGAGAGCAAAAGAGCAGCCGGCAGGGAGAGCTGGTCCTGTTTGGTTTGCATCGCAATGACCGCAGTCACAAGAATCTGCTGTTTGCGCAGCCGTTCTTTAGCGACGGACAGCGAGTCGGCATCGATGACGCCTTTGATTGTTTTTCCATCGGGACCGACAGCGCTGTAACGGTAAAAGTGGCATTATAGATCCTCGCATCCGCGGGTGACGCGCAAGACTTCACTCGATGAGGTGAGCCCTTGGATAGCGAGCAGAGCGCCTTCTTGGCGCAAGTTCGTCATCCCTCCTGAAAATGCGGCTTTCTGCAATTCAACAGCATCGGGACTGAGCAAAAGCTGCCGTTTGATCGCCGAAGAGACAGGCATCAACTCATAAATGCCATGGCGGCCTTTGAATCCCGACCCAAAACAATGGGCGCATCCTTCGCCTTTGTAGAGTTTGTCATCGCTTAAGAGATCGCGTGAGATGCCAAGTTCTTTTAACTCCTGGTCGGAAGGAGAATAGCTCGATTTTGCAAAAAGGACAGATGAGGCGGACAAGGCGCTGCGCTAACACGCCGACCACAGAAGAGGTCAAAAGATAGGGTTCAATCCCCATGTCGACTAAGCGGGTGAGCGCAGAAGGAGCATCATTCGTATGCAGGGTGCTGAGGACAAGGTGTCCTGTCAGCGAGGCTTGAATGGCGATTTCTGCAGTCTCTTTATCGCGGATCTCCCCGATCATGATCACATCGGGATCTTGGCGCAGAATATGGCGCAGTCCTGTCGCAAAAGTGAGGTGGATTTTGGGATTGACGCCGATTTGCGCCATGCCTTGCAGTTTGTATTCAACGGGGTCTTCGATGGTCATGATATTCATTTCGGAATTATTGATTTCCGAAAGGGCGCTATAAAGCGTGGTTGTCTTTCCGCTTCCGGTCGGCCCGGTGACAAGCACGATCCCTTCGCTCAAATTGATCAATCGCATTAAGGAGGCGAGCATGGGAGGGCGCATGCCGATTTTGTTCAAACCAAGCAAGACATTGCCTTTGTCGAGGATACGCAGCACGATCCTCTCGCCAAAGACAACGGGAACAGTGCTGACGCGAAAATCGATCTGGCGGCCCCCCATATTCAACTTGATCCGCCCGTCTTGAGGAAGGCGATGCTCAGCGATATCGAGGCGGGCCATCACTTTGATGCGCGTGATGAGCTGCGACTGGAATTCTTTGGGAGGAGCGTGCCGCTGTTGCAGGACGCCATCGATCCGGTAGCGGACTCCCAAGCCATTTTCCATCGGCTCGAAATGGATGTCGGAAGCGCCTTGCTGGATGGCTTCTGCGAGCATGACGTTGAGCATGCGGATGACCGGCGACTCTGTATTTTTTTCGAGCAAGTCGTAGCCCTCTTCTTCGCTTGTCTCCACGGAAATGTTGTCGTGCTGTAAGACTGGCGATGTATTCGGAAGCCTCATTCTCTTTTTGGTGGTAGCAGAGCTCGATCGCCTCTTCGAGGGCAGCTTTGGGGGCCAGCACTTCTCTAATTTGGCAGCGCGTCAGACAGCGCACTTCTTCGAGGATTTCAAAATCAAAGGGATGGGTCATGGCGATGCGCAGCACGCCCTCTTTTTCTTCGAGGGGTAATAGAAGGCGCGATTTTGCAAAGGAATAGGGAAGCGGAGTGATTTTTTCTTTAACGTAGGAAAATTCGGAAAGATCGGTGAAAAAATCGAGATGGAATCGCTTGGCGAGCTCTTCGGGATCGCTGCTCTGTTTTTGGGGCTGCAGTTTAGGAATGCTGCTGCTTTCATAGATGCTTTTGCGTTTCAACACTCTGAGCAGGTCATCTAGAAGCAGTTTGATTTTAGACATTGCTATTCCCGAACAATGCTTTGAAGCTATTTTGGAAATACTTTTTGCGCTCTTTTTCTTGCGCCTCATGAACCCGTTCAAGATATTCAGGGATATCGCCTGGGCGCTTTTTGACTTCTTCATTGCGGATTTGGATCAATTGCTCTTCGGGATCGAGGACAATGGTCGGGGTGATGAAGATGAACATTTCCGTATTGTGATTGGTCAGTTTCATAGAACCAAACAGCTTGCCCAGGCCAGGGATATCGCCGAGGAAAGGGATTTTATCTTCATTGTCTTGAGAGGACTTGCGCCGCAGTCCGCCTAAGATCACCGTTTGCCCGTCCGACACCCGCACTTCATTTTCAATATGGCGGCGGTCGACGAGGGGGCGGTCTTCTGCGTTGATGTGCTTCGTCGTATCAAAAGTCACATTGGTCTGCAACGTGACAAATCCCTTGCTGTCGGACAGATCGTTTTCGTTATCGGGCAGATGGACGGTAGGGGTTAAATTGATGATGATCCCGTAATTGGCGCGGGAAAATGATTTTTCGAACGCGATGCCTTTATTAGTGTCTACGGGAGCAGCGCCGTTATTGATAGAAATCTCTTCCACAATAGAGATAGTGCATGGGGTTTGGTTGACAGTAATCACGGAAGGAGCGGCATTGAGCTGAATATCTTCTTGCGACATCAAGAAGTTCATCGCAAGGTCATAAGCGGGAAAATGTTTGGAATGGTGCCCATGGAGCAAATACTCAAAGACGCCACGGCCCTTCGGCGCAAATTCTGAATTGAATCGGACCCCATTTTTCTTCGAGCCCAGCTTTAACATATTCATGCCGTAGCTGTTCTCATTTTTAATCCTCTTTTCAAAGAGCATCACTTCGATCTGCACCATTTTTTTAGGCACATCGAGCTTGCGGAGCAAATCTTTGATTTTGACCAGCGCATCCCGGCGGACAACCATGAGCAAATTGCCCGTCTTGGGATCGGCGATAAAATGATCGGTGCCTTGTTCAACCTCGAGAGAAGCCGTACTGCCGACTTTTAATTGCGGAGGGGGGGACGACGAGGGGAGGAGTCGGAGGATATCCGTCCGGCGTCGTCGTTTTAAACTGCGGGCCTTGCGCTGCGAAGTTGACTTCGACTTCCTTGTTGGCCTCGGTCGAAGATTGCAAAAGAGAATTATAGACTTTCTCCAACACTTGAGCGAGGTCGTCAGGATTGGAATGACGGCATTGATAGAGGTAGACCGTCATCTCTGCAGGGTCTTGCAGTTGCTCTTCCGTCTCTTTGATGATCTTTTCCGCACGGTCGACAACCTCTTCTTGGCCGATCAAAATCAACGCATTTCCTTGGCCCAAAGAAAAGAGGTTGAGTCCTTCCTGTTCCGGCTTGCCAAAAGGAGGCCGGTTTTTCTCGATGGCCTCGCCAAAGAAAGACTGCAGGATTTTTTCCATCTCTTTGACAGCCATTTTGGTGACAGGCACGACGCGGGAAACTTTACCCTGAGCGTTCTGCCAAACCGTGTTGTAAAGATCGAACAGTTTGACAACCTCTTCTTTGCCCGCGATGATCGCAATCTTTGGCCCGATTTGATAAATGAAAGTCTGTTTTGCATCGGCAAATCGCTCAAAAAATTGAAACGAGCTTTTCACTTGTTCTACAGGGGGAGTGAAGACGTAAAAAAGACGTGTGTGGTCAGGAATCCACTGCAATTGCTGCGGAGAAGACGCAATGGCCTGAATCGCCGAAGGATCTTGCTTTAGGATGTAAAGCTGCCTTACATAAGCATTCACCTTTTTCACGCCGACGCCATTGTGGGCAAGGATGATCTCTAGCATTTCGCTCCAGGATTCCCGAGGGATCGGAATATTGGAATGCATGTTCAGTTTTAACGCGGCCATCTCAGGAGGAACGATAAAAAGATAGTCGAGGGCGCCGTATTCCATCACGAGCTGGGCAAGGGTAGTCTCCTCCTGGTCCCATAAGGCGTATCCATCTTCGTCCCGTTTGGACTCCCCCACGGCGGCATCGCGCCATCTTGTTTCTAAGGTGTGAATTTGGCGCTTGAGTGCATTGACCTGTTCCAGAAGAGGGGGAAATTGCCCTTCAGATGCGTCTGTAGAATAAAGTTCTCGAGCCTTTTGATAACACACATCGAGATCAGAGCGAAGGGCGGTCAATTGTTGATTGATCTCTTTCGACATCGCATCGAAATTCGAGGCATTCTCTCCCGATTTAGAACTGCTCGCCATTTTTTCCGCGATCGTTTGCGTGGCATTGAGCCCAATGAAACAAAACACCGTGAAGAGAATAGCAAACGCTTTTTTGTTCATGCCGCCCTCCGTCCAAAAAAGGGCTTTCTTTTGCGCGAAGCTTTGCCTTGGTTTTTATCGGCCTCGATCGGCAAAGAGAGGGGTTGTACATGGGTCCGGGTTTCATCGAATAAATGGCCTTTCATGACAGAGCGCCCTTGCTCTTTCTCAATCCCATCGAAAATAAGCAAATCTCCTGTCAAACGATGGTGCAAGTATTGCTGGATCTCTTCTGTGCGGCGCAATTTACGCCACCCCGCTTCTGTTTTCAGCAGCCAGTCGCCTTGTTTCAAAATGATGCGCCTTTTTCCAAAAGCGCAGCTGACTTGTGACTCGCTGCGCAATCGGATCGCCGAAGGAAGCATTTCAGGTTTCACCTGAGAGCCTCCTTGTTTTTCCATTTCGATCTTAAATTGAAGCGGAAAAAAGCCGGTCTCATCCCAGACTTCAATATCGATAGCTTTCGCAGAAACTGCTTTCACATAGGCAACCGGTTGATCAAATTTTAATTCTTCCAAAGCAGAGATGTGCCATTCGACCCCATCATAAAGAAGATAATCCCCGGGCGATACAAAACAGCCATAGGTTGCATGCTCCCGCGGCAGTACGAGCACGGCCTTTTCCCGCCAACTTTCGTATTCTCTGCCTCCATACCTTTGGATCAATAAGTCATGGGCAAATCCGCGCCCCGATTTTAATTCTTTTGCAAAGGACTGATTGCCCGGATTGTAACGGGAAGGGACGCCTCCTTGCCCAGCAACGACAAATTGCCCTTTCTCCTCGCCGATATGGCCATCTTTCGAAACGAGTTTGCGCCCCGCTTCGATGAGGACGGCCCCATTCTCAAGAAGGATTGGTTTTGCCCAAAGGCCAGTCGCTTCACTAGAAGAGTGCAGCCCCTTTCCCTGTTCGCTCTCTTTTAAATAAAGAGTGCGGCCGTTGGGAAGCGCGAGCTGTTCTTTTCCATTCTTTAAAGAGATGAGGATTTTCGCGTCTTTGGAGGCAACGTCAGGACGGCTGTTGTAGGCGATCAGAACCAACTCATCGGCAAGGCGCGAGATCCATCCTAGTGCATGGCGTGGCTGAAGCGCCAATCCTCCAGAACCTATCGCCTCATAAGGAAAAATAAATCGTCCCGTCTTTTGGGCAGCTCCACCATAAACGGGCATCTCTTTTCCTTGGCGAGGATAAACGAGAATAAACAAGAGAAGTACAACGCATAAAACGCCTAGAAACAAAGCTGCTAAATAGGTGCTTTGCTTGAGCCACCGATCGACGTGCATGGACGTGGGAGGAAAAATTACCACCGGGCTTTCTCCTTAGAGTAAGAAAGTCTAGGGGATTTCAAAAAAAAACGAAAGGGTGAAGTGTATAGAGAGGCAGGAATTTAGAAATGTTTTTTTTAGAAAACCCTTGTTGCAAAAAAACAATAATAATACTTAAATCATATTTAAGGGATTGAATCGAGGATATATGGACGGAAACAAACCGAAGGAAGGGGTATCTGTGAAAGAAATTGAAGCTTTTGTCAAAAACCACCGTTTGGAAGTCTTTTTCTGCCTTGCATTCATCTTAGCTTGCTTTTTCACATTCGTACTATGGGGGCCAGGCTGGTCGATCGTAGCAGGAGGAGTAGGAGCCATCTTAGGAGTTCTTCTTCCCGTAAAGGTGGGCAATTTGTCTAAAATGACTTTCTCATTCGTCTTTAAACAAGAGATGACCATTCAGCTCGTCTTAGGGATCGTCGGACTGATTTTAGCGATTTTCATTCCCCCGCTCTATTTTCTCATCTTAGGACTGTACGGAGGAAAAGACTTAGCGCGCGGGGCAGCGGAATCCGACCAAAACAAACCGCGTTAATCCGTCCTCCGGCGGAAACCCGGCCCTCTTAAGGGCCGGGTATTTCAAAAAACGACATTTGGGAGGGGTTCGAAGCCCCTCCCAAATCGCCATAATAACCTGAGTTCTGGGTTCAGTTTATAGTAGATTGCCGTAGATTTCGAGGTGATTTTTGCAAATTTTGGCGCGTTCAATAGCTGGAGGCACCTATGGACGCGCCAAAATTTACAAAAAGCGCCCGAAAGATGCGGCAAGATGCTATGAAATGAACCCAAAACTCAGGTTAATAATCCCAGGCCTTAAGGCCTGGGTTCACGAGTTGTCAGTTCTTTTTTTCGCTGTTCGATGTAATCTAGGAGTGAGATATCCCCTTGGGTAAAGTTCTGCTCTAATAAGGAATAGGCATCCGGGTCGTAAACTTTCATATTGGCGGGCAGATCCTTCCATCCTGCATTTTTTACCAATTCATCCCAGGCTTTAAGCTCTCCCTCTTTCGACCCAAGCTGCCTTTCTAAAGAGGCGATCCTCACTAAGTTATAGGCATATAAAATCGTTCCCGAACGGATGACTTTATCGCGACTTTCCCAAAAAGCATCATCTTTTTCGAGATCGGTTTTCAAACATTTGGCTTCTTCGAGCGCTTCCAAATATTTACCTTGCGAAATCATCAAGGTATTTCTTGCAAAACGGGAATAATAAGGGGAAGTGAGATCTTGTGACCTGGCCAGGGCATCTTTGGCATAGAAGCTTGCTTTGCTGACGTCCCCTAAGCTTAAGAGCCTTTGGGCGATCTGATTTCCAAATTTTGCTTGGAGTTCCGGATGGCGGCTTAAGGGCTTTTCTAATTTTTTAAACAATTTCTGATCTTGTGTGTCTTGAGAGGCCCAAGCTTTATAAGCCTTATGCACTTCATGGTAGCCCGATTTATTTCCAGTCGAAAACTTTCCCACCAATTGGAAGAGGAAAAAAGCCATAAGAATGAAGGTGGCAAATGAGAGAAGAACCGTCTTGCTGTGCTCTGCAAGCCAATCCGCACAGAATGTTTTAGCTAGGGCAGCACGCCCGATCGGAAGCTGCTCTTTAGGGTGATTTTCCATGAAGACCTCACTAGACAAAAGCATAAATCCTCGAGAGAATAAACGCAAAGGCTTAAAAAAAAATTTAATCCTCTATTGATTGTCGGGACAACAAGAGGGAATTGGTGACGACGGAGATGGAGCTCAATGCCATAGCAATCCCGGCGATGACCGGATTGAGAAATCCTAGCGCTGCCGCGGGAATGGCAAGACAGTTGTACCCAAATGCAAAGAAGAGATTTTGACGGATTTTTTTAAAGGCCATTCTGGCCAAAACCACTGTCTTTGCCACATCGATCAATTCCGATTTGGTAAGAATGACAGAGGCAGATTCAAGGGCAACATCGGTCCCGGCTCCAATCGCGATCCCGATATCTGCTTTGGCAAGAGCGGGCGCATCATTGATCCCATCACCGACCATCGCAGTGACCTCTCCTTTTTGCTTCAGGCGCTCGACATGCTCCGCCTTATGCTCCGGTAAAATTTCACCTTCGAAGCCATCTGCGCCGATCTCTTTGGCCACACGTTCAGCAATCACCTTGCGGTCGCCGGTTAAAAGAACGACTTTCATTCCCATTCTGTGCAACTGCTTTACGGCTTCTTTAGCACCTCGACGAATCCGATCTGCAAGGATAAAATATCCTAGGCACTCTTTTTCATCTGCCAGCGCAACAATGATACCGCCTTTGTCCGTCAATGCGGAAGCATCGATTTTCATCGCAGTCAAAAAGGCGGGAGAGCCGAGATAATAAATCTTGCCCTGGTTGCTGCCACTGATTCCTTTACCTGGAAACGCGGTGAACTGAGTCATCTCTTTGGGACTTATACCGCGCTCCGTTAGGTTTAGTGAATTTGGACTGGCTCTGGCTTTACCCAATCGATCCTCTTCCTCAGCCATAGTTTTCACTATGGCTTCGTCATTCGGACCGCGAGCTTCGATTGTGCTTTGCCTCGCTGAGTCCAAATTCACAAAACCTTCCTGCGCGCGGTATATATTTTTCTTGAGATACCCTGCAATTGCTTTTGAAGCGGGGTGATCGGATAAACTCGCCAACCCCAAAGCCAAACTGAAAAATTCTTCATCGTTGCTCTCAGATTGCAAAACGTTGAGCGCTCCTTCCGTCACCGTTCCCGTTTTATCGAGAAGAATTGTTTTTATATTCTGCGCCATTTCAAGAACTTCGGCGTCTTTGATCAGGATCCCTTCCTTTGCCGCTTTTCCTGTAGCCACCATGATCACAGTCGGTGTCGCCAACCCAAGCGCACAGGGGCATGCGATGATCAGCACAGCGACGGCATTGATCAGCCCCTTCGAGGCATCAACGCCAAAAGCGATCCAACCTAAAAAAGTCATGAGGGCGATCAGCAGAACGACGGGAACAAAAATCGCCGTGACCCGATCGGCAACGCGTTGAATGGGAGCTTTGGAACTCTGCGCCTGCTCGACCATGCGCACGACATGCCCAAGCGCGGTTTCAGCGCCGACATTGGTCGCTTTCCCTTTGAGCATCGCTTCTTGATTGACCGTGCCTGCGAAAATGGAATCCCCCACATGTTTTTCCACAGGCGCGCTCTCGCCGGTCAACATCGCTTCATTGACGTGTGTCGTTCCTTCGGTCACGATTCCATCTACCGGAATCCTTTCACCTGGCCCCACGAGGAAAATGGCATTTTTGGAGATCTGCTCGATGGGAACTTCTTGGATCTGATTGTGAATAAGAATCCGCGCAGTCTTCGGCTGGAGTTTCATCAATGCCTCCATTCCTTGGCCAGCGCGTCTTCTCGCTTTCATTTCGAGAATTTTTCCGAGCAAGATAAAAGAAATTAACAAAGCGCTTGTCTCAAAATAGAGATGGTGGGGTCCCGGCGTGAAAGCAGAATAAAGGCTGTATCCATAAGCCGCCGTCGTCCCCAAAGCGACGAGAGTGTCCATATTCGCAGAAAGACGCTTAAGCCCGTGCCACGTCCCATAGTAAAAGGGATACCCGCAGCCGAATTGAACGAGCGTCGCCAGGATCACTTGCCACCAAATGGGCACATGAATGCCGACCATGTGCAAGATAAGTGGAAGTGTGAAGACAAAAGCGCAAACGGTTTGAATGACCAGGGTTTTGAAAGAATGATCAGCGTGCTCGTGCATCGGCTTTAACGGATGAGCGGGATAGCCAAGAGAGCTGATCTCTTTAGCGATCTGCTCTTCCTTAATTTTCGATGCATCGAAATCGATGACTGCTTGGCCATTTGCAAAATTGACCGAGGCTTTGACAACCCCGTTTAGGTCTAGAAGCCGGGTTTCGATTTTCTTTACGCACGAAGCGCAATTAATCTTGTCGATCTGTAAGAAGCATTGTTCGTAATCAGTCATCTTGCCCGAAGTAAGAAGAAGTTGAAACTCGCGCCCTCTTCCGAATTATAACTTATGGGGAAAATAACGCTAGAGCCATGGATCAATTATTTTTATTAAATATCAATGTAAAATTATAGTTTAACAGGAAATAAACGATAAGCCTGATAGACAAAACGCAACCCATTAATTATCACTGATTAATGAATACACTTGTTCCATTTCATCCAAGGTTCGTTGTAAAGTGAATCGCTCTTCGACGAGCTGCTTGCCTTGGGATCCAAACTGCATCCTCAAATTGGGGTTGTCAACGAGCTTCGCCACGGCTTTAGCGACAGATTCCGGAGAAAGGGGCGGGATGACCAGTCCCGTTTTTCCATCCAAGCACACTTCTGGCAGCCCTCCCACGGTCGTTGTCACGAGCGGCCGTTCTAGGTAAGCAGCCTGAAGACTGGCCTGCGACACCCCTTCGTGAGCAGTGCTGAGCAGGACAAAGATGTCCATAGCCCGAATAGCAGAGTAGGGAGCTTCGAGATGCCCTGTAAAAGTGACGATATTTTCCAGCCCAAGCTCTGGGATTTTCGAACGGTAATCGTCCACATGGCCTCCCCCGACAATGACCCATTTAATCTCCTTGCGTCCCTTGAGTAAAACAGCAGCCTGAAGCAAATCGAGAATTCCTTTCCACGAGCGCACAAAACAAGCTGTCCCTACCAAGATATCGCTAGGGCCCACACCGAGGGACGCGCGGAATTCGGCTGCTTTCAAGGGGTCGGCTTTCAACACTTGAGGATCGATTCCCGTCGGAATGCACTTCAAGCGGAACGGGGGCAGACCGGCCTGTTTTTCAATGGTTTGTAAAATGGGAGTTGATGTCGTCACGACAAAATCGGATAAACCGCGGTATAGGATTCGACTATTGAGCCCTTTGCGTATCGGCGTGGAAAGATGGCGTGTTCGGATGATTTTTTTCTTCGCAATTCGGGCAGCAATCCCACCGATCCACGCATCTAAAGAGGAATGCGTATTGATCAAATCGATTTGATGGCGTTTGCAAATTTGCACCAAGTCGTAGATTGTTTTCCAGGCGAGGGCCTTTTTAAATGGGAGCTCGTAGACGGTAAATCCCGCTTCTTTAGCGCGAGGGATCAATCCGCCTCCGGTGTTGACGGCTAAGAGAACTTCGTGTCCCCGTTTCCGCATCCCTTCAGCTTCTCGAAGAATACGGATTTCCTGCCCGCCCCAGCCGCGCGAACTCTCTGTATGCAATATGCGCATGTTATTTGCTCTCTGTTTCTAAAAGTTTCAAAATTTTCTTGTGCCCTGAAGAAAAGGGATGTTTTTGTAACTCCTCCCAAGAGATCCATTCGTAATTGGGAACTTCGATTTTCTCTAGGGCTTTCCACAATGTGGGGAAAAGTTTCACTCGATAACGTGTGAAGCTGTGGTTGACTTGAGGCAACGCTTTTAATTTTGTTGCAGAAAAAGAAAAAGGGAAGTGTTTTTTCTCAAAGTAGGGAAATTCATATAAATCGGCCATGACTTTTCCTTCTTCCCCCTGTTTTACCAACAGTTCATTCTCATAACGAATGACAAAAACCTGCCGCGATAGAAGGGTAATTTCTACTTTTTTCCCTTTTTTCGGCAATACATCTTGCAATCCTTGACCATAGGCAACACATTTTTCCCGCAAAGGGCAAGCCATGCAATCTGGGTCGCGTTTGCAAATGACCGCGCCAAGCTCGATCAATCCTTCGACTACAAGCCAGGGCTCCTTTTCGGGCAAGATCTCTTCGGCGATAGCCCAGATTTTTTTCAGAGTGCTGCTTTTCTCGATCTCCTCTTCGATCCCGAAATAACGGGCGAGCACCCGGATCGTATTGCCATCCACTGCCGCAGCCCTTTGATGAAAAGCAAAACTTAAGATGGCACCAATCGTATAAGGCCCAAGACCTCTAATTTGGGCCAATTCTTCTCTGGAGCTGGGCATCGCAGCTCCATAGTGATCGACCAAAAACTGCGCCGCTTCATGCAAGTTGCGCGCCCTGCTATAATAGCCTAGCCCTTCCCACATCTTGATGATCTCTTTTATTGGGGCAGCCGCTAAATCGGCAATCGTTGGGAAGCGGGCCATCCAACGCAGGTAATATTCTTTGACCACAGCAACTTGCGTCTGCTGGAGCATGATCTCAGAAACCCAGACTGCGTAAGGATCGGGCGACTTTCGCCAAGGCAAGTCGCGCCGGGAAGAGAGAAACCAGGTTTTTAATGCCTCAGAGTCAAAAGGAACTTTTTTCATCACGCGGGGGTAATAGTTGCCGAATGTTAGGGACATTACCATTTTCCTGCTTTTTGACTGCATCAGAAGATTAACGATGGAAACGATATAACGATAAGAACGATAGAATAGGGCATTCTTTTTTTCCCCTATCGTTCTTATCGTTATATCGTTTCCATCGTTGAACTTCTCACTCCTCCAGCTGGCACGATTCTTGCATCTTATTAAATATCACCCAAGGAGGTTGATATGTCAGAGCAAAGTAACCAGGAAAATTGGCAGGCCTTGCACATCTCTTTACGAGATGATTTGCAAAGGGAGATCTATTTGACGCGAGAACTGCTCTCGAATATGCATCAAGAAGAAGTATCGCTTATGCTGCATGATGCAGGCAGTTTACATCAAATTATACAGCAACGCTCCGAGATGCTTGAAAAATTGAGCGCTCTTCGCTTGCATCGCCAAGAAACGACGGACAAAATTGAAAAAATCGCTTCTGCAAACCATAAACACCCTTCTTTAGAGGAAATTTTACCCCCCAACGATGAGACGAGCACTGAAATATTATCTTTAACAGACCAGCTGATGGCCCTCACAGAAAAGATCCATCGCCAACATACTCAAAATCAACATTTGACAGAACACCCTGACCATTATCCCGCTCTACAGCCTTCGCCGCAATCCCGTGCTAAAAGAAAAGCTTCGCTTGCCACATACCAGATAAAAAAAGGATAATAACCTGAGTTTTGGGTTCAGTTTATAGTAGATTGCCGTAGATTTCGAGGTGATTTTTGCAAATTTTGGCGCGTTCAATAGCTGGAGGCACCTATGGACGCGCCAAAATTTACAAAAAGCGCCCGAAAGATGCGGCAAGATGCTATGAAATGAACCCAAAACTCAGGTTAATAGATGTAAAACAGGTTTACAATGTCCGACACACCCTTTGCGCCGGGCTGATCTATGGCCCTAATCTGCACCATCTAGATCATTTGGGGCCGCTTTGTTCTTTCATGGGCATTCCTCTCATCGTGACAGAAGAAAAAATTGCAGCGCTGGCCAAGAAATATTATCCTGGCCTCGAGGTCAAACTTTCCGATTACATGAGCGTTCCCCAATTTCTTGTATCCCATTTTGACATCATTTTTTATAGCATGCCGCGCGACCTTTTTGATGAGATCTTCTTCCTAGCTCAAAAATTGAGCCAAAAACGGATCCATGCGATCTGGTGCCCACACGGCAATTCCGACAAGGGAAACAGCCTTTTCTTCATGGAAGCGCTCAAAAAGGAAGAGGCGGCCCTAGTTTACGGCAAACAGATGATCGATTTTCTCAAACGCAAGTTTGTATTCGATCAATTGAAAGGGCATGTGATCACTGGCAATTTCAGGCATCAATTTTATCTTGAAAACCGCTCTTTTTACGCGCCAATCGCGGAAAAGGAGATTGTACGCCGATTGCCGAAAGCGGAAAAAACCCTTCTTTATGCCCCCACTTGGCAAGATTACGAGCACTCTTCTTCCTTCTTTGATGCTGCTAGCCCGCTGATCGAAAAACTCCCAGACCATCACAATCTCCTGATCAAGCTTCATCCCAATTTGCATCTGCAGGAAGAGTTCCGCATCGATCTACTGATCGAAAAATATCAAGATCGGAACAACATTCTCTTTCTTCTCGATTTTCCCCCAATTTACCCCCTATTAGACCTCGTCGACGTCTACATTGGCGACATGTCGTCGATTGGCTACGATTTTTTAGTCTTTGACCGGCCCATGTTCTTCTTCAATCAAAATGAAAGAGATGTGCACAATGATCCTGGACTTTACCTCTTTCGCTGCGGGATAGAGATCAAACGCAACCAATATCAGGATATCCATAAAATCATCGATGAGTATTTTCAATACGAATTGCGCAATTTTTCAGAAATTAGACAAGAAGTGTACGCCTATGCTTACGGCCATGCCAAACCGCTTGCCGCAATCAAAAAAGAAGTCCATGGGCTTTATGCCTTATTCCAAAATCAGGATTTGAGTTTTTTCTAACATGAGATCTATTGCCATCATCACAGGGCCAGAAACCTATCTCGACCATTTAGGCGTATTGAGCGCGATACTCGATCTCCCGTTAATTGTGACCGAGGAGAAAACATTTGATCTTGCCAAGCAATGCTATCCTGATCTCAACGTCGCCTTGAATGACTTTAGCGAACTGTCGATGGAGTTTTTAGCGACAAATTACGATGCGATCTTCCAAACGGGAAAATTTTGGGCGGCAGAATTGCGTCCTGCAATGGAATTATTGTTCCGAAAGAAAATGCGCTTTATCTTTTGCCCTCACGGCAATTCAGACAAAGGGCATTCACAGCAAAACCATGTCGAACAAGACATTTCGCTTGTCTACGGCGACCATTTGCACGATCTCTTAAAACAGACCGGAGCCATTCACAAGATCAGCAGGTTGTGAGAACGGGAAACTATCGATATCGCTTATTATACTTCGCCATCGCCATTTTTTCGACGCTCTGGCTCAGAAGAGCTGTCTTTAGCCATTTTCAGTCTGAAAAACCCGATCATTATTGTATGCCCCAACATGGAAGATCGAGAAAATCCCACATCTTTTTTTCTCACACAGACGATTGATCGAACAACTTTCTTCCTCATTCAATATTGTGGTCAAACTGCACCCTTCCTTGATGGAAGACAACCCTGCCCAAGTCGTTCAAATCAGGCGCATTATGAAAATCATCCCTCGGCGATTATTTTGGAAGATTTCCCCCCGATTTATCCATTGCTAATGATGTAATCTTTACTTAGGGGATTACTCTTCGGTCGGTTATGACTTTTTGGTCTTCGATAGACCTCTTTATTTCTTAAAGGCCTCTTCTTCTCCTTTGCATTCCTGCGGGTTACAGATTCCGGAGAATGAAAACCTGAACACATTTGTTCTTGAGACTTTGGAGTTGAATAGAGAGAATTATTCCTCTCCGAGAAAAAAGGTGTATCATTATGCGTTTGGAGAAGAATTGCAACCAGATCACCTTAAAGTGGATGTTTTCAACGCGTTGACTTGATTTCTCCTTTTTATTAACACAAAACCAATAAAAAGAAGATCTAAGCTGACAGCAATAAAATAGATAAGAGCTTCCCTGCGTTCTCTTTCAAAAAATTGACTTTCGCCAAAAAAATTCACGCCGTAGGCGGCAAAGCTGAGTAAGATAATGCCTAAGCAAGAACCCAATGCAGTGATGAAAGGGTCTACCCATTTGAAATGATTAAGATGAATGAGAACTAAGTAAAAGGAGATGGAGATAGCACTCCACAACGCCTTTAAATTCCAGAAATTGCCCCAATCGGATCTTATCAAAAGGCTCTTCAAAAGTAAGCCGATCACAAGGAAAAAAATGCCCAAATAAAGACTCAGGACAACGCAACGCGATAATAAGTGAGAAGATCCTTTTTTCGTCTGAAAAACAGAGGATAAAATAAAATGGCCAAAAATCCCGCCCAAAAACAAAACGCCATAACCTAAAATGGCCAATAGCCAAGGAAGATTTAGGGCAAACATCCGATCAGCGTCAAAAGGATCCCGCACGTTCAGCGCAAAAAGGAAAATAAAAAAACCCTCAGCAGAAATGAGACAAGCAATAATGGGGGTTCTTATTTTAAAAATAACAAAAAATAAAAAACCAATGACGATGGACAGCCAGGCCAAAAATAAGGCGCAATCGAACAGTGTCGAAAAGGCGGGATGAGCGAGCATGACTGCTTTGAAAATCAAGGAGCCGCTGTGTAAAACAAAGCCAGCGCCGAGTGTTGCCCAAGCCAATCTTCTTAAAATTTTCTTAGAAAAAAGAAAGAAAAGCAACAAGCTCAACGCATAAAACGCCGCTATTGTTCTTATGACGGGGTATTGTACAAAGAACTTTTCCGTTTTCAATTGAAATAGAGTGGGGAATGAAAGAGACTCTTTTTTTAAAGCCGTTTGATAAAGGTTAAAAAATTGATTGAGCGCGGTCTCGGGATTTTCATTCTGAAAAATCGCCTGATAGGGCGTATAGAGCTCCTCTTCTTCTGAAAAAGGTGATGAAAAGAGAGAGCCGAGAATTGATTTAGAGAGCTGCAAATCCTTAAACTGCAAAAAATAATTCAATAGAGTTTGCAATGATTTGACCCAGGAAGCAGTGGGTTTGGTCCCTCTAATCTCAATAGTATAGGGATGAGATTGGCAGAGAGAGGATAAATAGTGCCAAGGGATCAAATTGGAAGCAGAAGTAATGACAATCTTATTCTCTAAACAAAGACATTCGAATTCAGCGTTGTTAATCTTTAATTGCAATTTCTGACCAGGATAAAACGAGCTCCCTTTTGAAATTTTAAAAAAGGAGGCTAGGATCATCTGTTCGATCACTTTAAGATTGATAGAGAGCACATTTTCAAAAACATGCTTCAGCTCTTCAAAACAAAAACGGTCCTTAGTTTCCTCCAAATGCAGGACCTTTTTTAACTCTTTTTCGCCGATCCAAAATAAAGGGACATGGGCAGCATCAAACGAAGGAAGGGACCAGATAAAATCAGACGGCGACTCTATGGGGAAAGGGAAAAAACGGCGATGCTCGGAAAGAACCTCCAAACCATTGTAAACCGAATACATCCATGATCTCGCAAAGGCATCGAAGGGACGTATTCTCCTTCCGTAATAAACAGGAACATTGCTTATTTCTTCCGGAGGGGGAATATACACATCCTGACATTCCGCCGAAAACGCAACGAACGCCAACAATCTAAGGACGCACAGAAATATTGAGCGAAATAGGATCATTTCTAGATTCCGAAATCATGACTTTTAAATTATGATGGTTCTTGCAATTTTCAATTAGATATTTCACCGAGCTTAATGACATTTGTTTTTTTTCATCATAAACAATCACGTATTCGGAGCCTAGCAGATCTTGAACAAATGTAATGAAGGGGAATAAGTACTTTTTGGAAACACAAAGCGAAAGTTCAGCCATGAAATCTCCCACGCTGGGTGTTTTAACGGCAGCAATTTTCCACTCTGTTCCTTGGACATCGACATCTAAAAAAGACAACTCTTTTATGGACTGCAATGTTGTGACGGGAAGGACGATCTGGGGCGTGAGAACTCTAGCCGCCGAGAAAAATAGAACGACCTGGTTGTTCTTGAAGCAAGAGAAAGTCTGCGGCTCAATCGAGGGTTTTCTAAAAAAAAGTGCCCATCCTAGTATACCCACAACGATGGCTGCGGCAAATGACCATTGGAGAATGCGACCTGGCTTGTGCAGACACTTGAAAATATCCATTTTTCCGCCAAACAAATTTTCAATTTACACCTCTCGAGAATTTTTGACACTCAAAGACAGTATTCAATCTGTTGGAGGAAGGACAAAGACATGGTTGAGAAGATCGAGGTTTCCTGCAGTCGAAACAGCTTCGATTTCATAAGAAGAAGCGCCTTCCTTAAGTGTGTGGACTGAGGAAACTACCCCGACGCGGAAGCCCGGCGGGAAAATCCCATCGAGACCGGTTGTCACCAAAAGATCCCCGGCTTTTAGGAGTGGGATTGGTTCTGTTTTTCGGGAAGGGGCATAGGGCTCGCCAGAACGCAAATCTCGGGCAGGACCTTCTTCATCGGAGAAATCATAATTAAACCCGATTCCCTTTAACACTTGACTGCGCGACCGCCACAAAGGTTGGCTGGTCCCATGCAGCTCCCCTTTCGCCAGGAAAAAATCTCCCGGCTGTTGGAGGAGCATTTTTTTTAATCGATTCAGGGATTGCGCCAGAAGTGCGCTTTCCTCATTAGACGCGAATAAATCATCGCGCAACTCCAAGGCAAAAATGATTGCTTCGAGATGTTCCAGCAAATAGCGGTTCTGTTCATTGCCACGGCAAGCGCGCACTGAAGGCGCCAAACGAGAATCTGTAATCAATCGAACGCGGGATTGATGATCCCCAACGTACTCTACGATGCCGACAATCGATGTCCCCACAAGGACGGGACTGTTTTTACCGATGATTTTCTTATACAGCTTTTGGTTGTCTTTTTCTCCCAAATTAATCCATAAAGTGCTGCTCCAAGAAGCCGGCTCTCGAAAAATCACCTTGGCAGGCAGGGCGGAAATCTGTAGGTCTAAACAGCGGGAAAGTTCCTGGCCTCGTCTTTTAAAAAACTCTTTCCAGAAAGGATCGTCGACATCCGATTGCGAAAGAAGCTTAATCCTCGCGAGCTGTTCCTGAATTCGATCTTCGTACAAGAGCCATTCTCTGACATTTTCAATCTGGGAGCGCAAGAGTTGGTTCTGCTGGGAAAGATGTTCGATCTCATAAGCATCGGCCTGGGAGCGGCCATTTGCAGGAAGAGTCAATAAAAACAGGGTCTTTTCTTTTAGGAAACTAAAACTTCTCCAGCATGGGGAAAATGAACAGACGACAAAAGAACGGATTCTTTCCGACGTCTCTTGAGACAAGCTCATGATAGAGAATAAAAAGAGAAGCAAACAAACATAGGGTCGATAGGATATGCGGCGCATGTCAACCCATTACGGTTGCGATAGCATCGACAACATAGTCAAGGTTCTTTTGCGTCAATCCGCAAATATTAATCCTTCCATCTTTCGGCAGATAAATCGCATATTGTTCGGTAATACGCTCGACCTCTTCTTTTGTCATTCCCGTGTAACAAAACATGCCTTGGCCTCTTTTAAAATGACTGAAATCACTATTTTTTTTCTTTGCGGCCAACCGTTCATAAAGGTCGAGGCGCAATCGATGGATCCTCTCTCTCATTTCTTTCAGTTCGCCTTCCCATTTTTTCCGCAAAGCGTCATTCCCTAGTAGATAGGCGGCAACCCGGGCTCCATGGATAGGCGGGTTGGAATAATTCGTTCTAATCATCTGTTTTACACGAGAAATGATATGTTCTGCAATTTTTGCCGATTCCGAGACGATAAAGAGGCAGCCTGCCCGTTCCCCGTAAAGAGCAAGATTTTTTGCATTGGAAACGGCGAGCAGCATTTCGATGCCGTTTTTCACAAAATAGCGGATAGCTTCCGCGTCTTCATCTAACCCGCGCCCTAAGCCTTGGTATGCGAAATCAAAAAAAGGGATCAGTCGTTTCGCTTTGATCACAGCGCATAGTTCTTTCCATTGTTCCAGAGTGGGATCGCAGCCGGTGGGATTATGGCAAGACCCATGCAAGACAAGGATTGTGCCCGGGTTCAACTTCTCTAGAAAGGGAATTAAATTCTCATTGATCTTGTGTTTTTTGGCATCGTAGTAAGGATAGTTTTCAACTTTCAGCCCAGAGTGGGTAAGAACGGCTCGATGATTCGGCCATGTCGGATCGGGGATCAAAACCGGATTTTCGGCCTCTTCTTTGAGAAAAGTCCCGCCGATTTTTAACGCTCCCGTCGCCCCGACAGTTTGAAACGCCGCAATACGCTCTTTTTCTTTTGCCCATATTTCTTTTCCAAGGACCAAACCCCCCATCCCTTCAAAATAATTGCGATCCCCTTCAATGGGCAGGTAATCTTTACTTTCCTCGGACTCCAATACCGCTTTTTCAGCGGCCTTCACTGAAGCCAGGATGGGGGTTCTGAGATCTTCGGTCTTGTAGATGCCCGCTCCCAAATTGATTTTTTCTTTGCGAGGATCTTTTTGAAAAGCAGCAATTACCCCGAAAATGGGATCTGGAGGAGCTAGGGGCACTTTGTCGAAAAAACTCATAGGTGCAGGTTTTGTATCTTTATCGGAAGGATACAGAATGTAAATTTATTTTACAAAAACAGAGAAAAACTTTTTTAAAGTGGAGTAAAAACACTTCAAGTTTTAAAATTCTCCGATTCGCCGGGGCGTTAGCTCAGTTGGTAGAGCGCAACAATGGCATTGTTGAGGTCAGCGGTTCGATCCCGCTACGCTCCATGTTTCTAGACGTTTTGATAGAATTATCACGTTTCGATTTTTTGTTTCGTAAATTCTTCCGAGAGAAAATGATTTTTCTATTTTTGCTTGCTTTGCCATTTTCCCACGATTTGTGGTTATCTCAATTTGAAGATCAAGATCAACAAATTGCCACTGAATTAATCGATCAGGTTGATTACTTTTCGTATGAGAGGGTTTGCGAAGATTTAAAAGCTCTTTATTGCAAAGTGGCCCCCAAGGTAGAAGGTCATACAGTTGTATACTCAAAGACTTATGTAGCTAAAAGCGGAGACCTGATCTCCTATTTTTATCGAACTTCAAACAAGATTCCATCCATCTTATTTAAGAATCTTTCAGACCATGTCGATGATAAATCTAATAAAGTCCTTGTTCTTTTGGAAGATTATGTTGGGACGGGCACTCAGTTTTTATATCGAGTTTATGCTAAGGAAAACTATGAGCTTTTTAATCAGTACAAAAAAGTATATCTAGCTACTCTTGTTGCAAATACGAGCTCCATTCGAAAATTCAATCTTATTTGGTCTGGGCAATACGAGCTTTTAGCTGATGAATTCATTTCTTTTCTAGACAGACCCAAAGATGAAGAAACTCGCAACAATATGATTAAAATGCTCAAAAGAATTCCTTCTGAAAAACTTGAGCTTATTTACCTTCATGAAGAAAAACCATTGTCTGACAATCTTGATCCCTTGGAGAGTGTTAAGATTTCAGCTCTTATTGATAAATATGGTAAGTATTCAATGGAAACAAACTTTTTTAAAGGCTTGACAATGGATAGCTACGGTCGTACGGCTTTCTTCTATAATTGCCCAAATAACCTTCCAGCTATTTTATGGGATTCAAATTTAAAGCAGTCAAACGGCCAAAGCTGGACTCCTCTTCTTAAACGAACGGAAGACATCAGTATTTATGAAAGAGCTCAAAATCTGCCTATTGAAAAACAGGTGCGGCAATAAATTGTCCGCGCCTGCTCTTCATGTAAGAAATACTAGCATGCTTTTCTTACAAAAAACAAGGTTTTTGGAGTATACACAAGAAAACTGAAAAATTGAGAAAAACTTGTCAAAATCGCTGCCCTTTCCAACCTCGATTCCAAAAAGGAATCCATTTTACCACCCGCTCCGCAAGCTCGCTCGAGAGCACAGAGGTCACAGAGGGGGAAATTCTATAATTTCATGCGACGAATACCTTCTTTCAAGTATTTCACATTAAAATTGATCAGAAGTCCAATCTTACAATCAGCCAGTTTCAAATAAGACAGAAGCTGTGATTCGTGAATATACCGAAAATGATTCAAAAGTTGGGAATTTGGCAAGGCGGCTGCGCAAATTTTTTGTCTGGAGCGAGCGACCATTGTGCAAGCACAAGGCGCGAGTGAAGACAAAAAATGTGCTGCATAGCCAACGCAGCCAAAAACCAACTTTTGAATCATTTTCGGTATAAAACCGCTTTTATCCGATCTCGCACTCGACCATCTCGTTCTTGCTTGTGTTGGAGTTTGAGTTGAGCTCGTTCGTGGTCGTTTAAAAAATTCATGCCATCATTGTGCAGTCAAGCAAAATTTTTCTCACGCAAATTTTTCACTCACGAAGGGTATATTTGAGGATATATGCGCGACTCATTAACCTTAGTCCTTTCGTAAAACAGCCTCATCTCTGCAAAAGCCTCTGTCTTAGGCGCAAAGCAAGTCCGGCAATTGGGCAGGCTGAGCAGGAATTGCTTGCCGTACCCTTTCTTGATGATGCGATGATCGAGGCAGATCACGCACCCGCGGTCATCATTTTTGCGCATCAGCCTGCCAAAGCCTTGCTTAAATTTGATGACCGCCTGAGGAACTGAATAGTCGGAAAAAGGGTCCAACCCCTGTTTTTCTAAAGATTCCGCATACGCTTCGTGCAGCGGGTCGGTGGGGACGGAAAAAGGGAGCTTGGCAATGATGACACAGCGCAAGGCTTCGCCGGGGACATCGACCCCTTCCCAAAAAGAATCTGTGGCAAACAAGACGCTGCCTTCTCGTTTTTTAAACTGATCGAGGAGAAGGTGGCGGGGCAGATCACCCTGTTTGAGGAAGGGGAATTTCTGTGACAAAACTGTGCCGGACAACGTCCGGTAGCAGCCCTGAAGCATCTCGTAAGAAGTGAATAGGATGAAGGCGCTTCCTTTGCTGATTTCTATTGTTTCCCAGATCGCCTTTGTGCATTCAGACAAAAATTGGGGATGGGAAGGCAAGGGCAGATCTGTAGGCACAATGAAGAGGGTTCTCTCTGCATAGTTGAAAGGAGAATCGTAGATTTCCTCCTTTAATTTATTTTCTTGGTGGACAAGCCCCAGCCGCGATTTTAAAAATTGAAAAGAGCGCGCTGTTGCCATCGTGGCGCTGCAGAGGACCGCTGTGCGCAGCTTAGAGAAAAGATGTTCATTGACTAAGTCGGAAATATCTAAGGCTGCATGGAAAAGGCCGACATTGCCGCCATGGATTTCAAGCCATCGCACGCTCTTTTCGTTTTGCCCATCTTGAGTGAATTGTTCTAGAAAGAGGGCTGTTTGTTCGAACCGCATTGCAAGAGCTTGGACTTCCAAAAGATGGATGTTTAATTTTTCATAAAACGGGGTTCCTTTGTACATTTCGACATCGGAAAGAACTGCCTTGAGGGCAAGGGAGAGGCGTTCGATCTCTTCAGAAAGGGACAATAGTTTTGGAGTAAAGCTATCTTTCCAAAAGGCACTTTTCATTACGCTATCTGTAATTCTTCTTTTGGTTTCTTTCTCTCTAATGTCAAAAAAGTGGGTCAATTCAGAAAAAGCTTCTTCGAGTTCAGTTTGACAAATCCTTTTCAATGCGGGAATCTCAATTTCCAGTTTCTGCAAAAGTTTAGGATGGATTGTCGAGAGTGTCCCAAGCGTCTGTCTCAAAAGAAGAAGCCGCGACCGTTCTGGATGCGCATCTGAATGGAGTTTGGCTAGCTGCCGCAAAAAAGTGATCCGGTCGAACCTCTGGGCAAAATCTCCAGAGCGATCTCTTCTAGATTGTGAGCTTCGTCGATGACGAGACGTTGGTAGGGAGGAAGGATCGATTCTTGGATCCGGGATTTCGGCGCCTTTTTTCAATATCGGCAAGAAGCAAATGATGGTTGACGATCAGAAGTTGAGCTTCGGCCGTTCTTTTGCGCGCTTTGAAAAAAAAACACCGTTTGTAATGAGGGCAATGCACGTGATTGCACGATTCCGCTTCTGCGGCAACTTTTTCCCAGGCCGCGGGAGAAACGGGAAAAGGGATATCGGAACGCGACCCTTCTTCGTTTTTTTCTGCCCATTGTTCGATCGCCTGCACTTCCTTAGTCTCTTCTTGGGAGAAAAGTAAAGGCTGGTCTTGCAATTCCTGAAGCTTTGCGCAGGCAAAGATAATTGCTCATTCCTTTGACAAGGCATGCTTTCAATTCGACATCCATCGTTTTCAGTAAAAAGGGAATGTCTTTATGCAAAAGCTGCTCTTGAAGTGCGATGGTATGCGTCGTGATGACGGTTTTTTCTTGATGTTTCAACGCCCAAAAGATGGCTGGAACAAGATAGGCCAGGCTTTTGCCCGTGCCGGTGCCCGCCTCGATCAGATGCGATCTGATCCTCTTCGTAGGCGTCGAGAATGCTCTGCGCCATCTCTTTTTGGCCGGGCCGTTCTTCATAATTTTTCAAGGAATTGCTCAACAGCCCGTCTTGAGAAAAGATGAGTTCGAGGAGCTGTTGTCTAGACTTCACTTGCAGTTCCTAAAGAAAATATCTTATTCTTCTTCGAGAAGATCGAGGAAGGCTTGCAATTGCTTAGCGCGCGTGGGATGGCGCATCTTGCGCAACGCTTTGGCTTCGATCTGGCGCACCCGTTCGCGCGTGACTTTGAAACGCACGCCGACTTCTTCCAAGGTTTTTGGCTTGCCGTCGAGAAGGCCAAAACGTTCGATGAGGACGGTGCGCTCGCGATCGGTCAGCGTTGACAAGACTTCGTTCATCTTATCTTTGAGGATCGCATAGCCTGTCGCTTCTGCAGGAGATTCGATCGCAGTGTCTTCGAGGAAATCGCCAAATTGGCTCTCGCCGCCGTCGCCGACTTCTGCTTGCAGGGAGATCGGATGCTGCGCGATTTTGTAAATCTCGCGCACGCGCTCGGGGGTCAAGCCAAGCTCATTGGCGAGCTCTTCCGGAGTCGGCTCGCGGCCTGTTTCCATCATCAGTTTTTTCGCACCGCGCAGCACTTTATTGATCGTCTCGATCATGTGCACAGGGATGCGGATCGTGCGCGCTTGGTCGGCGATGGCGCGCGTCACAGCTTGGCGGATCCACCATGTCGCATAGGTAGAGAATTTATAGCCGCGGCGGTATTCAAATTTCTCAACCGCCTTCATCAGGCCCATATTTCCTTCTTGGATCAGATCGAGGAAGGAAAGGCCGCGGTTGGTGTATTTTTTCGCGATGGAGATGACAAGGCGCAGGTTGGATTCGACCATTTCGCGCTTGGCTTCCTGGCTCTTGTCCATCCAGCGCTGGAGCATGCGGACATCTTTTTTGAACTCGTCGAGAGATCGTCCGGCAGCAAGTTCGCGTTTTGCGAGTTTTCGCTTCACGGCAGCAAGCTTTGCCGCGGCGAATTTATTTTTCTCAGCGCGGGGAATGAGCTCTTGCATCTCTTTTTCAAGCGTCAGGAACCGATCGTAGGCGGTTAGAATGACTTCGCCAAAATCTTCGATGATATTATGGCGGCAATGCATGCGCCGCAGATAAGCTTGCGTGCGGATGCGGCATTTTTCAATCTCTTCGGAAATCTTGACTTTATCGATTTTTTTAGTCTCAGGGCTGTACAGTTCGATGAAGCAGCTTTTCTAGAATGCTGGTCTTCTTGGCGTAGCAGTTGCACAGTTTCGGCAGGAGGCTGAAATAAAGGTTTTTATCGGCGACTTCTTTTTCAGCGATGATCTTGTCGAAACGCTCTTTGCTCGTGATCAGGTAATTGGCAATCGAGATCGCTTCGCGCGTCGAATAGCGGAAGCGCATGATGATCTTTTCGATCTGGATCTGCGCTTTTTCAATCCTCTTGGAAATCTCGACTTCTTCTTCGCGCGTTAAGAAGAGGAACGGAGCCCATTTCTTTGAGGTACATGCGCACAGGATCATCGGAGGTCCCTTCGGGGCGCTTTGGCGAGCCCTTCGAGCTCTTTGGCTTCTTTTTTGCGCTCTTTTTGCCGCTCGACTTCCGCTTGGTTGAGGACTTGGATGTCCATTCCGCTCAAAAAGATCAGTACCTGATCGATCTGCTCTGCGGAATCAAAGGTCATCGGCAGAATTTCATTGATCTCTTCGTAGGTGATGAACCCTTGCTCTTTCGCAATGGCGACGAGCTCTTCGACTTTTTGCTGATGCTGCTGACTGAATAGATTGCTAAATGACCCTTTTGCCATGATATTTCCGAAATTGGTGAAACTGCGTTAATTTTGAGGGGAAAGATTCTTATTGTCAAGCTGATCTCTGTTTTACTAACATGTTTGGGAATTTTTTAAAATTAAAAAACGGTCAACCCCGGCTTAAGGGCCGAATTTCCGCCGGAGGAACGATGCAATTGATTGCCCTGGACGATGACTCCCCTGTCTTAGCGGTCAATGCAAAAAAAAATAAAAATTATATTTGTCCCGAATGCCTCTCTCCGGTGCGCGTCCGAGGAGGGCCTTCGCGTCAAACCCATTTTTACCATCTCTCTCTTCCCAAAATCTGCCGGCAGCATGCAAAAAGCCAGGAGCATATTCAAACGCAACTAAAACTCCTCCATAGTATCGGGGCTGCCTGTGGACAGATAGAATGTCCCTTTCCCTCTATCCATCGGATTGCCGATGTCGCATGGACCTCTAAAAAACTTGTCTTCGAAATCCAATGTTCGCCCATTTCTCTAGAAGAGGCTCAGGGCCGCGTTCGGGACTATACTTCCATGGGGTATGATATCGTGTGGATTTTGCATGAGAAACAATTTAATCAAAAAAATCTTAGCGCGGCGGAAAACTATTTAAGAGAGGTCCCCTGTTATTTCACAAATATCAATAAAATAGGAGAAGGAATCGTTTACGACCAATTTGAAGTGATTCTAGAACATCAACGCAGGTTTAAAGGCCCCCCTCTGGTTATCTCACCCCATCAATTTTCCCGGCTTCCATCGACGGCCCCACCGGATATTGCTTTGCCGAAAGCGGTCTTAGCCCGATTCACAAAATGGAAATGCATGGTGCAAGGGGATTTGCTTCACCGGTTGCTAAAAGAAGAGCGTTTTTCTCAATCTGTGACCAAGTTATTGGAAATGGAAAAAAGGACTTTAAAGTCTGGGCACAGCAGAATGCCCTTCATGAAACTCATCGCAAACTGTTACCAGTTCATTATCGATGATTTACTGAAAAAGTTATCCCGTTAACCGCAATACCATGCCCCTCACGAAGAAAAAGTAGGTAAAAACACCTAAGGTGAGCAGCGCTTGCAAACATTGTTTTTGCGGAAATTGCTTTTCTAAACTGTTACAGGAAGGATTTCCGATGCGATACCAGGTTTCCCAACTTTTTGATCCATGGATGCGCATATAATTTTCTGCTGCAAACCGGTTGAGAAATTGCGGTTTTTTAAAAATTGTCTTACCAGAATAAGCCACGCCTTTCAGTTCAAATTGATACTCGGCTTCTATTGCAAAGCGCGAAGAAGTGATCTCATGGGCTTGCCAATTAATCATTTTGACAGAGGTTTTTGCATTCAATTGAAAGAATTTCCAGAGCTCTTTTGCCACTATCCCCGAAAACCATAGGGCAATCACGGAGGAGATCACAATTAAAACCATCCAGAGGCGGTAGAAATTTCGAGACATGTAAATAAAAGTTTAAATTTTAATCCAATTGGATTTTGACGAATTATCTCAAGATGGCTATATTACTTTCCATAGTTAAAAATCCCTGAAGGAAAAAATATTTATGGCAGAAGAAAAAAAAGAAAATGGCGAAAAGAAAGGCAATGGTGAAAAGGGAGGAAGACAAAGAAGACCTTCCGCTTTGAAAAGAGACGTGCAGAGCAAAAATAAAAACTTGCAAAACCGCGCATTCAAAGCAAAAGTGAATACAGCAGTCCGGTCCCTTCAAGAAACGGTCTCCCAAAAAGACTCTGCTGCGACCAAACTTAAGCTCAATGACGTTTATAGCTTGATGGACAAAGGCGTTAAAAAAGGGATTTTCAAAACCAACAAAGCAAATCGCGTCAAATCCCGGCTTCATGCTTTAAGCAAAAAAGGTTAATCCGTCCTCCGGCGGAAACCCGGCCCTTTAAGGGCCGGGTATTTCAAAAAACGACATTTGGGAGGGGTTCGAAGCCCCTCCCAAATCGCCATAATAATCCCAAGCCTTAAGGCCTGGGTTCACTCTCCCGAGAAAAATTGACCAAAAGAGCGCAAATCTCATCTTCGATTTGCGTTTTGTATTCTGAGGTTTTTCCGGTAAAGCCATTTTGCAGAATCGAAAAAGCGAGCAGTTCGCCATCCTTTGTCGTTAAATATCCCGAAAGAGAGGAAATGCCGGTCATCGATCCTGTCTTGGCTCGAACTTTTCCTTTCATCCCCGTCTTGGCCATGCGCTTGTCCAAGGTCCCGTCGATTCCAGAAATGGGCAGCGAAGACATGAATTCGCTGCAGCATGAGAATTGCTGATGCATCCAATTCAAAAATTCGACGAACTGATGGGCAGACATCAGATTGTATCTGGAGAGCCCGCAGCCATCCATGATCACCACCTTATCGATATTCACTCCTACGGTTTGAGCGAGGAATTCTCTGGCAGCTTGCGAACCTTTTTTCCATGTCCCTGGGGCGCCGAATCGATGTTCACCCATTTTTTTAAAGAGGCAATCAGCAATGAGATTGTCTGATGACTTCATCATCTCTTCTACAATCAAAAAGAGGGGCCGAGAGGAATGCTGGGCGAGAAGCAAGGATCTTTTGGGAGTTGCTTTAGCCTCGATCTTGCCTTTAAAGGAATATCCGGACTTGTTCAAAATATTTCGGAAGATATGAGCAGTGTAGAGATGGGGATTGTCTACCGCGACAACAAAATGTTCTGGTTCTTTATTTTTAGAGATTTTTCCTACGATCTCGACGATATTCTCTTGGGTCGATGCTCGCCGTTTGACGGAAAGATCGTTTTGCTCCTTTGTCGTTTCCGCGCGATTTTCTACCACGACAAATTCGCTCTTCGGATACTGATAAACAGAAGGCGCCTCGCCTACCTTGTCCGCTGGCTTGACCCAGAGATCGATGCAGCTATGGTTTAACATTAACGCATCATTAGGCGCAGCCCAATCATAACCCTTGTCGTCCCACATCCAGCCGGGCCCCTGCCAAATCCCATCGAAAAGGGTGTTGTCAACGTATAGATCGCCTTCGATTTGAAAAATATTCTGAAGTTTTAATTGAAAGATAAGCTCTTCTAGATCTCGGACAGCAAATTCCGGATCCCCCGACCCTTGCAAATAGAGATTTCCTTTCAGTGTCTTGTTTTCGATTTCGCCATCGGTATAGAGTTTCGTCTCAAAGCGGAAATCATTGCCAAGTTGGTGTAATGCCGCAGCTGCTGTAATCATCTTTAGGCAGCTGGCCGGAATAAACAGATGATGTGCATTTTTCTGATAGAGCCGCTGTCCATTTTTAAGCGAAACAATCTCGATGCCGACATGCAGATCGGGATCGGCATTAAGAATGATCCTTTCAATGTCGCTTTGAAGAGAAGCGAGCACTTCTTTCGAAGAACGTTTGGCCTCTTTGGAAGTTAAAGAAGAGCAAATGATCAAAAAAACAAATATCCATGAAGACTTACGCATGAAAAAAACCCACGTCAGAAATTTTTATTTTTTTAAGTTATCGTTGTGTGCTATTTTTGGGAATTTAATTTTTCCACCCTGGAGGTTCATCATGAAAATCCGTCTTTTGGTTCTATTGCTATTGAGTGTCATTGCAACCACTGGCTTGCATGCAGCACCCCCTAAAAAACCAGCCACCGATGCGTCCATTCAACAAGCCGTTAATGATTTAAACCAATATGCCGAGCTCCAGAAAAGTTTAAACACCCAAAATCCAGACCTTGCATATGCGATGAGAAAAGCGCTAGTCATTGCAAACCTTGTGCTGGATGCGAATGGAAAACTTCGAACAGACCTCGTCTCCAAAATAAAATCAGCATTTATTCCTGCAAAACCTCAGGAATATGAAGTCAACATGGCCAGATTCCTCGACAATCTTGACGTCTCTTGGCAGCCTTTTTTTGATCAAGTCACATTGTCTACCGATCCAAACTGCGTGAGCAATACCTCTCTGCGGGCCCTTTTTAGCCTGGGACAAGAACAGAAATTATCGGACAGGCATGCCAAAGTTGCAGTACTTACTGCGATGCTCTCGCCTTACAATCAAGGCCCGGTGGGCGACTGTTTCGCAGTCAATGTTGTGATTCGTGATCACACTGAGTATTACCGTCATATCGCCGAAGATAGTTCCTCTATAATCATGAATGGTTATCTGCAGCGGCCTGTAAACAATGCAACCGATTATTTCTTTTATCTTCCCATCATGGCAGACGATGACAGAGATCAATTTTTTAATCTCACGATAGAGGGAATATTCCCAGGCACAAACAAAGCGATCTTCGATGCTCCCGGCTTTGCCGCTGCGCGAGCATTAATGGGAGGAAATTCCATCAGCAGTTTGCCCGAAGAAGTTCTAAATTCTCTTTCTATGAACAATCAAAGTGAGATCATTCAGGTCACCCCTTCACAATTGATCCAAATAATGGCGCAACTGATTGCCCAGAAGACAACAAATGGGAATGCAGCCGCCCTCACAGATCTGGGCGAATACGCATTCAGCAGCCTAACCAATAATTCTATTCTTCGCGCGATTGAAGCCGCCTTCTCTGCGATGGCGGAAGACCGCGCCACAGATTCAACTCGCGGAGATATCAATAGCTCTATCGCTCAATCATTAAGCCAAACATGGGCGCAATTAAAAAAAGTGAAAGGAGTGGATCAATTCCAACAAGCATTTAATGAAGTTCTCAACGCATGCTATCGATTGATCTATAATTTGAACATTCCTCTTGCGCACCCCTCTGCCGACGGCAGTTCCACAGACGGTGGATTTCAACTCTATCAGCGCATTCACGATCATCCAACAGCGATCGGAACAAGGATCGAGACCCCAGACCAACTCAGAGAAATGATCTTGTATGCCGTGAACAAAATTGCGAATGACTTAGGTCAGACATATGATGTAAAAATCATTGCGAATCGATTGCAAACAGTCATCAATACCGATGATTTTCTAAAACAAGTGCTCTGGAATTACGACGATCAGAATAAGCAAGAGTCCGACCCCGTGCAGAACTATGCAAAGCTTTCTCGTACGCCCATGCAAAGCTGCGATGGGGACAACCCTTATGAAGTCGATGATGTCGACACTGGGACAACTTATGACAATAATGTCCAAGTGTACATGCCTAAAGATCCCTATGATCTGATCTCTTGGTGTTTGGGCCTGGCCAAATTTGCCTCTGCGGAAATGGTCCCTATGGATAGCCCCCAGCATGCGTTTAATTTCGTGCCGGCTAATCCCGATCTCGTCCAGTATATTCAAAATGGTGGCGGGGACGCAGCCCAATGGATCCGCAAAACACTTGTGATGCCTGGGATGCAAGTCGCCAAACGAAAAATCAGCGCCGACACGCAGCAAGCTCTTTCACAAGGAATGTTGAACATCATCTCTAACAACATCGATAACCAAGCTTATGGACAACTCGTGCAAAGTCTGTCTCAACAGACTCTCAGCCTCCAAGACTATTCTCAAAGGCTCTTGAATGGAATCCATTCTTTGCTGAAATCCAATGCCGAGCAAGAGGATCAATTGGCTCTGACCTTCGATGGTGTGCTTTTCCAATCGCTCTCTCTGCAAGATCAAGCTCTTCTCGAAGAGTCTGCCATCCGCTTTGCTTTTACGAACTGGAACGAAGGAACTAAAGACATCTACTTCTGCGCTTTCTTCAATCCACGCACAACACAGGTAGGTTTTGGACGCATCTTTGAAGATAAGACGAATTTACAACCTATGGACGAGAAAGCTTGGGTTGACAATCAACAATGGGATGTCGATTTGAGCCCTGCGTCTCCACAATCGATGGCGATGGAGAAAAAGGCCTAGCGTGAACCCCGGCCTTAAGGCCGGGGATTGTTATGGCGATTTGGGAGGGGCTTCGAACCCCTCCCAAATGTCGTTTTTTGAAATACCCGGCCCTTAAGGGCCGGGTTTCCGCCGGAGGACAGATAAACTGCTTATAACAAATAAGTTGCGTTTATGCTGGACAATTTTATAAGTCGACTTATAAAATTGTCCATAAGAGGGCAAATGTTTAAGCGCAACTTAGAAGCCAAGTTATTAGAAATTAAAAAACAATTTCCTGTTTTGGCCCTATTCGGCCCCCGCCAATCTGGAAAAACCACTTTGGCACGCACACTATTTCCCTCTTATCGCTATGTCAACCTCGAATCATTCGAGGAACAAGAATTTGCCATCGAAGATCCCAAGGGATTTTTGATGCGATTTCAAAATGAGGAAGGGATTATCCTCGATGAAATTCAAAAAACCCCAAAATTGCTCTCCTACATTCAAATCGAAGTGGATCAAAATCAATCTGTTGGGCGATTTGTGATCACCGGATCTCAAAATATCCTCCTCAATCATCATGTAAATCAAACTTTAGCCGGCCGCGTCGCATTAATGACCTTATTGCCGCTTTCGATTGAAGAACTCAGAATAGCAGGCAAACTGCCGCCTACTTCTGCTGAAGCTATTTTCAAGGGTTTTTACCCTCGAGTCTATCACCATTCCTTAGACCCAATTATATTTGCGGAAAGTTACATACGCACATACGTAGAACGGGATGTAAGAGACATCCAACAAATTACTTCGCTTCTAGAATTCCAGAAATTCATGCGGCTTTGCGCCGCGCGAATTGGACAACTTTTAGATCTGACCGATCTATCAAAAGATGCTGGGATTTCTCTTCAAACAGTAAAATCTTGGCTCTCGGTATTAGAAGCTTCTTATATTATTTTTCTTTTACAGCCGCATCATGTCAATTTCAGTAAGCGCCTTGTTAAAATGCCCAAGTTATATTTTTATGATACTTCTTTGGCATGCAATCTTTTGCGTTTGACATCTCCTGATGATGTTTATAACCACTATTTACGCGGCGGACTTTTCGAATCGATGATTTTGTCCGATTTTTTAAAAAAACGGTATCATCATGGTTTTCCGCCAAATGTCTATTTCTGGCGCGATAAACTAGGCCACGAAATTGATTGTCTCCTTGAAGAAGGAACTCGCTTAACCCCTATTGAAATTAAATCCACTGCGACAATTCAAACTGAAATGTTTGACGGCCTTGTTAAATGGTGCGATCTGGCAAAAATCAAGCCTGAAATGGGGACGATTATTTATGCGGGCGATGAAAAGCAAGCCCGCAAACAGGGAACTGTAACTTCATGGAAGTTTCTTTAATCCATGGACCAATATCCAATGGCCTAAACTTCTTCCGCAGGAAAGCCGGGGAGAGCGCCGAGGTCAGCGTGCTTCGCGCCATAATAGTTGCGCTTGACGCTGAAGCCGACACCAGGGGCGAAGAGCCCAATGCCCACTGGCCCAGGATGTCCTTGCAATAGCACCATGTTGGCAGTACGGGCAAACATACAAGGCTCTGCTGTATCTGGACAGGTGCCCGTTTCACATATCTTCATTGCATTAAATACCAATCTGACTCTTAACGGCACCAGTCTGTATCCTTCTTTTCCCTCAATAAGGGTCTTTTGCACGGCGTAGAACTCATTCCGATAGACTATCACTTCCCTCATTACCCAAAATCCCGTTTTTTCTGGGGCGGAATTGCATTGAACAAATGCTTCAGGAAGAAAATCGTTGAATTTGAATATCTTTATGTTGGGGTATGTATGTTCTATCACCAGTTTTCGGTTTCTTAATGTAAACGGAATTTTCATCTCTTTTCCGTTTGCGCTTACTTCTGGTTTGTCTTCAGGATTTGTTGATTCATCGAGTTTGTTGAAAAGCGTTTCGTCATAAGGGCGGTAGACGTGGGAGGGGTCGATCACTAACCATGATGTTTCACAAATTTTCTTCTGAGGTTCTTCGGAAGGGATGAATGGGTCGTTTTTGCTAATTAACTTGTCGTACGCATTTTTTGACATAAGTGAGATATCGCGCACTTCTCCGTAACATTTCTTAAACAATTCATAGTCGAGTGATCTGGAGAATAGATTGCCGAAGACTACGTTGAATTTGGTGTCTATCTCTTTTACCATGGGAAGGCCTGCTTTATCAAAGAGGGGTTTCCATATCCATTTATCGTCCAAATATCCGTTCCAAGATGTACAGACTTGAAGTCCGCTACAGACGTCTTTGAGGGACAGATCTTCATCTTGGAAAATCTGTATGATTGTTTCTGGGCTTAGAGCAGTAATTGACATAATTATATTCCTTAAATTTGTGTTTTTTTGTTTTTATTTAAAATATTACTTTTACTGTTGTCTAGTTTATAACAAACACACATTGTTTTGAATAAAATTATATCAATTATTCTTATTAAACATCAATATAAAATTATAATTTAACAGAAGCGGCCTGTGAATCTCCCTTTAGCCACGTGCATTAGTGACTGGATATTAATCACTTAAATAGATTTATGGGTAAGGTCTTTGTTACACAACAAGACTAGTCTTGAACACAATCCGGACATTTTTCGGGAACTAGTCTTCACGGCGTGAACAAATAGGTCTTTGTCGCACATCAATGTGACTTTGGTGCGGGCTCTCGTAACCGCCGTATAGAGGATTTCCCTTCCGAAAGATTCGGAGCCTGGAGGAATCAAAATCACGGATTCATCGTATTCGCTGCCTTGGCTTTTATGCACAGAAAGGCAGTAACTATATTCGAAAGAGGGCAAGTTGAGAGCGGCGATCTTTCGACCGCGCAGAAGGCAATAATCGTCTAGAGTAAATTCCCGCGAAAAAAAACTGTCAGTGAATTTTCGGACAAGAAATCCCAGGTCCCCATTGTACAGTTCCAACTCATAGTCATTGCGAGTGATCATGATGGGGACAATCCACCATGACCCCTGAGGAACTTGTTTCATCGACATTTGAAGGAAATGGCGATTGACCGCATCCACGCCAAGAGGCCCCTGCCGCATTGAGGACAAGAGGGCGAATCGGCCTAGCCCACTGAGAATCTTTTCAGTTGAGGGTTCGTCAACATAATGGGTTGTAAAGCGATCTCGATATTTTTCCCACAAAAACGCGCATATTTGGGTGGGGTTTTTTTCAAGAATATCCACCCATGAAACATCCGTAGAACGTTCTAGGAATTCAAAAGCGGCATCTGCATTCCCTTGTTTAATATGTTGGGCTAGTCCTAAGATTTCACTTCTGTCGGAGCGCAAACACTCAGTAAGCGAGGAGGAAGGAAAGATGCCGGATTCAAGCAGATCGGCGAAGATGCTGCCGGCTTCCACGGGAGGAAGCTGATCCTTATCTCCAATAAGGACAACTCGCGCGCCATGAGGAACAGCGGCGAGCAGCCGCGAGAAAATTTTAGCATCGATCATCGAAGATTCATCGACGATGATCAAATCGGCAGAAAGAGCGGTGATTTCTTCCTCTTCATAAAGATGCGGTTTGATGCCCAGCATTGCATGCAATGTTCCCGAACGGACTGATCCTTTAGAATCCAGAACATTTCTCAAATTTCCTTCGAGTTGAGAAACAGCTTTGCCTGTGGGCGCGGTCAAGATGATGCGCATTTCAGGCAGTGCATCGAGGCAGGTTTTAACAATTTGTCCGGCAGTAAAAGTTTTTCCTGTGCCAGGTCCTCCGGTCAGTAGTGACAACGAATACATCATTGCATTTTCAATGGCTTTTTTTTGATCCGCATTTAATTGCGGATCAAATGTTGAGGGGGCAAGAAGAAGTGTTGGATGTATACCCAAACAACTTGAAGAATTGGTTTTTGACTGCGTCGGGCAGCCACTGTCTTCGAGCCCACGTGCATCGCACAACTTATTCAAGTTGTGCTGCTTCCGCGCCGGCTTCGCCTGGCTCAAATTCAGGGCGCCCTTCTTGTCAAATTCCCAATTCTTCAAGTTGTTTGGGTATAGATTGGCCAGGCGCTCGAGATGCTTCAAAATTTCGGTTTCATGAATCCAATTTTTCTGCAAATAGAGTCGGGTTCCCATTTGACAGATCCAAGCGTTAGGGTGTTCCTCATTGTTTTGGACTTTAACAATGCCCCGTCCCGGAAAAGTAGCAATGCCTTCTCGGATTAATTGTTTTAAGGGAGCGGTGCCGGCGTGTCCCAATGCAGCATCCAAGCCCTCGGTCGAAAAATCGAGAGTTAAATGCCCTTGCCGCGAGAGGGCAAACAGCACGGCCAATAGAGCTGCGTGTTCTTGCTGATCGCTATTTAGAGTTTTCAATACGCGCTGAGCAAAAAAGAGATCAATAAAGCTGAAGATCCCTTGTTCTCGATATTGATCCAAGATTTTCCATTTTCTCACGGGTCAAAATAGCCCTCTGTCTCTGGATGAAATAATTTGATCGGCCATCCTTCCGCAGCCCGTTTTTTGATGATTTCAATTTCTGCAGCTAAATCGGAATCGATGAGGGTTAATCGCATCATTTGTCCTTTATAAATAATCCAAGGATCTATCGCTCTGCATCGGAATTTGACTAAAATCTCTGCATCTTTTGGATCGACCCACCTAAAATGATCCCCATAATGCGCAATCATATGCATTCTTTCGCGAATAAAAGGATCTTGAGAAGCGTTCAATTTATTCCAGATATCGCGGTCATATCCGCAATGGATCTCTTTCCAAGTCAAACTTCCTGTCGCTAGCCCCCTAAGCATCGCATCGGCAAGCCAACGAGATAGAGCATAATTCGCAGCGGCCCCCCAGCAATCCTGAGTCATAAACAGGGGAAAGCGCGCTAATTTTTTTAACAAATCAACACGGGTCCCAATCCAACGGTCTTCGACAAATCGAAGGTCTTCATAGAGCTCTAGGACTTCTTGTTTGCTTAGAAAATTTTGATAATAGGCTCCCTGAAGATTGTAATCGATTCTGTCTGCGCAAAGGTTGGGGAGAGGCTGTTCAAGCATGATGAATTGTTTGCCCTTGGGCTGGACTTGATTGATCGTATAACCGTGTCGAACGAGAATATCTTCAATCCCTGAATAGGACAGATACATCTTATAAATCATGGTTTGGTAGTCTTCTTCCTGATACTCTTTCCCAAAGACCCAGTCTCCCACATGCGAGAAAACTGTATGCGAGACATCGTGCAAAATTCCTGAAATTTGTTCTTCTAAGGAAGCGCCGTTTTTTCTAAGGATCGCAAAGACGCCAAGGGAATGGTCATAGCGATTATATTCTTCTCGGTGCGTCGTATAATACGCGACTCCATATTGATGGATCTCTTTAAGCCTTTGAAAGGCGGGGCTGTGGATGAGTTCTAAAAGAACAGGTTCCTCTACTTCGACGGCGCCATAGAAAGTTTCGATCATCTCGCCGTAGAGGAGAGTGGAAAAGAGAGAGAGGATGAGAGAAATTCTACCTAACATAGAAACACCCAAATAATTTTTTATTTAAAACTTTTAGGAATAAAATGGTACGCCGCTTTTCCGCGGACGAAATAATAAATGGCCCCTCCAAAACATTTAGAGAAAGGGCGGTTGTCAAACAGCTTTACATACCGTTTTAACGCTGATGCATAGATCGAGGCCTGTAAAAAATAATCATTGCTCTGCATAGCCTGGATCATTTTCTCCTGTGTATAGTCTGCATCGGAAGGTCCGAGATAATTGCTTTTCCAATCAAGAAGATAATATTTGCCTTGGTATTCAAAAAGCAAATCGCAAAAACCTTTCATCATCCCTTTGGCTACAGGGAAGAAAAATTCCATTTCTTGCTGTATTTGTCGCCCTGGCACATCGGCCAAAGAAAAATAAAGCAGCTTTTTTTTCAATAAATCGAGCACCCAAGGATAAATCAGAGAGCTCCATTCTTGCAAAGGGGAAAAAGAGAGCTCGTCTTCGATTAAGGCATCAAGCTTCGCCTCATCGAGAGGATGATGCAGGCCACGTTTGAAAATTTGTTCAAATAACAGATGCAGCAGCTGCCCTGTTTCACTCCCGAGCGGCAATGTATGCGGAGAAGGAGGGGCATCTAACGTTGGAGCAGCCATTTCATAAGAGGAGTCTTTTTTGGAAAGTGAGGTGAATGAGAAGAGCTGTTCATCATAGCATGGAAGACAGAGAGGGCTTGGAGGAATAAGTTCCACAGAAGCGGAAGTTGTCCCATAAGAGACCTCGGGCATTTCCTCGAGTACTCGATAATGGATTTGAGGAGCTAGGCTGTCTAGGATTTTCTTCACCCGCTCCTGATTAAGAGACTGGACGGACTGATATAATTCAAGATGTGAGGAAGGACATTCAACTAATCTCGCAAAGAAGAGTTCGATGGCGGAAGCTTCGCCCATCTCGATCGATTTTTGCTCTTCGTCGAGGAAAAGGGGAACGTAAAGCCGTTTTTTGGCACGGGTCAGAGTCACATATAGCTGCCGCATTTTTTCCGCATCTTGTTCTTCGAGAGAAAGTTGACAGGCAGGGTCTTCCGCGTCAAAAGCAGTGAGCTGGCTGGCACCTTCCCTTTTGATGATGATTTGATCAGACGGCTTATGGCGGGCACCGATGCCTAGGGCAAAAACAGTATCAAACTCAAGCCCTTTGCTCATATGCATGGTCATGACGATGACACTCCCCGTTTCTTCTTGGGAGGGGATTTTCAAACGGGCATCATCCCGTTCTGATTCGATAGCGATCTGTTCTAAAAAAGTTAAAAGGTAAGGTCCTTTCAAATCGCGCAAGATTGCCTCTTCGACGATGAGCTCAGAGAGCTTTCTCAAATCCAGATACAGAGAAACTTCGCCGCGTTGCAGAATTTCTTCTAACAATGTGAGCGGTGCATCGCCCCAGCATGTTTTCAATAACGTTTGAAAGAAGGGGCCGAATCCCTTTTCAAACAGAAGATGATGCAGCGATTGCATTTGTGCTTTAGCTTGCAAAAAACAGGCGTCTTCTAATCCCTTGGAAATCCGTTCACTGTCCCAAGCGATGAGAGGGCCTGCAAGGGCGGCCTTAAGTTTTCCTAAATCATAAGGCAGAGAGACGGCGCTTAACAATTCTTTAAGGGCAAAATAAGCGATCGATTCGGTAATCGAAGTGCCTCGTTTGCATTTGGCTGGTATGCCATGTTCATTGAGATAATCGACAATATCCTTGGCCATATAGCGATCTTTGATCAAGATCGCTATATCGTGGAATTCTACGCCGTTATGATGAAGAGAAGAAATTTCCGCAGCGATGTAAGGATAGATTTTTTTCTTGAGCATCTCCGAAGCCGGGAATTTATTGCTCCTGCCCCTTTTGCCGGAGGCGATGAAAAATTGCAGAGGGATTTCCGATGAGTGTATTTTCATTCCTGCTTTAACGGCGGCGACTTTCAGCGCTTGGGCTTGGCGAGGCAGGACCATCCAATCGCCTTTGACCCTGGAAAAGAGAAAATTGAGGGCTTCGACAAGGGCTGGAGTGGAGCGGTAATTTGTATCCAGATATTTTTTGGTAGAAACACCCATGGCCTTTGCAGCATCGAGATAAGTATAAACATCGGCGTTGCGGAAAGAATAGATCGATTGTTTGGGATCGCCGACTAAACAGATCGTCTCTAATTGACCCATAAACAATTTTTGAAAAATGTTCCACTGAACAGGATCGGTATCTTGAAATTCATCGATGATGGCTGCGCGGTATTTTTGACGCACGCATTCGACAAATCGAGCAGAGTTTGCCGCACTCTGCACTTTGAGCAAAAGGTCATCGGGAGAAAATTTCTCTTTTTTTTCTAAAAGAAACTGAGTTTTGTCTTTGAAATCATGAGCGAGCCTCAAAAAAATCGCGGAAGGGTCTTTGGCCTTTTCGATAAAGGGAAGCAGTTTATTTTGAAGGCGCTGAAGCAGCCCAGGGTAATACAATCCATCAGGCGTCTTTGCCTTCACTTTCAAGTATTCAGGCGTCATTTTGGAAAGAAAAAAGTTTCCCCTTAACAACTTATCAAATTGAGCCGGTTTGCATTGTTTGCTCTCTAGAAGCTCTCCAAACAATTCAACCTGATCCTTTTCATCTATTTTTCTGAAACTTTGTTTTAAAGCCTCTACGTCTGATTTAAATTTACTTTTATCAATCTCTTCAAACTTAACAATCTCCTCGAGAAATCCTTGAAAAAGTTCGGTAAAATTAGGATGGGGAGCGATCTTTTTACCGTTATTCACGGCATCCACCAGGGCTGTGATCATCCTGCGGAAATCCCCTTTATATTTATTGAGCAGGATTTTCATCTGAGCAGGGCTGCAATCTAAAGCGGCTACTTCTTCTTTCAAATGGTCTTTAATCCACTTTTCCAAAAGAAAAAGATGTTCCTGCTTTTCAGGATGGCCAATATCTAATCCCACATCAGCTTCAAAAGCATACTCATTTAAAATGCGATGGCAAAATCCATGCAGTGTGTAAATCTGCGCGGAATCGTAATTGATCAGAGCTGCTTCAATCTTATATAGGGCTTCTTTAACTGCTTTCTCTCCCTTTTCGGTAATCGCCTTCAAGTAATCGATAGCGGGTTTATCAAGCAGCTGCTCTTTCGCTCGCCACAAATTCAATCGGATTCTTTTTTTTAGCTCTCGAGTTGCCGCGCGGGTAAAGGTGACCACGAGAATTTGTTCGAGGGAAAAGGAGGTTTTCCCTTCGAGAATTAAGCGCGTGACAAGATGTTCAATCGCAAATGTTTTCCCCGTCCCAGCAGAGGCTTCTAAAAAATGCCGATCGAAAACGTTGAGATTTCGGTTTAACACATCAAAAATCACCTGAGTCCCTCCAGCAAGGGGGCAAACAATTGACGTAAAGTGCCGCCCCACAAGGCAAAGATTTCTTTTGGGTCAAATAATCCTTGGCGGCGCTGCAAATAACTTAAGTAAGCATCCTCGCGGCCGGATTCCTGCGACATCGCTTTCCACAATTCCTGCTCCGATTTTTTCAATAAAGCGCTCGCCCATTCAGGCATGAGCGGCGACGGCGAGTGTTTGGCCATTAAAAAATACTCGATGTAAGAGGATAAGGCTGTTTTGGGATCTACTTTTAATTCAAATGCTTCTCCTGATTTCGTAAAAAGTAGTTTCGAGCTGGGATCCGTACACAAAGAAACAAGGTAAAGAGGCCAGGCCCTGACCAAACTTTTTAAATCCCTTTCTCCATGGAAAAGCAGCCCTTTTGGGGTCACATCCTCAAGTTTGCCGACAATGACTGCAGTTTTACCGCCACTTAAAGGAATTGATAATGCGGGCAAATGGATTGTTTTTATTTCTTCCAACCGCACTCCAAAAGCATGTAAATGCTCTAAAAGATCTCCCACCTCTTCTTCGAGATCGTGCCAAGCTACGTCTTGGAATAGGCCGCTAGGCAGCTTGCCTTGAGCCCGCCACTGCTTCATCGTTTGAGGCAACGTTGTTTTTAACGCCTTCTTGCGCAGAATTGATTTGCGCAAATAAGAGAGGAGAAATTCTTTTTCCTCATCGTCCTCCTCACCTTTCAAAGTGATCTTCAAAGTTTCGTTAAAATAGAACTGCAAAGGATGGCGCGCAAATTTTTTGAGCTGCGACATCTGAATCACAATCTCTTGGGAATCGTCAGAATCTTTTCTGAACTCCACTAGAGGCTTTGGCTTGATCCGATGGGGGAAGTAATAGGCCTTCGCAGCTAAAAAATCGCTCATTGCCCATTTTTTTATTTTGCCCTCTTCGGAAAAATAGGTTTGATCGAAAGGTAAAGAGGGATGGCTGCAATGCATGATCCCTTCGCTCAATCCTTGATTGATCAGATATTGGTTCAATTCTTCGATCAAAAGGCAAGGCCCCTGCTGCTTCTCATCTTCGAGATTAAGGCGCTGATAGCTAAAAATAAGATGATCGCGCGTTTTGAGGAGCATTTCGAGAAAAAGAGCGCGGTCCTCATCGGTCTGGCTGGGAAAGTAATCAGAAGAATGATGCTTGCTCATTTCACATAAAGAACGGTGGGAATCAGACCGAGGAAATGCTCCTTCGTCCATTCCGAGACACCATACAATCCTCGCAGGCCTCAAATTGCCCTGGCGTAAAAGCGTAAAAGTGATCCGCTGCAACTGAGAAGAGGAAATTTCGCTTAAGGGAATTTGTGCAAGATGGAAAAGGACCCGCTGAATGCTCTCAAAATTCCATACTCTCTGTTTTAGGCTGCGGCAGGAGAGAGAAAGGGCTTTAAGCTGCTGAAAAAAAGAGTCTCTTTCCCATTCCAGATCGAAATACTGGTCCGCGATCCGCAAAAAATAAGTCAACCATTCTCCAGCGCTTTTTTCTCCGGAAAGCATGGAAAGATCGGCTTTTATTTTTTCAAACAGTTCAAGAAAACGGTTAAACAGATCGATTTCTGATTGCAGTATGCTGGCAATAGGCCAAGAATTGTATTCTGCTTGTCCGCTGGGAACTAAGGCCAGTCCATAAAGAAGCCTATCGAGGCCCTCTTCCCAACTATTGGGATGCGCAGATAACTTCTCTCGGATTTCCGCTTGTTTAAACCATTTGCCCAATTGATGGACTTCCTCCAATGAAAATCCATTCTTTTCTCTAAAAGCGGAGCATTGCCATAATTTGCAAACGCTAGCAAGTGCAAACCGCTCTTCGTCGAGTTTGAGCAGCTGCAAAAATCCTTGAACAGATGGGCTGAACGAAGAAATGGGGATCCCATGAATGGCAAAAGGCAGCTCGCTTTGCGCAAACACCATTTGAATATAGGGGGCATAGAGTGAAATATCTGGACAGACAACGAGGATTTCTCGAGGGGGGATTGGATCCCCTTTTTGGGCGTGCTCGTGAAGGAGCGTCTCAAGTGAATCTTTTAAAACCTCCACTTCCCGCAAACGGGAAGCAGCGCTATGGACCTGAAGAGAGCCGTCAGGGTTTGAAAACTTCAATTCATCAAGGTTGAGCAGTGACTTCTTCAGATTTGTGAGTAGATTATTGTCTTGAGGTTCTTCATAAGCATCTTCTTCGATGAGGTCGAAAGCGTCTAATGATTTAAGCAGCTCTTTTCCCAGTTTTCCCCAATTGCCAAGTAGCGGATGCCCCTGCTGCATGTACTGATCCATTTCTTCGCGAAGATTCTCTTTGGCCCCCTTTTTTTTCAGAAGGTTCCCGATAAAAAGGCGTTCTTTTTCCGAGACTGTGTCTTGCCAGAAAAGACTGCTAGAGGAGAGCTGAAAAAAAACGGCTTTTAATGAAGAAAAAAAAGAGAGGTGGACCGGGGCCAAGTAAGAAAACCCAATAAGACAGATCTTGCCGGAAAAAGGTTTTGTTGGAGTTTTTTTGAGCAGTTCTAAAGGATAAGTCCAAGGAGAATGCGGGGAATATATCTCATTCCATAGCGCTTGCTGCCAACTTGGATTCTTTTCGCTAAGCCATGCCGGTAAAAAATTGGCGCCATACAGCCCATAGCGTCTGAATAATTTCGCCAATTCGTCGCTTAAGGCGGAGATGCGCCTTTCTCCATGGAGATAGCGAAGAAGAGATTCATCTGTCCTTTTTTCTGCGATGAACTGATGCAGTTTTTCTTCAATCGCAAGGGAGAGCTCTAATAAAGAAGGAATCCGTTTTTTATTCAGATCAACGATTTCCGACACAGCCTGATTCAAGGAGATGATTTTGACGCCGGCTGCCATTTTCAACCGCGGATGATCGACGAAGCTCTTTAGCAAAAATTCTTTTAGCGAAAGATCGGGAACAACGATCAAACGGTTGTCAAAGGGATGCAATCCCCGCGAAAAAATCTCCTCGCCCAAGCGTTGAGCCAGCACTCTCATATCATTGCTGAAAACAATGCGCAGAGCTGTATCCGGAAACAGATCCAATTGCTTTTGCATGCCCTTCTCTGTTATAGTAAACAAAAAATTATTGGGGACAAAATGTCTTCGCTAAAAAGAATATATAACAAAATCCCTTCTTTTTCCAAATCGGGCCGCTTTTCACTCGGCTTTCTCAACAGCGCCCAATTCTTAGGCGTCATCAATGATAACGTCTTCAAATTCGTCATGGCTTACTTGCTCATCGATGCTTTGGGATTTTCCAAAGCGAGCAGCATTCTATCGGCAACCGGGGCGATCTATGTGATCCCTTTTCTTCTTTTTTCTTCTGCAGCAGGGATTTTAGCAGATCGATTCAGCAAACAAAAGCTTCTTGTCGTGATGAAAGTTGCCGAGATGATCGTGATGGCCTTGGCCATTGTCGCCTTCGCCACGAAAAGCATTTGGGGCTGTTATACCCTTCTCTTCTTGTTATCGACCCATAGCGCAGTTCGGCCCTTCAAAATACGGCATCATTCCCGAGCTCGTCCCTGAAGACGCTGTTTCCAAAGCCAATGGCCTGATCACTTCTTTTACCTATCTCGCGATCATCATCGGAACCTTTTTAGCCTCATTCTTGACGCAAATGACTGACCGCCATTTTATTTTGATCGCTCTCTTTTGCCTTCTTGTCGCCGTAGGAGGATTTTTCAGCGCGCTAGGGGTAAAACAAACGCTTGCTCAAGGATCGAATAAAAAAATTAAACTCTTTTTTGTTCGAGAAATCTATACCACGTTAAAATACACGCGCAATGTCCCCCATCTTCTCCCCGCTATTTTCGGCTCGGCTTTTTTTCTGATGGTCGGGGGATTTACCCAATTGAACATCATCCCTTTTGCCTTGCAGTCTTTAAACTTGAGCGAAGTTGCGGGAGGATATCTTTTTCTTTTCACAGCGGTCGGCATCGCGTTGGGATCTTTCATTGCCGGCCAAATTTCAAGGAAAAGAATTGAACTCGGCCTTTCCTGTTTGTCGGGATTTGGGATAGGCCTATTCTTAATTTTAATTGCGATTTTCTCTTCCCATCTTTATGCGGTCATCGCCTGTCTGATCTTCATTGGGATTTTAGGCGGCGGTTTTATCGTCCCCCTCGATACCTTTATTCAAGTCAATAGCGATGGGAACAAACGGGGGCAAACCATTGGGGCCGCAAATTTTTTAAGCTTTGCAGGAGTGCTCATCGCCTCGTTTTCCCTTTATTTTTTCAATCAAGTTTGCAGCTTGTCGTCCGCAGCCAGCTTCGCCGTTTTCGGCATCATCACCTTGATATTTTCGATCTTTCTGAGCTTGCGCTTTTCCAACCTATTCCTTTCCTTTTATCTCGCGCGTCTTCCTCTATCCATTGATCAAGTTCCAGCGCCCAGACCCTGAAACGGTTGAAAAAGCCTCTGAGTCTGTTTTCGTTTTGGAAAAAGCCACCTGGCGCCATGCGCTATTACTCTCCGGGCTTTATCCAAGCGTGCATTTCTTTATCCCTGCTGACAGCAAAAAATGGCGCTGGTACCTTCCTTACTTCTTTTCCATTCATCAAATCTCCGAGGAAAAGAGTGTGGAAGAGATGATCACTCATGCAAAATCTTATCGGGAAGAAGGGATGGTTCTCTGTGTGATGCTAGATGGGCCGGCGAAACAACCGCCAGGGACCCCAGGCGTTTCTTTGTTCAACTTCTTCAAACGCACATCTCAAATGCTCTATGTGCGCTTTGTGGAAGATAAAGAAACAGGAAGGCAAACGATTCGATTTGAGAAGTGAGGTTGAACTAATCCACTCAATTTTTCGCATCTTTCTGCGTGGACAAGTGTCCTATTAGAGGAGTAATTAGTTGCATTACATTCTTAGCCTTATAAGGGCAATCGTCTGCGAAGAATGTGCAGACGCTATCATTTTCGCAAGTCGTAGCAGATTCCTGGCAACGGGAAGAGGGTGGCTTCTGTGGATTAAGACAAATTCCTCTCATTTCAATGAAATAAGAAGCGGGAATAGAGGCAGTTCCTTTATAAACCAATTTTGCGCGCCAGTTTTCTGGTAGATGGGAAGGAGAGAATATCGACCTCTCAAATTCTCCGTCAATGGTGAAAGTAGCCTTAACACTGGCCATCTTATTAGCTTTCGCGATAAGCTTTATAAAAGTTGCAATCCGTGGCTGAAGATCTTCAATATCTTTAAAATTAAAGAATAGCGAATGCGATTCATCTGTTTGAATCTCTATAGAAAATAATGACCGATGAAGAAGATAAGCTTTTTTGATCGGATGTTCAATTCCGTCCCATAGTTGGGCTTCATAATGCTTTAGAACCTTCTGAATAACTTTTGACACAAGAGAAAGATTCAATAAATCACAATTAGGTAATTTTATTGCAATTATTGGTATTAGTTCTGGGGGAAGAGTTGAAAAATAAGTTGGTTGTATTGATGACATAAAAAACCTCAATAATTAGTTATTAATTAATACAATAATAACAATTTTTATCAATAAAATCAAAATAATTGCTGACAAATAATATTTTTAATTATGACAAGAACAAACCAACTGAAAACCAGGAGGTTAGTTCAGCCTTCAATTTATTTCTATTAATGCAATAGCTTAGAAGCCGTAGATGAACTCAATTTCGTACTGCTTATAGCGGCGGAAGGGCCCAATCGCATCATCTAAAGTGATCGATTGCTGCCAGCTTTGCTGCATGTTGAGCTGATTTGTGAGCAAATAGTCCAAAGTCATTTGGAAACCACGATAATTGCCATTACCACCTGCAGTTTTGCGAGTGGTTGGGCCCCCTGATCCATTTTTATTCCCTGTATACAGTCCGGTATCAGCAACATTGCCTAAACCAATCCCTTGAACATCGAAATCTGGAATGCATTGTGCTGCGAGAACTTGATAGTTGATATCGAAAGCCCAGTCGCCTTTTTTCCTCAGTTCTCCGATTGAAAAACCGACATACCCACCCCAATTTGCACGTTTGTGGTGAGTGATCTTTAACTTATGCGCCGCACTATTCCAAAGTCCTGCAAGATAGATCTGGACGATCTTTTTCAAACGGCTAGGAAGAAACTTATAGCCAAACATCAGTTGCGAGACGATAAAATCAAAGCGTTCGTTTTTAATTCTATTGTGGAAATCTTTGGTATCCCAATCGATTAAAGAATATTTTGTGTAAAAACCTGTGCCGCCGACATTGAGAATCCCGATTTCGCCCAGGTAACCAAATTGATTTTTGTTTTCGTTGATAACGAATACGCCTACGTGCAAATAGAGATCGCCGAAAGGGTCGTAGCTTTGGTCATACTTAAACCAAGCTCCATCGAAAAAGCTATTAAACTCTAATTTAGAATCAACAATTGTTGACATCTTCCTACGGCCCAGTTCTGTATCGAATGTATATGTATCCCCATCGATAACGCGGACGCCCCAAAAGGCGCGCTCTAGCTTTATTTTATTAAAAGTCCCGCTATCGATCCCCGCATCATTATCAAATTCGAGCTTGATCGATCCCCATGAATAATCTGTGCGGTAGTCCATCATGAGATTGACTTCGATGTCGAAACTATTTGTAGGGAATGGATCGCCGTCTTTTGTGAACACAGCTCCACCAGTCCCTCTTTGTCTGACGCCATTAGATGTCTCAGCAGTAGATTGAAACTCTGTTCGGACCTCGCCGCTGATCGAAAGGGCGCCGCCTAATTCGCGGACAGTGACTTGGCGCTTTGTATTGATCCACTCGCGAACCGCATTAATGTCTTTTTGGTCGACGTCATCTGAGTCTTCTATTGTCGAAGCGGAAAGAGAAAAAGTTGATGAGAGAAAGCAGGTGGCACAGAGATAGAAAAACCGACGTAAAAATTGTTCTTGTTTCATGATGTGCTCCTAATCTTTGACATCCTGCTCTCCAGTTAAACGTTCTCATCATTTTAGAAAATTGCGAAAACGACTGAGAGTCTTATAATAAGACAGGCCCATTTATTGCAAATGAAAAGGTGGTTTGCGATATATATTTTAGATTAAAATTTAAAGTCGGCGCTCGCCGATACGGCATTTTCATTGATAAAGCGGACCTCGAAGTTGACATTGAATCCCTTATCGGGAGAGAGGCCGAATCCCGCAAAGCCTCCCAGGGGATAGACTTCTTTGAAAACGGCGTGATTGCGATGAAACAGAAACTTGAGCGATTTTAAATCTACGAACTTCGTGCGAAAATCGGAATAGCCCACTCCGGCATAGGGAACAAACCACCCGAACCAATAAGAGACACCAGCGCCCACTTGCCACTCTCTAAATTCCGCCTGGGCATGATTTTTTTCATAAGATTTGCCATTCACTTTGACGCTGGAAAGAGGAAGGTTGGAGTAAAGATAAGCGGCGTTGATGCCGATTTGGAGATTTCCCCAATAGGCCAAGATGGCCCGCCCTCCCACTCCCCAGGTGATATGGGTCTGTGTATGGTAGGAAACTTTTGTGTCTTCGAAGGGGCGGTGCGACAGCTCGAAGGACATGGCCCCCACTGTTCCAAAAATTTCAGCACGGTCGTTAAAGTTGAATGTCAGGATGCCTTGATTGCTGATCGAATCATACTCTTGCACTTCTCTTTGCTGACCGTCTTCATGCCGGTGCGCCATGCGCAATCTTCGGTCGTAGACATCGTCGAATTGGTAGCCAATTTTAACGCCGAACCAGTTTTCACGCGAAAAGAATTGCCCTTGCTCGGGCATCATGGGGAAACTGGGGTTGCCGTTGTACAAGGCAAACGCGTTAAGAGGGACTAAAGAAAAAAGAAGTAAACGCATTGGAAGGACTTTTTTCTTTAAAAAAGTACCAAAACCATAAACGTTTTTCTATACAAATCTACTGAGTATACTCAAAAGAATGAGTGAAAATGGTCCAGGCTTTGCGGTCGCTGCCGTTGAGCCAATGCTTCCATTGGCTCATGGGGACTCCTTGCGACAAGGTTCGGTCAAGGCGCCAGAGCTCCAAGCGTCCGGTTCCGGGATTGACGATGAATCCAAAAAAGTTGTTGGTCCAGTTTGTGTCAGCAAACAACAAGGGGGTCGGCGGCGCTGCTCCGACAAAGCGGGCATGCTCGGAGACATAGGAATGCAAATCGAAAGAGAGCGTGATTTTCTTTTGAGCAAGAAGATAGCATCCTTTTGCCGCTTCTTGGACTTCGCTTGCGGTGAGCAATGGAGCGGGCATATCGGGGAAAAGTTGAAAAATTTTTTCCACTTCGTCGTTCATCAGATCTGACAGAATGCGTCGGGCCAGCGGTTTCCATTCTTTTCCCGAGATGATGGGCAGGGCCTGGTACAAAAAAGCATCGATGCTGCTTACTAGCGCGATCTGTTGTTGCGTTGGGACCTGTTGGATGATCGCTTCGAGCAGAGATTTGCGCCATTCTGAAATCGAGAGTTTCTTTTCTTTAGGAGTAAAAGCTCTTTCGAGATGATGGGCGAGCAAAACGGGAAGCTGCTGACAAAATCTCGAGAGTAAAAAAGATTGCTCCGCAGGGCCAAAACGCATTTCGGCATAGAAACGCTGACTGGGGAGAAAGACAGCATCGCGGACCCAGGTATAGGTAAACATATCTTCTTGCCACCCTGAATGAAAAAATTCTTGTCCCGGAAGAAGGAGGAAGGCATGGGATGGTGAGGCCATCAACATCACTTTGCGCGGCCCTTTGAGAAAAACGTTCGTGATTTTGGGAGGAAGATTTTTTAAAGTATCGAGAATAAAGATGAGCAATTCGGTTTCGTTTTCTACCCATTTTTCTTCGGATGTCAATTCTGCTTCGCGGCAATAATAAGTTTTTAACAACGTCGTCATGGTGCCCCCTGACGTATACGCCCAGGGCTTTTTTTCGATCGCCTGTAAATTTCTTAAAGGAGATTGCAATAATGGAGCTGCATGTGCCTTTGCCATGCGTTGAAGCGCGGTCTCTAAAAAAGTGCGTGTTCTTAAGTGTGCGATGATGGCGGAGGTGAGTTCTAAAACTTCCTGCTGTCCGCCTTCCCATTCGCATGCTGAAGCGATTGAAGACTCGGTAGCTGTAAAAAAATCGAGCAGGACATCGATGTATTCCTCGGCATCGTAGATCAACGTCCATACGGAAGGATCGGGGCGCCCATGTTTGTACACTAGACGAAACCCTGCAGGACTGTCGTCGTAGAGGTCTCCTTGAAAATCTTGCATTTCGGCGTCATAGATCTCTTGAAAATATTCAGGAAACTTTTGGTCATACTGCTTTATGAGGAAGGAAAGTAAGTTGGAATAATTCGATCCTCGAGAATAAACAGCATCCCGCATCTCTTGGCACGATCGCATATGATACACGCGGGCTTGATATTCTGCTTGAAGGCGGCGAGCATCTGATTCCGACGAGACATTGCGAAGCAGCGCTTCGGTTCCTCGGACTTGATCAAAAGCGATCTCATATTGCTTTTGGTATTCTTCAATCTTTTCATTGAGCTCTTTGATCTTGTCATCGAGTTTTTGATAGATCAGTTCTCCAATGCCTCCGGGCTCATCGGGAGAGAGCCCCAGGCTTGAATAAAGATTCCAGCGGGAAAACTCCATTTTGACCTCGGAAAAAGAAGCCAAAGTGAATTCCCAACTTTTGAGGAGGGCATTGTCGCACATCCCATTAAAAGCAGACCTCGCTTCCTTTTCTTTCTGTTTGAACGCTCGGATCTGCTCGAGTTTTCTCGAACTCGAAGCGTCGGGACTGCCGATCATCATTTTTGCGCTTTTGAATTCAGCAACCTCTAAACTGCGGCTTCTTTCGATGTCTTCCTCTGTTAAAAGTAATTTTTCCAGCAGTACTTGACGAATCAAGTCCGCCGCCGTCAGTTGATTTATTCCCAGGGCATGAGCCTGGATCAATTGTTGAACTTTTTTCCCCATCTCTTCTAGGGAAAGACTAGGTTCGATGGCTCCAGCAGTTTGCATAGCCGCAATCAAGGCCGGGGCACAAATTTGTTTGGGCCTGAGAATCTTTCGGAATTAAATTTTTTTTAAGATCTCCAATCCCCGTGCTCGGGCTTAAGGGAATCGCATATTCCACGCCGCCGAATGTGCGCTTAAGCTTTCCTGTAGAGAGGAGTTGGTACATATCATCGAGAAAAAGCAACGACCTGCTCTTTTTGAATCATGATCGCAGGGGCGGTCGCAAAACAGGATCCCACATTTTGCCTCAAAGGAGTCAAACAGGCGCAAAGAACCGCGGACTTAATCAAACTATCGGTCAATGGAGTGGATGCAGGGATGCCTAAAGTTTCAAAAATAAGTTTTTCCGCCCATTTATGACAAAGAGGTTTTTGAAATCTTTTCAACGATTTGAGGGTCTCATCTTGCTTCAAGATCTTCAAGAATCCGAGAATATGCTCTTGGATCATGCCGTCATTGAAGCCCTGCGGATAAAAGAGAAACCCTTCCTGTTCAAAAGCGACAATGACTTTTTCTAAAAAATCTTGGTTCACCTCGCCTTTCTCATCCATCAGGGCCATCGAGATGCGCCGCGCTCGATGAAGAGCGCGAAAGCGGAAACTATCCTGAATTGCCGAAACGTCAAATAAAAGAGAGAGCCCCGCCTCGCTTTGCAGGTCCAGAAGCTGGACGAGAAAGTGCTCTTTTTGGGAGTCCAAGGCATGGAAAAAAACGTGAGTTAAAAACTGCGGGTCGGGAAGGTGGAAAACCTCTTCTCGTGTTCATCTTTTCTAACAATCTTTTTTTGCCTTTATATTTTGGGCAGCAATGATTTACAATCAATAGAAAAAGGCATTATGTCCAATGTTAATCAGCAGCAATAAACAAGAAATTGAGTTGCCTGACGGAAGCTCGGCCAAAGATTTAACTGAAAAACTCAATTTGCGAGGACCCGACCAATCGCTTGCAGCAAAAATCAATGGGATGCTCCGCGATCTGTCCACCTCTCTAAAAAATCGGTGACGAGGTCGAACTGATCCATTTTGATGATCCTGAAGGCAAGGAGGTCTTCTGGCACACCTCCGCCCACGTTCTCGCTCAAGCGATCTTGCGCCTCTTTCCGAATGCTAAGCCCACCATCGGCCCTCCGATCGAAAATGGATTTTATTACGATTTTGCCAATCTTGACAATCTCCGATGCAGATTTTGAGAAAATTGAAAAGGAAGTGCAAAAGATCATCGATGAAAATTACCGCCCCGAGCGGCACGTATTAAAAGGGAAAAAAGAGGCATTGGAAAAATTCAAAGACAATCCATACAAATGCGAATTGATCGAAGGATTTAAAGAGGGCGATGAGATTTCCGCTTATTCCCAAGGAGAATTTTTCGACCTTTGCCGCGGCCCGCACTTCCCAATCTAGGGAAAATCAAAGCGTTTAAAATCCTCAAAACCTCCGGCGCTTATTGGAAAGGGGATTCCAACCGCGAAATGCTCACGCGCATTTATGCGATCTCCTTTCCCGACCGCAAGCTTCTTAAAGAATATCTTCTTCTTCTTCGAAGAAGCAAAAAAGCGGGACCACAAGATCATTGGCCCCAAGCTCGATCTTTTCTCTTTGAAAGAAGAAGGCCCCGGCATGCCCTTTATCCATCCCAAAGGGATGATCATTTGGAACCGCTTGATCGATTTTTGGCGCAAGCTGCACGACAAAGCAGGCTATGTCGAAATCAAAACTCCTCAGCTACTTGAGCCAAGAGCTTTGGGAAACATCGGGCCACTGGTTCCATTACCGCGAAAACATGTACGCCTTCAGCATTGAAGAGCGCCATTTTGCGATCAAGCCGATGAACTGCCCCGGCTGCATGCTCTATTTCAAATCGCAATCGCACAGCTACCGCGAACTGCCCTTGCGCGTTGCTGAAATCGGCCATGTGCATCGCCATGAAGCTTCCGGAGCATTGAGCGGCTTTTCCGCGTGCGCAGCTTCCATCAAGACGATGCCCATCTTTTCATGCGCCCCTCCGACATCAAACATGAAATCATGAACGTCATCGGGCTTGTCGATGAAATTTATTCCACATTTGGACTGCCCTATCGCTTAGAGCTTTCTACGCGTCCTGAAAAAAGCATCGGCACCGATGAAGATTGGGAAGTGGCGACCGCAGGCTTGAAAGATGCTCTCGATGCCTGGGGCCAACCCTATCGGATCAATGAAGGCGACGGCGCATTTTATGGCCCAAAAATCGATATCCATATCAAAGACGCACTCGGCAGATCCTGGCAGTGCGGCACGATCCAACTCGACATGGCCCTTCCCGAAAAATTCCAACTGGAATATATGGATAGTGACGGTCAGCTGAAACGGCCTGTCATGATCCATCGCGCGCTTTTTGGCTCCATCGAGCGTTTCATGGGAATTTTGATCGAGCATTTTGCCGGCAAGTTCCCGTTATGGATCAGCCCAAGGCAAGTGTGCGTCATTACTGTTGCGGACCGGCATCAATGAATATGCACATCAAACTGGCGGCAGAAATGAAAAAAGCGGGATTTCTTCTGCGATGTCGATGACACGTCGGAATCGGTGAACAAGAAAATCAGGAACGCGCAGCTGATGCAATACAACTATATGTTGACTGTCGGGGATAAAGAATTTGAGAACCGGACGATCAATCTGCGCACACGCGATAATGTCGTCCACGGCGAACTCGAGCTCAAAGACTTTATCAGCACCATTGAAAAAGAAAGTGCAGACAAAATCTCTAACTATCATATTATGCAAAACGAGGAAGAAAGCCAATGCATAAAATTGCAGTGAGTAGTTTTAAAGGAGGGACAGCAAAAACTTCGACCTCGCTTCATCTTGGAGCTGCTCTTGCCGAAATTCCATAAACAAAAAGTGCTGCTCATCGATTTAGATGCCCAAGCCAATTTGACGACAGGGCTTGGGTTACGATCCCGATGCACAAGACAGCATGGCCCCCGTTCTTCAAGGCAAAAAAAAATTGAAGACGTGATCCTGCCCACCTCTGTAAAAAATCTCGATTTGATCCCCGCCGATACTTGGCTTGAGCGGGTCGAGGTCACAGGAGCGCTTGCCGCCGACCGTTATTCCCATGAACGGCTGAAAGAAATTTTAAAACCACTTAAACTATGATACGATCATCATCGACACGCCGCCCTCCCTTTGCTGGCTGACGGAGTCTGCCTTGATCGCCGCCAACCACTCTCTTGTCTGCGCTACACCTGAATTTTACAGCATCAAAGGATTGCAGCGCTTGTCGCAATTCATGCACAGCATTTCTCAGCGGCATCCTTTCAATGTTCTTGGCGTCGCGCTCTCTTTTTGGAATCCGCGCGGCAAAAGCAATGACGCCTTTCTCGAAGTGATCGAAGGGACATTCCCCGGAAAATTGCTCCAGACCAAAGTCCGCCGCGACATCTGTGTTTCTGAAGCTTCGGTCCATGGAAAGCCGATCTTCGAAGTGGCCCCTAACAGCCGCGCGGCAGAAGATTACATCGCATTGACAAAAGAAATATTAAAACGAATGTAAAACAGTTGGACATCTATGGTTAAAGTCAATTCTCTCCTCGCACAGCGCTTGAAGATGGCGACAGAAAAATTTTCTAAAATGACAAATCTGGTCGAGAGGTCATCCAGCGGCAACCTCTCGAGCTTTTCCGGCGTATTTCGCGTTGCTCCGCTCAATGAAAAAGAAAAAGAAGCGCTTCTTTCTCTCTCGACGCAATATAAAAATGAAGAACAGGAAATCGACGAAGATCTTTTTCAACTCTCCGCGCTCACCGCGGAAGTCAAAGCGATCAACAACCAGGCCGTCATTCTTCATGGCGAAAGGATAAAAAAAGCCCAAGAGATTCTCAAAAACTACCGCGATGGCGCCTTCAGCGCCTGGCTGATCGCCAGCCTATGGCAACCGCCAAACTCCTTACAATTTTCTTCAGTATTACGAATTATACACAGCCCTTCCTGAAAAACTGCACCCCAAACTCGACGAAATGCCGCGCCAAGCCGTATACAGCCTTGCAAGCCGGGACGGAGATCAGGAGCAAAAAGAACTGATCATTCAAAATTACAACGGCGAGCCCAAGCAAGAACTGCTCAAGCTGATCCGCGACACTTTCCCTCTTAGCAGAAATCGACCGCAGCGCACAAGATTTGTCCGATGCGGCTATCGCAAATCTTCGCCGATTGCATTCTCAGATTTCGACGCAGCAACTTTTTCTCCAACCCCCAAACAAAAATCACAATTGCTCCAACAGTTAAAAGAACTCAAAACGCTCATCGAGATCAAATGAATGATCTCGATCACTACCAATCTCCTCTTTCACATCGCTATGCAAGCGAAGAGATGTCCTATCTTTTTTCCCCGCATTTTAAGTTTCTGACCTGGCGCAAATTATGGATTGCGCTTGCCAAAGCCAAAAAAACTTGGGACTTCCGATCACAGAACAACAGATCGACTCCATGTTAGAGGCACTCGATAAGATCGATTTAGCCCACGCGGAAGAATATGAAAAAAAATTCCGCCATGACGTGATGGCGCACATCCATGCCTTTGGAGATCTATGCCCCGAAGCCCGAGGCGATCATCCACCTGGGAGCGACCTCTTGTTTTGTCACCGATAACACCGATCTGATCCAAATGCGACGAAGGATTGCGGCTCATCCGCAACAAAATCGTGCAGGTGATCCGCCAACTTCATCCCTTTGCCCAAGAATACGCCGCTCTTCCCTGTTTGAGCTATACGCATTTTCAGCCAGCACAGCCGACAACCGTCGGAAAACGCGCCTGCCTTTGGATGCAAGATCTTCTCATCGATCTTTGCGATGTGGAAAGAATTCTAGAAGAGATCCGCTTTTTAGGCGTCAAAGGGGCCACGGGAACTCAGGCCTCATTTCTTGCCCTCTTCGAGGGCGATCATGAAAAAGTCAAACAACTGGAAGCATTTGTCGCCAAAGAAATGGGATTTACCCGCCCCTTTTCCATGTCACGGGACAAACTTATACCCGCAAACAAGACATCCGCGTCCTCTCCACACTCACCAGCTTTGCCGCTTCCGCGCATAAGTTCGCCACCGATCTTCGCCTCTTAGCCCATCTCAAAGAGATCGAAGAGCCTTTTGCAGAAAAACAAGTCGGCTCTTCCGCCATGCCTTATAAGCGCAATCCGATGCGCAGCGAACGGATTTGCGGCCTCTCCCGCTTTTTAATGTCGCTCAATGAAAACGCCCTTTATACGGAAGCCACCCAATGGCTCGAGCGCACCCTCGACGATTCTGCCAATCGAAGACTTTACCTGCCTGAGGCTTTCCTCACCGCCGATGCGATCCTCAATCTACTGTGCAATATTACGGCAGGCATCATCGTCCATCCCAAAGTCATCGAAAAACATCTCCACGACGAACTTCCCTTTTTAGCCACAGAACAGATCCTCATGGAAGCCGTGAAGCAGGGCAAAGACCGCCAAAACGTCCACGAAAGGCTAAGAATCCATAGCTTGGAAACGAGTCATCGCATCAAAGAGGAGGGCAAGGCCAACAACCTTCTGGAAAAAATCGCTAAAGATCCGGCGATTGGGCTTTCCGCGGCGAAAATCAAAAAGCTGACAAACATCAAACATTTTATCGGAAGAGCTGTTGAACAGACTCACGAATTTCTCAATGAAGAAGTCGGCCCCATAATTAAGAAGTACAAAGAGATTGGGACTTTTGTGGCAGAAATAAACAACTAATCATCTGCAATAAAACCAATCGACTTCAAATAATCGTAATTTTTCAGCACGTATTTCGGGAAACTTTCATCAATGGGCACAACCGGGTGGCTATTAATCCATCGGTCTAATTCTTCATCGGTAACGGATTGCGTATGGCCTTCGACGATACTGCATAGCTTTTTCCGAATCTGCTCCTTCCCTCCCATCCAAGTGAAATGCCAACCTGCATTGTAAATTCTTTGGACTCTCCAACGATATTCGCGGAATTGCTGAACCCCAAATTTTTGGACCATCGCATAAACAGTGACGACAGTTCCTATCCAAGGGCCTCCTCCCCAGGATTCATGGTTTGGGGTTTGCCTGTTCAGCTGGAAAAAATACATCGGCATTTCCAAAGCCCAAGCCGCATTCATATAATACAATATCTCCTCTTGGGATGGACCAGCTTTTTTTTTATTGTGTTTCTTAAACTTCTTGCCTTTCCCTTCTTCTAATAAACGCGAGGCGCGGTTAGGAAGCCTAAGTGCTAAATCTTGAATTACTTCGACGCGAGGAATTTCATCCAAGTCGGAGATGATGATCAAATCCAAAGGGTGGCAGTTCTGCAAACCGCGGGCAATGCAATTGCGCTGGTAATTTTCACGGGCCCATAAATCCATCTCTGGATGCCTTTCATCGACCATCACATGAATGATCTTGCCGAGATACTTTTCAAATAGATGCCGATTTTCATTAAAATAAAGTGGTTTGGGGTCGCCTCGCTGGGTTTCCGCCGATTCGACGAGGACAAAATAGTCGACAACCTCGTCGAGTTCCTCCAAGCGCATTTTAAGCAATTCCATTTCGTTGAAGAACATGAAACAATCATAGATCTTGCATTGGGCAAATGCTGTGAGGAAGAGGGCAAGAATAAGACTGAAACAGATTTTTTTTCTCATCATAAGAAAAAAATCTGCCAGAAAAGAAGGAAGAAGTCAACACGCAGAGAATTAGAGTGTGTTAACGGATTTTGTTATTTTGATTTTTGATGATTTTTTCTTTAGGATCTAATTCGGCGCCGCAGTACATAGTTAAATTAACTAGGACAAGGCGCCGAATTAGATCCTAAAGAAAAAGGCGCAAAAAGCAATTAACAAAAATACGTTAACACACTCTTAGAGAAAAAGAGCCGAGCTAATCGCAAAGGTAGCGTCTGTGGCCTTGAAAACCGCGGCTCTTGCCCTTTCTTAATTATACACCCATTCTAAAAAGATCTTTAGGAGCTTTTTTTTCATCGGCCATAAGATCATTTAAACTCTCTATACCGTCCAAATGCAAGTTCTCCCAAGCCCTTAGAATGCCCCATTGGGTGACATAAGCGCGCAACTTGGCAATTTGATGTCCTTTGTCTAAGAATTCAAAAGCCTCGATAAGGGTATTGGCACCGTTTGCCATTTCACGAAAAGCTTCTGGACCAAACTGCTCCAAGAGGATTTTAGCATGCGTGCAACTTTCTTCAATGGATTTAAATTTTGCATGGAATTCGTTGAGTTGTTCTTGAAAAGCAATCCAAGGATTTTCTCCGGTTTCATAAATGAGCCCGTTCTTTTTCGTTTCTTCAATTCTCTCTTCAACGATTTTCTGAAGCATTGCAAGAAGATCGGCTGTAGCTTCTTTATTGTAAATGGCCTGAGTTTGCTGTGTGTTAAAACCTTCCAGTTTTTCAACATTAGCATTTAGCTTTTGAAGCTTTACTGGACAAACACCAAGACCTTGCAGATCTTTTAAGCTGATGAGACCGATCTTTGGAAGAAAATCTGGAGTGCAATTTAATTTCGTAGAATATTGCTCTTTGGTAGTAATTCCCAGATCTAAAAGTAATAAAGGAACATCTTCTCCCCATCTTTGAGTTAAACCTTTCTTGAATCTAACCACCGCTTTTTCTTGGACATCCAATTTTTCTTTTGCAGAATATGCGGGATAGAGCTTAGTAAAGGCGAATGCGCCATAGCGAAGCCCATAATCGACCCTGCCTATACCACTTAACTCCCATAAAACGTGGTGAATGGATTGCTTATATAAATGCTCATTGTCTGGATCAATCCATTTGAGTTGATCGAGTAGCTCGTTAACGCGTTTTTCATCGCCGGTATGGATTCGATCGAGCAATAATTCCACGCAAATCTCTGTTTGGACATGCAAAATCGGCTCTTTAGTCCATTGAAATGTCCCGGAACATCTATAAGCATGCTGCCTCATTCGTTCTTGAAAATCAGGATGGAGTTGATTGAATAGTTTCTCCATCTCTTCTGCCTGATGATGATGCTCTGCATGTGCAAGCTGTCCAATGATCGATAAGTTTTCTTCTAATACCTTTGCATTATACGATGAAAGTGAAGGGTTCCTTAAATCAACGAATTCAATTTGATTGTTTGTTGCTCTAAAAAGCGCATTGGGTATACCCCATGCACTTCCGCATTCAAGTTGTGACAATTCTTCTGATGCAATAAAATTTTTAGATTTAAGAATCTGGTATTCGCAACTAGGTTTCATAAGAATAAAAAGATCACCCATCAAGGCGATATGGGAGATTTCATAAATCTCATTCCAAAAGTTGATTCTCTTAACCACCTTTTCAGTCTCCATATCAATGATTTTGATTATGCCTGGAGTTTCTTTCGGCATATCAGGTTTCTCGTAAAGATAGAGGGCATGCCCCCTCTTAACCAGTTTAGCATCATTTCTTGAACCTGAAATTTCTCTAGGAATATTATTTTTTTCTAAATCTATGACACTTAGAATGCTTCCTTGCTCGAGAAAATCCATTATATTTACAAAAAGCTTATTTCCGTGAATTGCCACATCGCGTACATTACAATCAGTATCGAGCGGGATTGTCTTAGTTTCTTTTCCTGTCTCGACATCAACAATTTTGATGAAATTCTTTGTATTATCCCAATTTACAGCAGGTGTGCAAAAGAGTTGCCCATTATGGATCAGCTTTACATACATCGTTTTGTTTGGAGTATTGATCTCATAAAGCTCCTCTCCAGTGTGAAGATCAAAAACGACGATAGAACCTGGTTCACCGCGTTTGCAAAAAATGAGTTTGTTTTCATAGACATTGATAGATCCATCATAATTATCTATGTGATAAGGGATATTTAAACTTTTCAGTGCTTTTTTCTTATTAGTATCCCAGATGGTGAGAGTCTGGTCCGACGCAAATGTATAAAGCTTGTTTGGAACAGTCTTAATTTGTTGTATACCGCTTCGATGTCCATTTAATTCACTTTTTCTGAATTTTTTTAATACATAATTATTTCTAACATGAATTATGTCTTTGTATGTTTCCAAATATGAACAATGATGGATACGATAACCAGAAATAAAGAAATGACTTTTTATGAAACTCATCCACAAACTATCATCATTTAGAATGATTTGGCATATGTTTTTATCTGTTAATAAAAATGATCTAACATCATTTGCAGAAGGCAATCTTGAAATAATGTCATAACAAAAAACTTCATAAGGAAGTACCAAAAAGTGATTGGTTAACATATTTGTATCGGAAATGCTATTTGATGGGTTTGCCATAATATCCTCATTAATAAATTTATTAAAATGATTGTATAAAGAATTAAACTTTAAGTCAATTGTAAAATAAGCTTGCAGAGACTTAAGCGATTGGGAATCAATCACATCTCTCCGATACGTGCATTTTCAAGATTTAATCTTGAAAATGCACGAATTAGAGGTTATAATGAGGGCATGTACCTTCATCGTAAACTAGAACACCCCTTAAAAGAAGCCCTGAAGCAGTTTCCTGCGGCCCTCGTGACGGGACCGAGGCAAGCAGGCAAATCGACTCTTTTGCAACACGTTCTAAAAGGGGTTAATTATGTCACTTTCGACGATATCTTGACCCGCAATCTTGCGGAAACAGATCCTACTCTATTCTTGCAAACATATGAACCCCCATTGATCCTGGATGAGGTCCAATACACTCCAGCTCTTTTTTCCCCTCTAAAATTGAAGATCGATGCGAATCGAAGAGAAATGGGGCAATACATTCTTACGGGGTCTCAGATTTTCCCATTGATGAAGGGAATTTCAGAATCTTTGGCGGGTAGAATTGCTATCTTCCAACTCTATCCGTTAAGTTGGAAAGAAATTCCTCATATCGACCCTTACGATGAGCGGACAGTGGCAAAACAGATCCTTAACGGGTTTTATCCTGAATTCCAAGTCAATCCAGACCTCAATCCAAAATTCTGGTTCAGCGCCTATCTTTCTACCTATCTCGAAAGAGATTTGCGCACGATGAGAAACATTCAGGATTTAGGACAATTTCAACGTTTCTTGGTTCTGCTGGCTGCTCGCGCGGGGCAAATTCTCAATTTGAATGAGATTGGCAAAGAGTGCGGGATCTCTCAAACTACAGCAAAAGATTGGCTGACGATCTTGCAAGCAACCTCCATTGTCTATCTTCTTGAACCCTACTACCGAAACCTCACAAAACGGGTGATCAAATCCCCAAAGCTGTTTTTCGTCGACACGGGCCTGTTATGCTATTTGCTTCGTATTGAAACAGTGGAACAGCTCATCCATTCTCCTTTTGGGGGACATGTTTTTGAAAATATGGTCGTGATGGAAAAAGTCAAACAATTCGCAGAAAAAGGGGAGAGAGCTCCCTGTTACTTTTATCGCACGGCCGCTGGGCTGGAGATCGATCTTCTGATCGATCATGGAGACCACCTAGACGCCTATGAAATTAAGTTCACTTCAACACCTAGCTCTGAGATGACGCGTTCACTGGTACAATTTAAAACGGAATTCCCAGTAAAAAAAGCCCTATTGCTCAATCTCCGTCCTCAACATCATCCCTTTTCAAATGGGATATCAGCGGATCACTGGAGCCATTTTTAAAAAAAGCCCCGCATTCACCAACTCATTCATGATCTGTTGTTGCGTGGCCTCTAGCGGATCAACTAAGGGAAGCCTGAGTTTGGACGAGCATTTTCCTGCGGCGCCCATGGCAAATTTGACACACTGAGGGTTTGTTTCTAAGAACATCGATTTGACGAGCGGGAAAAATCGATAGAACAATGCCCTGGCCTCTTCGAATTGACCGTGCAATAAAAGGGATGTCAATTGTTTCCATTCCCGCGGAATCAAATTGGCGACCACGGAAATCACTCCGGTGCCTCCCACTGCCATGATGGGCAAGGTCAAGGTGTCGTCTCCCGTGAGAACGGGAAGAGAAGTTTGTTGGATCAATTCAATGGCATAATCGAGATCAGCCGTGGAGTCTTTGATCGCTGCGACATTGGGGATTTCGGCGATGCGCAGCAGGGCTTTGACTGAAAGTTTAAAACCAATTCTTCCGGGATGATGGTAGACGATGATAGGCAATCCGACTTTTGCAACAGCTTGGAAATGTTGAAAACAACCCTCTGGCGTCGGGCGGCTATAATAGGGAACCACAACGAGAGCCCCGTCGGCACCCACTTTTTTTGCCGCCTGAGTCATTTCGATGACATGTTGTGTATTGTAGGAACCTGTGCCTGCAAAAATGGGAATGCGGCCTCTCGAAGCAAGTACTCCTTCTTGGAAAATACGGAGCTGTTCCTCATCTGACAGCGTCGGAGCTTCACCCGTCGTTCCGCAAAGCACGATGCCGTCTGTCCCTAATTCGATGTGCCATTCAATCAGTTCATTCAACGTGGAATAATCAACTTCATTTTGTTCGGTAAACGGCGTGACTAATGCAACAATCGTCCCTTTAAACATGTTGGCCTCTTTTCTCTCTTCTTATCGAATAAAATAAAATCACGCTACAAACAACTGCCATTAATGCACCGATATAGATGGGAAAGGTCATGGTATAGGCAGCTAAAAGCCCTCCCCCAAAACCGGTCAGCATCTCGGCGAGCACTTGCACTGAAGTCAAAGTGCCCATCGCTTGGCCCTGGAAATGTTCAGATGCTGTATTCGAGATGAGGAGAGCTCCATTGGTAATGACCACCGCCAAACAGATACCAAGAGGAATGAGAGTAATGAGAAGAGCATAAACGGATTTAGGAATCAGACAAACAACCATAGAAACAGCAAGAAAAAACGCAAATAGACATAAAGATTGGATCGGCTTCAACCGTTTGCTGAGAAAGGGAACAAGCCAAATCACTCCTGCGGTAATGGCCAGAGAATCATAAACCATAACGAAAGAAAGTTGAGAAGCCGAAAGACTGAATCGCTGTTGTAAAAAAACTGGGAAGAAACGAAAAAACGCAAAATAGCCTATAGCCAAGAAAAAATTAGCCGCGAAAAAACTCTTTAAGCGCGGACGTTTAAAACCGCTCCAGATCGCGCTTAAAAATTTCCATTTCTCATCGGGCTTTTTCTTTAATGTCTCTTTTGAATACCGGAAAATAATTCCCATCCCGATCACTGTCATCGCAGCTGCAAACCAAAAAGGGGTAGACAAAGTAAACCAGCTCACTACTGTGGGATCGGCAAGCTGTCCGCCCATCAAAGGGCCAATGATAAACCCTATCGACACGAAAATGTTGATCCAGCCAAAATGAAGCGCTTTTTCCGTATGATGTTCTTCTTTTGTCGTCAGGTCTGCGACAACTGATTGCGCTATAGTCACATTGCCTTCGCAAAAGCCGCATAAGGCAAGCCCCAAAAACATGCCCCAAATCGAATAAGCATGAACAGAGTAAGCCGTGATCAAATAGCCCAGTGTTGTCCCCGTAAGAGAAATCAGGATGATCTTTTTGCGCCCGAAAGTATCAGACAATCTTCCTAAAACCGGAGAGCCGAAAAATTGTCCCAGGGGAAAGCTTGCGATCACAAGACCGAGAAGAATCATTCTTTTTTGCAGCGACACGCCCGGAAGAATCGACTGCGTCGGGTCGAGGAACATCTCAGGAAAAATGGGAAGAGGCAATGAAAACGCGATGTACGCCAACAAGATCACAACGGCATAAGGAATTAAAATCCGACGCGTGGGATTAAGCATGGACCCACGATATCCTGTCGTGAAAAAAAATCCAAGCTCTCGTTAGCGAGAGCTTGGCACAGAAGAATAATCCCTTTCAGCGAAGTTTTGGAGGATTTCTTGCCACTCTACAGCAATTGAAGAAAAATTGCTGAGGTGGTGCTTGAAAGGGAGATATTTTCCTTCTTCGAGTTCGATGTCTTCAAACAAATAGACAGAATGAGAAAGAGGATCGAGTTTTAAATACGCACCCTTGTTTTGCCAGCGCAAAATTCCATGGCTCGGCACACAAGAACGAACGCTAGGGGGAAGATGATCATCGCCGGAATACACTTGGGTATAAAGGGTCCAATGGTTCTTTTTTATCTTCTCAAAAAAAATTGTATTCCCTTGCATAACTGCGCGCGCTTTTCTATTGCCTGCTAACTGACTCATGACAATTAAAAAAGCTTTGTACGACATAATTTACTCCCAACAGTTATTATATCGCATTATAGAGTAATAATGAACTGGCTAATTTATTTTAATTCAGAAAAATTAAAATCATCACCCCATTTAATTTTTCTTGCATAAGAAAATTGGGGTTTATTTTTTTTAGTGATTGTTTTCTTCTCGATTCCATTCTTAGAACAAAGTTGAAGATTGATAAAACCTGAGCCAATGAATGGATGGCGGATCACGCGCTGTTGACAAGGTTCCACTTTATTCTTGGAAAAAATCAGATAGCAAAACTTTTCATCCTCATAATTTAAAGTTGCATCTTTGATTTTTCGATGCAAAGAAGAGCGTTCTACACGCGCAGAAAAATGGCACCAATCCTTCTTTTGCATAGGGCATTGTTCTGAATGTGGACAAGGAGCAACGAGAAAACCCCCTTTTGAAATTAAATTTTCCCGCATCTGTTTGATCGATTCAAATCCTGTTTGAGTTCCTGGTTCGATGATAATGAGAATTTTGTTTGTCAGACGCCAAAGCTTTTCTATAGTTTGCATCAGGTCGCCTGCACTCAGCTCTCCAAGACAATAAGAGGCGATGACTAAATCATTAGGAACTACTTTCAACTCTTTTGTAATATCTTGACAAATCCACTGCTCTTCAAAACTTGTTTCCACAAGCTCTTTTCCCAACCGAACAAATCCAGGATCTCTTTCTATCATCGTTGCCGATGTCAGTGGAAGCCCGGCTTCTAAAGCCGCCAGAAGCACTGTTCCGGGTCCCGACCCGATATCAAGCAGAGATTGGACGGGTTGCCGTCCGTAATGGCGAACCATTTCCATAAGCACTTGATAAATAACAGCATAGGTTGCAGGAAAACGGGCGATTAAATAAGCAAGATGCAACCTATTGGATGTTAATGGATTAAGGCTAGATTTTTTGTTCTTATAAAGGGAAGTCAACTCTTGGCGAGCAACTGAGATGTCCGTTAATGAAATTCCATTTATAAGTGATTCTATTTTAGAAACTAACTTATTATTAATCTGCATTTTAAGTAAAAATTATTTATTTTAAATTAAAATATATTAAATTAATTTAAAAAATGTTAAAATGTTAATAAACAACAAACAATGGAGTCATTTTATGGCATCTTCATTTTTTTCAAAAGTCGATTTTTCTTCAGAACAAGACAGTATCATGACCAATGTTGAGGGATTTAGTATCCAGACTGCGGCAATAATGTCCAATCTCCAAGGAAGACAAGTCACCACTAACCGTGCGGAAGATGACCACAAAAATATTCTTGCCATTTTTAATAAGACAAAGCAAGAGCTTAAAAATGTTTACCAGAAGATCAATGACAACAGAACGTATGAAAACCAAAATGAAATGGATACTCTTTTCATGTTGTTCTCGGGTTTCGAAGACCGCATTTCGCAAGAGTTTAACGTATTTAACGATACGATTTTGACCTTTTGCCCTACCGCTAAAATTGACTATGGCGCTCTTTGTATCAAACCCGCAAACGGTCCGAAAACTCAGCGTGAAATTCGCGGGGATGGCAATTGTTTCGTCTCTGCTTTCATCACTCGCCTTTTAGAGACCGCTGTCGAAAGAAAAGAGATAAATAAGCTTGTTCAGTTTATTGCGGAAGATGGGATCCATGCTCCTGAACTTAAAAAGGAGATCTTCTCTATTCTTCAACAATCCCCTTCGGATTTAGAAGCAACTCTTCAAAATAACCATAAAATACTCCCATTGATTAATTATTTCAGACAGATTGCTGCAAATGAAATGAAAAAAAATAAAGGACAATACGAAGTGTTTTTCTTGAATGACTTGGAAGATGTTTATAAAGCCAAAATTGCAGGAAAATCTTACGATGCTCTCGTTAATGAATACGTTCTTAAAATGGGAGTCGATTTCAGTCAGCCGATGATGACCGCGCTCTGCAAAAAACTCAATTTTAACGTGCGCATCATCGATCCAAAAATTGGAGCGCCGCAAGGAGTTAACATTCTCCGTGAAGGGGAAATAAAAGCAACATTTTGCCGCTCAGGGGCGCATTACTCTGTTCTTTATCCCAATGAAGCTCCCGCTTCTTCAGCTGTCCAAGTTCAACCTGTCCAGCTAGCTCCGAAGACTAAGATCACTGTAAAGTTTGATGCTGGTTGGGGAAATAAATTGTTCGTTAGAGGAAACGGTCCTGGCATGGGAGATTGGGGAAAAGAAAAGGCAAAAGAACTCCGCAATGAGGGTGGTGACATTTGGACGTTTGAAATAGAAGGAAATAAGGAATTTGATTATAAGCTTCTCATTAATAATGATGAAAATCGATGGGAAAAACTTGACGGGAACCATACAGCAAAGTGTGGAACAAAAGAACAAATCGTTCCCAAATTTAACTAACTCTCCAATCAATAGGAGTTTTGCCCCATTTTTCTAAAAACTCATTTGTTTTAGAGAAATGGCGGCATCCAAAAAATCCGCTATAAGCCGAATAAGGTGAAGGATGCGCCGCGGTTAGCACTGCATGCGCCGTTTTCTGATTTTGCAGAATATGCTGCAATTTTTCATGTGCCGATTTTCCCCAGAGAATAAATACGATTGGGTCTTCTCGCTTGATTAGATGAGCTACAACCGCATCGGTAAATTGCTCCCATCCCTTTCCATAATGAGATTTCGGCTCCCCCTGACGTACAGTCAACGTCGCATTGAGCATCAAAACACCTTGCTTTGCCCAACTCGACAAACAACCCGCTTTTGAGATGGGGATGCCGAGATCTTGCTCAAGTTCCGTGTAGATGTTTTTCAAGGAAGGGGGAAGAGCAATCCCATGAGGAACGCTGAAACTCAGCCCATGTGCCTGACCTGGCCCGTGATAGGGATCTTGGCCAATGACCACCGCTTTGACTTGGGAAAATGGCGTATGAAGAAATGCGTTGAAAACGTGGGATTCATGGGGATAAATGATTTTGTTTTCTGCTTTTTCTTGGATGAGGAATTCCTTAAGCTTTTTGATGTAATCTTTGGCAATTTCGTCCTGTAATTCCTGGTGCCAGCTGGCTTCAAGTTTCATCGTCATAGAAAAAACAGGGTACAAGATCGATCCCTATATCGTAGGGGGACGCCTTCAAATTCAGCTTCTGTCGATTTTCGGGTTCTTTTGAGCCGCTTTTCGACTTCTTTTACTGGGGGTTATATCAACTTTCGTATATTACCCCCAGCAAAAGAATCGAAAAGCGGCCAAAATAATCCCGAAAATCGACGAAGCCTGAATTCGAAGACGTCCCTTAATTGTTTTCACGTTGACAGAAACGGCAAATAAGCCATAGGATCTTCTCCTTGCCTTTGAGGGGGATGCCTATGAAAGACCTAGCCGAAAACAACCTTGTTCGCTTTAAAAATATTTCCAAGAAAAAAGAAGCAATCTACGCCAACTTCAAAGTCAAAGGCGTCAAAGGCGGGGTCAACTTCACCGCCTCGATTACAGTAGATATTTCAGCAGCCGAGGTCCATCCCGGCGACGTCCTTGAAAAAATTATTGAGGAATGCGCCCGCATCGGCGTGAAAGAATTCAAACGCGCAGAGTTTCAGTTCGAAGGACTTACAACAATTTAGTCTATCTGGGTGTAGCGCAGCTTGGCTAGCGCACCAGCATGGGGTGCTGGGGGTCGGTGGTTCGAATCCACTCACCCAGATTTATTTATGTGAGAGGGCCTAATAGAATTGGCTTACCGGAGCCGGTAAAGTGACGCTGAATGTTGCGAGTCGGTTACAAAATGTAACCGACTGGGAAACTATTGGCTTACCGGAGCCGGTAACCCAATACACTTCCGGGCCATTTGCAAAATCACCCAGATTTTTTTAAAACAGGATTGTGGAAAACCTGTCAGCAACGGTCGATACTGATTGTTCATAGATTGAAGATTGTCCACAACCCACCTCCTTATGATCAGTGTTTAACCAATCTATGAACACCTGTTTTTCTCTCTAAGAACTCCCCAGTTATGAACGCTTCCACAACACAAGAAGATTAAGAGATCTATATATGTATCAGTATTCATAAGAAACTCTTGTAAACAAATATTTATTAAAAAAATCTCTCTTCAAATAAGTCAGAGACCTTTAAAATGATATTTTTTTAAGGGTTATTTTAGATGTCAGTTGTCCTAGCTCCAAGTCAGTTTTTTTCACTCGAAGAGTTTGCTCATGCTTCATTGTTTGAAGATTGCCAATATCCTTGGCAAGCTTTAGAGAGGTTAAAAAAATATATCTCTGCGTTAAAGCTGGGAAATATCCAAATCGATGTTCCCTCGTCCGTCTATCTTGTGCATCCCGAATTGATCACTATTGAAGCGGGCACAATCATAGAGCCCGGTGCTTATATCGAAGGGCCATGTGTGATTGGCAAAAATTGCATCATCCGGCATGGCGCTTATATTCGCGGAGATGTGGTGATTGGGAATTCCTGCGTGATTGGCCACGACACAGAAGTCAAGCACTCCATCTTTTTAGATTCTGCCTCCGCTGCGCATTTCAACTATGTCGGGGATTCTATTTTGGGAAACCGAGTGAATTTAGGGGCTGGGGTCAAGTGCGCCAACTTAAGATTGGACCACCAACCCATCCACGTCCTCATCAACCATGAACGGATCGATACCCGTTTGCATAAGCTTGGAGCCATCGTTGGAGATGGAGCTCAAGTTGGCTGCAATTGCGTGATTAATCCGGGGACGATCTTGGGGCGCCATTCGTTTTGTTTTCCTTGTTTGAACGTTTATGGATTTATCCCCGAAAACGGGAAGGTTAAGCCAGCGATGAAGAATCTTGTGGAGTAAAATAGGATGGGAATGCAATCACTGATTAAAAAAACACCGACCGATTATCACAAATTTGAAAACTCACATTTCTTTTTCCATCGAGACCGAATTGAACAAGAAATTGCGAAGAGCATCCTCACTTTTGGCGAAAAGACCAAGCTGCGCGATGCTTGTGAATACGCATTGACTACGGGGGGGAAGCGATTCCGCCCGTTAATTGTGATTTTGATCGCGGAAGCTTTGGGCAATGGGTTAAATGTTTACGAGTCAGCGCTTTCTGTGGAATTTTTTCACACCTCTTCTTTGATCGCCGATGATCTTCCTTGCATGGACAATGACGATGAGCGAAGAGATAAACCTTCCTTGCATAAAGTCTATGGCGAAGCGATCGCGCTCTTGGCAAGCTACGCTTTGATCACCGCGGCTTTCGAAAAAATCCACGCCAATGCCAAGGTGATGCAAGAAGCGCAACCCCCCTTTTGCCATTTTAGCGATCGGGCTTGTTCCCTGGCTTTAGAGGCTGCGACCCATTGTGCCGGAATTTTGGGGGCTACAGGCGGCCAGTTCCTCGATCTGTTCCCTCCCAATCAAAATCTCGATACCGTGAAACAAGTCATTTATAAGAAGACTGTGACGCTTTTCCAAGTCTCTTTTATCTTCGGGTGGTTGTTTGGCGGCGGCGACGTCAGTAAATTAGAAAAAGTGAAAAAGGCCGCATACCATTTTGGCATGGCCTTCCAAACAGCGGATGATTTGGGAGACATGCTGCAAGATGAGAAAAAACAGCGTGAGATGAGCATTGCAAGGCTCATTGGAAAAGAGCGCGCTTTATCCCTCTTCGAGGAGGAGATGCGCCATCTTCGCAAAGATCTTCAAGATTTAGGGCTTCTCACCCCTTCTTTTGAAAAGATGTGCGCCATTCTCGTCAGATATGCCGCAGAAAATGCGAATGCTTTGAATCTCTAATGATTTCAAAAGTTAATAATCTTCATATCGTATAAATAAACGGTAGTCGTTGTGGCCCACCCCATCCAAATCAGAGCTTAGCGGAGCACGATGCAAAATGTTCAAGACATCATAGAGAAACCCGTGTATAGCTGGCTCTCGCAATGATTCTAAATTGTCTCTTAAATCAGCTTTCATTTCTTCTGGTATTTTTTTCTCATCAACAATCTGTGTACTCCAGTTTTTGATACTACTAAAACATGTTGAGATTGAGGTTTTCCACCCACCATCGCGGTGCCAATGGCTAGTAGACTTTGCATGGTTCGTTTCTGATATTCCTTTTTCATAAACAATGGAAAACATTTCACAACCTGATTTTTTTATGCAGCCTAACTCAAATAGTCTATTTCTCAATTTGATTAACAAATGATCTAGTGCATCCTTATCCTGTAAATATTTGATTCTAACCTGTGCTATTATTGAATATTTTTCATGTTCCAATTTTGGATCTTTTTGCACTAATTGATTTTCTGATGTGTAGACTGTAATTCTGGCATTAAATGGATGTTCGTTAAGTAGATTAGTCCCTCCAAAATAAGCAGGCGCCATTTTTTTTTGAAGAGCGTCAATAGCTTGTGCAACTTCATCTTTAGATAAATTGGTACTGCCGAGCGAAGGCGAATCATTCACTCCTCCAATTCTTAGATTAGTTGTTACTCCTGCGCTCATAATTTCTCCTATTTTGTTAATAAATTAATTTCATAAAATGAAAATATTCTAATCTCTAATGATTCAAGAATTAATGTGTGTGATCCTCATATCGTATAAAAAAACGGTAGTCGTTCTCGCCGGCTCCAACAATATCAGACGGTTGCGGAGCACGGTGGAAAAGACTCATTGCATCATAGAGAAACCCGTGTTTAGCTGGCGTTCCAAATTTTTCTAATGTAGATTGAGAAATTGTGTTTGATGCCATTTCAAACGTTCGTCTATCCTCTGTCCAAGATTTATTTATAAAATCTTTTGTTTCATTTGGCATCCTATTCTCGTCAACGACGTGGGTGCTCCAGTTTTCTATACTACTAAAACATGTTGCAATTGAAGTTTTAAACCCACCATCGCGATGCCAATAACTAGTAGAACTTGAGTGTTCTGTTTCTAATGTTCCTTTTTCCAAAACAACGTAAAAGAATTCGGTATTCGATTTGTCTGTGTATCCTAAATCAAATAGTCTATTCCTCAATTTTACCAATAAATGATCCAGTGCGTCCATATCTTGTAAGTCTTTGATTTTAATATATACTGATATTAGACAATTTTCATTTTCTAGTTTTTTGTTTTGTTTAATGTGTGGGTAAACTATTATTTTATCTTTGTAATTTCCATTATTTTTGTTCCATATCCTCGTGTCTCTCGTCTTGCTTGTGTCTGAATTTTCAGCAATCAATTCCAAATAAGCGGGCGTCATTTTTTTAATAAGAGCGTCTATAGCCTGTGCAACTTCATCTTTAGATAAATTGGCACTGCCGAGAGAAGGAGAATCATTGACTCCTCCAATTCTTGGATGAGTAAATGTTACTTCTGTACTCATGTTTTCTCCTTAATTTGTTAATAAATTAATGTCATAAGTAAAATTATATATGAATAGATTTTTAATGTAAATGTTAAGTGTAAACAACTATAACACTGTTGAGTGTCTAACACTTGTAATTAAAATAATGTTTATAATTTTAACCATGTGCTGCTTTAAACAATATATTAATTATTTTAATTAAAAAGTATTGATAACATCTTGAACTGAAAGCTTTTCTTTGATTAAACTTCTTGCCTTTCGATTGGCCGGGGTTTATGAGCGCAGTACGACTTAGTACTAGTAATTCTTTATGTCCACCCTTTCATGCAACCTTCCGTACCAATGAGTTATTGTCCAGAATACGTGAGATCGAAAATCGACTAGGGCTCGCCCACAGTGCAAAATTTGAACTCAGCCCATTTCATGAAACGCCTTGCGCAGTGGTCATTCGAAACGCCATCCGATTGCCGACCTGGTTTCTGTTTCGATATGAGGATATTCCTCACCGATTTCGAATTTCGGATATGGAGGATCCTCGCCTGGCGGATAATCGGTTTTTAAGTGAATTAGCAGAATGGATGAACACGCAGTTTCGAGAAGCGGGACTTTCCTCAACCGTACGGCCCGCTGATCATGGGATCTTGCAATTGGTGATCAAATTTATGCGGGACCGTAATCTTTATGAAAAGAGCATAGATTTTACGATCAGCCATGAGCTAGCCCATCTCAATCATGCCCATGCTGATCTGAAGACTTTAAATTTGCACAGCATGAATGAAGCCACTTCAGCTGCAGGGATCATCGGCGGCATTCTTATATTCGTTCTTGCTGTGGTGACGATGCCTTTTGTCCCCTTGACTGTCACTTTGATCGTCGGAGGAGTTGCCATCTTGGTTTCCGTCGGTTCTATTTATGTATTCAATAGAATCAAGTCCCCTTTTGCCCGTACCTCCTTAGAAGAAGAAAAATTGGCTGACCTGCATGCTGCTCAAGTTTTGCAAGATGCGAGGGGAGGAATCTATCTCTTTGAAACCTATCGCAATCAAAATCAAGGTATCCGCCGGTCCGATCCCTCTAAAAGGGCTACTATAGATGCCAATGGAAATAATTTGTCAGATAAAAGACACCCTCCTCTGACGGAAAGGATTGCTTATCTTGAAGAGTGGCAATCCCAGCAAGCTTAAACCTCAGCCATCTCTCCGGCTGCTGCTGTTTCTTTGATGGGGAGTCCTTTTCCCTCTGCGACTTTGGCAAAGATCGCTTTTTCAATCTCGTCGACGAGTTTTGGATGCTTTTTTAATTCCTCGCGCGCGGCTTCCCTGCCCTGGCCTAGGCGGTTACTGTTATAGCTGAACCAAGTGCCTTTCTTTTCAACGATGGCGAGATCAGTTCCAAGATCGAGAATGGAGCCGATGCGGGAGATCCCTTCATTGAATAGAATATCGAATTCCGCAACTTGGAAGGGAGGCGCCATTTTATTTTTAACAACTTTTACTTTAACGCGGTTGCCGATATCGGTATTGTCCGGGCCTTTGATGCTGCCGATGCGGCGAATATCCAATCGGATGGACGCATAAAATTTGAGGGCTCTGCCGCCTGTTGTCGTCTCGGGATTGCCGAACATCACCCCAATTTTCTCGCGGATTTGGTTGATGAAGATTGCACATGTATTGCTTTTTGAAAGAGTTGCTGTCAATTTGCGCAATGCTTGGGACATCATGCGCGCTTGCAGTCCCATGAATGAGTCGCCGATTTCGCCTTCCAGTTCATTCTTTGGGACGAGCGCAGCGACCGAGTCGATGACGATCACATCCAAAGCGTTCGACCGCGCCAGCATTTCGGCAATATTGAGTGCTTCTTCTCCAGAATCTGGCTGAGAGATCATGAGCTCGTCTAAATTGACGCCGATCTTGGCTGCATAAGATGGGTCGAGGGCATGCTCGGCATCGATATAGGCGGCAATCCCTCCATTTTTCTGGGCGTTAGCAACGATATGGGTAGCTAGTGTGGATTTACCGGAAGATTCAGGTCCGAAAATTTCGACGATCCTGCCTCGCGGAACACCGCCGATGCCCAAAGCGAGATCGAGAGTGATGGCGCCTGTTTTAATGACGCTCATCTCGCGCGATGCAGAATGTTTGCCGAGGGTCATGATCGAGCCATCGCCAAATTGCTTTTCAATTTGCGCAATTGCTGCTTCCAGTGCTTTTTTCTTTGCTGTATCATTGGGATGAGACATAGGTGCCACCTTCTTTTGTTTTTTCCATTGTATCCATTCGCGAAGTATTTCTCAAACAGTCAGTGATTTCCATTTGAAAATCGTCTTCTTGGTCCCACGAAGCGGTGTATATTTTAGAAACAATTGTTTTACGAAGGAGTTGAGAAAATAGATGAGAAGCATTCCAATGATCGACGAGATGCCCGTAAGGAAACTTTATACACAAGAAAACTGAAGAATTGAGAAAAACTTGTCAAAATCGCTGCCCTTTCCAACCTCGATTCCAAAAAGAAATCTATTTTACCACCCGCTCCGCAAGCTCGCTCGAGAGCACAGAGGTCACAGAGGGGGAACCGAAGGTCCGGTTCACTAACATAGGTAACAATTTGATTCACCCACATGGGTAACACTTTTTAACAATACCTGTAACATAGAGGCAATGAGAACTCCAACGTAGGGGGATTCGATGCCTTGGGAGTTGAAAAAAGTGGAAGACAAACGAAAAGAATTAATTGATGCCTATGTTAGTGAACCGGACCTTCGGTTCCCCCTCTGTGACCTCTGGTGCGACAGGATAAGTCGCGTTAATTTAGTGACATGTAAGGAGGTCACCATGTAAGTGCCTATACGACATGAAGCGAGTCATGCGGATACTGGGGCAACCCAGTAGCCGAAGCGTTGACAGCGAATGCATGAGCCATAATGCAAATAAACTATTTTAAGCCTCGTTACCAGAATATCTGCAAGGGGTCAAGTTTTCAGAGATAACGAAACCTGCCAACACTGGGGAAGACATAGGCAGAAGCACCCAGTGTCCTTGTCGGGGTAAAGGTAGATGGCGCGTGCATAAAGATTAACGACGAAACCTGTGAGATCCCTTGAGGCGAGTTAAACTCAACGATGGATGGGAATACATAACCAGACAGAGGCCGCAAGGGAAGTCGGATGGACCCATAGTAGCGAAGAAGCAGAGTAATGTCTGTGGAGCCAAGGGGTCCTGCTTAAAGTGAGAATCTGTAAGATAGAGGAGAACCCGATTGGTATGACACCTACTACGGAAGAAGATACAACCCTAAAGAGATTGCAAGAAAGCGATCTCAGCAAGGGGATACATCCCAAAGTGATCCTCCTGAGGCAGAAGCTGGCACGAAAAGCCAAAGAAGAACCAAAATTCCGGTTCTACTCGCTCTACAATCAGGTCAATAGACCCGATGTTTTGGAAGCGGCGTGGATATTGGTACGTAAGAACCAAGGATCTCCGGGAGTTGACAATGTCTCATTTGAAGATATTGAAAGACAAGAGGGAGGCCCAAGGAAACTGTTAACCGAAATCCAAGAAGAGCTTCAGAATAAAACCTACAAACCCAAACCAATACGTAGAGTATACATCCCCAAAGCAGATGGAAAGAAACGTCCGCTGGGGATACCAACTATCAAAGATCGTGTCGTTCAGATGGCGATAATGCTAATCCTTGAGCCGATCTTTGAAACTGATTTCTTGGAATGTTCCTATGGGTTTAGACCCGGGATCTCCGCACATGACGGCATCCGAGAAATCATGGAAGAAATCAAGCAAGGGAGAACGACAGTATACGACGCGGATATGCAAGGGTACTTTGACTCAATACCACATGACAAACTCATGGCATGTGTGCGGATGCGAGTCACAGACAGCTCAGTACTAAGACTGATCAGGTTGTGGCTCAAAGCACCGATCGTGGAAATCTCAAAAGATAAAGGAGATCCAACGATCACTTATCCCACACAGGGTACACCACAAGGAGGGGTGATATCACCACTACTTGCGAACCTGTACCTGCATTGGTTCGATAAAGTCTTTCATCAGAAAGGCGGACCAAGAGAGCAGATCAATGCCAGGCTGATCCGATACGCAGATGACTTCGTCATACTCATGCGATACAGATCACTTCAAACAGAAGAGTTTGTCAGGAATAAATTGGAAGGATGGATGGGGTTAACCATCAACAAAGAGAAAACCAAAGTGGTGGACGTGAAACAACAGGGGAGCTCCTTAGACTTCCTGGGGTTCACATTGAGATACGTCAAAAGTAAGTACAACAACGGACGATACCTCAAAATAGAACCCAAGAAGAAGGCCTTTGCCAAAGCAAAGGACACAATCAGGGAAATGCTCACTACTAGAAATAACTTTATACCGATGGACAAAACCGTTCAACGGGTAAACAGATTTCTAAACGGGTGGGCAGAATATTTTTCCTTGGGAAATCCCTCTGACACGTTCGCCAAGATGGACCACTTTGTGGCGGAACAACTCCGCCGACATCTCCATAAGAGGAGTCAAAGAGGCTTTAGAAAGAGTGAAGGACAAACATGGTATCAGGTCTTCAAAGGAATGGGTCTAGTAAGACTCACAAGTAAATGCAAAACTTTAAGGAAAGCCGTATGCGGGAAACCTGCACGTACGGTTTGACGAGGGGGAGAGGGACGCCTCTCCCTACTCTACTGCTCTCGAGCGAGCTTGCGGAGCGGGTGGTAAAATGGATTTCTTTTTGGAATCGAGGTTGGAAAGGGCAGCGATTTTGACAAGTTTTTCTCAATTCTTCAGTTTTCTTGTGTATAACAGAATCATGCTCAGAAAAATATACCGAAACATCAAGTAATCCGCATAAAAGGTTGAGTGCCATGTTCCGGTCTTAAAATAAGACTTGCGCAAATAAAATTCTCGCTCCCTTTGATCTTGGCACTTTTATAAGATGGCCACAAATGAGACCAGCTATTTCTGCAGACAGTGTCTGCATAAAGTTAACACGGAAGAGCTAGGAAATCAATTCCTTCCGTGTTCATCACGCAATAGACAAAAATCTCCGTTCTAGGTACTCCTTGAGTTAAGTAATATTTTGGAGCCAGAAATGATCCTTGCTGGGGATATTGGTGGGACAAAGGTAAGGCTTGCCCTTTTTGAAGAGGAAGGGACGAGTTTTATCGATGAACAGAAATTTGCCAGCAAAGAATTTCCCGATTTTGCTTCGCTGCTAAAAAAATATATCACGCAAAAAGAGAGAAAGAAGATCTCCTCTGCCTCTTTCGGGGTGGCGGGGCCGGTGCATGATGGGGTGTGCAAAGCGACCAATTTGCCCTGGGTGATTTCTGCTAAAGTTCTTGAGCAAGAATTAAAAATCCCCAAAGTCTATCTCATCAATGATCTCGAAGCGAATGCCTGGGGACTGCGCTGTCTTTCAGGATCGGAATTGTGCACAATCAATGCTGGCGAAAAAATGAGCGGCAACCAGGCGATGATCTCTGCAGGGACGGGATTGGGGGAAGCGGGGATGTATTGGGATGGAAAATCTCACCACCCGTTTGCTTGCGAGGGAGGCCATTGCAATTTTGCTCCCGCCGATGATGAGCAGATCGAACTGCTGCGCTACCTTAAACTGCAATTTAATCATGTCTCATACGAACGGGTCTTATCGGGGCCGGGCTTATTTTTGCTCTATCGGTTTTTGATCGACACGAAACGGGAAGAGGAGATTTTTTGCGTCAGTTCTCTCTTCGGACAGAAAGAGCCTCAGGTCATCATTTCGGAAAATGCGGCGAATGGCCAATGCTCGGCTTGTATACGTGCTTGCCGTCTCTTTGCCTCGATTTACGGATCGGAAGCGGGAAATTTGGCCCTTAAATTTTTAGCTGTTGGCGGCATCTTCCTCGGAGGAGGGATCGCACCTCATCTGATCACGTTCTTCCAAGAGGGAAAATTCCTTCAAGCATTCAGCGACAAGGGAAGATTTTCTTCTCTTCTCCTCAAGATCCCGATTAAAATTGTTTTGAATGAAAAAACTGCTTTGATGGGAGCGGCGCGCTATGCACAAGAAAAGTGAAACCGAGGAAGCCCGCCGGCTTAAAGAAGCAAAAAAAGGGTCTGTTCCTCAGTGGCAAAAATGGGGGCCTTATGTCTCCGAGCGATCTTGGGCCACAGTCAGAGAAGATTACAGCCATAATGGGGATGCCTGGAGCTATTTTCCTTTTGATATCGCGCATCAAAAAGCCTATCGCTGGGGAGAAGATGCGATTGCGGGCTGGTGCGATCGATACCAGATTTTGGTCTTCGCGCCTGTCTTTTGGAATGGCCGCGATCCGATCTTGAAAGAGCGTTTATTTGGTTTGAATGCCTGGGAAGGAAACCATGGCGAAGATGTGAAAGAATGCTATTACCATCTCGATGCCACTCCTACCCATTCTTACATGAAATACCTCTATAAATATCCGCATGAAGAATTCCCCTACCAAAAACTGAGAGATGAAAATCGAAACAGATCGCTCCCGGGATCCGGAATACGAGCTGGTGGACACGGGGATTTTTGATCACAATCGATATTTCGATATCTTCATCGAATACGCTAAAGCATCCCCTGAAGATACCTGCATCAAAATAGAAGCGTTCAATCGCGGAGATCATCCAGCTCCCTTGCATATTTTAGCGCAGCTTTGGTTTCGCAATCAATGGGCATGGGGAGAAGCGCCGGTCTGCCCCACCTCGAATCACGGCCGGTACGAAAAAAGAATCAGAGACTTTTTTGATCGCCGATGAAGAAAATATGACCCCTCCGAAAAATTTGGGATTCAAATACCAATTGGGCAAAAGATATCTGTATGGGCGCAAAAGGCGCGGAGCTTTTATTTACAGACAATGAAACCCATGAATTCGGACACGAGATTCCCAGCCATTATTACAAAGATGGATTTCATCGCTATTTGCTTCTCAATGAAAAAACGATCAATCCTTCCAAATTGGAACCAAGGGATGTTTGCATTATTTTTTCGATGCCGTCCCTGCCAAGGGTTCTGTTGTTTTGCATTTTCGCTTAAGCGACAAAGAGATGAAAAATCCCCTGGAAGAGGTCGAAGAGATCATTGCGTTAAGAAAAAAAGAAGCGGACCATTTTTACGATTCAGTCCATCCCAAACACGCAACAGCAGAAGAAAAAATGATCCAGCGGCAAGCGATTGCCGGAGTCCTATGGAGCAAACAGATCTATCTTATTCGACGTGAATTTGTGGCTGGAAGGAGACAATCCTCTCCATCCTCCACCTCCTGTCCGCAAACAGATTCGCAATATCCACTGGCGTCATCTCAATTCGATGCGGATCCTTTCAATGCCGGATAAATGGGAATATCCTTGGTTTGCAGCATGGGACCAAGCTTTTCATTGCCTTGTTTTGGGCCTTGTCGACATTGAATTTGCCAAGGAGCAGCTTTGGCTTCTTCTGTTCGATCAATTTCAACATCCCAATGGGCAAATCCCATCTTATGAATGGGAATTTTCGGAATTGAATCCTCCTGTCCAAGGCTGGGCGGCGCTTCGCCTCTTTCACATGCAAATAGAAAAAGAGGGAAAAGCAGATCACGCATTTTTGGAACGCTGCTTCCATAAATTACTCATGAATTTTTCTTGGTGGGTCAACAAAGTCGATAGCTCGAAGGGAATAACGTTTTCGAGGGAGGCTTTTTGGGGATGGACAACATCAGCATCCTCGATCGCTCGCAACGCCATTCGGAAGGCATCAAGCTGCAGCAGTCCGATGGAACGGGTTGGATGGCGCTGTTCTGTTTGAATTTGATGCGAATTGCCTTGGAGCTTGCCAAAGAAAACCGCGTCTATGAATCTTTAGCGACAAAGTTTTTTGAGCACTATGTTTATATTGCGCCATGCGATGAAAAAACGGGGCAATCAAGATTACGAGCTGTGGAGCGAGCGCGATGGGTTTTTTTATGACGTGCTCACCTATCCCAATGGCAGGTTCGCTAAATTCCGCGTGCGTTCTTTAGTGGGGATCATCCCGCTTTACGCTACCGAAACGATCGAAGAGGATGAACTTTCTCAATTTCCTGATTTCAAAATGAGTTTCAATTGGTTTTTGGAAAATCGCAAAGACTTAAGTGAACAATGCATCATCCCTTTAGAAAAGAAGGGCAAAAAAGTCTATCTGCTCACTCTGATGAATGAAGATCATCTCAAAAGCGTGCTCCGCTATATTTGGGATCCTAAGGAATTCCGTTCCCCCTTTGGATTGCGCAGCCTTTCCAAATTTCATCTTGAAAATCCGTTTGTCTTTGAAAATAGAAGGATCGGGTACGAGCCCGCGGAGTCGATTGAACGGATCAAAGGAGGAAATTCCAATTGGAGAGGGCCCATCTGGATCCAAACGAACTTTATGTTGATCGATGTCTTCAAAAAAATGGCGAAGGTCGCCCTGGGCGAAATTGAAATCAAGATCGACGAAGAAAACCCGGCCAATTTAAATCACATCGCCCAATTTTTTGCGGACGGGATCATCTCCATTTTTAAGGAAAACAAAGAACACTTTAGGCCTGTATTGGGCAACTCCTTCCGTTTCAAAGAAGATCCCCATTGGAAAAATTACATCCCATTTTATGAATATTATAATCCCGAGACCGGTCAAGGGCTCGGCGCTTCCCATCAGACCGGTTGGAGCGCTCTCGTGGCTAATCTCATTTCAGAATTTAGAAAATAAACTCAGCCATTATTGATTAAAAACTTAATTTAATATATCTCGGAAATAAAACACTCATTTTTGGGGTACCATCCATGTCTTCTTCCTATCCTTATAAAAAAATGATCCGCTCTTTGCTGTGCTATTCCCTCTGTTCGGCAGCGGTCCCTCTTTATAGTACTGATAGAACAGTGACAAATACTAACGATAGCGGAGCGGGATCATTGCGAGAGGCCATTACTTTAACAAATGGCGGAGCGAGCGGGGATAGGATTCTATTTACTGTGGGAGGAACAATTACATTGGCCTCGCCGCTGCCTCCCATTTTTCAAACCAATGTGACGATGTTGACACAGGGCCACAGCGTTGAACTTAATGGCCAAACCTTGTTTTCCGGACTGTTCATCTGGCCGACTGCTGGCACTTTCTTGCTAGATAATACAACGAGCGGGTCAGGAAGTTTCACCTCGTTTGGTACAACTTCTCAAGGCGGATCCGGAGGAAACAGTGGAGGAGGAGGACTTGGCGCCGGAGGGGGCATCTTTGTTGGAGCGGGTACCACAGTCACAGTTCAAGGAATGACTTTGAGCGGTTGCACAGCGCTTGGCGGAGCCGGGGGAGCTCCATCTCCAGGCGGTGAGACCATATCGGGCGGCGGCGGCGGCATGAATGGAGGAAATGGCGGAATAGGGAGCAATCTAGCCCCGTTCGTGAGCGGCGGCGGGGGCGGCGGCGGATTTGCGGGCAATGGCGGCAGCACAACAAGTGGAGTTGCTACGGCGGGAGGAGGAGGCGGCGGCGGGATCAATCATGCTGGAGGCAATTCGGTAGATAGTGTAGAGGGCGGTGGAGGGGGATCGGATCTCAACCCAGGCGGAGCTGCTAATGGTGGGCTGAACGGCGGAGCTGGGGGAAATGGATCCGTAGGATCTGGCGGAGCAGGAGGAAATGTAGGAACTCCGACTGGCGGGAATGGAACCGGCAGCAGCGGCGGGGGCGGCGGCTTTTTTACAGCTCCGGGCGCTGGGCCAGGAGGAGCAGGGGGGCCAATCCTAGGGGGGCACCCGAATGGCAGCGGGTTTTCCGGAGGACTTGGGGGCACGAGTCCAGCTGTTGCTGATACATCTGGTCCTGGCGGAGGCGGCTGTGGTGGTGGAGGCGGCGGTGCAGGCGGACCAGGAGGAGCAGGAGGTTATGCAGGAGGTGGAGGAGCGGGAGGAAATGTCACCGGGACAGGACAACATGGTAATGGAGGTCCGGGAGGTTTTGGCGGCGGCGGCGGGGCAGGCTCAGACGGAGGTTTTGGAGGATTTGGCGGCGGCGGCGGCGGTTCGACCCCAGGAGGCAGCGGAGCGCCAGGAGGAACGGTATTTGGCGGAGGTACGGGAGCAGCGGGGGTCAATGGCGGCGGGGGCGGCGGTGCTGGACTTGGCGGAGCTATTTTTATCGATGCAGAACTTGCGCCGCTTGGCGCCGGCACGTTGATTATACAGGATTTTCTAAGCACAACTGGCAACGCTGCAGCTGGTGGTCCTGGGGGCACCGGGGCTGGTAATGGAACAGCTTTAGGGCAAGATATCTTCATGAAGCAGAACGCAACCTTGAATTTCGCCATTAGTTCTCCTTATTCTGTTGCGACCTCCATTGAAAGCGATGTCGGCAATTCAGTTCCCGCGCCAGGGGCAGCAGGCGGGATCATTATGTCCGGCAGTTCAATCTTGACCCTGACACAACCGAATTTTTTCACGGGAAGTTTGGAATTTTTGGGCGGCGTCGTCCAGATATCTGCAGATAATCAATTGGGGGTTAATCAAGCATCGACGCCGCTCAATAACGCATTAGTCTTTAACAATGGAACTTTAGAAATAACGTCTGGTATTTTTACAGTATCAACAAGCCGGCTGACGCTTGTCGGCAACCTCGGCACCATACAGACTGACTCTGGAGTCACGACGGACTGGGCTCCTCAAATCGTAGATCTCATAGGCCCTGGCACTCTCGTAAAATCAGGCCCTGGAACATTATTTCTTAGCAATAACACCAATAGTTATACCGGCGGGACAAACTTCACTGCAGGGACTGTGCAAATTAATGACCCCCACGACTTGGGCGACTTGACCATGGGAACTCTGACCTTCAGCAATGCTGCCACGCTTGAGTTTATTGCGCCGTTTGGAACAGCGAATATTAATCACCCTATCGTGTTATCCGGTTCTGGCGGCAGCTCCGGAGGAACGTTCCTCTGTAACAGTGGGCACCCATCTCTGATCGGTCAAATTACAGGAACAGGAAATCTCAATAAAGACGGCGCAGGGGACCTTACTCTAAATCCCGCTGGCATGAACAATAACTATTCGGGGGTCACCAATATTTTAAACGGAAAAATTGTAGCTGGGGGAGCCAGTACTTTATCTCCAAGCTCCGTGGTCAATTTTGCCAATGTTGCATTGGTGTTCCTTGATACCTCAGCCGGCAATAACACGGTTGCCGGGCTTGAGGGCGGAGGGAGTACGGGAGGAACAGTTGTTTTGGGAAGCAGTACTTTAACATTGGATGTGACTAGTGGTTCGCCACTATTTTTTTCCGGTGGTATTAATGGAGCTGGCGGGATCACGAAAACGGGGTCCGGTGGACAAGTGCTAGAAGGGACTGGTCTCAACATTTATTTAGGGGATACGACGATCACTGCTGGAACTCTGGTTGGAGGCACTGTAAACTCCCTATCTCCGAGTTCGATCGTCGTATTCAATAATGGGATAGGGACGGGCGTTCTCCTAATCAATGCCGGTAACATAGTGGCTGGTCTTAGCGGCGGAACGGCAGGGTCCGATGTCATACTGGGGGCCGGCTCTACTTTGACCATTGACAATACGATTCCCTCGATATATTCAGGCAACATTATTGATTTAGGAACAGGGGGTGGGATTACTAAAACGGGTGCAGCAACACAAACTTTATCCGGGGGTCCTGGTACTGCTACATATTCAGGCCTCACAACGATCAATGCCGGAACTTTAGCTGCTGGAGCGCCAAATGCCTTTTCTCCTAGCTCGATTGTCAATTTCGCAAACGTTGCTGGAGCTATCCTCAACCTCCAAAATTTCGATAACACTGTTGCCGGTTTAGAAGGTGGTGGAGCGACAGGAGGCAATGTTGTTCTAGGAACCGGAACTTTGACATTGAACGTAGCGACAAATTTGAACTATTTGGGATCCATCTTTGGAGTAGGAGGTGCAATCGTTAAAAATGGATCAGCAAAGCAAACTCTCAGCGGAACAACTAATTCTTACAGCGGGTTCACAACAATCAATACGGGAACGCTGGCTGCAGGAGCTGTGAATGCATTGTCTCCAAATTCACAGGTCGTTCTCGCAAATACCGCAGGGGCTGATCTCGACATTACAGCGGGCAATAATATCATTGCCGGGCTTGCTGGAGGAGGTTCCACAGGAGGCAATGTCATTTTAGGCAACAGCACGCTCACGTTTGGCGGCGACAATGTTTCCACTTCCTATGCCGGCTCGATCAGTGGAGGGGCTCCTAGCGGAATTAACAAAGTGGGGACAGGGACCATTTTTCTTTCTGGAAACGACACCTTTACAGGGACTGCGACCGTGACAGCGGGAACGATGCAAATCGATGCGTTCCAAGCCATCGCCACCACCGGCGCGATTGTAGACAATGCGACTTTCATCTTCAATCACCCAGGGGTTGGGACCTATGCTAACAGCATTACAGGAACAGGTACGCTTATCCAGCAAAATCCAGCAGGAACCCTTGCTCTGACGGGAACAAACAACGTGGGGCCCTTCCTGATCAACGCTGGAACCGTTATCATCAACGGGACGACCACAACGACCCAAACGACGATCGCTGCGGGAGCTCTCTTGCGAGGGATAGGGACCCTTGCAGGCAATCCTATCACTAACTTTGGGACTGTCTTTCCAGGAAATTCCATTGGACCGCTGACTTTCATCGGTCCTTACATTCAGGCGACAGGATCTACTTTGGAAATCGAAGTGACTCCCCAAAATGGCGTGACCGACCTCTTGAATATCATAGGTACAATGACCATCCAGCCCAACGCTAACCTGCTTTTGGTGCCTGACCCAGGAATATACGCTGAATCTAATGTCTATCAAATTGTGGCGACAACCGGCGGTGTGTTCGGCATTTTTGACAATGTCACCCAAAATTTCCCCGGAGCGCAATTTGGGGTTTTTTATAGGAACAATGGAATTTTTCTCGAGGTGATTGCCTCAAGCTTCAGCACTATTGGCTGCGTGGGGAATGCCGGTGTCGTGGCCACTGCTCTCGATCGAACGGTCATTACTCCAGGATCGGATATAGGTGTTGTCGTCGGCATTTTAAGAACGATGACCTTTGCGGAAATCTGCGCGGCTCTGGGTCAGTTTGATCCTGGGCCTTATAAAGATTTGAGCGTTGCCCAACAAGAGAACGTCTTCAGGGTCGCTAAAGGGATTACGCACCATCTTTTGGATGATCTGCTCAATACCCGCTGCCGAAGATATAGCGCTTGTGCAAATCGCAAAAAGGAAAAGCCCCAAAATCCACAACTTTCCGATCTCTGGTCCCGCCCAAAACCTCTCAATTCTTGCGAAATAGTCAATGATCGGGAAAAACGGTTCGATCTCTGGGTCGACGCCTTTGGAGATTGGTCGCATCAACGTAGTCAGCATGGACACTTAGGTTACCATTCCACGGGAGGAGGAGGGATACTTGGTATGGACTACTTCTTCACCAATCAATTTAACTTAGGGCTAGCGGGGGCCTACTCCTACAGTGATGTGCACACGAGCGAATCTCGTGCAGAAGGGCATATCAATAGCTATTACGGCGCCCTTTATGGACTTTTACATAGCCGCCATGCATTCATTGATGTGGCCGTCATCGCAGGTTATGATCAGTTTGATGCCTCGCGCAAAATCAAATTCTCTTCCTCTTTTCTTGGCACCGGTATCAATCGAAGAGCGCACACGGATCATAATGGATGGAATCTTGACTGGCACATGGACGGAGGGTTCATCATTGACCAATGGAAGGTGGTCGAATTCCGACCGTTCATCTCTTTAGATTTTTCATACATGCATGAAGACAGCTTTACAGAACACGGAGCGAAAAGTCTTAATCTTAACGTGCGTCATTCGACCTACACCATGCTTCGAAGCGAAGGGGGACTCACCATGGCAAGATGCTTTAAGGCCAAACACAGTGTTTGGATCCCGGAGCTTCGGTTTAGCGTCATCCGCGAAAACCGATTCAATGGAAAGCATTTCCGAGCCAGCTTTGTCGATCAGGATGGTTCGTTTAGAGGCAGCGGTCTCTATCCCAACCGTACTTTGTATTCGCCAGGGGCCGGGCTTACCAGCGCATTCTACGACGGCAGGCTTTCTGCCTCCATTTATTACGATGGGGAGTTTGGAGACCGCTACTTGGATCATATGGGGTCGCTCGAGTTCTCTTGGCTCTTTTAACGCCCAAAAGAATATTTTACCACCCGCTCCGCAAGCTCGCTCGAGAGCACAGAGGTCACAGAGGGGAACCCCAATCCCCCCTAACGGGTAAAGTGAACCCAGGCCTTAAGGCCTGGGATTATTATGGCGATTTGGGAGGGGCTTCGAGCCCCTCCCAAATGTCGTTTTTGAAATACCCGGCCCTTAAGGGCCGGGTTTCCGCCGGAGGACGGATCAATTGGACTTCTGGTCAAACAAGAAAGATTAGAGGGCCAAATGTCCCGCAGCATATTTATGTAAAACGCTGGCGATAAGCGTTTGATAAGGTAAACCTTCATAAGCTGCTATTTGTTTAATATTCATGACATCGCTGCTAGATAGTCGGATATTAATTCGCACGTCCTTTCGGAGTGTTTTTGCTGCGGCTTTACGTGCACGCGATTTTTCTTTTTTAATATTGGCTACTGTTTTCCATTCACCTTTTTCAAAAGAGGATAGGAGGTCACTCTCGTCAGGATCGAATTTTTTTCGCGCGGATTTTCTATTTTTTTTCATCAAAACTAATATTTCTCTCCTCTATCAGTGTTAGGTTTTTTTCAGGAGAAAAAATGTAAATTTGCATCAACCTTCACCTTTTAACCTAAGTGTAGCCTAATGTGTGCCTTTTGTCATTATTTTTGCGAAGGCGAAAAAATAATGACAAAACCGCCAAACTTCAACTGGCGTTATGAATTAGGCCCCCCTCTGTGACCTCTGTGCTCTCGAGCGAGCTTGCGGAGCGGGTGGTAAAATATTTTTTCTAGGGTGGTTAGTTTATAAGCAGATGCGGATGCCTGCATCAAACTCATGGTCCCAATCTCCCCCTGAAATGACTTTGTAGCTGCCGTAGAGGCTGGCGATCTTGCCGATGGTAAAGCCGATGTTGAGTCCGCCATTGACGCGTGTCTTTGCCGCATTAGGAAGATCGAGAGAATATTTGATATTGGGACTTGCTACAATATAGACATCTAAATCATCTCTGATGGAGGTGAAGGGCTGCTCAACGCCGGCGATGGCCTCGAGGGAAAAATTCGAGGTCGAGAACATTGCGGAAATGCCCAATTCTCCTGTGAAGAAATCAGCCTCCACATCGCTGCCGTGGAGCGCAGCAATTTCTCCTTTTTCCTTAAAATGATCGACATAGGCTTTAGAATACATGATATTTGCCCTCGGAGAAATGGAAAACCGTCTGCTTGACCAGGCTTTATAAAGCAGGGCCAAGTTGCCTGTGACGGAGACTAGCGTGCTGCGGCTTTTGACATCGCCGCCGATCGTGGGACGGCGGACATGATTCTCGAGGGTAGATCCCGAGACGGTTCCGTAGGCCATGAGATAAGCTCCTAGGTTTTTGCGCAAATATACTAGGCCGGAAATGCCATCGATATCTCCGTGCCCTAAACTCTGCGTCGATTTGAGATCTCCCCAAACATCGGAAATAGCTGCGCCGACAGAAAAGCCGTGGCAATTGGAATAATCAATTCCTCCGAATAGATCGCTGCGCACGAGATTAGTCTTGTGGATTTTTCTTTGGTCCGTTTGAAGGTAGCCTGTAAAGCCAGTGATGCGGTGGCAGCAATTTTTCGGAAGATGATCAAAGACGGAAACCTTGTTCCAAACTTGGTTCGCAAGTGCGCGATCGCCGGCAAAAGCAAAATCGGCAAAGGCGCCGTAAAAGGTAGGAGTAAAAAATGCGAGATTGTCGCAAAAATTTCCCGCAAGGATCGCCTTGGCGAGCTTGCCTGCGATTGTGTTCGTATTGATCTCATCTGTCCCGAATATCGCTGCGGAGAAAATGGCCTTTGCGGCTGCATTTTGATTGGCATTACAGCCGATGGTGAAAAATGGGCTCGGGCCGGGTGGGCCAGGCGGTCCAGGTGGGAATGGACTGATGCCTGTCACAATGATCTGTCCTGTGGCGTTATCGAAAAGGATGGCAGCAGGATTAGCAGGGATTCCATTGACCTCTAGAGTCAAGGCCCCTAAGATTCCGCTGACAAAGATTGGGGCTCCGCTGCCGTTGGCGATGACCTGAAAAACGTTGCCTTGGACTAAAGCGCTGCTTGTCATCTCGACGTTAAAATAACTGGAAGGGAGCAGATTCGCTGAGCCGCCAACGCGGACTTGATCGAAACCTAGAACGGGGACAGTGTTATCGATTTCAATGATGTATTCCCCTGCTTCATTGTAATTGCCTAAAATGGTGATCAGGCCTGGTGAACTTCCAGGTTGGAACACTCCCTCATTTAGAAAATTGTTGAGAAATGTCAGGTTCCCGCGAACGGTCGCGAGATTGATAAAAGTACCTCCAAGGCTATTGATCGTTCCATTTCCAGTTAAAAGAGTGTAAGTCAATTTGGAACTGTCGGGGACGATGATTGTCGAACCACCCCCTGTGATGATGTCAACGGCTTTAATGGACCCTGTTGTGTCGAGCTGCACAAGGCCGTTGTTGATCAGATTATTGCCTATGGTGAGGTTTGCTGTAGTGGCTACATTTAAAAAGCCGCCCGCTTGAACGACGACATCAAGGGCATTTTGCGCCACAGTGCCATTTATGAGGCTCCACTCGGCTCCATTATTGATTGTGACTGATTCCGTAAAGGAAGTAGCCCCACTGAAAATGAGGATGCCTCCTGCGACTGTAAATGCGGTCGCATCGAACTGTCCCGAAAAGGTCCCTCCATTTTGGATCTGAAAGGCATTTGCAAAAACAGTGCCGGTCCCATTCAGTGTATTGATGATCTGGCTGGCCCCGTTGACATTCAATGTTCCAGCGACATTGACATTGGCCCCTGAGCTCAAGCGTTGGCTGCCATTGAGATTGAACGTGCTTCCTAGGGAGACGTTTACAATGGATGCGGCGCTGGTGCCGTTGAGATCGACTGTGCCTGTCGTCGTCAAGGTGCCAGTCCCAAGATTGGCGTTGATGACGGAACCGTTCTGGAGCAAGTAGGTGGCTGCAGTCAGAGTATTGACTCCATTGATGGTTCCGGAGTTGATGAGCGCGGCAATAGTATCGTCGCTTCCGAGAGCAAGCGTGCCATTATTGGTCACAGTAGCAAGACTGGAGAGTCCTCCGTTTTGATCTTGCAAGGTGGCCCCGACAGCGATGTTGACGGTTTGACTTGCAAGCGTCCCTGTGAGTACAAGTGTTCCTGCATTGACTAATGTGGGGCCGACGTAGGTACTGTCTCCGGAGAGGGTGAGTGTTCCTGCAGTTACTTTTGTGATGCCGCTTGCTGGATTGGTGCCTATGATCGGTCCGGAAAATACTCCGTTGCCGACTGACAAAGTGCCGCCATTGAGGTTGACGATCCCGCTTCCATTCAATGTCGCAATCGTATTATCTGCATCGAGAATGAATAGCCCATTGTCTGTCAGAACGGTCGTACTGACAAGTCCGCCGTTGACATCTTCTAAGGTGGCTGCGAGGTCAATATTGACAGTAGGGCTAGCCAGCGTTCCCGACAAAATTAAGGAACCTGCAGCGACCTCCGTAAAGCCCGTATAGGTATTGTTGCCTGAAAGGATCAAAGTGCCAGTCGTATTTTTGATGAGCCCTGAGGCGCCGCCTCCTGAAATGTCTCCTGCAAAATTGCCGCTTCCGACAGTCATTGTCGTCGCACCGAGGGAAACAGTACCATTGCCAAAAAGAGATCCGATCGTCTGATTGCCTCCCATCAAGAGAGTGCCGTTGTCAGTCACAGCGGTCGTGCTGCTCAATCCTGCGCTTGCATTATTGAATAGCGCACCAGGAGAGATGTTGATTGTCTGGCTCTGCAGCGAACCGGTCAGTAAGAGCGTCCCGTCTTCGAGGGCAGTGGTGCCTGTGTAAGTATTTGCTCCGGACAAGATCAGCGTACCCGGCGTCACTTTCGTAATTCCGCTGATCCCTGCGATGACTCCTAAAAATGTTCCGCTATTGAGAGTCAACGTGCCGCCGTCGAGGTTGATTGTTCCCGAACCGAAAAGTGTGGCGATTTGATCGTTCGCGGTGAGTGTGAAGGTTCCATTTACTGTTAAGGCTGTTGTATTGATCAAACCGGAATTGGTGTCTTGCAGCGTCGCTCCAGCATCCACAGTGACAATCGGGCTGGCCAAACTGCCCGTTAAGAGGAGCGTTCCTCCGGCCACCTCGGTCGTGCCTGTGTATGTGTTCGCACCGCTCAAGACAACTATTCCTGTATGGGTAAGATCGCCGAAAATAGTTGATCCGTTGGAAATGACGCCGCTCAGGATAGACTGATTAGTGTTGCCTGCATTGCCCGTCGCTAGAATCGTGCGAGGGGAGCCGCCAAGATCGATATTATTGGTGAATGTCGCATTGTTGGTAGCGCTTGCGGAACCTAAAAGCAAATTCGCTCCATTGGTCAGAAAGAAGGGAGTCGTGTTCCAGATTAGGGTTTCGCCGCAATTAAGAGTGACCTCAAAATCCCCTTCAGCAGAGGAAAATCCGCTCGACACTCCCCCTCCTGCAAACTGTAATTTGTCGGGGCCTGTGCCTAAAAAACGCGCAAGAGTGCCATGGCCTTGAAAAATTCCTCCGGACAAGTTGATGTTGCTGGCGCGATTGATTCCGACGCCGTCTTCCGCTTGCAAGACGCCCCCGCTGACCAATGTTTGTCCCGAATAGGTATTGGTGCCGTCAAAAATCACAAGCCCCGATAGCACCGAGAGGCCAGCTCCGGCAGCGCCTTGTCCGATGTTGCCGGAATTCCCAAAAGTTGCCGCTGAATCATCGGCAATCGATCCTGAGAAGGAAATCGTCTTCCCAGCGCCGGGATCTAATGTCAGCGTTGAAGTTGTCCTCATGAAGATATCCGTCCCTCCAGAAAATCCGGCGGGGCCGCCATTTAGGCTTGCTCCTCCTTGCGCCTCATTGCTGCAAAAAGAGGAGTTTCCTGTAATCGTTAAGGTTGCTCCATCGCCAAGATAAAGAGCGCCTCCCAATCCTGAACCCCCTCCTCCTAGTCGGCCATTGGAAGTTCCATTCCCTGTACTTCCAGTTCCTGCTGCAAATCCTCCTGCTCCTCCGGGACCATTTTGAGGAGGAAGAAATCCATTGAAAGGCGCGCCTGCTCCCGTTCCGTCAGCTCCGTGCATGCCTGCCGTTCCTCCTAATCCACCGCCGCCTCCAAAACCTCCAATTCCACCGTTCCCTCCATTGCCTGCTTGTCCTCCGAAGGCAACCGACGTGGAAACAGCATTACCTCCATTCCCCCCCCCTTCCTCCACTGCCCCCTCCGAAACCAAAACTGCCCGTTCCTCCGAAGTTACCGGTTCCTCCGTCGCCTCCTTTTCCGGAAGTTCCAGTTATTTGGTAAGCCGTAATGACTGTGCCGACTTCGAAGGCAGTTTGCGCGGCTACAAGAGCTGCGGAGGCACCAATATCTGTACCCACTTTTGCGGCGATTTCTTCAAGCGCTGTATTGATTGCGAAATCGGCAGCGCCTGTTGCAAGAGGAAATCCTAGCAGAGCTGGATTGGCATCGAATACTTCCTCAGCAGTAATGAATCCATATATAGCAGCGATCGTGCCTGCCAATGCCGTATCTTCAGCTGTATTAGAAGAAAGCTGGTATGCCGCATAAACCTGCTGTGCCAAAGCAACTATCGTTTGTATACTTATCGGTGCGCCATCCCCTCCACTTCCCCCGTTTCCGGCAACTCCGCCAAAGCCGTCGACAGCATTCCCGCCGACCTGTCCGCCACCGCCTGCACCTCCATTCCCATCACTAGTATATGCGCTGAGAGCACTCGCATTTCCGCCATTTTCTCCATCGGTTCCACTCATCGTAGGTACAAATAGACCGTTCAAAACCCCTCCTAAAGGTCCCGTTCCTCCTTGTCCCCCGATCGCAGCGCTGCCATAAAAATTGACATTGTTAAGAGTGACTGTTGTTCCGGTGTTGATGAATAAAGTTCCTCCCAGGCTTGCGCCTCCTCCGCTTCCGGGCCCGCCTACGGTTGAGAAGTTCTGAAAGGTGACGTTGCTTAAGTCCATCGTCCCGCTCATGAGAAAATAGCCCGTTGTGCTTGGAAGGTTGGAGGCATCGATTGTAGAGCCTGCTCCGTCTAAGGTAAAGTTGCCATTCAAAATCAAATTAGGAGTAGGATAGGCTCCCCATGTATACAAAGGGGCAGTCAGTAAGATCAATCCCAAATAACGAGAATAGCGAGATAGATTCATTGATAATTACTCCTAAAAAGCCTTTGCGAGTTCTATTTCCGCTTCATACAAATTAAAATGCTTGCCAAATTCTCCATGATAGCCCAGCAAAAAAGTAAGCCCGTGTTTAATGGATCCAATGCCAAGGCTTGCCGTTGGACAGACCAGCCCTTGATTGGGCCTCAGTCCTTTGACTGTAAACCGGCATGCGCTGTCCTCTTTGAACCTCGCCTTAGTCCTTTTTCCCAAAAAACGAAATTCATAAACGTAAGATCCTGCTACGTCAAGCGTCAGGTTCACATCGTGGATGCAGCTTTGAGAGGAAAGGCCGAGGCCGGCTTCGGGCCGCAAAAGATCATATTCTTTGCCAAAGACCCGGAGGTCCAAGCTATGCGCACCTTTTTCTCTGTACCCGTCCTGCTTGATGTAAATATAGTCTCCATTGGCAAATGGGTAGATATTCACAAAACTGTCGTCGCCGCATTTGAATTTAATATCGTACCCTGCGCCGAGATGAGTGAGGATTTCATTAGCGTATTGGTTGTGCCATGCTTTGCGTTTGTCAGAGGCAGAAAAAACAGAGGTCGAGACTTTGAATTTCATTTGTCTGGACACATGGGCGCGATTGTATAAATAACCAAAAAGGGCATCCGCATAAAAACCGTCTGCACTTCCTTGCACACCCAAGGACCCCGCATAAGTGGTGAAATCTCCTGAGGAATGGCCATCTACAATGACGATATCCCCATTTGCATAAGAAAAACCCGCGGTCATTGCCCAGTGACGCTTAAAGAAACAATCTGCGGCCACTGTCACTCCTGCAAACTTTTCCTTATATCCTTTCAGACTGCCGTGCCCTCTCTGATCGGTCCATTGCATAAAAGGGGTTGCCCAGAGATGCCAGCCTTTTGGTTCTCGGCACGACTCTCTGCGCAATTTGACAAGATGGTCCGTGTAGATTTGCCGAATCCGCTCCGCCACATTTTCTTGTCCCAAAGCAAACGCGTTGGCATTGCCGGGCTGCATTTGGTTGAAAGATTTGGCGAGCTGGTTTGGATTTTGAAGATTGAGGATTCCGATGAGGCCAACAAGATCGGGAAGATTTTCCGGAAGGGAGTCGAAGCATGCGGCAACAGAGGAGGCATTGGCATTGTTATTTCCGCCGGGAATAATGGGAGTGAAAGGAGTCGGTGGGCCAAGTAACACGAGCAAGACATCGGTGGGGTCGTATTGCACTCCAAAATTGAAACGGATGAAGGGATTGACAAGAGTAAAAGGAGTGTTGACTACCACACTCCCTACAGTGATGATGGTGTAGGAGGGGACTGCCGGTGTTGTCAACCCAAAAGGAACGAGCTCGAGTTTTCCGCCATTGATCGTCACTGTACCTGTTGCGGCGATCAAATCAGAGGTGGTGTTATTCAATTCCAGGAAATAGGTCGAAGTGGATGCGAGGGTAAAGTTGGTGCCGTGTAGAGTTCCGATGCTGTTTCCAGGAGAAATTTCTCCTTGAATGACGGCATTCACTACGGTTCCCGTTCCTCCCAAAATCCCTGAGCCTGTGACAGTGATGGGCGAGGTCACAGATCCATCGACGAGGAGGGTGCCGCCTGTCACAGAGGTGGCTCCAGCGTAGGTGTTTATCCCATCCAGGACAACAGTGCCAGGGCCTTGGACAGTCAATGTTCCTGCCCCCGTGATGTTCCCATTAATCACAGCAGTTCCAGAATTGGTGAAAACCAATGCTCCGTTATCGATCACATTGGCAGATGTGGGAATCGCACTTGGACTATTCGCTTGAACAGTGGTGGGGCCGCTGATGGTGAGTGGGCCTGCAAAACCGTTGTTCCCTGAGAGGACTAGCCTTCCTGGGCCACTAGCTGTGAGAGTGCTGGGCCCGAAGATATTTCCCAGCAAAGTGACGACGCCGGCCGGGTCATCTACAGAAATGATCCCCGGTCCTTTAGATAAAAAGGGGCGAGAAGATGTCAGCGTCAATGTGCCGACAGGAATGTCCAATGTGCCATTATTAAATGTGAAGAGCCCTGATCCCAACTGACCATCGCTTGTCCATTGGATCGTTCCGTTTGAGGTGACAGTAGTTCCTCCAGAATAACTATTGCCCGCATTGGAAAGAAACAGCGTTCCGTTGCTGATCTGGCTAACAGATCCTGTGCCGGAAATAGGACCATTGAAAGTGAACGACCCCGGAATATTAAAATTCAAAACGCCGTTGTCAGTTAAAACAGTCCCAGCTGGCAAACTGTTTCCCGCATTAATTTGCAAAATCCCATTGGAAATCGTCGTCGGCCCTAGGTATGTATTCATTCCTGAAAGGATCAGCGTCCCTGGCCCTTGCATTGTCAATCCGCCGCTGCCGCTGATCGTCCCAGAAAAGGTCGCCGTGCCAGCATGATTGAAAACGAGCAGGCCATTGTCAACGATGCTGCCCGTCATGGAAATTGCAGTTAGCGCATTGATTTGAAGGGTTCCTGCGGAAATGGTCGTCGGACCGGCGTAATTGTTATTTCCTGAGAGAATCAGAGTGCCCGGGCCCTGTTTTCTGAGCGAACCCCCTCCAGTGATATTGCCTTGCAGTGTGATTTGAGCTAACGGATCATCGGTAGAAAAATTTCCAACTCCTGTTAAATTAACAGGATTTTTCAGCAATAGAGATGTCGTGCCGACTGGAATGTCCAAAGTGCCTGCATTTAATGTCAGCAATGAAAAGGGATTGCCGATTTGCCCTGCACTGGTGATTTGAATAGTTCCATTGTTAAATATGCTGGTTCCTCCGGAATAACTGTTTTGAGTGTTGGTCAAAATGAGGGTGCCGCTATTGATGACGTTCACTGACCCAGTGCCGCTGATGAGGCCGTTCAGTGTATTTGTTCCCACCGTATTGATATTTAAGGCGCCATTGTCAACGACATTAGAGTTTGCGGGCAAAGCGCCGATCGCATTGATCACAAGCGTTCCGGAAGAGATCGTCGTCGTTCCAGTATAACCGTTCGTTCCGCTCAGGATAAGGGTTCCTGTTCCCATTTGGGTCAATCCTCCGCTGCCGTTAATCGTCTGCGCAAACGTCGCTACCCCCGGGATATTGAAAGCAAGAGTGCCGTTATCTATGATCGTTGTAGAAGCGGGCAAGCTTGCGGCGGCGTTGACCTGTAAAGTCGCTCCATGATCGATCGTGGTCGCCCCTAGATAGGTATTTGTTCCGGAAAGGATCAAAGTGCCCGAACCCATCACTTCGATTCCTCCTGAGCCGTTGATGTTATTCGGGACGATGGCTGTTCCTGGAAGATTAAAAGCGATGGTGCCGTTGTCGGTTACGCTGTTTCCCGGAGGAAGACTACCTGGAGAATCGACCTCCAAAGTTCCCGAAGAGATTGTTGTCGTTCCGGCATAGGAATTATTTCCTGAAATGATCACTTTTCCAGGCCCCTGTGTGATCAAAGAACCGGGGCCCGTGATGCTTCCCTGTAAGTAGGCGGTGACCGTCGCATCATCGACAACAACTGTGCCCGTTCCAGGTCCGCTTAGAAAAATCGGCTGGGCGACGAAAACTTCAAAAGGAGAACCAATCGGAATGTCCAATGTCCCGCTATTTAATGTCAAAAGCGAGCTGGTCGCGCCGAGTTGAAACCCGCTGGTAATTTGGACAATGCCATTATTGGAGACGTTGGTCCCACCTGAATAACTATTTCCCGTATTTTGTAGGATTAGCCTGGTATTGCTTGCGAAATTGATCGATCCGGTCCCGCTGACATTTCCTGCAATGGTTTGGGTCCCCGAAAAATTAAGAATCAAAGACCCTTGATTATAAATGTAAGGCGCAGAGGGCAAACTATTCGCTGTATCAATTTGCAAAGCCCCGCCGCTGATCGTCGTTGCTCCCATCCAGCCGTTGCTTCCCTGCAAAATCAATTCTCCCGATCCCTGTTTGGTAAATGCTCCTGCACCTGTGATATTTCCAGACAATGTCACAACACCTGCCGGATCATCGACAGAAACGATTCCCGACACATTGATTGTGATCGGGCGAGGAGAGGTCAATGCCAACGTGCCTGTGGGCACATCCAACGTTCCGCTATTGATTGTGATGGAGGTTCCTGCCATTCCCAGCTGTCCATCATTCGTGACTTGCAAAATCCCGTTGTTGGAAACAAATGTTCCGCCCATGTAACTGTTACCTGCATTGGTCATCGCGAGAATTCCATTGCTATTCAGAGAGATCGTTCCGCTGCCGCTGATTAATGCGGTCACAGTTGCCTTTCCCGAATGCGTGAAAGTGATGGCGCTGTTGTCGATGATATTGCCAGTGACGGCAAGGCTGTTGAAGGCGTTAATCTCCAAGGTTCCCGAAGAGACCGTCGTCGTTCCAGAATAATTGTCAAAACCGGATAATTTTAGCGTTCCTGTTCCTTGCATGGTCAATGAACCCGTCCCGCTAATCCCTCCAGCCAAGCTCGCGGTTCCTGAATGAGTAAAGATGAAGGATCCATCATTGATGACACTGCTTCCGAAAGGAAAGCTATTGGCATTATTGATCTGTAAAACCCCTTCATTCGTCGTGGTACCAGCGTATGTGTTATTCCCCGTTAAAATCAGGGTTCCAGGTCCGGGCAGATCTAAAGAACCCGGGCCGGTGATATTGCCAGTCTGAGTCACTGTTGTTGCCACATCCCGAATGTTGATCGTCCCTCCGCCGGAGTCCAAAGAGATGGGATGCATCGAAGTGAAAGAGGGCGTTGCCAATGGAACATTTAATGTTCCGTTATTCAATGTCAACGTCGAAGTGGGGGAGCCTAAATTGGCCGTTCCCGTAAAAGTGAGAGAAGCCCCATTGGAAACGGTCATTCCTCCAGTAAAATTATTTCCAGGATTCGCAAGAATAACTTGAGCAGTTCCAATCAGATTGACAGCACCTGATCCTGTGATCAAGGACGAAAAGGTAAAGGTCCCTCCCGCAATGTTAAAATTTAAATTCCCATTGTCTTGGACAGTAAATACTGGGCTGTTTGGGATACTGGCAGTTGTGTCGATTTCCAGCGTCGATCCCACGTTGATTGTAGTAGTTCCAAAATAGGTGTTTGTCCCGGTAAGAACAGCGGTGCCGGTTCCCGTCATCGATAAGGTGCCGGTTCCAGAAATATTCGCATTATACGTCTCCGTTCCTGAATTGTTTAGGACAAGAGCCCCATTATCAGTCACCATGTTGCCGGAAGGAAGTCCATTCAAATTGGAATTGATTTTTATGGTGCTTCCCGCATTAATTGTCGTTGCGCCGGTATAGGAATTATTTCCAGCGAGAATCAATGTCCCCGTACCTTGCATGGTCAAGGTCCCGCTGCCGCTGATCGATGCGGCAACTGTTGCCGTTCCAGCGTTGTTGAAAATAAAAGAGCCATCGTTAACGACAGTACTTATGTTCAATGTTGGGAAGCTTGCCGCATTATTGATTTGTAATGTGGCCCCGGGGTTGATCGTTGTTGTTCCTATATAGGTGTTTGTTCCTGTGAGTATGACAGGCATTGTACCTTGGGCTGTCAATCCTCCTCCTGTCGCTCCTAGAGAGCTCGAAATATTTTGCGTGACAGTGATGGGTGCAGCCGTATTATCGAAGACCAATAAACCATCGTCGATGATGTTTGTCCCAGATAGACTGCTTGCTCCCTCGATCTGCAAAGTGCCCAACGTGATTGTCGTGTCTCCCATATAGCTATTCGTCCCGGAAAGGATCGCTGTCCCGCCATTCACGACAGATACTCCTCCGCTTCCGCTGATCATCCCTGTCGATGTGATTGTAGACCCGGGATTGGCGCCAAAGATCAAAGTGCCATTGTCAACAACATTTGTGGCTGTTGGAAAACTGTCTTGCGAATTGAACTGAAGATTTCCTGTTGCTGTAATCGTTACGGAGTGCGTGAATGTATTTGTCCCGGCTAAAATTAAAGTCCCAGGTCCCCCTACTGTGATCGCTCCGGCTCCCGAGACAGCGCCTGAAAATGTTGCGATTGCCCCAGTATCTACATTGATTGTCCCGGCTCCCGTAAAAGAAATGGGACGAATAGGGGAGAACATCGATGTTGTAATCTCCAGCGTCCCGCCATTGAACTGCAAAGGATTTGTGCCTTTGCCAAGAGTCTGATCGCTGGAAATGACGGTGGTCCCTGAGTTTAATAATGTCTTTCCTGTATAAGTATTGATTCCGCTCAATGTGAGCGTGCCTGTGCCGGACATTGTAATTCCACCCGTAGTAGTGCTTCCTCCTCCTGCTCCTCCATCACTGATAATATTGGTAGAAATGGTGATTGGTCCTGAGTTCGCGAACTGGATCAATCCTGAGGACATTAAAAAAAGATCGGGGCTGAAAGCATTTCCTGGAGTACCAGTTCCTCCACCAGAAAATCCCACTCCACCCGTTCCTCCCGTGACAGTGTTGCTGGAAAAAAGAGGCGGTGTTGAGGGGTCTACAATGGTGAGCGTTCCGCCATTCTGAACAAAAATAGCGCCGCCTAAACCTGCGCCGCCGCCGCCGCCATTTCCCGTTGCCGTCCCAGTGCCCCCAGTGCCTCCACCAAAGACGGATGTTCCCGAGGTGTTTCCTCCCCCGCTGCCACCCCCAACCCCTCCTCTACCTGCTGCCGCGCCGCTTCCGGCGCCTCCGCCGCCGCCCCCAAAGCCTCCCATTCCGCCGTTATTTCCATTGCCGCCGCCCCCGCCGCCGCTGGCAAAGCCTCCATTTCCACCAGCCCCAGCTCCTCCTGCGCCTCCACTAGGTCCGCCGCCGGCTCCGCCATTGGCGCCTGCAGGGTTTGCCCCATTGGATTGGTCCATACCACCGCCGCCGCCGCCGCCAGTTCCCGCAACAGTTTGCGCGCCGCCATTTCCTCCTGTCGCCTTACAGTTTGTAAAAGAAGGTCCTGTCAGGGCGACGGTTGTTCCTTGGCCAACGAACAATCCTCCGCCGGCTCCCAAAGCGCCGCCGCCGCCATTGCCCCCGGTGCCTCCGCCGTTACCTCCTATAGAAGTTCCCGATATAATGATATTGCCATTGAGCAATAGCGTCGTGGCAGCAGGAGAGACGAAAAAGGCCTGCCATGAATTGTTGCCGTTGACAGTGACATTGGCCCCGTTGGCGTCAATCGTTGCAATATTTGTTCCCAGCTGCGGCAATGAACTAAGCAATGTGATTGTTTGAGTACCAAAGCCCCCCATAAATTGGATGATAGCGCCAGCCCCATCAGCATTCGCATCGAGGATTGCCTGGCGCAACGAGCCCGCCCCGGCGTCGGCATTAGTCGTGACTGTGAACGTCATGCTGGACAGTGATGCGCTCGTTGAGAATACAGAAAAATAGATGAGCGAACGCGCCCAAGTCCACAGAGATTTGTTGTCCATGTGAGTTTTTCCAGAATGGTTCAAAATAAATTTTCAGAGTCGTTTATTAGAAAATAAACTTCAATGATATGAAATTTTTTAATTTTTCAGACTATCTGGATGCCAGCGACGGATGACAAAGCTTAGGTCTTGATTGTTGTTCCAATGATTAATAGGCTTCCGTTCGCGCATGATTTCTGTAAGACGTTCAGACAGGTCAGTTTTGACGACTCCAACCTGTAACCTGCTTTCAATGGACGTTTTTTTATCAAAAACTCCGACCACATGGCCAGGCCAGACGATCAAGTCGATAGGGTGGAGTTTACTCACAATTTCTCCTAACCCCAATCCCTCAATTAGGACGGGGTGTCCGAAGCGGACAAGTTTTGAAGAGTTGCGCTCCGTGTACCCATTAGACACGTAATGAAACAGTCCCGTGCAGTCCACGCCTTTAAATTTCCATGTGTCTTGGATTAAAGATGGTAATCGACGCAAAGGGGTTTTACTAGGATACAAGTGCGTGAAATGCTCAATCCCTTGAGGCCAATTTCCTCCCCAGATATAACGCGTGCCCACGAGTTTTTCTAATTGAGCAAGGATTGTCGGTATCGGGGGAACCGATCGGGTTCTATTTGCGGCTTCGCAAATCTCGACAAAGCGATCATCGATGTAATGATTTCCGGGATAGTTATAGGCATCTGTGCGAATTTTCCAGATGGAAGGCGCTACCTGCTCCAACATTTCCACTTTCGTTTGGGGAAATAGTATCGTTTCCACTGTTCTCATTAGATTTTGGTCGTCAAGCGAAAGGGTGTCGCCGTCTTTTCCCCCAAAACAATGAGAGAGATGAGGAGTATTAAAGACCGGCGTAGGCAATCGTGTGATTGCATATCGAGCCATTTGACTTCCCAGAATTTCATTAGACCCAGTATACTGAAACATCGAAAAAGGAGCTATGTATGTATACCGAAAATGACTCAAAAGTTGGGAATTTGGCAAGGCGGCTGCGCAAATTTTTTGTCTGGAGCGAGCGACCATTGTGCAAGCACAAGGCGCGAGTGAAGACAAAAAATGTGCTGCATAGCCAACGCAGCCAAAAACCAACTTTTGAGTCATTTTCGGTATACCGCTACTTAATATTAGTATTAAATCTCGCTCTACTTATTGTGGGAATAGGATGTCAATCTTCATCTTCACAGCAAAAAAATAAAAATGAGGCTGCTTCTCAGACGCTACGGATCAACATTGGAGAAGAGCCGCAGGTTTTAGATCCGCGCAAAGCTAGGAGTCTTGGCGGACAAACGGTGATGCGGATGCTTTTTGAAGGGTTAGTCCGTGTTGACAAAGAACAAAAACCGGAGCTTGCCCTTGCCAGCCGTGTGGACATCTCTCCAGATTTCAAGATCTGGACCTTCTACTTGAAGGAGAGCTCATGGTCGAATGGAGATCCAGTGCTCGCTTCTGACTTTGAGTATGCCTGGAAAAAAATTCTCGCCCCTGATTTCCCTTCTGATCTTGGCTCGTATCTCTATTTGATCAAAAATGCAAAAGCGGCAAAAGATGGCAAAGTCGGACTCGATCTGATTGGGGTGAAGGCGCTTGATAAAAGAACATTGCAAGTGGAACTTGAAAATCCAACGCCTTACTTTTTGGACGTAGCGGCTTCTTCTGCTTTTTTCCCCGTGAATCAAAAAGTGGACGAAAAAAATCCTTCTTGGCCGCAGAATGCCTCCACCTATGTCGGCAACGGGCCTTTTTTACTCAAAGAATGGAAACACCAAGATCACTTGACCTTAGTGAAAAATGACAAATATTGGGATAGAAACGCCGTCAAAATGCAAACTCTTGAATTGCCGATGCTGCAGGAGGAGACGGAGCTGAAATGTTTTGAGAAAAATGAGCTCGACTGGGCGGGATCTCCCATTTCAACGCTGCCTGTAGACGCTTTAAATGCTTTAAGAAAAGAAAATAAGCTCAACACTAAGGAGCTGCTTGGGACCTACTTTCTAAGAGTGAATACGCAAACGCCCCCCTTTAATCATCCTTTGATGAGAAAAGCCTTTGCTCTTGCGATGGACAGAAAGAGCATTGTCGATCATGTGACGCAAGGCAATCAGATACCAGCAACAGGGCTCGTTCCTCTTTCTTTGAAATTGCAGCAGCAATCTTATTTTCAAGATGCCAATGCGGAGGAAGCAAAGAACTTATTTAATCAAGCTCTCAACGCTTTACAATTATCTAAGGAGAGCTTTCCGGAAATTTCCCTTTTGTACCGCACGTCGGAAAGGAACCATCTCATCGCACAAGCGATCCAACAACAATGGTTCGAAGCCTTTGGAATCCGCATCAAACTGCAGTCCGTTGAAGGAAAAGTCTATTTTGACCGCGTCTCTAAACAGGACTTTCAATTATCCTGCGGATCTTGGATTGCCGATTTCGCCGACCCCATTAATTTTTTGGAAGTATTTAAATACCAAAAAGGAAGCAGCAACAATACTTTATGGGAAAATCCGCAATATATCGCCCTTCTCGATCAGTCTGCACAGGCCTCGGATGCCGAGCAGCGCGTTAAATTGCTGGCCCAAAGCGAACAAATTTTGATCGATGAGATGCCGATCATTCCCATTTTTTATTACACCATGTTATATGTGAATCAACCCTACCTGAAAGATGTTGTCCTGACTCCGATGGGGCAAATCGACTTTAAGTGGGCTTACATTGACAAGGAGAGCAAGTGAGAAGATTTGGGATATTATTCTTTCTTTTTATACTGACGAGTGTAATGACCTGGGCCAATTCAGTGACTTTGATGAACAATTCAACGTATACCTTAAAGGCAAATCTCTACGACGCCAACGGAACGCTTCTTGGGGAATTCGTGATCAATCCCAATGACGCCACGTTGTGGAGCGATAATTATGCCAATTGGGGAACGGAAAGCGCATACGCTTCTCAAGTGCCTTATTCGGTCAATTGGTCTTGCATGAGTGGGAATTCTTATGGGGTCTGCAATAATGTCGCAGCCGGATCTGTTGTTACAGCTCAAAGCTGCGGCGGCCCCCAAGAGTGCCAGCAGCAGCAACAACTCCAGAGCCCTTATTAAGGTAAACAATGACGTTTAAAAAATGGATCTATTTAGGGATGAGTCTGATTCTGTTCCCTTATTTCCTTCATGCGGGGACTGTGCGATTAATTAATAACAGCCCTTACGATCTTAGAGCTGCAATTCGAGGAGCTGACGGCATTTTTTTAGGAGAGGTGGTCGTCAAAGCGCAAAATGAATCGGTCTGGACGGACACTTACGGACAATATGGCACGTATGGCGGTGCCAATGCCAATTCGAATCAGGGTTATATGTCCAGGACGCCCTACACAGTTTTGTGGTATTGCCTGGATGGGACAGATTATGCCGTCTGCGATACGGTAGCAACGGGAGCTGTCGTCATGTGCCAAAGCTGCATGGGTGCTCGCATGTGCAAACCGAATCGAAGGGATGTATACCCGCAGGAGCCGGAAGGACAATATCTTTACAAGAATCCAAAGACTCCGCCTTTGAATCAGTAGTTTCAGAAGAGTTTAAGTTCATCTAATGGCATATCATGAGATTCGCGGGGCAGTTCATTGTAATACTGCTCTGTAAAACCCACTCCAACGGTTGCTGGATGATGAGATTGTTGCACACATAAGGCAAGGAGTGCGTCATAGTGTCCTTTCCCATAACCGATCCGATAATGGTCTTTATCAAATCCGAGGCCCGGGACAAGAATGCAATCGATTTTCTTAATATCGACTAAGAGAGATTGTGAGGAATCGGGTTCAAACAGCCCCCATTTTGACGGAAATAATTCTTGAGAGGGATTTTTGATGTGGAAAATCTGAAGGGGCGAACCCACTTTCGGCAAATGCAGTTTTCCCTCAACGGCGAGCATTTGGTTGATGAAAGTGAGATCGATCTCTTCGGGCAAACTGTGAAAAGAGAGGATGGCTTTGTACGGTTTCAATAAAGGAAGAAGCGTGCGGTTGAGGTCCGCATAAGCTTTTTTCCTTCTTTCAGCGGATAAAGCGCCTCTTTTCTTTTTCAAAAGAGCGCGCAAAAGTTCTTTTTCAGTGTACAGGGCTGTCATCCGTCCTCCGGCGGAAACCCGGCCCTTAAGGGCCGGGTATTTCAAAAAACGACATTTGGGAGGGGTTCGAAGCCCCTCCCAAATCGCCATAATAATCCCAGGCCTTAAGGCCTGGGTTCACTGAGCTGGGGTTTTCCTTTTTCGTAAGAGACTTTTTTCAAAAATATGCCGTCGGTGTTGTAAAGGCTCGCAATCCCTTTGCCCGATTCGATCTTCGAGATGATTTTTTTATCTCCTTTTTTATAATACGATCCCTTGATCAAAAGGTCATTTTCGTACTCTTCGACTAACATCAGGTCCCCATTTTTATACCAAGCAAAAGAGATGCCTTGTTTTTTATTGCCGTTGAGCTCTCTTTGACTTTCAATTTGGCCATTGAGATACCATGTTTTGACTTGCCCTTGGATTTGATCATCAATCCAATGCAGACAGAGTTTGGGGATTAGCTTCCGGCCTATTTCTGAAGGATAATATTCCCACTCTTCACCATTTTTCTTTCCTTCTTTGATGAAGTAAGAGCACTTGAGAGTAGAGTTGGGATAAAAAAGTTGAACTTCGCCCTCGGGGATTCCATTGACGAAGTGAATCAGTCCCTCTAATCGATCTTCTTTAAATTGCGCCTGTTTTCCCATGCCTTCTTTAATTTCCGCGACGCATTTGCCGGACGGGTCGTAATAGGATGCTTGAATGAGGCGCCCCTGCTGGAAAAATTCTTCGGACAATGGATGCCCGGGACTCCAAAACGCTTTGGCTGCGCCCTCTTTTTCCCCACTGACGTAGGGGATTTCTTCCATCACATTCCCATTCTCGTCAAAACTATGGACAATGCCGTGGATCTCTCCTTGGGTATAGGGAATCATTTTTTTTAGCTTGCCATCCGCGAAAAAGTATCTTGAAGTATTTTCCAAAATGCCTTTTTCGTAACTAAATTCGGCAGTCAAATTTCCTTGATCGTCGTAGACCTTGCAAGGCCCTTCAAAGACCCAAGTAGCCTGCGCAAGGTCGTGAATGTCCGCCACCCCCTCAATGAGATGGGCTTCAATGTTAAGGCGGCCATTGGAAAACCGTTCTTGATAGATGCCATGCGCTCTGCCGTCGACGACTTCGAGATATTGCCAAAGCTGGCCGTTATCGTGGTAGCTCGTGATCTTAGAGGAGCTCTGTCCATCTACATTGCGGCCAAAGACGCGCAACACTTTTTGATAGGGCTGAGGATGGGAAAAATCGACTGATTTGTAATTGGAGAGGCGTTCTTTATTGCTGATCGTCTCGATGAAACCATTTCGGTCGATGATCTGCATGCTGACCACAGAATCGCTTTGATCCGAGGGCGTTTTGGTCGCGCAGCCATACAAAAGAACTAAGCCAACTAATAGGATCTTTCTCATCGATGTGTCTCCATATTTTCTCTTTTGATCAGCTCCATCGAAACGACAAATACTTTCTCGTGAGAGGAGAGTTCCTTTTTATTTAATTTGAAGTCCTTGATGATCAGTTGAGGGCGGCCTTCTTTTGGGCCGTAGGGCCAAATAGTGACCCCTTCGATCAGACAAAGCAGCTTTCTGAGGTCTTCTTCGTTAAGTTCCACAGGCTGCTGTTGTTTCTCTTCGGTCTCGCGCACATGATCATTGCTGCGGATCTGCTCTTCAGAAAAGCGAAGACGGTTGCCCCCCTCTTTTAGAAATTGCAGCCGTTTGGCGATTTGCTCTTCATCCGGATTTTCTAATTGAATAGCTTCGAGTTTTTTAATTTCGGGAAATAAGAAGGCAAGCGATTCGACCTGCTTGTCGAGATAATGGGGATCGGGATTTTTCAATGAGGATAAAAGAGAGTTCTCTTTGCGTTGGCTTTCCTGCAAAACGACAGCTTTTGTATGAATCCTTTCGATTTCATTTTCGAGTTCTTCTAGCTTTTGCAATCCGAAAATGAAATGAAAAAGAGCAATGATAAAAGGAAGCGGGGCTCCTATGAGTAAAAGGACCATAGAAAAAGAGGAAGGCCGAAAAGAAAATTTTATCATGGGCCGATCCCCTTGTTGAGTTCAAAGGTGGTATGATAGGTCTGATTTTGCGTTTGCCATTTCACTTCTTTCTTCGCATTGACGATTTGATCTCCTTTAAGCAGTGCTTCGTGGAAGTCGCGCGCCGTGCGCGGAGTTGCTGAAGTGAATTCCAATTCTACCTGCGCGGCATAAGGAGAGGAACCCTCTCCGATTTTAGGGTATTTGACTAAACTGTAATGCAGGGATTTGATCTCCATTCCCTCTTTTTGTCCACCTTCTTCTGTGGCAAAAGCTGGGTGCGCGCTTAGCCAAGCGAGAAGATCGCTCACTTTGGGGACTGTAGGTAAAAATGCAAAAGTGGTCTTCTGCCCCTGCAACGAACTTTCCCATATGCGCAGTGTTTCTTCGATCTGGTTAAGGGAAGAGAAACCCTCTTTGGAAGGGTAAAAATTTTGCAAATTTTCAATCAGTTTGTTTTGTTTTTTATTCAAAGAAAATGTCCCGCCGACTGTCATTAGCAGCGCTGCGGCCAAACAGATGCAAAGATACTGGAGCATTTTTTTCTTTCGAGAGGCAATCGTATGTGCTGGAATAAATTCTTTTTGGCAGAATTGGACGCTGGACCGATCTGCAGCCATCGCATCCAATGCAAGCCCAATCGGAATTGCATAAAGAGCGGGTTCATGGGCAACTTCTAGTCTTTTCCCCGGAAAAATTCGCCCAACAGATTCTATAAAATTCTCAAACTCGCCGGTTAATAACCAGGAGGTCTGATCATCAATCGCTCCCTTTTGCTTGAGAAAAATAGAAAATTTTTCGAGTTCTAAATCGGCATTTTCAATAGGGATTGTTTGAGAAAGGACAAGTTCATCTCCTTCTAGAAGCACGCAATTGATTTTCTGGTCCCTAAAATCAAAGGAAAGAATCCTAAACTCTTGAGGAAATTGCCATCTGGCAAAACGGACCAATGCTATGGGACTGCACGAAACTGTATCAGGCTCAATATCCATTTCCTTCAGCGCGGCCAGATGCGAAGAGAGCTGCGAGGCGGAAGCGGCGACCACAGTAACCGCTGTCATTTGCTTGCTCAAAGGTTTTAATAAAGGGCAAACAATCGGATTTTCATAAGGGATGAGTGATTCGAGCTGAAAAGGCAAGGCTGCTAAGATTTTCCGTTTTTCGCGAAGGGGTAGATGGAGTTTGCGGATAAAGATGTCCCAGCCCGCAAGGCCCGAAACAATCCCCACTTCTTTTCCTGTATGGAAAGGCGGGAGATTGTAAAACTGTTTTACATGATCGTGTCCAAGGGGCAGTGTTTGTAATGATTCAATTGCAATTATTTTTTTCTCTTTTTTTAAAATTGCAATTCTAAAAGCTTGCTTTTCGAGGGTAAGGCCAATAGTAAACATGCGCGAAATTGTACTCTTAAGTGAGATTTCCAGAAAAGGACAAGTCTATTAAAAATATTTATTACCATGACAATTTTCCATTGCTCTGCATTCTACAAGAGGGTAAAATGTCTCTAAATTTTAGGTAATCATGGTTCATTGGGCAAGTGCTATTCGTTGGGTTTTTTCGATCTACACTATTTTCTTGATGGTGCGGATTGTCGGCTCTTGGTTTCCGTCTTTCGCCCATCACAAGATCATGCGCTTTATCGCTTTTTATACAGATCCCTATTTGAATTTATTCCGCCGCTTTATTCCTCCCATTGGGGGAATGTTTGATCTCAGTCCGCTCTTGGCCTTTTTTGCATTGCAAATCATGGAAAAGTTAATTTTAATTATTATGCGTTAGTCCAGTGTTAAAACGTCCTTTTAAACTCCGTTCACTCGAATTGCCCTCTAATATTTTTTGCGCCCCGTTGGCCGGATGTTCTGACCTGCCTTTCCGCAAGATGACCACGAAATATCGTCCCGGTCTCGTCTATTGCGAGATGGTCAAAATGGAGCCATTGGTCCGGCGCGATCCCAAAACCTATCGCTATCTCGAATACGAACCTTCGATGCATCCGATCGGAGGGCAAATTTGCGGCAGCAAACCTGCCATCGCAGGTGAAAGTGCAAAGATCATTGAAGATCTCGGCTTTGATGTCGTTGATCTGAATTGCGGCTGCCCTGTGGACAAGGTCACAAAAGATGGCAGCGGATCGGGGATGCTGAAAACTTTAGATTTGATCGGCGAGGTCATATCAAAAATGGTTGCGGCTGTAAAAATTCCCGTCACGATTAAAATCCGTGTGGGCTGGGATCTAAGCCAGATCGTCGCCCCGCAGGTCACACAGATCGCCGAACAAGCCGGTGCCGCTGCGATCTGCATCCATGGACGGACCCGAGCTCAAGGCTATAAAGGTCCTGCAAACTGGGATTTTATTCGCGACTGCAAATTAGCCGCAAAGAGCATCCCCGTGATCGGCAATGGCGACCTCTTTGATGCTGAAAGCGCAAGAAAAATGTTCGAATATACAGGCTGCGATGCGATTTTGCTCGCTAGGGGGACGATGGGCAAACCGTGGTTGATCGATGATATTTACCGCCACCTCTCGGGCGAGTCTCTTCTCGAACGATCCGGACTCGATTATCGCGATGTCCTTTTAGAACATTTAGACCACATCCGCGCCTACCAACCCGATGAACGGCGCGTGGTGACAGATTTGCGCCGCGTTGGCTTCTGGTTTTTGCGCGGTGCCAAAGGGATGCGCCATCTACGTGAATCGATCAACCACTCTAAGTCTGCCGATGAAATCCGCGCAATGATCTGCAATTATCCTTGGCATGAGGCCGACTTCACTGAAGAACCTATCGAAGAAACTTGCGAGACAGGAAGCTGCTAAATGTTTGAACTCTCAGCTATCATCAAAGGGAATGTCCAAGGCGTTGGATTCCGCGCCACGGCAAAGTTAATTGCAGACAAGTTGAAGGTGACAGGTTTTGCACGCAATCTGCCCGATGGCACTGTCGAACTTTGCGCCCAAGGTCAAAAGCCTCAGCTGGAGAAGCTTCTCTCTGAATTAAAGCAAGAATTCTCCCGCCATATCCACGAGATCATTTTCGATTTTCGGCCAGTGGACAAGATCTATTCTGACTTCAGAATTTTGCGTTAATTAACACACCCCTTTAGCCATTCTGGAATTTCTGTCCTATATGAAGGCGCAGACATCAATGTTCGTCGTAATTCAATGTATTTCTCAGGAGATTTGTCGCTTAATATCCCTGTAGAGAAATTTGTGAGTAATTCTTTGATGGATTCAACGTTTTTTAACATGGAACAAACAACCTAGAGATTATCTCCGCCTTGTGAATTTTGGAGGTGGAGAGACACGTTCAACACTTTTGATTGGGGCTGCATCGATCTCCAATTGGTCAAAGAGCTGAAAGGTTAGCCACAGTTTTAGGCGCATATTCAGGAGGGCGAGGCACTGAAATTAGCCTAGATGCATCTGTTACAATCGGAGGTAGGAGACAACGTTCAAGGTGTTCGACGCGAACTTTACTTTTATCTGAAGAGGCCTGAATTAATTCCCGACTATGGAAGTAGTGAGGAGGAGAGATAGACGTGATTCGTTTTTGCGGGAAATGTTTTCGCGCCATTCGAATAGCTGGTGCAAGATCGGAGTCATTTGAAATAAGAAGAGCTCGGTCGAAGATGTTTTGATAAGCCAAATTTAATAGGAGTAGGGCGATATTAACATCGGTCTCTTTTTCTTCATGACCAATCCATCGATGACTACAAGAAGGGCATTTCCGGGTTTTTTCTTTGAAGTGTCCAAGAATTGGAACCACACCAATTAACTCTAGAGCGCGAATATAGGCTTTCTGGCATTTTTGCGAGGATTCGGAAACGTGTTCGGCATATGCGGAAAAATAAAATACTCCACAAAGCTCTTCCGAATGGGATTTCAGAAACACTTTTGAAAGATTCCTCAGATCCACCCATTTCAGTTCGGGACGGGCAAGAGCAGTGATAGCATGGTAGAGGTTGAGACCGTCTATGAGGCAGATGACACGTTGACGATTCATGCGTCTCCAAAAAAACGTGCCACGGGCCAGAGCCCGTGGCTTTCGCATGGCGTTTAAAACCACGCGGGATGATTGGTCGATCGTAACGCATCAGTATTATTTTTGCATACAAAAAAAGTTGAAAATATGCAAGTGACAAAACACAACGCAGGAAATTAAGAACCGAAGAGGCTACAACAGGAGATTAAAATGAAATTATTGACTTCGATTATTTCAAGAATTTCACGGGATTCCCAGAATGATCATTTTTAGAATCGAACCCCCAGGCCGCCACCTGCGGCCCAGCCGCCTGCCAAGGTATGGTTGCGGGTAGAGTTAAGATGGAACCAGTTCCAGCGGTATGTGCCAAAAAGATCGAAAAAGAACCAACGTCCAAGATCAAATTCCATTCCTGCTTGCGCTAGAGCAGCCAGCCCACCGCTGCTTCGGTGGCGTTTTCCGTGATGTTGCAAATGGCCATAAACGCCGCCTATGCCTAAGCCTATATAAGGATGCCAGAAAGATACTTGACCTAAACGTGCATTGACGCCTAGGGTAACCGGAATTAAATACGAAGAATGTTTTGTTGCAAAGGCTCCATTGATAAAAAAGGACCATTGGGGATGGAAATAATGATTGTATTCTCCAGAATATTCTGCCCACCACTCGCCGCAACTCCGACGTATTTTGTTATCGGTCGGTTCAAACACTGCAGCGCGGGCTTTCAAGCTGTTTTTTATCCATTGGCGTCGCGGCTTTTGTTCATCTTTGTCTTTGTTTCCCATGATTACTGCGATGGGAAGACGATCGACATCAGTTTGCGGGGGCCGCGCGGGTTGCAAGAACCAGGAGAATGCTAGTGTGGTGTCTGTTTCACCATACAGTCTCGCTGTTTGAAGACTAATGAAAATAATAGAAATTAAATGTAGGAGTTTGTGTTTCATTTTCCTCGGTCTTGATTTTTGTTTATCAGAAATATTGTTTAGACATCAAGAATAAGAACCTATCCGCAAAGTCATGGGACTTTCTTTGGTTTTCTTTTGGGCGCATTTCTAATCTCTTTTTTCGTCCATGTGTTTCACATGGCCTCAAAAAGAGCAAACCCACCTTGTGGGTTAGAAATGCACTCCAAAATCTAAGCCAAATAAAATCCCAGCACTTTGCGGATAGGTTCAAGGAGGGTCTTCACTTAATTCTTCAAATAGTCTTTTTTCAAAAATGATTAGCAGCCGCGCGATTTCTGGGTCGGAATCGCGAAAAGTGCGTGCGCTTGATCTATGGGAAGAGTGTTTTTTCTTTGTTTTCTTTTTCTTAAGAAAATGTAGGAATTCGTCGATGGTCATCGTTTTGGCCCGATTTTGGTGGCATCGACCTGAAAGTTCGCGGTCATTTGTGACGACGGTCATTTGCGCTGGTGTTCGCGCATGAGTGATCTCTCCGTAAATGTATTCATCCGCGGTTTGATTTTTTGAGGTGTAGATAATCTCGATGGCGTCAAAATGCCCTCGTGTCGGCAAGGGAAGATGTTCCTCGGCTCCATCAAAGACGAGGGTGACATGGAGGTTGAGCTGGGAAATGATTTCATTGAGTTCTTCGATCAGGAGTTGACGGCTTTTTTCCAAAGATCCGCGCTTTTTTAAAGTGCGGAAGAGGAGGTTGTAAGCATCAACTAGATAATGCATCTTGCAGAATTGTTTCTAACACGGGAAGGATTTTATCGATGGCTTTACGCCGATGGGAGATCCGATTTTTAATTTCTTCGCCGAGTTCGGCAAATGTTTTTCCATATTCGTGCTTCACGAAGATGGCGTCGTATCCGAAGCCGAGGCTGCCGCGTTCTTTTTCTGTGATCATTCCCTCAGAAATGCCCTTTGCCGTTTTTTTAAGGCCTTCTGGAGAAGCGAGGGCAATCCAGCATTCGAAATAGCCTTGCCGGTCCGATCCTTGAATATCGCGCATTTCAAAAAGCAGCTTTTGACGGTTCTCTTTATCAGTCGCATTCTCTCCAGCATAACGGCGGGAGTAAATGCCTGGCGCACCTTGCAATGCGGGAACAATAAGGCCGGAATCATCGGCAATGACCCAGCGTTTCAGCTGTTCAGCGGCATGCCTGGCTTTGATGATCGCATTTTCTTCAAATGTAATTCCGTTTTCAGGAGGAGGAACATACTGGGGAAAATCATTTAAGGTCAAGAGATCGAAATCGCTGATTTTTTTTAAAATAGAGCGGAATTCTCTGATTTTGTGAATATTGCGACTGGCAATGACGAGTTCCATAGCAAAAAAGGGATTTGAGGTTGGTGCTTAATATGAAAATACCTGAATGCCCAAATAACGGCACCCCTCTTTTTTACAAAGGGTGCAACTAAAAGTTGTACTCATAATGAAATGAGAGCGAAAAGGTTAAGATGCAAGGCGCCGCCAACGGCGGGAACCCGATGCAGGCAACCCCGAATGGGGTTGTCGAAGACCGGGGTCCCCGAAAAACTTCCTGTTTTTTTGGGGCTGGTCGTTGCAGGGCAACGCAGCAGATTAACCTTTGCAGCCTCATTTCATTGAGTACAACTTTTAGTTGCACCCTTTTACAAATAGCTGCGGATCGCTTGGATCGTCAGCTCATCTCCTTGCACCACAAACTTATCTCCCACTGACTTGCCAGTGATCGACTGAGCGAGTTTGGATTGGAAGGAAAGGATGTTCTTGTCGGGATCTGCATCCCAGGGGCCGAGCAGGGTATAGGTAATTTTCTCCCCTTTTTTGTTTGTGCACTCTGCGATGACGCCGACGCCGATTTCATCTGCCGCAATGTCTTCTTTGGTGAGGATGCGTGCGCGATTGAGCTGTTCAGACAAAAATTTGAGTTCCGATTGCAGACGGTCCCGTTTTTCGAGGGCGGCTTTGAATTCGGCGTTTTCTCTTAAATCTCCGTGAGCGCGGGCAATTTCGATCTCTTTGGCGTTTTCTACCGTTTCGACGGTGGCGATCTGTTGGATGCGCTGTTGCAATTTTTGATAGCCTTCTGCTGTTGTCCAAATGACTTGGGTTTCTTTACTTGCAGCGGGCTCTAGCTTTTTGCGCGATTTAGCGAGGGAGGGATGCGCGACTTCGGCAAGCGAATGGAAAATTTTTTGATCGTGGTCGCTCAAAGAATGGCATTTCGAAGCGAGGAGCAGAAATTCTTTAACATCTTCTGCCGAGGACTCTTGCATCATTTGACGGACGATGGCGAAGCGTCCTCCGGAGAGAAGAGCATGGATTTTTTTGACCATTTCCCGCTCTTCAGGATTATTTTCAATATTGCTCAAGAGGATGAGAAGTCCTTCAAAAAAGCGCGTTTTCCCTTGTTTGTCGCTAAATGGGATCCCGTTTTGCGTTTGCAGCTTTTGGAAATACCACATGAACGCTTCGGGATAACGGCCAGGATTTGAATACAGGTCTTGAAATTTTTGCTTGAGCTCGCCACTGGCTTGGGCAGCAGTCAGCTCGGCAAGAATATAATCTCGCAAAGGAGATTGGTCGACTTTGAACAATAAATCCAGAAAACTCTCTTTCCAATCGGAACGGTGTTTTCGCGCTTCCACGAGCACGCGCTTCTTGAAACTCAACACTTCGACGTGATTGATGATCTGTTCAATCGTCTCAAAACGTTTCATGATTTCAGCGATCACTGGATAATCTTTAATATTGCCAAGATCTTGCAGAAAGAAATGAAGCTGAAGCTCCTGAGCAGGGCTGATTTCTTTGTAAGAGAGCATTTCTTTTAACTTATTGGTCAATGTCGTTTTGAACTCATTGTTCTTCAGGGTTTCAGGAAAATCCCTCAAGAAGGTGTAGACCATTTGAATCAAAGTGTTGGCATCCGGCTTGTTTTCCAACACTTGCTGCAAGCGTTCTTCATGCGTGACTTCGCTTTTGAGCAGGCGGAACGGCTCGCGAATGTCTTCGGGCGTTGAGATCATCGTATCTTTCTTCACTTTGGCGCGAGCTGTTTGCCACCACCGGGTCCATTCCTTCGTGGGGATGACGAGATCGCAGAGCTCATCTTTAATTTCAGCGGCGGTTTTCGGTCCTAAATCGCGGAGCAGCATGCGAACGACTTCGACAGGATGCTCTTTCGCTTTTTTCTCGAGAAGGTCGGGCTTGCCAAAGCGCAAAGCGAGGAAATGATCATCGGGAATAGGGATCAAGGTTTTAAATGCGGTGGCAAAAGAAAGCTCTTTTTTTCCCGGGACATAATCAAACTCTAAACTCAATTGTTCGCGGACAAGAGAAACATCGACGATTTCTCCGACTCCCCATCCGCCGGTATGGAAGACAAATTTCCCTTTTTCCATATGGGAAAGCAGCTCAAAATTGCTGATGGCTCCCTGGAATTTATCTTTGCTGCGCAGCCCGATGAGGCGGATTTTATCGTTGAAATACTTGTGGTCTCCATAACGAGTTTTTAAATAGTTGTAAGCCAGTTCGGCGAGATTTTCGTGATTGCTCGTTTCAATATCGAAAATGAGCTTGAACGCTTCATGGGACATTGCGTTTTCGGGCAGCTTTTGCCATAGGGGAAGGATTCTTTCCACATGGCGTCCAAAAGGTTCGGCGATGTCGGAGGCCTTGACGGACCGAAGGATGTCGCAGAGCTCTTCAGCTTCCACTTCATCTCCCAAGCAGTATTCTTCCCATAGTTTTAAGAAGGAGGGATAGTCGTGATTAGCGATATGAGTCTGAAAGTCCTTAAGATAACTCATGAATGATCCTTGCTGTGATTGTATGTGAATGGCAGGCATATTCCCTTAGAATTAAAATTATATGTCGTCGAGTTCGATTTTTTCTCAAAAAATAGGCGATGCATTCTTGCACTTGTTGAGTATAGGGCGGGGTATAATTATCTTCAATTAAATCTCCTGAATTTTTCTTTATGACCTCCTTGCTAAAAACAAACTTTCTCTTTAACTTTCTCCCTTAATCAAGTTTTTCTTCAGGCGATTGGTGAATTTTTTTTTATTTTTCGTGATGCTCATTTTTTTGCATTTTACTGGGGGTTCCGCCTTCGAGCCGTCGCCGTCCGGGGATGAGCTATTTGCCGATTTAGAGCTTGTGAAAAGAATTAATTTAGAAGTCGCGGACGAGCTCCCTGTTCTCTACGATTTTTCCATGGTCGTCGGATATCTCAATATGCCTTCAGCGCGGATGACGAAAACGGGAGTCTTCGGCTTAGGTGCGGCCGCAGTCACGCCTTACAATATCTATGGCGCCAATTTCCAAATGTTCGACCGGCTCGAATTTTCTTTGAACTATCGGGTTTATCGGGGCATGGTCGAGCATAATTTTGGCCATGAAGGATTTGGAGACGATGCCGAGCGGATAGGAAATGTGAAATTGGGGCTTCTCACGCCGCAAGACGGCTATCCCATGCTCCCGCAGATCTCCGTCGGCGTTGAAGATTTCATCGGGACCAAACGATTTAACTCAAAATATGTGGTTGCGACAAAGCAGTTTCTCGATTGGAACTTGGAGTGTACCTTAGGCTACGGAAAAGGACGGATAAAAGGTTTTTTTGGAGGCTTTGCCTGGAGTCCGTTCCGTAAAATGCAGCTTCCCTTTTTGAAAGATCTCTCTTTTCTTGCCGAATGGGATGCGATCAATTACAAAAAACATCCTCATGAACACCCGTCGGGAAGAACAGTCAAATCGAGGGTCAATGGAGGAATCTCTTTTCTCGGATGGGATACTCTGCAGCTTTCCGTCGGCACTGTGCGCGGCACAGAGATCGCCGCTTCGGGCTCTTTGCGCTTTCCGATTGGAACGACTCAAGGTTTGTTCCCCAAGATCGACGATCCAATCCCTTATCAATCGCCGGTAGATACGGAACCGCTTGGCGTTGTCCGAAAGAGCCAAGACTTTTCTCAAGAGCTCGCTTATGCCTTCAGCGACCAAGGGCTCGATCTCTATTCCGCTTTTTTATGCTATGACGATGCGGGCCAAAAAGAGCTTTGGCTGAAGATCGTCAACAACCGCTATCGCGAAGAGCGCATTGTCCGCGATCGGGTCCAGCATGTCCTGGCTGCTCTGACCCCTTCCGACGTGAAAACTATCATGGTCGTCATCGAAGCGGATGCTCTTCCTTGCCAAGCTTACCGCTATCGCAATGAAGATCTCAAACGCTGGCGGCAAGGGCAGATCAGTGATTTTGAATTGGATACTATCGCGCCGATGCGGGAAGCTCCTGCTAGCCCTAGCGATTACGATGCGGCAAAAATTTTTGAAAGACGCAAACGGATCTGGACTTTCACGATTCGCCCTCGCCTCCTGACATTTTTTGGAAGCACCTCGGGGAAATTCAAATACAATGTCAGTGCTGTCGCGTCTCCCGAAGGCTACATTCTAGATCAGGTGTACTACAAATTTCAGTTCAGCTATGCCATCAAAAGCAGCATGCAAGGAGTTGGAGGGCCTGACCGCGCTAATCCTTCTCGGCTTCTGATCGTGCGCACAGATACGTTAAACTATTATAGAACAAATACATTTTCTGTAGAGCAGGCCTACTTTCAAAAAGGGTGGAATCTCGGAAAGGGCTGGTTCTATCGGATCGCGATGGGATATTTTGAAGCCGCCTATGGCGGGGCAGCCACAGAGTTGCTCTATTATCCTGTGAACTCTCATTGGGCCGTCGGAGCAGAGTTTGCCGCAGTCCCTAAACGGCATTACCATGGTGTGAGATTTCGGGACAACACGCTGCAGCTGAGAGGCGGTCGACGTGTTAAAGTCGGTTTTGTCGGCATCCAATATTTTTTAGACTTTTACTACGATTACAAACCTTTGAATATGGACCTGCTTCTGACCGCTGGCCAATTTCTCGCCAAAGATAAAGGTGTCCGCATCGATATCGGCAGATATTTTAAAAGCGGCTTGCGGTTTTCTCTGTGGTGCACCTTCACCAATGGCCATGACCATGTCAATGGGCACACCTATTTCGACAAGGGGTTCGCTTTTATTATCCCTCTCGATATATTCTTAAAGCAAAGCAGCCGCAATTACATCGGCTACGCCATGGCGGCATGGCTCCGCGATGTGGGAGCCCGGGCCGAAACCGGCAAAAAACTCTATTGGACTTTGGAAGAGGAGAGATATAACTATTAAGAGCCGATTGCAAAATACCACGTCAGCAGAAAATCGATGATTTTGGCGACTGCTTGCCAGAACCTGCTTGCAGGTTCGATCGGTGGCGGCGAAAACATACTTGAGAAAGTAGAAGAGCCGCCACCGAGGCAAGGGTCGCCAAAAGGGCGATTTTATGCGGCGAAGAATTTTGCAATCGGCTCGTGTTTTCTCTTGATTGAACTTGGAGAATATGCCACCCTGGAAACAGTTTTTTGAGGACATCTAATGATTGAAGGATATGAGGAATTTACTGAAAGCCAAATAAAAATTTTGCAGCGCTATGTGACCAACACGTCGAGCAACATCTTTGTCCTCCGCAATCTTCCCGAGGTCATCAAAGGAGCCCTTTTTTCCCGCTATTCCCGATCGAGCTTAGGCTTGAGGTCGCTTCTTCTAAAAGATTTTATCCTCAACGAAGAAACAGCTTTTAATTCCATCGTGGGCGCCCATGCCGGAGAGCAGGCAGAGAGCAGAGCTCGAAGATCAGATCATGGCGATTAAAAAAGCGCAAAATTTTTACGACCGGATTTTGGATGGATATGGCGACGATTCGATCGGCGAGCTCGGCGGAGCCCATTTGGCCATTGAAAATATTTCGATGATCGCTGCCAAAATCGTCGAAGATTGCCGCATCGGGGGATCCCCTCTAGAAAAATCGACACGTTACATCTATTTCGATCAAAAGGTCGACGGCGAATATCTCTTTTTCCGCGAACCGATTTTGATGACCTCAGCTTTCCGCGAGTCGTATCTTAAAACCTGCAATTATCTCTTTGAAACCTATTCTTCTCTTGATTCCTCCTCTCACCGAACTCATGGAGAAGAAATTTCCTAAAGAGCACGATGTTTCCAAAGTGGCCTATACGGCAGCTCTGCGCGCCAAAGTGTTGGATTGCCTGAGAGGCCTGCTGCCTGCAAGCGCACTGACGAACATGGGAATGTATCGGCAATGGACGTTTCTTTGAAAGCTTGATCCAAAAACTCAATAGCCACAATCTTGCGGAAATGCAAGATATCGGCCGCAAATCTTTCCAGGAATTGTCCAAAGTGATCCCTTCTTTCATCCGGCGGGCCGACCCTGCACATAAATATCAGCAGTCTTTTTCTCAATTCCGCGAACAGATGAGCAACGATCTCAAAGATGCTCGCTGAACGCCACACTCTCTTCCATTGCTAAAATGCAGCATGCCGGGGTCCGACTGATCAGCTACGATCCCGAAAGCCCTTCGAAAGTTGCTGCGGCCCTCCTCTTCGAGCATTGCGATGCAGGGCTTCATGAATTGCAAGAGTATTGCCGCACACTTCCCGAAGAAGAGCTCAATCGCATTCTAGACTCCGCTTCGCAATTTCCGGGAAAGCCGCCGGCATAAATCTCCGCGCGCTTTAGAGCATGCGACATTTACTTTTGAGATCGTCGCCGACTTTGGCATTTTCCGCGACCTTCATCGCCATCGGATGCTCACCCAAGAGCGGCAGCTTCTCACTTGCGATTTCGGTTATTTCATTCCGCATGAGATTTTAGATACCGAGATGGAAAAACAATACCGCGAGGCGATGGACGAAGCCAAAAAAATCTATGACATCGATTGCCGAAGAACTTCCGGAAGAGGCGCAATATGTCGTGCCGATGGCCTACAATATGCATTGGTATTTCCATGTGAATTTGCGCTCCCTGCAATGGCTATGCGAACTGCGCTCTTCTCCAGCAGGGCATCCGAATTACCGCTTTATCGCCCAAGAAATGGCCAAGCAAGTGTCTAAAGTTTGTCCTTCCTTTGAAAGATTTTTCAAATTTGTCGATTATGAAGGATACGAACTGGGAAGACTTCGGCCAAGAGATCCGCATCGTCGAAAAACGGTTGGCAAGGGCAGCATCATAAAAGCAGGAAATGAACCAACACAAAGGAAGCATGATTGGCGGGATGCTGCTCATCGCCGGAAGCTGCATTGGCGCCGGAATGCTCGGTTTGCCGATCATCACAGGTATTTCCGGTTTTTTCCCTTCTTTAGTCATGTTTTTTTGCGCCTGGCTCTTTATGACGGCCACTGCTTTGCTTCTCGTTGAGGTCAATGGCTGGTTCTCACAAGCAGGTCAATCTATTGTACCATGACAGAACATACTCTTGGGCAAATGGGGGAAGGGAATTTGCTGGGTCACTTATCTTTTTTTATTTTACGCTCTTCTCGTCGCATATATTTCCGGGATTGGCAGCCTTTGCGAAACATTTTTTCAAGTGAGTTTCCACGCCTCATTTCCGATCTGGATGGGAAGCTTATTCTTTGTTTTGATCTTCGGCTGGTTCGTCTATCTCGGCACGCGAAAAGTCGATCTGTTGCAACCGCGGATTGATGGTTGGGAAAATCATTTTCTTTATTCTGCTCGTCCTTGTCGGCGTCGCCTATATCAAGCCCTGCGCTCCTTGCACGGACAGACCCTATTTATGCACCGTCTGCACTGCCGCTTCTTGTCATCGCGTTTGGATTTCACAATATGATCCCAAGCCTTGACCGCCTATTTAAAAGGAGACTTGAAAAGAGTCCGCATCACGATTATCGGCGGAAGCTTGATGGCTTTTGTGATTTATCTGATCTGGGAAATTCTCGTCCTCGGCATCGTGCCACTCGAAGGGGAAAATGGGCTGATGACGAGTTTGAAAAACGACAAGGAAGCGTCGCAGTCTATTGCCGCGATCATCATGTCCCCTTCTGTCCGCATTTTTTCTCAAGGGCTTGCTTTTTTCGCGATTCTCACTTCCTTTCTTGCCCAAGCATTGAGCCTCGTCCATTTTCTGGCCGATGGGCTGAAAATCAATTATAAAAAACATGAAAATATCGGGCTGTGCGCTCTCGCGCTTCTCCCTCCGCTGATCTTTCGGTGATTTATCCGCAGCTCTTTTTCAAAGCCCTCAATTTTGCCGGGGGCATTTGCGCTGTCATCCTTTTTGGGCTCCTTCCCGTCGCTATGGTCTGGATCGGCCGCTATCGTAAAGAAACGGCTGCGAGCTTACAAAATGTCCGGAGGCAAGCCCGCCCTTGTGATCATTTTTTGCTTTGCCCTGTTCATCCTATTTTTACAGCTTTCCACCATGTGCGGCGCAAGCTACATCCCCAAGCTTCCTTCCTCATAAATAAATATGTTCCAGTTAAAAACCGACTTTTCTCCTTGCGGAGACCAGCCTCAGGCAATTGAACGCATTGTCACTGGACTGCAATCCGGAAAGAAATCCCAAGTCCTACTTAGGCGTGACAGGTTCCGGAAAAACGTTCACAATGGCCAATGTCATCGCGCAGATCAAACGACCTGCCCTGATCATCGCGCACAATAAAACACTTGGCCGCGCAGCTCTATCAAGAATTCAAGACGTTTTTTCCCGACAATGCCGTCGAATATTTTGTTTCCTATTACGATTATTACCAGCCGGAAGCCTATATCGCCCGCACGGACACCTACATCGAAAAAGACCTGGCGATCAACGACCAGATCGACCGGATGCGCCTCAGCGCAACGCGCTCTTTGATTGAAAGAGACGATGTGATCATCGTCTCTTCCGTCTCCTGCATTTACGGTTTGGGCCTTCCCGAATACTACAGCCAAATGCTGCTCGTCTTTAAAGTCGGAGAAAAACGCCGGCGCGATGACGTCCTGCTCCATCTCGTCGAAATGCATTATAAACGCAACGATTTCGATCTGATGCGCTCGACATTCCGCGCACGTGGCGATGTCCTCGAGATCATGCCCGCCTATGAAGAAGACATCGCCTACCGCGATCGAATTTTTTGGCGATGAGATCGAACGGATCAGCGAGATCGATCCACTGACGGGCAAAGTACGGCAGCGTCTCGAACAAGTCACGATTTATCCCGGATCGCACCACGTCACCCCCGAATCGGTGCGCTTGACCGCTATCGAAACAATCAAAGAAGAACTGAAAGAGCGCGTCGCATTTTATGAAAAAGAAAACCGCTACGTCGAAATGCAGCGCATCCATCAACGGACGACCTACGATCTAGAAATGATCAGAGAGATCGGATTTTGCAAAGGGATCGAAAACTATTCCCGCCATTTCAGCAGACGCTTGGCGGGCCAGCCTCCGCCCTGCCTTCTCGATTATTTCCCCCAAGATTTTCTGCTCTTCATCGATGAGTCGCACCAAACCCTGCCCCAAATGCACGCGATGTACAATGGCGACCGCTCGCGCAAAGAATCGCTCGTCGAATTTGGATTTCGCCTTCCTTCCGCCTTCGACAACCGCCCCTTGAAATTTGAAGAAATCTATCGGCGCATCCATCAAGTCATCTACGTTTCCGCAACGCCCGGCGCTTGGGAAGTTCAAGAGGCCCAAGGGGATGTCGTCCAGCAGATCATCCGCCCCACAGGACTTCTCGATCCCGAAATCGAAGTCAAGCCCGCTGACAGCACAAGTCGACGACTGCCTCGAAGCAGATCCGCAAGGAAACGGAAAAAGGGGGCCGCGTCCTTGTCACCACGCTCACCAAAAAACTCTCCGAAGATTTGACCAAATACCTCACTGAGATCGGCGTCAAAGCCAAATATCTGCATTCCGATATCGAAACACTCGAGCGCGTGCAGATCATCAACGACTTGCGCCGCGGGCAGTTTCGATGTCCTCGTCGGGATCAATCTGCTCCGCGAAGGGCTCGATATCCCCGAAGTCTCCCTCGTCTGCATCCTCGATGCCGACAAAGAAGGCTTTTTGCGCAGCGAAACCTCTCTCATCCAAACCTGCGGCAGGGCCGCGCGCAATGTCCACGGCCGCGTCATCATGTATGCCGATAAAATCACCAAATCGATCCAAAACACCCTAGATATCACGCTTCAGCGCCGCGCCCTTCAACAACAATACAACGAATTGCACGGGATCACTCCTCACACCGTCCGCCGCGAGCTCATCCAAGATCTCGCAGAAACCTTCGGTGAAATCACCCAAACTCTCAAAGAAGAAGAGGAAGAATTGCCCTCCCGCCTTTCTTCCGATGAAGTGGAACAAAAAATTAAAGAATACGAGATCGAGATGCGGCGCGCCGCAAAAGAGCTCCGTTTTGAAGATGCCGCCCATTTCCGCGATCTGCTAAAACAATATGAGAAACTGCGCATCCTCGAAGACGATTTATGATCAGAGCAATCACCGAACGAAGAACAATTGCCTTCCTCATCTCCCTATTATTTATTCTTCTCCCTTTCCAAAGAAGATTCCACGGCTGTATCGATTCCTGGTCTCGAAAACTCACCCTCCCTGATTTCCCCCTCCCCGTGTTTTTCTCCAAAAAAATCCATCTCTTCCTCACCGACCCTCTCTTCCTTTGTTTAGCTCTCATCGTATTTTTTCGCTTTAAAACCTCCTTCCGCCCCTTTTTTTGGGACGGACCCTCCAAGTACTTAACTCTTCTTTTCATTACTGCCTTGATCTCGCTTTATTTTTCTATTACGGGAAATTATGCTCTACAATACTTGCGCCTCATTCAATTTTCCACGGCGTTCCTCTTCTTCAATTCCATTTGCTGTCTGAGGAATAGAATCGATATCGTTGCATTCACTCGCCAACTCGCGTGGATCCTCGTGATTTTGTCCTGCCTGCAGTGCGCCTTGGGAATCTATCAATATTTCCACCAACACTCCCTCGGCCTCGGCTTTTTAGGCGAGCTCGACATGCGCCACTTTCCTTTCCACAACCCCGGAAAGCATCGATGGCTCTTCGACAAACTCTTAAGTCCAGGGCAATCCAACGAGTTCTTGTACCGGGCCAGCGGCACCTTCACTCATCCCAATATTTTGGGTGGGTTTCTTTTTTGTGCTGTGATGAGTTCTTTTTATTTGTTTATGAGGGAGGAGACAAGAGTGAAACGTCTTCTCTTAATCCCAGTCGTCATACTACAAATCTTCACTCTTTACATCATCTTCTCCCGTTCTGCAATCCTAGCCCTTGTCTTCGCCACATTGATCTGGGGATGCTACCAATGCAGAGCAATCCTCAAATCCACCGGATTTCGCTCCCCCGCATTCCGGCGATTTTCCATTCTCGCCTCTACAATTCTCTTTAGCGCAATCCTTGGCATCGCCATTTTCTATTCCCAGCTCATGGCCAGGGGAGGCATTATCAATTACAATGCTGTGACAACCTATGCAGATTCTGAACGGGTCCAATATCTCAAAATGGCGATCGACATGATCAAAGAACACCCGCTGCTTGGCATCGGCTTTAACAACTTTCAGCTCTACGAAGATCCCATCCAGCCCGGTTATCCCGGCCATGTGTTTTTTTCCAAAGTCCACAACATTTATCTGCTTGTCACGTCTGAAATGGGTCTGATTGGGGGAGGATTATTTTTGCTTTTTTTATTCTCAATACTGAGAAAAACCTGGAGGAGCCTTCACGACTCTCCGGAAAAAATCTTTCTCTATTCCGTCTTTTTGGGCCTGCTGTTCATCGGTGCGTGCGACTTCTATCTCTTGCATACCCCGCATGGAAGAATCCTATTGTTCGGATTTGCAGCCCTGCTCTATTGTATTATAGAAAAAACTCAAGAAGTTCGATCATGAAAAAATTTGTTCTCTTGTTTGCATTGATATTTGTACAACTGCACGCTTCCCCTGAACTAAAAAGAATGTATGAACATCACGCGCGCACTCCATCGGATATCAACGAACATCTCCCTCATCTTAGAAGATTGGCTTCAGAGTGTTCTTCTGTCGTGGAACTTGGGCTAAGAACGATGGTCTCATCATGGGGGATTTTGCAAGGCCTTTCAGAAAGTTCCTTCAGCTCGCGTTCCTACCTCGGGGTTGATATTGACTTGCCGCCAACACATACTCTTAATTCTGCTCGATCTCTTGCTCAAGCAGAGGGAATCTCCTTCGAATTTTGGCATGCCAATGATATGGATATAGAAATTCCAACCGCCGACCTGCTTTTTATCGACACTTTGCATACCTATTGCCATTTGACTTACGAACTTGAAAAGTTTTCACCAAAAGTCCTCAAATATATAGCTATGCACGATACTGGCGCTTCTTGCGGGAAGGTCGATTGTTATGGTTATTTAGGAGATCGCTCTGAATATCCTCCTGAGATTGACCGCACAAAACGGGGCCTTTGGCGCGCTGTTCTGGATTTTTTAGCCAGACATCCCGAGTGGGTGATGGTTGAACATTATGAAAATAATTATGGCCTTACAATATTAAAACGCAGAGGAAAACAATCGTGAAAAGAGCTCTCATCACCGGAATCACAGGACAAGATGGTTCTTATTTGGCAGAACTGCTTTTAGAGAAGGGATATGAGGTTCACGGTCTTGTCCGACGTTCCTCCACTTCAAATTTGAATCGTATCCAACAACTTTTGGACCCAGCTCGGGAAATCACTCTTCACGAAGGGGACCTCTCCGATTCTTCATCCTTGGAACGGCTTGTGGATACGATTCAGCCCAATGAAATTTATAATCTAGCCGCCATGAGCCATGTGAGAGTGTCTTTCGATATTCCCGAGTACACTGCGAATGTCGATGGGATCGGCGTTTTACGGTTATTAGAAGCTGTGCGGAAAAATTCTCCCCATTCGCGCTTCTATCAAGCCTCAACATCAGAGCTTTATGGAAAAGTGCAGCAAACTCCTCAGTCCGAAACAACCCCGTTCTATCCTCGGTCTCCTTACGGGGTCTCAAAGCTCTACGCCTATTGGTCAGTAGTCAATTACCGCGAAGCTTACAACCTTTACGCTTGCAACGGCATCTTGTTCAATCATGAAAGCCCTCGCAGAGGAGAGACTTTCGTCTCGAAGAAAATTACACTGGCTGTTGCCAAAATCGCTGCAGGCCTACAAGAAAAGCTCATTTTAGGCAACCTCGACGCTAAGCGCGATTGGGGATATGCCAAAGATTTCGTAGAAGGGATGTGGCTAATGCTGCAGCAAGCCAAACCGGAAGATTTTGTCCTCGCTACTGGCAAAACAACGGCAGTCCGCGAATTTGTAGAACTCGCGTTTAACGAGGTCGGGATAGAAATAGAATGGTCTGGCCAAGGGGTCGATGAGAAAGGCGTGGATAAAAACACGAGACGTATTGTCATAGAGGTCTCTCCCGAATTCTTCAGGCCATCTGAGGTCGATCTTTTGATCGGAGATCCAAGCAAAGCGCAAGAAAAGCTCGGCTGGTCGTCTAAAACTTCCCTTAAAGAACTCGTTGAAGTGATGGTCAAGCATGACGTAGAAGTTCTCAGAGGGTCATCTCGAGAGCTTGCCAATGCAAGAGGGTAAAACCGCGCTCATCTACGACTGGCTCGTCACCATTGGCGGCGGTGAGAAAACCCTTGAGGCGATCTACGAGTGTTTTCCAGCTCCCATTCATACCCTTGTTTATCAGGAAAAAGCGATGGCAGGGACCGCCATCGCAAATGCGGAGATCCACACCTCTTTTTTACAAAAAATTCCGTTTGCTACCTCTTTCTATCGTTATTTACTGCCCCTGTTTCCTTCGGCCATCGAACAGTTTGATTTGAACCGCTACGAACTTATCCTTTCCACATCTCACGCTGTTGCCAAAGGAGTCCTTACCCATCCCGGACAGCTGCATCTCTGTTACTGCTTGACCCCGATGCGCTATGCTTGGGACCTTGCCCAGCAATACCTTGAAAATCTTGGCCCCATGCAAAAGCTTCTTGCAATGCTCACTTTGCACCGATTAAGAAATTGGGATATCGGTTCTTTAGACCGCGTCGACCATTTCGCGGCAATCTCCCAGTACATTGCTGCACGGATCAAGCGGATCTATGGTAGAGAGGCCGAAGTGATCTACCCTCCTGTCGAAGTTGACAGCATTCCTTTCCAAGAAAAAAAGGAAGATTTTTATCTCACCGTCTCCCGCCTCGTGCCCTATAAAAAAATCGACCTCATTGTCGAAGCATTCACCCAAACTCCCGAAAGAAAATTAGTTGTCATCGGGGATGGGCCAGAAATGGCAAGGATCAAAAAAAAGGCAGGAAAAAATATTGAGATCTTAGGCTATCAAAGTGATTCTCTCGTCCGCGATTATATGAAAAAAGCCAAGGCCTTTATATTTGCAGCTGAAGAAGACTTTGGCATCGTTGTCGTCGAAGCCCAAGCAGCCGGCACCCCAGTCATTGCCTTTGGGCAAGGCGCCGCTCTCGAAACAGTCATCGATGAGAAAACAGGGCTCTTTTTTGATGCTCAAACAATTCCAAGTTTGTTAAAAACATTAAGCAAGTTCGATCGGATGGAATTTGACCCCAAAAACCTCCGGGAAAACGCACAGAGATTTAACAAAGAGCGCTTTCAAAGAGAACTCAAAGAGTTCGTCGCGCGGAAATTGCAGGATTTTCATGAAAATCATCATACTTGCCGGCGGTAGCGGCACAAGGCTTTGGCCCTATTCCAGAAGCTCTTTCCCCAAGCAATTTCTGCATTTTGGCGACCAGAAATCTCTCCTTCAAAAGACCATCGAGCGTTTCATCGGCCCATATCGGCCTACAGACCTTCTCATTGTGACCAATCAAGCCTATTATCACTTAGTCAAAACCCAAGCCCGTGAGATCTCCTCCGAATTAGAAAATCAAATCCTCATTGAGCCTGAACGTAAAAATACAGCTCCAGCCATTGCCTTAGGGATTTCTTTTCTTCTAAAAGAAGGAGTTTCCCCTAATGAAACCGTCTTAGTTTGTTCCTCCGACCACCTCATCTCTCCTGTGGAAAAATTTTTGGATGCCATTGAAAAGGGAGAACACTTCGCAAGCCAAGGCAACCATGTGATTTTCGGCATCCGCCCGCATAAACCTGAGACCGGTTATGGATACATCAAGGCCAAACACCTTCTCGCAGACGGAGTCTATGCAGTTGAGGAATTTGTCGAAAAGCCCAACCTAGAACTTGCCCAAGAATATCTTCTCGATGGAAATTATCTTTGGAATTCCGGCATTTTCCTTTTCCATATCGAAACATTCCTCAAAGAAATGCAGCAACACTGCCCCTCAATCTTTGATCAATGCTTCTCAAACTTCGTCGACATGCCCGACATCTCCATCGATTACGCCTTGATGGAAAAGTCGAAAAAGAGTGTTGTCCTCCCCTTAGACTTGACCTGGTCCGACGTCGGATCATGGGACAGCGTCTACGATCTGCTCGAAAAAGATGAAAATCAAAACGCTAAAATCGGGAATGTCCTCGATATCGACACCCAAAATTGCCTCATCATGGGCGGCAAACGTTTAATCTCGACAATCGGCCTAAACGATCTTCTGGTCATTGAAACCGATGACGCCCTTTTCATCGGGAAAAAGGGGGAATCCCAACGCGTCAAAAACCTCGTCGACGAACTGAAAAAAAGAAATGCGAAAGAGCCATTTGAGAATTTGACCACCCACCGCCCTTGGGGCACATTCACCATCCTCGAAGAAGGAAATCGCTATAAAATTAAACGGATCGTCGTCGACCCCGGACAAAGACTGAGCCTCCAGATGCACTACCATCGCAGCGAGCATTGGATTGTCATCAAAGGCACCGCAAAAGTGACCATCGGCGATAAAGAAATGCTTGTCCACGAAAACGAAAGCATCTATGTTCCCAAATCCGAAACCCATCGATTGGAAAACCCAGGCAAAGTGGCCTTAGAACTGATCGAGGTTCAAGTGGGAGAATATGTCGGCGAAGATGACATCGTGCGTTTTGATGATATCTATGGACGACAATCATGTTTGAGCAAGTAGAGCTCCTCAATCGAATATTATGCTTCACTCCTTTCTGGGCCCTCATCGACGTTCTCCTCGTCGTTCATTTTTTTATCAGTTGGATTCGATCGGCAAAAAAAACGAAATGGAAAATCGACTGCTGGTATTTGACCCTTTTCTTAACTTTCTTTCCCTCCCTTTTCCTGCTCTATCCCTTCAACGGGTCGATTTTTAATAATGTCGCTACGATGGGCCTGCAATACCGTATTTTACCCTATATCGATCTGGCATTTTTTATTAGCGTCCTTGGCTATTTATCGATCTGGATCGGAAGATACCTCTTTGATTTCACAAGAGGCAATTTTCCACTCATTGTGTTGTTCCAGCTCGCCAAACCGATCTGCCGGATTGTGGAAAATAATATGAAAAGCAAAAGAATCTGTTTGTTAATGGGTATTTCTGCATTTATTATGGGAATTACCATCTTAACAATTCAATTCAATGCAGGCAGCCTCTTCAATGCGAGGGGAGTATTTTTAAGTCATCCTTATTTACGGCCGTTATTCAACTTGACTGTTTCGATAATTCCAATAGCATTCTCTTTTTTTGCAGCTCGATTAATTCAATTTAAGGAAAAGATCTATCTTTATTTCATTCTTATTTTATTTCTCTTTACGTTATTTTTTGGCATGCGTTCTTTGGGTTTAGGCGCTCTTCTTGGGCTATTTATTCAGCGGATTTATTATCGAGAAGGCCAGTGCAGCCTAATCAAATTATTCGGTGTTTGTGTTGGGTTGTTTTTATTTGCGGTTGCGCTGGGCCAACTGCGCGAAGGCAGCCACGACCTCAACATTTTTCCCATTTTTATAGACAAACTCTGTTATGGCAATAATTTCTCTGATACCCGAGATTTTGCATGGATTTTATCTTGCTGGGATGAAGAATATTTATATGGAAAAACCTATCTCGCCGCCCTCATCTCGTTTATTCCCAGAGTCTTTAGTTCGATTCGCGGGAGAATGGAGCATTTCCATGTACACCAACGGTTTAACGGGCTTTGATTCCGATGTGATGCCTGGGTTAAGACCGGGCGTATTTGGGGAATCCTTTTTTAATTTTAGTTATCCAGGCGTGATCCTATTCGGCATTCTCTATGGCTTTGCCCTAAGGTATGGCGATTACAAAATTAAAGAATATGTCGGCCGCTCAAAAGATCTCATCAGGGGAGGGAGTTATTTGCTCATCTTTTCTCTTGTATCCCACCTAAGTATTTCAGCAAGCATGTGGTCTTTTTACGTGTTTCTTTTTTTCAATTTAGCTGCAATCCCTTTCCGAGGAAGAATTTTTAACAGATCAGAGAGAACCCTTTCACAAACGACCCCTAACACCAATGAGACATGATATGCATAGAATTTGCTACCAGACCTTTAAAATCCTATTTTTTCTACTAGCACTATTTTATAAACCGCTCCATGCTTCCGAACTTTTCAATGAATATCACTATCTGGACAGCCTTGCTATAAAGGCTGAAGCTGATAAAGGCTCGTTTTATCATAACTATACTGAAGTCTATGCCAGATATTTTTCTCACCTCAGAGAACAGCCGATCAAATTCTTAGAGATTGGAATTTACAAAGGGGCAAGTGTAAAATTATGGGAAGATTATTTTAAGCATGCAGACTTGCATTTTATTGATATTACTTTTCAGTATGTTCAATACTATTCGCCCCGATCTCATTATCACTTGTGCAATCAAGAAAACCCCGCAGATCTCCAAAGATTCCTTTTAGAGACGGGAGGTGACTTTGACGTCATCATCGATGATGGCGGCCATACGATGAACCAACAGATCACGAGCTTTGCAGTCTTATTTCCCCATCTAAAGAGCGGAGGAATGTACATCATCGAAGATTTGCACACCTCCTATTGGCCCGGTTGGGGACAAAATACAGGGAAAAATACTGTTACTTTTTTAAAATCCCTCATCGACGAAGTGAATTTCATTGGAGCGCGCACAACAAAGGCAAGCCATCTCAATATCGATCCTTCTGTTTTAAGAGAATTGAATGTCTATCGCGAAAAAATCTATTCGATCCATTTTTATGACAGTCTTGCAGTTATTATAAAGAGGTAAAGAGATGAAGCATCACCCGATATGCTTACCCAGCAGCCCTGAAAGCTTCATCATATCGATCGGATTTTTACCCAATACCTTCGAAAGTTTGGCATCCGGGACGATAGTGCGTTTGTTTTTGGGGTCTTGGAGTTTGTGCTCTTTGATATAATCCCAGACCCTTTTGACCACTTCTGGACGAGAAAGTTCTTTTGCTCCAACGATCTCCTCTAATTCTTTCGAGAGCTTGTAAGCGGGCTGTTTTCTCGGTGCGGCTTTCTTTTTTTCCTTGGCAGGGGCCTTTTTCTCTTCTTCTCCTTTTTTAGCCCCGAATCTTCCCTTTTTTGGTTTTTTAACGTAGGGAGTTTTTGGATGGTCTGGATATTTTTCTGTTAGATCATCGAGATTGTTGACGATGACATCGCAATCGGGGAAGTTAGAGCAGGAAAAGAAAGGTTTGCCGAAGCGAGAACGGCGCTGGACCATTTTGCCATCGCATCCTAAGGCGGGACAGGTGGGCATGTCCTTGGCGGGGATTTCGTCTTTTTTCGGGATATTGACGATCCCTCTGCATTCGGGATAGCGAGAGCAGCCCAGAAATGGCCCAAACCGCCCAAACCGCAATTTCATCGGGCTGCCGTCTTTGGGGCATTTTTGATCCCAATCAAAGGTGGGATCGTACTCTTCTTTGTTGAAAGAGAGAGCTTCTATAGGGGCGGTAAATTTGCAATTGGGATAATCGGAACATCCGTAGAAGTATTTTTTTCGAGACCAGATCTTTTGAAGATTGTGCTTCCCGCACTCTGGACATTTAATTTCTGTTTCTACGCGAGGGACAAAGGCTTCTTTTTCCGCTGTTTCCACAAAAGGAATAAATTTTGCCCAGAAGTCGCGGATAAGAGCCTTCCAATTGAGCTGATTTTCAGCGATGTGTTCGAGCTCGTCTTCCATAGCGGCTGTAAAACCGACATCCATGATCATGCCGAAATTATCTTCCAGCATTTTGGCAATGACTTTCCCAAGCTCTGTGGGCCGCAATGCTCCTTTTTCTTTCGTTGTGTAATCGCGGCTTTGGATTTTGTTCATAATCGTCGCATAGGTGGAAGGGCGCCCTATGCCTGATTTTTCGAGTTCTTTGACAAGCGATGCTTCTGTGAAGCGCGGCGGAGGACGTGTAAAAGCTTGTTGCGATTGGACTTCAAACAGAAGAAGGGGCTGCCCTTCTTGCAAAGGAGGCAGGATTTTTTCCTGATCCTCTTTTTCTTTTTCCTCTCCATCGCCTTTATCCTGTTTTTCTTCATAAACTGCAAGAAAGCCAGAAAATTTGATAACCGAGCCCGTAGCTCGGAGCATGATATTTTTATTGGTCTCGATATCGCAGGAAACAGTATCGTAAATCGCGGGATTCATTTGACAAGCGAGAAAACGGCGCCAAATCAGGATGTAGAGCTTGTGCTGATCGACAGTCAAATAGGATTTGATTTTGTCTGGTGTATTGTGAAGATTTGTAGGGCGTATCGCTTCATGGGCGTCTTGGGCGCTTTTTTTAGTGGAATATTGCCTCGGCTCCGTGGGGAGATATTCTTTGCCATAGGTCTTTTCAATGTATTTTCGAGCAGCATCTATCGCCTCCGGAGCCAAGCGGACGGAATCCGTACGCATATAAGTGATCAAGCCCTCAGCCCCGTCATTTCCCTGATCAATCCCTTCGTATAAGCCTTGAGCGATATTCATCGTGCGCGATGCAGAAAAGCCATAATGCCGGCTTGCTTCTTGTTGAAGCGTTGAAGTGATGAATGGGGCGACAGGGTTTCTTCTTTTTTCCTTTTTTTCGACAGATTGAACTTTATAAGTGGCGTTTTGGAGCTTTTCCACAATTCCACGGGCGGTTTTTTCATCGGGAATCGTGAAACTTTCTTTACCGGGAACAGGTTCCTTTTCGACCCGTTTTCCCTCTACAGAATAAAGAAAAGCCTGAAAAGGAGATTCATTTTTCTTTGTCTGCAAAATCGATAGAATATTCCAGTATTCGACAGGAACAAAAGCATCGATCTCTTTTTCCCTATCTACAACCAATTTAAGGGCGACAGATTGCACCCGTCCCGCGGAAAGGCCTCCGTCACGGGCCCCTTGCACCCTGCGTGTGAGAATCGGTGAGATTTTATAACCGACGATCCTATCGAGCAATCGCCTTGCTTGCTGCGCGTCGACTAGGGCTTGGTCGATGTTTCTAGGCTCTTTCAACGCTTCCAATACAGCTTCTTTTGTGATCGCATTGAAGGTGACGCGTTGGTATTTAGTTCCTTTTGGCAGAATAGAAGCTATATGCCACGCAATTGCTTCACCCTCTCGATCAGGGTCAGGAGAGAGATAAACGACATCGACATGTTTTGCCGCTTTTTTTAAGCGCTCGATGACTTCTTTTTTATCGGGTAAAATGGTATAAGCAGGTTCAAAGTCATGTTCGACATCGATTCCGAATCCTTTTTGAGGCAGGTCGCGAACGTGTCCAAGCGAGGACTCAAAAAGATAGTTCGGGCCCAGAAATTTTTTTAAGGTTTTGATCTTTGCCGGCGATTCGACGATGATGAGGGCTTTACCCATTTATGAGACCTTTCTTGTTATTCTCAGGAAGTACCTGAACGAAATGATAAAATACAAGCCACAAAAGTAGCAAACTGGTGAGATTAGTCATATCGGGTCTGAAAATCAAGGAAATTTTCAAGGTAAAATTAGATTTTGAACGGAATCCCTAGATTCGGAAAATCATTCGGGGGGATAAAAACTGCGTCTCCCCATGTCAGCATAGTTAGCGTTTGCTGTGTGCTTGCATCAGCATTTTGATAGAAACGAGTTTGGTTATCGGCGACAAGTAATTGATTTTGACTGTTACAGCGAAAAGTATTGCTTGATGGCCATTCGAGTATGTCATAACCCTTTCCTTCTTTGTTTACAACCAGCGCTTTAAAATCTTTTTTTCTCAGTTGGCTGGTAATACTTGAATTTCCACTTTCAAAATGACACGCATCAAATTTGGAATTTATATTTTCCGATGCGTGGGACAAAAATAACTCTCTGCGAATCAAAAATGCATTACTTCGGACATGAGGGTTTGGAAAGGCAGGAAATGCACAAAAAGAAGCAACATCACCAACATTTTTAGTTTTAGACCACCACTGTAAATAACGCTCTTCTAAGCTCGATGAGGTTATCATTCCTTTGCAATATCCCAAAAAACGCCGCACACGCTTTTTCATTCTTTTCATATTGCTTAATTTGTCATTAAACAAGTCTAGGCCGCCAAAAACAGCTTTAAAGTATTCGTCGTAATACTTCTTTAATTGCTGAAGCAAGTGTTCATTAGCATTTAATTTTGATGTTAACCAGATAATCTTTTGAATTAGAGTAATTGAGGTATTGAGGCCTTCATAAGAACCCGTTGCTCCTACAATTCCCACTTCTGGAATGGATGCCTGAGATAATAATTTGTCCAACCAATCATTCGCAAGAATCTCTGAAAAAGTATTAAGAAAACAAATGTACTGGTAGTCAATGATTTTAGCAGCATTAAAGTAGCTGCCTATATCAAAACCCGCATCTTCCACTTCTAAAGAAATAAACTGCAAAGAACAAAACTCTGATTTAATGTTTTCCAAATCACCTTTGCATGTAAACCCTTTAAAAACCACGACTAAGTCATGTTTGACGCCTGCAGAAAAAGTCTCGTATGATCTGATAAACTTACGATAAGCTTCTAGTCCATCGTGTTTTCGTGCAAGATATACAACTGCTATTAAAGGTTTAGTCATTTTTAACCTAAAATACCCTTGTGCAAATCGTTATAAAGACGAATCAAGCTATAGTAGGTTTTACCTTTGTAGATTGGCATTGGAGGCTGGAATGAATGAGGAGAAATATGTTTCGCATATAAAATTTGCATAGCTTTTGCAAAAAGCCAGTGCTTTTTACTCCATTGGATCGCTTGGCTGTAAAAAAATGTCCAGGATTTCTCGCAGAAGGTCAGATGGTTCCAGAAGGATAGCGCGCGAAAAGATTCTCCTTGTTTGTCTAAAAGGCATAACGCATTATAAATTTGTAAACGGCGGTAACGGCGCCAATTCACTTTCGCCTTAAGCAGTGGAAAAACTTTATTCACGACATGCATCATTGCAATTAAATAATTTACATCATAAAGAGAGCCGAGTAAAAGCCATTCCTTTATCTTTGTATAAAAAGGGTCAGATGAAAGATTAGTATTTAATAGTTCTGAAAATTTATCCTCTTGACTATTAAACAATGCATAACCCACCGATTTCTTGGACACCCCAGCAATGCACATAGGGTCTGGCACTACCAAAGTCCTTTCGGATTGAGCAATGGCAACGTTTGCTAAATAATAATCAGGAAAAGGAGATTGAAAAATCTCACCGTTCATTTTTAGCTTATCAAGTAATCCCCTGCTAAAAACGAAAGCTTGTATATTAAAGGTGAAATTTCGCTGTAAATGAATGGATCCTTTTACTGCTTTAGTGATTTGTTTTTTGGAAAGGAAAAATGGCTCTTGCCTATTCTTGAAAAAAAAGACATTTTTCATGTTAGCGATATATCCTTTATTAGCCCAAGGTGCCACACCTGGGTGCATAAATTGATAGATTGCACAATACAACAATTCTGGGCTGGAATATTGTTTAACGATTTGTGATAATCGGGAAAAAAAATTTGGTGCTAATCCATCATCGTCTCCCAAAAAAACAACATAATCGCCAGTAGTCATATCCATTGCGCGATTCCAGCTGTCGCAAACGGGGAGATAAACTTCAGAACGTTGGCAGCGAATACGTGGATCTTTTAATTCTGCAATATATTCATCTATTTTTTCATTAGAGCAGTTGTCAAATATTACTAATTCCCAATTATCCCAGTTTTGAACCTGGATAGTATAAATCGCTTCTTTGAGAAGCTCTAACCGATTATGCGATGGGATCGCTACAGAGAATTTCATCGTGCAGGATTTTAATATGAAAAGAGACTGTATCTACTTCGAGAGCATCTTGTCAACGCTAAATTTGTCTCTAAAGATTTCAATCCTCAGCCCCTAAAGAACTAAAATTAGTGCCAATACATTGACAGCGGCCGGTCAGGCCGATGGCAATGTAAGGGACAATCGCCGAAGGACGATTAATTCAAGTTGGGTAGGGAGATTTGTCCAAACTCGAGGCGGGGGTGATAAGCCCCCTGCAAAGCTTGTATCGATAAATTTTTGAGGGACGAGACGGAGGTGATGAACCTCTGATCAGCTTTAAAAAAATTGTTCTAATTTCCTGTGCCCTGGACCCATCGGCCATTTCATTTAGGAAAGATCGGCTGAAGACTATTTGAGTGTTTTTGATTGAGGTCTTTGCAAATCATTTATGTGTGAGTTTTATTAAATATTTTAAGCCCGACTTTTTTAACAATTTCCTTTAATTCATGCGACTCCATCACAGCTGCGGTCTTTAGAAAGAAACGCCCAGCGGAGTGCATCGCAGAAGCCGATTGCTTTCTGCATCGCGTGGCAAAAGATCTCACTTCCTGATGGTGACCATGAGTGGAAGGAAACTGAATTTGTTCTAAGTGTTTCCGGAGGGTCCTCATGGTGCATCGCCATGTAAAGTGTGAAAGAACGGTTTGTCTTGCTCGATAGGTGATCAATGCCTTAGTTTGTTCATCCGTCCTTAGGGCCTGCTGCACTTTTTGACCTAAATCATTTAAATCTGGTTCCCACCAATTTCCAACGTCTCCAAATCCCTTGTCACTGTAGTTGGCCTTCACAGGGGTTCCCTCAAAGAAAATACAATTTTGTTCCTGGATAAATTCTTTAGTTGCCCCATAGTTCGGGACCACACACAATGCACCGCATGCCATAGCTTCTAAAATGGGATAACCAAATCCCTCGCTCCGAGAATTTAATAAAAATATCTCACAGGATCGGTATAGAGTTGCCATGTTTTCATGACTTACATATTCCGTAAAGGCCGGCTGCAGAAGAGCGATTCGATGATCCCAGTCTATTCTGACAATGAAATCGCCAATCCTCTCAGAAAAACAATTATTCATTTTGAGTTTGGTCAACTCAATCTCTTTCCCATAGAGCACAAGAAATGTTTTTGGATGCCTGCTTCGAATTTGGCCCCACATCCGAAGCGTGACGTCAAGAGCTTTTCTATATTGGTTTTGGAAGACACATAAAATCGATTTTTCCCAGGGGAGGGATAGCTTTTTCCCCCAAGGATGGAAGAGATCAGTTTCAACTCCAAACGGCAAGAGAGAGACATTTGTCAATCCGCAAGACTCAAAAACTTGTTTGTTCCAAAGAGAAGGAACGAAGACGTGCTTGTGCTTTTTTGCCTCTTTAACCCACTCCCCAGGAAGTTGAGACGTTTCCCAAACTGTAAGTAAGTAGTCAGTTTGGAACGTTCCTGGATGAACCATCGGAGAAAGAGTGGGAGTACTAAATCTGGGGCTGAGCAACCCATACTTTTTTAAGTAGTGCCCCAAAAATTCATTTGTCGTGTTCCAAGAGCATGCGATGGGCGAATTAACAAAGGGAAAACTTACGTGATACTTGAGATGATCAACGGAAAAGTATTTTTTGTTTCGCTGAATGAGCCGCTTCTTTTTGTATGTTTTTTGTTTGTTAAATGTGGATCCAGAAAAGTGTTTAATCAATGCCGTTTGATCATATGCACAACGAAATCCAGCAAGATGAGCCCTAAAACAAAAGTCAGCATCCTCATGATAAAATTGATACCTGTCGTCGAGCATTCCTATGGCTTGGAAGACGGAGTTCTTAATGAGTGCGCAGGTAAATTCGCAACAATCCGCTTCGAGTAATTCGGAGGTGCTCTGTGCTTCACCAATTTCGTGATAAAAATGCACCTTTGTCAATTCCCAAACAGTTCTTTTAACATCGTTTACATCTTTATTGTTTGTAGCAATGATCTGACGGGGAGCGATTATCCCCAAATGGGTTTCATTTTCCGCACGGTTCATGAGCTGAGTGGCAACATGAGTTAAAAATTCGATGTCATTGTTTAACACCAGAACGTAATCAGCTCCTCTATCGAGAGCTTCCCTTACTCCTCGGTTTAGGGCCTCGGTAAAGGTAGCTCGAGCATGCATTTGAATGCATTGATAGCCGCTCTCTTTACACTTTTGTTCTGTTTTATCTTGGCTTCCTTGGTCGACAACAAAAATCTGATCCTTTGGGAGATCGATGGTAGGCAGTAGGCGGCTGAGTAAATGCCACCCTTCAACGCTGGGAATGACGGCAATACACTTTTTCAAAATGCACCTTACGGGAAAATGGGTCATAGATGATTGCAGCTGGGATTTGATCCTCTGCAAGTATAGTTTTCGACCATTTTCGATGTCAACAAGTCCATTTTTCAAAAAATTGTTCCAATTTCCTGTGCCCTGTGCCAACAAGAGAGAGTTATTGCCTTTTTTTTACTCATAAGGCATCATCTGCTTTAGAGAATTTTAATTTTATAAATATGAAAATAGATTCTGCTCTGAAAGATTTAAAAAATGGCGCCCTTCAATACAACGTTTGGCTGCATTTGGGCTGGGCGGAGGTAAAACAACGGTACCGGCGCTCCATCATCGGTCCTTGGTGGATTACTCTGAGCATGCTCATTTTTATTTTAATGATGGGCATTGTATTCAGCCGTCTATTTCATCAAAGTCTCGATGAATATATCCCTTTTTTTTCCACAGGCTTTCTTTTTTGGTCCTTCATTTCAGCAAGTGTTGTTGAGGCTACTGAGGTTTTTAAGTCTAATGGAGGCTTCATCAAACAGATCCATCTTCCATTTAGCATCTATGTTTTTAAGCATCTCGTGAGGCAAACAATTGTCCTCGCGCATAATTTGGTCGTCTATTTGCTGGTCTGTGTTTTTTTTAAGTTGAATCCTGGGTGGCCTGTTTTGTTAGTCGTGCCTGGTTTTTGTCTGCTTGTGCTCAACGTCTTTTGGATTTGCTTCTTAGTCGCGATCATTTCTGCGCGTTTTCGCGATATTGTTCCGATGATCAATACTTGTGTGCAAATCGCTTTTTTTATGACCCCGATTTCATGGATGCCAAGACTCTTAGATCAAAATCCAAAGATTTTGAACTATAATCCTCTAGTTTACTTTTTAGAAGGGGTTCGCTCCCCGTTGCTTGGCCATGTTCCAAACTTAAAGAGCATGTATGTCTCCGCTCTTTTGGCCCTCTTTGGCTGTTTCCTAACTTTTTTCGTATTCATGAGAGCACGTTCCAGAATTGCATTTTGGGTGGATTGATATGGCCTGTTTGGAACTAGAAGATGTTTCTTTGCATTATCCGATCTACGGCTCAAATGCCAGGTCCCTTAAAGCGTCTTTTGTAAACATAGCCACGGGCGGTCGGCTTGGAGGAGATAATGGCACAGTCATTGTCGAAGCCCTAAAAGGTGTCAGCTTTCGTTTGGAAAAAGGGGATCGGCTTGCTTTAATCGGTCCCAATGGAGCCGGAAAGTCTACATTGCTCAAGGTTCTCGCCAAGATTTATGAGCCCACAAGGGGAAAGGTACGCGTGCAAGGCACAACCAATTGTCTCTTTGATATTATGATGGGCATGGACAACGACTTAAATGCCTATGAAAACATCACGCTTAGAGGTTTGATCATGGGGCTATCAAAAGCAGAAATCCGTGCTATGATCCCCAAAGTCGAAGAATTTGCAGAACTTGGAGATTTCATGAAGGTGCCGATTAAATCATATTCCTCCGGGATGAAGGTTCGATTGGCTTTTGGAATTATCACATGTGTCGCCTCCGAAATTCTACTCATCGATGAGATCGTGAATGTCGGGGATGCTCAATTTATCGAAAAAGCCAAAAGACAGATGAAAACCCTCGTTGGCCAAGCGGAATTTCTTGTGCTTTCCACGCATGACACTAATGTGTCCCGCGAATTTTGTAATAAGGCGCTTTGGTTGGAAAGAGGAACGATCAAAGCTTTTGGCGATGTCACAGATGTGCTGGAGCAATATTCAAGGATAGGCCGCTGAGTCTCATGCCTCAGAAAAAAAGGGGGGTACTTGTGCGCAAGATGTTTTACTGTATTCTCTTATTTCTTTTCTCCTTTTCTACAAATGCCTGGTCCTATCAAAATAATGCCGCTGCGTGTGTGAAACTTGCCAAACACAAAAAAAAAGACAAAAAAACGAAGCACAAGGAGCGAGCAGAATACACTCCAAAGATTTATGATTGCTTCACTTTTTTTAATGAGTTTGAGTTGCTTGAGATTCGCTTAAATGAATTGAACGACGTTGTTGATTATTTTGTCTTGGTGGAAATGGATGAAACTTTTCAAGGAAAGCCTAAGCCTCTGCTGTTCAAAGAAGAGAGAAAAAAAAGATTTGAAAAGTTTTTGCATAAAATCCTCTACGTGGGCGTCACGGAAAGAATAGAAGTGCATAATAATCCGTGGGAGCGTGAAAAATTTCAAAGAGACCAAATTAAAAGAGCATTGCGACGCTGCCATGACAGCGATATCATTTTGATTTCTGACTTAGATGAGATCCTATCCCATCAAGCTATTCCACGTATTGCTGATGCTTTAAAGGTTCATCCTGTGGTTGCTTGTCAGATTAACTTTTATCTCTATTTTCTAAACTCCAAGGAGAAGAACAACGGAGGGATTCGCCCCTTTGCAATGCAATACGGGCATTTAAAAGACAAAAGCGTTGACGATTTAAGAAAGTGCTATATTTTTAATATCCCCCATCCGCCATTCCCACCCCCATATGTTCTTTACGACTGTGGTTGGCATTTTTGTTCTATGGGAGGTTTAAATCGATTCATTCAAAAATTGGATGCATGGTCGCATACGCCAGGAAACACGCCGATCATTACTCCAGAATGGAGAACGCAAAATTTCATTGACAGCAGTGTGAAATGCTGTTGTGAGATTGTCGATATTGACCAATCGTATCCTCAGTTTGTCTTGGATAATCTCGATGCTTTTCTAAAGTTGGGGTTCATATATGAACTGCCCTCAAATCCAAATGATAGGGTTCAATGAAATTCTCTGTACTAATTCCAACAAGAAATCGGCTTGAATACTTAAGGTATGCTGTGCATTCCGTATTACAGCAAGACTACGATGATTGGGAAATCATCATCTCGGATAACGATTCCAACGAGGATATCGGATCTTATATCGCTTCATTGGCAGATCAAAGGATCAAATATTACAGAACGAAACAGCTGTTATCTGTTACAGATAATTGGAATCAAGCGCTTGAAAAATCTACAGGCGACTATGTTATCATGCTTGGAGATGATGATTGTCTGTTGCAAGGATATTTTTCTTATTGTCATTCTCTTTTGGCTCAATTTGATTTTCCTGAACTCGTCTATACTAGTGCTATAAATTACGTCTATCCTGGAGTCATTTCAAAGACGTCTCAAGGAGCTGCTACAAAGTATTGCAATGCTTCTTTTCTTGTGGATAAGCAATCTCCTTTTATGCTTCCGAAATCCGAATCAATGCGCCTTGTTAGAGAAATTTTAAACTTTGTTGTTTCTATAATTTTTAACATGCAGCATTCCTTAGTGAGCCGTAAGTTAATCAACCGAATGAAGAAATATGGAGAGTTTTTTCAATCCCCCTATCCTGATTATTATGCAACTACGGCGCTGTTCATTAAGGCAGAACGAATACTTGCCGTGCCTAGGCCGATGGTTGTCATTGGAGTTACTCCAAAGTCTTTTGGTTGGTATTATCTAAACAACAAGGAGAATCAAGGCTTGGAATTTTTGCACAATACTCCAGATAGCCGAATTTTAAATAGAGTCTCCAAGCACTTACTGCCTGGTACTAATATGAATACTTCTTGGTTACTAGCTATGGAGACGATCTTGAGTAATTTTGGTGTGGAATGTTCATTGGAAGTAAATTACACTAAATATCGTTTATTACAGGTTTTGCATTGTCTTAAAAAATATGCCCTAAAAGAAGGGATCAGCCTTAGTGAACTGTTGAAATTGTTTGAAAGTCTTTTCTTATGGGAAAAATTTGCCTACTTCATTCCATTCTTCGCCGCTTTGCTTATCTGCTCTCCTCCAAATAAAAATTTCGGGAAAAGGTTTGCCCATTCGATGGCATATCGATTTTCTCACCCAAAACACGGACCAGCCAAACAGATTGAAGGGAAATTTAATAATATTCTGGAAGTTTTTGAGGCTGTAAAGTCAAACGAAAGTTGTTTTTTTTAGCCGACTTCTGCGAATATCATTTTTAAATCAGTGGAGATAACGATGAAAACAGTCATCTTAGCTGGCGGTCTTGGAACGCGTCTTTCTGAAATGACGGCGCATATCCCAAAACCGATGGTTGAAATCGGGGGCAAACCGATGCTCTGGCATATCATGAACATCTATGCAACGTATGGATATGAGGAGTTTGTCATTGCTTTGGGATATAAGGGTGAAGCGATTAAAGAGTATTTTCTTAATTACCGGCCGAATAATAACGATCTAAGCATCGATTTGTCGAGTGGAGTTGTGAATGTCAATGAGGTCAAACGAAGCAACTGGAAAGTGAATCTGATCGATACAGGGCAAACCACCCAGACTGGAGGTAGGATAAAAGCCTTGAAGCATTGGATTGAAAATCATGCTTTTCTGATGACTTATGGCGATGGAGTGGCAAATATCGATATTTCTCAACTCGTGGCTTTTCATAAGTCCCATGGGAAACTTGCGACCGTGACAGCCGTGCATCCTCCTGCGCGATTTGGGGGACTTGTATTAGATGGCAATCAGGTTGTCGAATTTTCAGAAAAGAATCAGGCCCAGGAAGGTTGGATCAATGGAGGCTTTTTTGTTCTCGAGCCGGAAGTTCTACAGTATATCCGCGATGAGTCCACCTTATGGGAACGCGAACCGCTCGAAAAATTAGCTTCAGAAGGACAGCTCATGGCTTATTTTCATGAGGGTTTTTGGCAGCCGATGGATACATTGCGCGAGCAAAAATTGCTGCAAGCTCTCTGGGAAACTGGAAAAGCTCCTTGGACAGGCAATACACTGATGAGTTGTTGAGGAAATGATGAACAATTTTTGGAATGGCAAGACTGTATTTATCACAGGCGCAACTGGACTTTTGGGATACTGGCTAGTCAGAGCACTTTTGCAAGAAAAGGCAAATGTCATTGCTTTAGTGCGGGATGCGGATCCGCAAAGTGCATTGATTCGAAGCGGGCTCATCGCAAAAACTCATGTTGTCAATGGAGCTTTGGAGGAGTATGCAGTTCTCGAACGAGCGATCAATGAGCATGAAATCGATACAGTGTTTCATCTCGGAGCTCAGACCATTGTTGGAACGGCATTGCGCAACCCCCTTCCTACTTTTGAAAGCAATATTCGAGGAACCTACAACCTTTTGGAAGCTTGCAGGCAGCACAAAGAGCTTGTGAAGAGGATCGTGATAGCGTCAAGCGATAAAGCATATGGGTCTAGCCCTGTGCTCCCGTATACAGAAGAGATGCCCTTAAAAGGCCAGCATCCCTACGATGTTTCTAAGTCTTGCACCGATTTAATCGCCCACACTTACCATCATACGTACCATTTACCCATCGTCATTGCACGATGCGGAAATTTATATGGAGGGGGAGATCTAAATTGGAGTCGTTTAATCCCGGGAACGATCAAAAACTTTTACAATGGAATTGAGCCTGTCATTCGCAGCGACGGTACATTCACCCGCGATTATTTATACATTGAAGATGCGGTACACGCCTACTTGCTGCTTGCCTCTAATGCCAACAAAGAAAATGTTCAGGGACAAGCATTCAATTTCGGACCCAATAAGCCCTATTCCGTCCTTGAGATTGTGCACTGCATTCAGCGTTTAATGCTATGCGAAGACTTAAAGCTTCGGATTCTCAATGAGGCAAAAGAGGAAATTCGAGATCAGAGTTTGGATTCCCAAAAAGCGCGAAAAACGCTAGGATGGAGTCCTCTTTTTGATCTAGAGGAAGGATTGCAGCGAACGATTCAATGGTACAAGGATTATTTAAAACAAGAAACCCAAGCTATTAATTATGAAGACTCCTTGCCGCTTTTGCGGGCACCCTCTTGAACACTCCTTTTGCGATTTAGGGATGACCCCTTTGTCCAATAGTTATTTGACCAATGAGCAATTGGAAAAGGGAGAGGCGTTTTACCCTTTGCATGCCTATGTGTGTTCCAACTGCTTTCTTGTTCAAGTTAAAGAATATGAATTGCCGGAAAATATTTTTGGCGATTACGCCTATTTCTCTTCCTATTCGGAAAGTTGGTTGAAGCATTGCGAAACGTATGTCGAAGAGATCATCAACAAGCTTAAGCTCAGCACTTCTGCTCAAGTGATCGAAATTGCCAGTAATGATGGGTATCTGCTGCAATTTTTTCAAAAGAGCGGAATCCCAGTGCTCGGGATCGAGCCAGCAGCGAATGTCGCCAAAGCTGCGCAGGATAAATCGATTCCGACTTTGGTTAAATTTTTTGGAAGCAACCTTGCCGAAGATTTAAAAAATGAAAAGAGACAGGCAGACCTGTTGGTAGGCAACAATGTGCTCGCCCATGTGCCCAACCTCAACGATTTCGTAGAAGGTTTGAAAATCTTACTGAAAGGCGATGGGACGATCACGATGGAATTTCCCCACTTGATGAGGCTCATCGAAAGCAATCAATTCGACACCATTTATCACGAACATTTTTCCTATTTTTCTTTGTTGACCGTAGATGAGGTTTTTAGAGCCCATGGCCTTAAAATCTATGATGTAGATGAACTTAAGACTCATGGCGGTTCCTTGAGGATTTATGCCTGTCATGCAGAGGCTAATAAAGAGGTGTCTATTAGGGTGTTTGATTTAAAGCAGTGTGAGAGAGAGCTGAATTTCAATGATTTGAAGGGATATTTACAGTTTTCCTTTAAAGTTCAAAAAATGAAAACAGATCTTTTAGATTTCTTTTTGGAGTGCAAAATGCAAGGAAAAAGGGTTGCCGGCTATGGAGCTCCTGCAAAGGGGAACACCCTCCTTAATTTTTGCGGGATTCGTTCGCAATTTCTCGACTTCACGGTCGATCGCAGCCCCCATAAACAAGGGCGTTTTTTACCGGGAACGCATGTTCCCATTTACCCAGTTGAGAAAATCCAAAAGGAAAAGCCCGATTTCGTTTTCATTCTTCCTTGGAATCTAAAAGGCGAGATCGTTGAACAAATGAGCTCAATCCGTCAATGGGGGGGTAAATTTGTTGTCCCCATTCCTCAGTTAGAGATTTTTTAATGAAATACATCCCCCTTCGCCTCAAAGGCGCATATCTTTTGGAGCCTGAGCCCATAGCGGATGAACGAGGATTTTTCGCTCGCGCCTTTTGCCGGAAAGAATTTGAACAAAATCGCCTTAATCCACATCTTGAACAGTGCAGCATTTCATTTAATTTAAAGAAAGGAACAGTCAGAGGGATGCATTTCCAGAAAGCTCCTCATTCAGAAGTAAAACTGGTCCGCTGCACCCAAGGTAAAATCTTCGATGTCATCATCGATCTGCGCAAAGATTCAGAAACTTATAGACAATGGGAAGGGGTTGTCCTTTCCGCGGAAAACCGCCACATGCTGTATATTCCTGAAGGATTTGCCCATGGATTTCAGACTTTAGAAGACAAGACAGAAGTGTTTTATCAGATTTCTTCTTCCTATGTTCCAGGAAGCTCATCGGGCGTCCGATGGAATGATTCCGCCTTTAGGATCTCTTGGCCTCTTGACGTGAGCATGATTTCAATAAAAGACCAACAATATGATGAATATGAAAAAAGTCCTTATCACTGGAGCTGATGGTTTCATCGGACGCCATTGTATTCCCTTTCTTAAACGTCGAGGGTTTGAGATCTATGCTCTGTTTTTTAAAGAGCAGAGATTTTTTTCAAAGGATGCGCACTGGATTGATCATAATCTCTTGAGCGGCTCTCCCAAAGAGCTTTTAGAGCAAATCAAACCCACACACCTCCTACATTTAGCCTGGAATGTCACACCCGGTAAATTCTGGAATTCACTGGATAATTTGGCCTGGGTCAAGTCCAGTATCGATCTTTTCGAGGCTTTTGCCCTTCGGGGTGGAACAAGAATCGTCGGTGCGGGAACCTGCGCCGAATATGATTGGGAGGCAAAGGAATTTTGCGAGCAGACCACTCGTTGCCTTCCAAAAACCTTATATGGAACGTGTAAATACACACTGTCTTTGATTTTGAAATCTCTTTCTAAACAGCTGGGATTCAGCCAAGCTTGGGGAAGAGTCTTTTATCTTTATGGACCTCATGAATACTCCGAAAGATTAGTTCCTGTTGTCATTCAGAAAATTCTAAAAAAAGAACAAATGCCTTGTTCCCACGGCAATCAGATCAAAGATTTTATGCACGTTGAAGATGTTGCAAGCGCATTTGTATCTTTGCTGGACAGTGATCTGCAAGGAGATCTGAATATCGCCTCAGGGAAAGGCGTGTCGGTCAAGCAAGTGATTGAAAACATCGCTGATTTGCTGCAAGGCCGTGAATACATTCAATTTGGTGTCTTACCCTCTCAAAACGAGCCGGACCAACTTGTGGCCGTCACAAAACGGCTGCAGGGCGAACTGCATTGGACGCCTAGTTTTTCTCTTGAACAAGGGTTGCATCAAACCATTGAATGGTGGAAGGAAAGGCTTCGCCAATGACTGCTCCCATGATTACGACTATCATTCCTACCTTCAGAAGGCCTGAGCGCCTAAAAAGGGCAATTGAAAGTGTTCTAAATCAGACTTATCCCCACTTTATCATTTGTGTATATGACAATGCTTCCGGAGATTCAACGGCTGAAGTCGTTGCTCAATTTTCCCATGACCCAAGGGTCAAGTACTTTTGCCATGAAGAAAACATTGGAGCTGTGAAAAATTTTCAATACGGGCTATCTCGCGTTGATACTTCTTTTTTTTCCTTTCTTTCTGATGATGATTATTTACTTCCTAAATTTTACGAGATTACGTTACAGGGTTTTGAACGACATCCAAAGTCAATTTTTTCAATGGGAGCAGTGATTGATGCCGACGACAAAGGAAGTGCGATTGACATTAGACTTTCAAAATGGCCTGAAAAAGATTACTATTCTCCGCCGGAAGGACTTTTGGAGATGGTCGGAAAATATTCTAATTGGACAGGGATTTTATTCAGGAAAGAAGTGATCGAATCGATAGGAGCATTGGATATGCAGATGAAGGCAATCGACATCGATTATGTATTACGTGCTGCTGCAGCTGCTTCTTTTGCAGTTTCAAAAGAACCCTGCGCTGTGTTTGTACAAAGTGCAGATTCTTATTCTGGAACCCATGGTTTTAAGCTTGTTTATCCCGGCTGGCCGATGATGATTTCTAAAATAAGGGATCATCCAGAACTTTCTTTGGACGCAAAAGAAAAAGCTGAGAAAATTCTTCAGAACGAATTGCAAGAGTTGTTATTCATGATTGCAGTGCGCTCTCTACACAAAAAGAATTGTTTGGAGGCTTCCTCAATTATTTCCACCTTCAAACAAGAAGGAGGAAAAAGGCATAAAGTACTGCTGCTTACTATGTTCATTAAAATGTGCCAATACCTGCCTATTTCTCATTTATTTTTGCACCTTATACTTAAACTTCGAAGATATTGGTTTAGAGTATGCGTGCGAAGAAAAATGCAAAATGGTTTGAAATATACTCATTGTCGCATACACCGATGACTTCTCCATTAATAACAGTGATCATACCCACCTTCCGTCGACCAAACCTTTTAAAGCGGGCTGTAAGCAGCGCAGTCAATCAAACCTTTTCCGATATTAAGATCCATATCTACGATAATGCGTCCAATGATGAAACCGCAGGAGTTGCCGAATCTTTTATGCAAAAAGATCGACGCGTCCATTATCATTGTCATGAGAAAAATATTGGAATGATCGGCAATTACCAACATAGCCTCGCTCGGGTAACAACGCCCTATTTTTGCTTCCTTTCTGACGATGATTTGATTTTTCCTTGGTATTGTGAAGAAGTAATGAGAGGATTTCAGCAATATCCGGAATGCGGGTTTTCTGCAGGTTCGGCGATTGCGATGACAGAAAAAGGAGAAGTGATTACTGTCCCACTTGATTCGTGGAGCAAATCAGGGAACTTTCCATCCCAGGAAGGAGTCTCTGAAATGATTGGCAAATATCCTATCCCGACATGTGTTTTATTTCATCGCAAAGTAATAGAGGAAATCTTTATCGATTCGAACAATGAGCTCATGTGGGACTGTGATTTTTTACTGCAAATTGCCGCTCGTTTCCCAATTTTTATTTCCAAAAGACCATGCGGTATTTTTGTACTTCATGCTTCTTCTTTTTCAGCCCACCAAGAGTTAGAAAGCTGGGATAAGTCTCAAAGAAAGGTGTCGGAACGATTGGAATGTAATCCTTATCTTTCCTCGGAAGTTAAAAAGAGAACAATGAGGTTGCTCAATGAAGAATCAAGGCAAAGAAATCGCACCTTGAATCGCACCTTGATATGTCTTTCGCTTTTCGATAAAAAATTTAATGTTGCTTATCGATACGCAAAAGTTTTCCATAAAAATCATGGTTTGAATATTGAAACAGCACTTTTTCTAATTACATCCGCATTTTGCAAATGGATTCCCAAATTAATCTACATCCTTTTCTTGCTTCGCAGGATAAAAAATATTAAGAAGAGAAAGAGTTGTTTCGAAAATTATAAAAAATACTCTGATTATTTAAATGGGTTTTAGTCGGTGATTTCATAAATTATTCCGAAATAATCTTAGAGTCTTATTCTCAATATGAAATATGGTTAGAAAAATGAAAATTGCTGTGATCGATCATATTGGAAATCCTGGAGGCGGATCGAGGGTTGTCCGAGCATTGCTCCCTGCGATGAAAAGAGCGAGACCTGATTTAAACATCACTTTTTTTGGGAATCCCCATAGCATTAAAAGAGAAGGTCTTGATTGTTTAGAAAAATCAAGCGGGATTAAAGTGAGAGGCCTTGCCTCAGCGAGACTTTCCGGCAGGGACCTGTTCAATATCCGCGGCAGCAGACATGTCGTCAGCTTATTCCAACGCAAATTTGCAAATCCGTTATCCTCCATTTCCTATTATTTATCCGGTTCAGTTCACAAAGAGCTTGAAAATAGCATAAAAGGATTCGATATCGCTTTTTTTACTTGGCCGTTTCATTTGCGTTGTCCAGAGTTAACATGTCCCATGGCTGGGATTTTCCACGATTTCAATTTTAGGTACTTTTTCTCTGGTCAGACAATGGCCCCGTGGGTGTTGGAGTTATTGAACCGCGAAATGCCCATCTGGCTTTCAAGAGCCACACCGATTGTTTCAACCGATTTTATGCGTGGCGAGCTGCAAAAATTTTATCCCGAATTTGGAGATAAGACCAAAGTTGTGCCAGTCGCCCCCACAAGTACAGTTTCCGAGATAGACCAGGAAAGAGCAAAACAGATTGTCAGGAATCGCTTCAGCATTTCCAAAGGCTACATTCTCTGCCCAACGAACATTAGCAGCCACAAGAACATAGGCTCCCTTCTTTCTTCTTTTCCCATTTTGAAGAGGACGGGCCGCGATGTTCTTTTGGTCTTTGCAGGGTCTGGTACGGAGGTGATTAATGGCCGCTCCTGTGCAATGGGGTTGGAAATGAATTGCGAACCCCAGGATGTGTTTGGGCTAGGATATGTGACTAACGAAGAGATTGATTCTCTGATCCAATGCGCAAGCGTTGTTGTCAATCCTTCCCTTTATGAAGGGGGAAATGTCCCAGGTTTCGATGCTTGGCAAAGAGGCGTCCCTGTCGCCATGTCGAACATCCCTCCATTTCTTGAGCATATGGCTGTCCACAACGTCTATGCTGAGATTTTTGATCCGAGGTCTCCAGAAGATATTGCTGAAAAGATGGATTATATTTTATCCAATCGCGAACAGGTCCGAGTAAAGACCGAAGATTCAAAGCAAGCGATTAGTCAATTTACTTGGGAAAGAACTGCTGAAGGCTATCTGAGGATTTTTGATGAAATTCTTTCATCCCATGAACAAAAGGAGTTTGCATGAGAAAATGGCTTTTAATTTTATGCACACTTTTTCTCCCCGTCTATTTCTTTGCCGAGGAAGGAGCAAAGAAGCTCAAGGTTGGGCTGCTTGTGATGGCGACGGGCAATTATGATGCTGCCGCAGTCAAGATGATTGAGACAGCGAGGAAGTTTTTCTTGCCAAAGCATGAGCGCACCTTCTTTATCTTTACCGATGGAATTGTCCCTGATGCCAAGGATGTTGTGAGAGTTGAGCAACCGAAATTAGGCCGCCCATACGATACCTTGAAAAGATTTCATGTTTACTACGCCCATAAAGATCTGTTTGAGGGGGTCGACTATCTCTATGCGATTGATGCCGACATGGAATTTGTGGCTGAGGTCGGGGATGAGATTTTGGGGGATCTTGTTGCGACGCGTCATTGGGCTTTTTTAAATTCTCCAGGAACATTTTGTGGAAATAAAAAATCGATGGCTTATGTGCCAAAATCGCAGAGAAAACAATATTGTACCGGTTCCTTTTATGGGGGGAAGCGCGAAGAGGTATTGAAACTCTTCGAAGTCAATATTCGTCTTGTCGATGTGGACCTTAAAAGGAAGTTTATTCCCAAATGGCACGGGGAAAGCTACCTCAACCGCTATTTCGTCGATCACACTCCGACTCTGTTCTTGACACCCTCCTATTGCTTTCCCCCGGGGCTGCAAATACCTCATTGCGTGCCGAAATTAATCACTCTTGCAAATCAGTCCGCGGAACTGCGAAAATGAATAAAAATTTTGAGGCGGCATGTTTAAATTTCTAATGATTTTGTGTGTTCCCGGTTGTCTGTTTGCGGGGAAGTTTGACGAACACCTGAAGAGGGGCGGAGGGGATTCAGAATATGTGAGAACGGCAGAGGACCGAAAGCTGCTTGGGTTTTTCTCTGCTTTGTTTGATATGGCAGAAAAGCGGGAGAAACCCGGGGGATGTATTCCTAAAACTTTGCATTATATCTGGCTGGGGCCCAACCCTTTTCCAAAAGACTCTGTGAAGAAAGTAAAGGGGTGGATCGATGCGCATCCGGGCTGGAAGGTCAAATTCTGGACCGACCTTGGGCAGGCTGCGCCTGATGATCGGATGGAGGTCTATTCCTTTGAGATGTTCCCTCTTCAAGAATTAAAGGACTGTTATTACCTTTGCGACAATTTTGGGGAGCGCTCAATGATTTTGCGCTACGCGATCTTGCTCAACGAGGGGGGCATTTACATCGATCATGATATGAAATGTTTAAAATCGGTCGAGTGTTTGCAGAGTAGCTACGATTTTTTTTGCGGACTGGAGCCTTTAGGTCTTACAGTGCTGAGCTCTTCCATCAATCCTTCGCCGCACTTCATCGCTTCCACGGCGCAGCATCCGATTTTGAAAGCATCCAAGAAGTGGTTGATCAATGAATGGGATGCATTAGAGCAGCAATATACGGGATTAGAATCGACGGATGTCTTTAACCGTGTTCTGCATCGGAGTTTTCGATCGCTAGGGGTCGGCATCAAAGAAGCGCACAATCGGTCGGGCCGAAAAGACGCCGTATTCCCTCCGGATTACTTTAGCCTTACGGAAGACAAAAATGCGATCTTTGCCGTCCATCAACATAAAGAATCATGGTACAAAATAGAACATAGTTATGAATCCAAAGCGGTGCGGCTGTTTAAAGAGGTAAAACGAGAGTTTTCCCGTACCTATTCTTGGGCAATGTCATTAACGATCGTCAATGTCGGTTTGGGCGCATTCTTGATCTATCCTCTGTTAAAGAAGAAAACGAAGGGGAAAAAATGAGACTCATTTTCTTGATCCTCTTATTCACCTCTCAATTAGTTGCCAATGAGAGTGCATTCGATGTGAACGATTTTGATGGGTTGATGGGCAAAGCCACTTCTCATTGGAGGCATGTCACGGAGCCGCATGACGTGCAAACGCTTGAGCGCGCAAAAGTTTTGTACGAGAAGAATAAGATGGCCCAATTCATACAAAAGGGCAGATATAAGATCCCTCCAGTCGTCCACTTTATTTGGCTTGGGCCTCGCCCTTTTCCCCCTGGCTCGGTAGAGAATGTCCGGATGTGGATGGCCCAGAATCCTGGCTGGACGGTGAAATTCTGGACGGACCGCAATCGCGAGTGTCCTTGCGAAGGGATGGAAAAGGTTTTGGTGAAGGATTTTGTGTTTTTAAAGTTGGGCAAGCAGTATGAACAGTCGCAGAATTGGGGAGAAAAATCGGATCTTTTGCGGTATGAAATTCTCTTTCAGGAAGGGGGAATTTATGTCGATCACGATGCCAACTGTCTGCGTCCTTTCGAGGGGATGAACCGCGGTTACGATTTATTTTGCGGGCTGGAAACTCCCCATGAACCATTTGTGGGAAGAAGCATCACTTGCGGGAATGCAGTGATCGGCTCGCGTCCGAGGCATCCGACAATGGCCAAAGTGATCGATCTGATCGTTGAGCGTTGGGATTCTTTGGGAGAAAAATACCGCGGCAAGGATAGGTATTCTCAAATTGAAGTGGTCATGCAGCGCACGTATATTGCTTTAACCGATGCGATTGCAGAGACGTTGGATATTCAGGGCAATGTCGATATCATCTTTCCTGCTGCTTATTTCTTTTCTAAGTCGGGAATGGACTCCCTTTATTCACATCACTTTTTTGTAAGCGCTTGGAATGAGTTTAAAATCAGAAAGACCAATGAGGAGCGGTTCAAAGAACAGATCTTAGGGAAAATCCGGCAAAAGAATCGCAACATGACATTTTTACTCATTGGGCTTGTCACTTTTAATGGATTGCTATTAGTTTTAAGATTTTTAAAGAGAAAAGCATGAAAAAGTTCAGTTATTGGATTCTAGTCGTATTATTTTCCTTGAGTTTAGGGGCCTGTCAAAAAAACAAAAAGTTGGAGCGGCCTTCTTCAGATGATTTTGAAAGTTTGACGGGCAAAGACCTTCCTGCTTGGTCCTATGTGCAGACGAAAGAGGATTTCGAGCATTTGGAACTGTTCAAGCGGATGTACGAGTTAAAAAAAGGATTAATGAGTGCTTCGGAGAACATCTACCGTATCCCAAAACTTGTGCATTTCATTTGGGTGGGGCCGCGCCCTTTTCCTCGCGAATCTGTAGAGAATGTCCGTACATGGATGGCCAAACACCCTGATTGGACGGTGAATTTCTGGACTGATCGGGAGCGTCCTCTTCCCTGTCCTGGAATGCAATTACGCATGATCAAGGAGTTTCCTTTCTTGAAACTGCGAGAATGTTATGCAAAATCCGACAATTATGCGGAAAAATCTGATCTTTTACGATGCGAGATCCTCTATCGGGAAGGGGGCATCTATGTCGATCACGATGTCAAGTGTTTTAAAGCTTTTGATCCGTTGAACAAAACCTACGATTTTTATTGCGGGATCGACATGCCGTACACGAGCAGCCTTCCCTCCTGTGTTTTTACGACTAATAATCTGATTGGGGTTAAGCCGCAGCACCCTATTCTCATGCGTTGCATGGAAATGCTCGTGGAGAAGTGGGACCAGATCGAGCAAGATTATCCGGGTGCCGATCGGGATGCCGTGCTCAACCGAGTGCTCCATCGGACGTTTTGGCTATTTGGCGAATCGATCAAGCAGGTCGCGAATCAGGGGGAAAATCGCGACATCGTCTTCCCGGCCTATTATTTCGATGCGCCCAAAGAGGAGCTTGCCATCTATGCCCGCCATCAATATGCGGGGCTCTGGCATGAAAAAGAGTCCGCATTTGAGAAAATGGTCCGGCAAAGGCTGATGCTGCTCAGTAAAAAGAGCAATAAGATCTTGTTATTTTTTGGGGTAGTGTCGGCGTTGAACTTTTTGGGGTTGGTTGCCATTTTCTTCACTTTTAGGAGGGTTTTTAAGACTTGATATTATCAACTAATTAAATTATGCTAATTAAATGCAAAGCTTAATTAATTTAAATAATCGAGGGATTTTTCCAGGTCCAAACGAACCCCAGGACCATTTCTTCAAACGCGCTCTTGCGGCGACAATTAGGATTGCCCCTGAAAAGCTCAAGCTTGTTCAGGACATTTTTGATGCCTCTCCAGATTGGGTAAATATCGAGGAGAAGAGAAAAGGCCTCCTTCCTTGGGAAGGCGGAGCCTCCTGGATTGAAGATTATAGCGATGGCACTCGTTCCGTTTCCATCCAGATCAAATCCTCGTTTCTCTCTCGGTTATATCCTAGGGAAGAACTCATCTCTCATGAACTAGTCCATGCGATGAGGCTCATGTTTGAAGAGAGCCGTTTTGAAGAAATTTTAGCATACCGCACATCGAAGAATCACTTCCGCCGCTTTTTCGGCCCCCTCTTCTCTCGTCCTAGAGAAACCACAGCTTTTGTTGCGTGGACGTTCTTTTCCTGGCTGTTTTATTGTTCAGAATCTGTTTTTGATTTTTCGTTGGGGGGTGAATATGTAATCTGGTCGCCACTTTTGGGATTAAGCTGGATGGTATGGCGTTTAATGCGGTCTCAGCGACTATTTTCTTCCGCTCTAAAACGTTTAGAAAAGACGATCAGAGAACCGGGAAAAGCGCTTGCTGTCGCTTTGCGCCTTTTAGACCGAGAGATTGAACAATTCGCACAGTTTACCCCCGATGAAATCCGAGGTTTTGCAGCGAGAGAGAAGGATCGCAGCTTACGCTGGGATCAGCTTTATTCTGTCTATTTTTAGCTACCTAACTTCATAAAATGCATGAAAAAAAGTCGATGGAACATAACAATTATCTTTGAAGATTTCTTCCCAAGAACTAGGGACTGGATAGCTATTTATAGTATGAGAAACGTTGTCAAAAGGAACAACAGTTTTATTCCAACATTTAAAATAGAAGAGGGAAGCTAATCTGTCAGCTTCATCAAAGTAGAGCTGCACTTCTTCTCTTTTCATTTCATGCAAACAATCAATTGCAACAAAAAGGTCGATGGATTTTCCAGGCAGTTTTAACATTTGATCTGGAGTCATAAAAATAATATCGGAAGAGAGAAACTCGCTTTTGACATCCTCAAAGCTATCAAATGGTCTGAATTTGAAAACCTTTCGATTAGGAAAAACTTCTGAAAGATAAGTTTGCGACAAAAAAAGTGCTGGTGGAATATCCACAATGATATATTTGATATTATTCATCAATTTCAAAAAACAATGTGCAGTCCGTCCTGAACCAGCTCCTACTTCCAACACTGTGGAGATATTGGATATATCATGATGCCAAGCCATGGAAAGATATTCTAATAAGGAATTCAAAACATCCTGAGAAATCAGCTTGCCATTAATATTAATGGATGGAGGATTCCCAAAAAATGGCTCATCAAGTGCAGCTAAATAAGGTGCGGCGTTATTCTTGAAAAGGTAATTATAAAGCAAAGCAGTAGTACAGTTATACTGATAGGATTGTTCTTGCGTAAAAAAAGCATGTTTTTTGGATAATTCCTTAGGTGGAATGATTTGTAAAAAGGAAAGATCCTGCCAGAGGTTTCTGGAATATTCATGCTGAGATTCCACGAGCCAAGTAAAATAATTACAAGCAACAGTCTGTTTTAAAATTCTGATGCCCGTATTGGGCAATTTGTTCAATGTTCTTTTTATTAAGAAAAATCCAGAATTTTGAGCAGCGGTTAATTAATCCTGAAGAGATAAAGTAATCTTCCATTGTTTTTAAGTCTGATGGAATAGTTGGGGTGTTCCGATAACCAGCCCACCATGCAATGAAGTCCTGGGGCGTAATTTCATGCGCAAAAGAGAAGGTGTGGAGAATCAGCAGTGCCAATAATAAAAGGCTGCGTTTCAGCCTTGCCATGAGGTGTATAATACAAGTTAATTTCATTGTTTTTATATCCAGTTTTACTCAAAATTATAAATTTCTTCCACATAACCTGTGCGCATCCAGTGGGGCATTCTTTGACAAAATTTTAAATTATTGCATTTCATCGCAAAATCATTGACTGTATGAGTATTCACTTCGTGATTGATCGATATAAAAATAGGAGTCGATTGAGAAATTTTTGTAATGTACGCTTGCATTGTCGTTGCATTCATCTCTGTTAAAGAATCCACATTAATAATCAGGTCATAATACTGCTTCGCATCATTAAGAAATTGATCAGGGGTCAATATCTTAATTTTGTCTTGCGTTTGATGTTCTCCAAGCAGGGCTACTTGATCGTCTCCTAAAACTTTGCCCAAGAAATAGGCTTGAGTAATATTCGTCATTGGAATGTCGATGATTGTATAGTCTTTGATGCCAAATGCTCTAGCGTAATAGGCAGTTCTGCCAACTCCTGCGCCAATTTCAAGAACTCGTGGGTTCTCAATCCCTTTTACATGCTCTTTGATCAAATAGGCTTGATAAAGTGCATACGCAGCTCTTACCGAAACAACCCCACGAGGTGTCCAAATTCCGATTTCTTCGGCATAGGGATTAGGAAAAAAAATCTGCATGCCGAGTTTATTTTCTATTCTGTTTAACACATCAGAAGAGTTCCATTTGCGGTTAGATCTAGGATCCGCATATGATTCGGGATTATCTAGTCTGATGGCAGAAATGGCCTCACCGAATCGTACGAGTAAATCAAGACTCATATGACTCAGGCCTACGAGTGAACCTTGATTGATCATGGCTGGCAGCACACTCGCACACAAATTATCGATGCCGTAAAAGAGATCGCTGTCTTTAGGATTGCGTAAAATGTCAGCGCAGATATTAAAGTTTCCTCGAACAAAAGCTTCATGTATAGGTTTGTGTCGCTGGTCAAAAAACACCTGCCACATTGAATTCCCCAAATGTTCTTTTTTGGCTAACTGATAAGACGTAATAATTCGGGAGATTAAATCAATGTCGTTTGATTCATATCCTGGTGTTCTGCAGGCATAAGGCACAGTCATTTCAAATTCTTCGACTCTTCGAAATAAATTTGCCTGTACTAATTGAGTTAAAATTAATAAGGTTGCGCAGATTAACCGTTTCATCTTTACAGTCCCCGCTATAGAGAAAAATTTTGGCATAAACAAACAAATTTTCGTTCACTCGAGTAAACCGCAGTCGTGATAATTTGTAAAGAAATTGTTAGGCATGGGAGAAAAAAATATCGAGGTTTGGTATACGTGAGAGCTCAATGCCAACGCGTGATGTAGCGAATTCCAAAAATGAAAAACATGAGGGGAACAAATGAAGCTTTTTACATGCTTGTTACTGTTAGGCGCTTGTGTCCAATTGAATGCGGTAGAGCCCTATGACTTGATCAACGATTTGCCATTTGATGGGCATGGTTGGTTTTCGAACAAAGCTCAATTAGAAAAGGTACTGAATGAAAAACAGCCCGAAATAGTCATAGAAATCGGCTCTTGGCTAGGTTCTTCGACAAGATTTCTAGCAGGAAAAATTGCGGAAGGGGGAAAAGTCTATGCGATTGATACCTGGAGAGGATCTCCCGAGGAAGCTATTCATTTGAAAGATCCAAGATTGCCGTATTTATATCAGTTGTTTTTGTCTAACGTAAAGCATGCGGGACTAACGCATAAAATCATTCCCATTAGAATGGAATCTCTTGAGGCGGCAAAGGCTTTAAACGTGATGGCCGATCTGATTTACATTGACGCTGCTCATGATACTGCCAGCGTCATTGCGGACATCATGCACTGGCAGTCCCACTTAAACCCTGACGGGATCATGTGTGGCGATGACTGGCTTTGGGGCTCTGTTCGAAATGCTGTAGAGCAGTGCGCTGCAAGTCTAGATAAAAAAATCTATGCGGAAGGGAATTTTTGGTGCTATGTGGATTAGGGCGTGTCGTCAATCAACCCGTGAGGGGCTTTTTGCGGCTTTTCCAAAAGCTTCTCGTACATGTCCTTGGTCTAGTTTTTCAACTATGTTCTGCGGACATGTACGAAAATCTTTTTGGAAAATCCATCAAAAATCCCCCAGAGGCTTAATTGACGACACGCACTAGTCCGTCCATTTTTTGCGCTTTGAGGCGGGGGCGATGTGTAGGGCGCCGCGGTATTTGGCGATGGTGCGGCGGGCGCAGGGGATGCCCAGTTTGCGGAAATGGCGGGCGATCTCTTCGTCGGAGAGGGGCTTTTGTTTGTTTTCTTGTTCGATGGTGCGCTTGAGCATTTTGCGGAGGTTGTGTTTGGAAATGTGATCTCCGCTTGGGGTTTTTACTGCAGGGGTAAAGAAGGACTTGAGGGCGAAGAGGCCTTGGCTGCAGGAGAGGAATTTATTGGAGATGGCGCGGGCGATGGTGGATTCGTGGAGTCCGAGCTCTTGGGCTGTTTCTTGGACGGTCATTGGGTTGAGTCCTGCTTTGTCCCCATTGAAGAAGTCGATCTGTTTCTTGAGCAGGAATGTGCCGATGCGGCGCAGGGTTTCATTTCTTCGTTGGACAATCCTTTTCAACCATTTCCCGCCTGCTAATTGCCGTCTCAAATAGAAGGCGTCTTCATTTTCTAGAGTGTGGGAGTTTAGAGCTTCGGCATAGATCGATGAAATATGAAAGCGGGGGAGCAGTGAGGTGTTAATTTCGATTTGCCATTTTTCTTCGATGTTGATCAAGAATAAGTCAGGGATGATCGCTGCTGCGGGCTGATGAAAAAAACGGTATCCGGGATGAAGGTCGAGGGGGGCGATCTCTTTTTCGATGATTTTGACTAATGCAGGGATAGGGATATGCAATGTCTGAGAAATGTGCGGGAGCCGGTTATGGATCAAATCCTCGAAATGATGGGCGATGATTTGGGCGGCGGGACCCTTCTCTTTTTTCTTCAACTTGAGCTGGAGAAGAAGGCATTCTTGCAGATTGCGGGCGCCAATGCCGGGAGGATCGAAGGATTGGATTTCGTCTAAGACCTTTTGCTTGATTTCCATGGGAACCGAGGGCAAGATTTCGTGGAGGGGCGTTTCCAGGTAGCCTTTGTCAGTAAGATGGCCGATGATGAGTTCGGCAAGATGGAGGTTTTCCCGGTTCTCGATGGCGAGGGGTGCTTGTTTCATCAGATGTGCGTAGAGAGAGATCGGGGCGGTGAGGAGATTTTCCTGATGTTCTTTACGCCTTTTTTCTATCTGTTCTTGGGATCTGTTCCTTGGGACGTGTTTTTCTTTGTATTGTTCATCGGATGGTTCGATTTCTAACAACGGATTGGCCTCGATTTCGGTGTTCAACCATTCAGAGAGTTCGAGGAGAGGGAGCTGCAACACATGAAAAGCCTGTTTCATTGCTAAATTGATGAGCAGTTGTTGATGCTGATTAATTGAGATTTTATTTTCTTGTAATAATGAAAGAGGCTTCATAATTTCGTTTTATTTTAATACATATAATTAATCTATTATTTTGTCCATAGATGTAAAGCGGATTTACAAAAAAACTTAACACAATTATCATTCACTGTTATGAAACGGTGCGCAGTATTCAGTTGCATGGGTCTTGGGGATGGGTTGATCGCGCTTGTCCTGTCCAATAATCTTCATCTGAATGGGGCGGAGGTCACTACTTTTCATCCTTTTTTGGGGAGCCTTCAAGAATGGTTCCCTCACCTTCCCCTGCGTTCTTTTCCCTTGCCGGATGATCTGGAGGGGATTCTAGAGGGGTTTGACCATTACTTTTTGATCTATGAGAAAACGCCTTGGATGCAGGCGGTTTTAGGCCATTGCCAAACGTTTCACCCCAAATGCACGACTGTCCTCAATCCGATCGCGACGGCAAACCGCGATTACCCTTATTGGGAGGAGGGGCGGTTTGATGGGACGCGTTCCTTTGTGGAAAATCTCTATCGCTATTGCAAGGATGTGTTGAGGTTTGCTGTTGCGACGAAGTCCAACGGGATGGAGATTCCGAATCATGTCCGGTCCAAACATTTTAACAATCGGGTCATTTTTCATCCTACCAGCTCTCGGCCAGGGAAAAACTGGAAGGGGGAGAAATACCGCGCGCTTGCGGCTAAATTGCAGGATGAAGGCTTTGCGTCTTCTTTTGTGCTGACGGAGGAAGAGCGGCAAGATTGGGAACTTAATGGTTTGGATGCGCCGATGTTTTCGGGGCTGTCGGAGCTTGCTGCCTTTGTGTGTGAATCAGGCTTCATGATCGGCAATGATTCGGGGATCGGGCACTTGGCGTCTTGTTTGGGGCTGCCGACGGTGACGATTTGCCGTAACGAACAAAGCGTCAGATTCTGGCGCCCGGCTTGGGCCCCGGGACGAATCATTACGCCTTCCAAATGGATCCCCAATGTTAAGGGACTGCGATTAAGGGACAAACATTGGAAAAAATGGATCTCAGTCAATAGGGTATTCGATGAGTTTCTGAATTTAACTCGAGATTAGCGCTGCTTTGTCAAGCGCGCAAACTTGGCGACCAGAGACCTCGTGGTGTTTGCTTGGGGGAAAAAGACGTCGTAGGTTTGCCCAAGCGAAGTGCGGTAGCTTTTTTGCACGATGCCGTTCCCAAAATCCTTGTGGAAAACGGTATCGCCCGGTTCATAAGCTTCATCCTCTTGGGAGTCATAAGAAATATGGGTTCTTTGCACGGAATAGGATTGCAGATAGGATTCGGGGATTTCTTTGAGGAAGCGGCTAGGGCGCATCATGCGGGGGATTCCCCACAAATAGCGGAAGCGGGAGGCGGAGAGAAAGAGATACTCTTTGGCCCGCGTCATGCCCACATAGCACAGGCGGCGCTCTTCTTCCAAAGCTTCCTCGCTTTCCATCGCATTGACATGAGGGAAAAGCTCTTCCTCCATGCCGACGAGGAACACGCAGGTAAATTCGAGGCCTTTGCCATTGTGCAGCGTCATCATTCGGACATGCTGGCCGGAAGGATCTTTTTCATCGGCGCTTGATTTCAGGGTCAATTCTTCGAGAAAGGCGGCGAGCGATGGGTGCTCGACTTCCTCTTCCCATTCGACGGCTTTGGAGACGAGTTCTTCGATGTTCTCGCGGCGCTCTTCATAACTTTCGGGGTCGTCGCGCAAGTATTCGAGATAGCGGGAGCGTTCCAAGGCTTCTGTGATGATCTCATGCAGGGGCCGCGATTGCCGTGTCATTTCTCGGAGGGCTGAGATGATTTGGACGTATTCTTTTAGGCCTTCGAGCTGTCGCTGGGAGAGTTTGAAAGTGGCTGTGCCTTCTACGATGTGGACGCAGGCGTCGAAAATGTTGACTTTTCTCTCTTGGGCAAAGTCGCGCAGTTTTTCCAATGTCGCTTCGCCAAGTCCCCGTTTGGGAAGATTGACCGTACGGACAAAGGCGAGAAAATCGGTCCCGGCAAGGACGATGCGGAGCCACGCCAGGACATCTTTGATCTCGCGCCTTTGATAGAAGGAGAGGCCGCCGACGATGACGTAGGGGACGCGCTGTTTTAGGAGATGGTCTTCAAAGATGCGCGATTGAAAGTTGGTCCGGTAAAAGATCACGCAATCGCTCAAGGAGATATTTTTTTCGCGGTGGAGCTTGTAGAGCTGTTTGACGACAAATTCGGCTTCGGCATGATCATTCTCGGCGATGTAAAGCCCGATCTTTTGTCCTTCACCGCGCTCGCTCCAGAGATTTTTTTCATAGCGGCTGGCATTGTTGCGGATCAAGGCATTGGCTGCTTCGAGAATGTTGCTGCGGCTGCGGTAATTTTGCTCGAGGGGGATGACTTTGGCGCCGGGGAAATCCTGTTCAAAATTTAGAATGTTATGGATGTTTGCGCCTCTCCAGGAATAGATCGATTGGTCGGGGTCGCCGACCGCGAAGACGTTTTTATGCTGCTGGGCGAGCAGTTTGGTGATCGTGTACTGCGCGGCATTCGTGTCCTGATATTCGTCGATCAGGATGAACGACCAGCGCTTTTGGTATTGCGTGAGGATGTCGGGGGCTTGCTGGAACAGCTTGACCGTTAAAAAAAGCAAATCGTCGAAGTCGAGCGCGTTGTATTCCTTCAATTTTTTTTGATAGAGTTCGTACACGTCAGCTAAGATTTTTTCCTCTTTATCGAGTTGGTCGGGTTCGATCAGCGCATTTTTGGCCTGGGAGATGCGGGAACGGAAGTTTTTCAATTCCCCTTTTTCTTCTTTGATTTGAAGCGCTGCAAAACATTCTTTGAGCACTTTCTCGCTGTCTTCGTCGTCATAGATGGTAAAGTCGCGCGAGTAACCTAAGGTTGTGATCGATTCGCGGAGGATACGGGCGCAAAGGCTATGAAAGGTGCAGGTCAAGATCGATTTATGGGTCAGCTGCAAGATGCGGTGGCGCATTTCGTCTGCGGCTTTGTTGGTAAAGGTGACGGCTAAAATTTCGTTGGAGGGGACTCCGAGCTGTAACAGATGGGCGACGCGATGAGTGACGATCCGCGTCTTGCCCGACCCGGCGCCTGCTAGGACGAGAAGAGGGCCTTCGACATGGTCGACGGCGACTTTTTGCTGGGGATTAAGCTCTTGCATGCAAGAACTATATAAGAAATATCAGTTTAGGGCTACTGTTCCTGATTACAAGTGCCTTCGGGGACGAAGTTCACGTTACCTGTGATTAGGATGTTTGTTGCAACGTTGTCAAAATTGTTGGTAAGATTGATCGCGGTCCCGGTGGTAGCCCCTGTCGTGATTACAATGTCATTTGTGAGTGGAACCTGAGGCCTGACGATATTATGGTCCATTTGAGCACAGATACTAGAATTATTGGCCAATGTGCCCAGAAAAATACCTATTGAATTGTCGGTAACTCCAGTGACGACTAGATTGTTTAAAATGTTGGCAATGGCAGTAGTGGGATGCTCTGTATCAACGTTTATGCCTGTTACAGGGAAGATAGAGGGACTTGTTGAGATAACTGTATTTCCTTGTATGGTAACCTCTCCAGAAAAGTTTGGCGAGTTGATAAACAGGACAGAAATTCCACTCCCTCCGCTGCTTTTTGTATCAAAGATCGTGTTCCCAACAATATTGCCTTTTGAATTGATCGAGTCTGCTGCTAAATAGTTGATGCCTATACCACGGAAACCTGTAATCGTATTTGCAAAGATCGTCGTTTCACCCACTGCATTTGCCGTCCCGAATGATGACTTGTTAATTCCTTGAGAAAAACCATTAATGCTATTATTAGAAACTGTTATCGTTGCGTTTAGATCATCAGCAGTGACATTAATAGCTACTCCAAAGGCACCGGGGTTAAGATTAACAAACTGGTTATTGTTAATAATCAGTTCTCCATGTCCAGTGATGTCTATTCCTGAAAAATCGATGTTGCTCGAGAAAGAATTATGCGTGATCTTTGCTCCATTGATTCCATTAGGACCGGAAATTCCTGGAGCAATGGACGTGTCATTGATATGAATATTGAGCCCAGAGACCTCGTTGCCATTTGCCAAGGTGACGACATTGTCGCCGTTAGAGGTACCCGTATTAGTTATCGTCGGAAAACTTTTTGAAAACGCAGGGATTTTAATCTTGCCATGTTGGGTTTTAATTTTATGAGAAATCCCCGAGCCAAATAGCGTTTGTCCGTTTTGCAAGGTAATCCCTGCATCCATTCCCTTCGAGGTCCCATCGCCTGGAAAGACATAGATCATATCATTGGGCCCAGAGGCATTTTGGGCTTGGACGAGGGTCGGGAAGGGGCTTTCAAAGGTGCCGTCGGAGCTGCTGGTATTGTCGACGAACCAAACAATCCAAGGATCATCGGTGGCAGGATTGATCGCCTCTGATCTTCGCGTCGCTCTTTTCACGACGGGGATCTCGAATCGATAAGGGGCGAAAGCGGCTCGAGAAAGGGCGAGATTGATCCCGGAGGCACAATTCTTGTCTTTGCGTTTAATTTTGCCCCCTAGAGGGAGACTGAGGCCCACCGAACCTTGGATGATGCTGCCGAACAGATGGTCATAAGTATAGGTGGCTTCCAGAGAAACATATTCTTTAAATCTCCCGAGAAGGCGCACTTTGCCTCCCCATGTCGAAGCATTGGAAGAAGTGAAGTAATAAGGACCTGCTCCCGCATACACATCGTATTTTGTATCTTGGGTGAGATGCGCTCCTACTTCCGCATCTACACCTGTCATCGCCTGTTTTTGTTTGGATTTGAGAATGATGTGATGGTCGTCAAAACGATCAAAGTCGAAGTGGTATTTATGGCTATTTTTGATGATGGGGAAATAGGCATTCATCCGGTATTCCATCCGCTTGCCGAGCACTTCTATCCCTGGGCTCAATTGCTGCACGGTCAACCCATGGTTTTCCTGACGCACGTCGTAATAAAGGTAATAGCCTAGCACTTGATTCATCGAAGAAAAGAAAGTGCGGCCGCCAACCCCTGCGTTTCCGGCGAATTTTCCTTGATCGAACACATGCGTGCGCAGGTCGATAAAAGGCATGAAATCGGTGTTGCCGTCCCAAATCCCAAAACCTTCTAAAGTGGTATATCCGTGCCGATAGCCCACCCCTCTTGCTTCCGAATGGCGCAGTCCGATATGCATTTTATGAAAGGGCGTATCGCATTTTTGTAGGGCTGGCTGAACAGGGACGGACTTTGGCTGTTCCACGGGTTTTTGTTCGGGGGATTGGGAAATCGCTGCGGGGTGAGATGCAGGCCTTGGGTTATATTCTTCAATGGGAAAAGAAGGGAATGAAGGCACCGCTGCAATTTGCGCTTTTGGAATGGGGTCTTTTGTGGGTTGCAGAGCTTGAGAAACTTCTACGCCTTCTTTTGCAACGTTGGCAAAACAAGGATGCAAGAGAGTCAATGAAACTGAAAGTAAATAAAACGTCTTCATTTGTTATGCTCTAGTCTCTCAATTCACAAGGTACAGAAATAATGAGTTTATGGAAATACTATTCACATGTTCCTTCAGGGACGAAGTTCACATTGCCCGTGAGCGAGATATTCGGCGCCACATTACCGGTGAAGTTATCTATATTGACCACACCACTCCCTGTTGCCGTAACGCTAAGGGCGTGTGTGGCTGCTTGTATAGCGATGTTATTAGTGATGGTTGCACATAAAGTATCGGTCGCCGCGGATCCAACATTGATCCCATTTGTAAACCCTGTTACAAGATTGTTGCTAATCAAACACTTCTGAGAAAGAAAGCCGCTGCTAAATAATGTTAGGTTAACGCCAAATGTTCCTGCTGTTCCCGGGCTTGTAATAACAAAATTGTCCACAACGGAAACTTGGCCAAAATCCAGATTGGGCTGGCTATTCGTCGCTTCGAGATTAATTCCATTTCCGAGAAAACCGTTATTGTTATTATTGATCAAAGTGTTTCCGATGATACTCACGTTTGAGTTTACATAAAAAGGGTTTTGACTAATACCTTCACTAAAATTTGAAACAATATTTCCTGTAACGTTTATGTCCGCGGTTGAAATATCAGTTGTTGAATCAGGGCCAAAACTAATGGCAAACACGTATCCCTGGACGACATTGTTATTGATCGTAGCCTTCATAAAAGTCCCGTTATCTGTGAGCACGATAATTCCGTTGGTCCCTAGATTCACCCCAGAAACTACATTATTGCCCACGATAATATTGCCATGTCCAGACAATGAAATGCCCCTATCACCACCATTGATAATGTTACGTGTTATGGTGGCTCCATTTGTTCCTGGATTTGAGATAATTCCAGAGGCAGCCGGTTGCGTTACAAAAATATTGAGACCTGAAACGTTATTCCCGTCCGCTAACGTGACCACATTTCCTCCGCCAGTCATTCCTGTATTTGTAATGAGAGGATAGCTCGTTGAAAGTGCAGGGATTTTAATCTTGCCATGTTGGGTTTTAATTTTATGAGAAATCCCCGAGCCAAATAGCGTTTGTCCGTTTTGCAAGGTAATCCCTGCATCCATTCCCTTCGAGGTCCCATCGCCTGGAAAGACATAGATCATATCATTGGGCCCAGAGGCATTTTGGGCTTGGACGAGGGTCGGGAAGGGGCTTTCAAAGGTGCCGTCGGAGCTGCTGGTATTGTCGACGAACCACACAACCCAAGGATCATCGGTGGCAGGATTGATCGCCTCTGATCTTCGCGTCGCTCTTTTCACAACAGGGATTTCGAATCGATAAGGGGCGAAAGCGGCTCGAGAAAGGGCGAGATTGATCCCGGAGGCACAATTCTTGTCTTTGCGTTTAATTTTGCCCCCTAGGGGGAGACTGAGGCCCACCGAACCTTGGATGATGCTGCCGAACAGATGGTCATAAGTATAGGTGGCTTCCAGAGAAACATATTCTTTAAATCTCCCGAGAAGGCGCACTTTGCCTCCCCATGTCGAAGCATTGGAAGAAGTGAAGTAATAAGGACCTGCTCCCGCATAGACATCGTATTTTGTATCTTGGGTGAGATGCGCTCCTACTTCCGCATCTACACCTGTCATCGCCTGTTTCTGTTTGGATTTGAGTATGATGTGATGGTCGTCAAAACGATCAAAGTCGAAGTTGTATTTATGGCTATTTTTGATGATGGGGAAATAGGCATTCATCCGGTATTCCATCCGCTTGCCGAGCACTTCTATCCCTGGGCTCAATTGCTGCACGGTCAACCCATGGTTTTCCTGACGCACGTCGTAATAAAGGTAATAGCCCAGCACTTGATTCATCGAAGAAAAGAAAGTGCGGCCGCCAACCCCTGCGTTTCCGGCGAATTTTCCTTGATCGAACACATGGGCGCGCAGGTCGATAAAAGGCATGAAATCGGTGTTGCCGTCCCAAATCCCAAAACCTTCTAAAGTGGTATATCCGTGCCGATAGCCCACCCCTTTTGCTTCCGAATGGCGCAGTCCGATATGCGCTTGATGAAAGGGCGTATCGCATTTCTTCGGAACAACAGGCTTTTCAATCCTTACGTTGTTTGATTCGGTGGATTGTGCGGTAAATTCTCGGATGGGGGATTCTTGGTCTTCTGAGTTTTGCGGGGTGTCCTCAGACACAGAATGATGAGTTTCACGATTGATGTTCCGATCATATAGAGATGAGGTTTCCTTCTTGTTTAAGGGTTCTGAACTTAGTGGAGCAAGATATTTCCTGCTCCTTTCTTGAGTAGTTGTGCCTCGAGATTCTTCAATGGGAAAAGCAGAATGTGCAGATTCTTTTGTTTTATTCTCGGGTTCCACCAACCCTTCAAACCCTACGATGGGTTCTTTCTTCTCCTCAACCACGACTTGAGGTTTTTTGGGTGCTTCAGGTCCCTTTTTGACTTGAATTTGGTTTTGAGGCGGTTTAGGAAGAACAGGTTTAGGGGTGGGTTTTACAGGGTCAGGTTTAACGGGTGTTTTTTTTGTTTCAACTTTAGGTGCGGGTTGTACCGGTTTTACTGGCGCAGGTTTAACGGGTCGAACAGGTTTTGCAGGTTGTTGTTGCTGTTTCTTAGTCTGATTCGTGGATTTGTTGTCGCGCGTGACAAAACGTTTTTTGCGTACTTTTTGCCTGCGTTGCGTTTGGGGGGATTGAGAGGATTCCTTTTTTTGCGGGTTGTCAATAAAATGCGTCTCTTCAGCAAAACAAGGGTTCAAAAGGACTAAAGAAGCGCAAAGCAGGAATTTTCTCATAGGGTTAATTCGGACAGTACAGAAAGTTTTGGTTTTTTTAAAATAATTTCTTACATAAGTGGTTTGCGATGTTCTTTCTCGCGCATCCCTAAGTTGCCGTAGCGGTGGTAATCGATACTGAAAGCGATTTCGCGCAGGTAATGGAGCAGTTCGAATCGGCCGTTGGAAAGCACAGGAGCGTGATCGAGAAATGTTGGGGATTGGCTGGCGGCGAGTTGCAGCGCATCGGAGGGTTTGCTAATCATGCGCACGCGGCGAAATTGCCCTTGTTTGACTTTTTCATTAAATTGCTCTTCGCTTTCTTCAACGATGTGAAAGAAGGAAGACAGAGGGCGCAAGTGCTCGCGGACATTGATGTGGAGATGGTCCTTGCTCCAGCTGATGTGCAAATGCGCATTGCAGCTCATCGCCGCAGCAATGATGCGCAAGATATCGAGGACGGAATCTTGTTCTTGGATTCGAAAGCAGATTTTTTTATGGGGCGGTAGCGCAAAAGATTGTCTTGGCCGATAATTTGGGAAGGGTCGTGGTCTTCGGCAAAGTGTTTTGCCCAATAAGCGTAATTGGCTGTGCTCGCGTACCAGATCCCGAGCTCTTCTGTTGAAAGAGGGTATTTTTGCAAAATCGCGGTCAGTTTGTTGACGTCATCGCTGACGGGCTGTTTTTCCTGGGGAAGGGCAACTTCCCGCGGGTGGGCGAATTGCATGACATAATTGGGCCCGCCCGCTTTTGCTCCATTGCCAAAGCTGCTAGCTTTCGTGCCGCCAAAGGGCTGTCTGCGCACAATGGCGCCTGTCGTGCCGCGATTGATGTAGCAATTGCCCGCCTCGATTTTCTCCATCCAGATTTTTTTTTCCCGTTCGTCCAAGCTCTGCAATCCTGAGGTGAGTCCATAAGGGGTGCTATTGGCGATGTCGATCGCGTGGTGGAGATTTTTGGCGCGCATCACAGCAAGAACGGGGCCGAATAGTTCCGTTTGGTGCATGAAACTTCCTTCTTTGACGCCGATTTTAACGCCGGGGGACCAAAGGTTGGGATTGTTGGGATCTTGCTTAGGCTGGACGAGCCATTCTTCGCCGCTTTCTAAATTCGTGAAGCCGCGCAAAAGAGCATCGTGCGGCTCGCGGATCAAGCGGAGTGACTTTCGAAGAGCATCCCAGCAGACGCCGACTTTCAAGCTTTCGACAGCGTCTTTGAGCTGCTTATGAAAATGAGGGTCGTCGTAAACTTCGGCTTCGAGAACGAGCAGACTGCACGCGCTGCATTTTTGTCCGCTATGGCCAAAAGCGGAAGCTACGATGTCTTTGATCGCCAGATCGCGGTCGGCAAGCGCTGTGACGATCATCGCATTTTTTCCGCCCGTTTCCGCGCACAGATCGAGGCCGGGGCGCAAACGCATGAACAGTTTTGCCGTCGAAGTGGCTCCGGTTAAAATGATGCAATTGACGCGAGGATCGGCGATGAGTTTGCTGACCGACAGGTTCATCTTCGCAGTTGATGAATTGCAGCACTTCTTTTGGGATGCCTGCATCCCAGAGCGCTTTGACGAGCTCCCATCCGCTCAAGACAGCTTCGGGGGCCGGTTTGAACAGAACGCAATTGCCTGCGGCGAGAGCGGCCAAGATGCCGCCGGCAGGAATGGAGATGGGAAAATTCCAAGGCGGCGTGACGAGAACCGTTCCTTTCGGCGTCCATGTGATGTCTTTGCAGGCGTCCATTTTCTTCATACTGCGCAGGTAATATTCTGCAAAATCGATCGCTTCGGAAACTTCAGGGTCGCCTTCGAGGATCGTTTTGCCGCCATCGGCCATCATGACGCCGATCAGATCATCGCGCCTTTCTCGCGCATTTTTTGCGCGGCATGCGAAGAGAGATTGCACCGCTCTTCGACAGATTGTCTTGCCCCATTTCGCTTCCTGTTCTTTTGCGCACTGCAAGAGCTTTGTCGACATGTTCCCAGTCGGCCAGCGCATAGCGATAAAGAGCATGCTCGGGATTGGCGGGATCGTCGCCGGTGCCTTCCGTTCTCTGATTGGATCTCTTTGCCTCCGATCACCAGAGGAATCTTCTCGAGTTTGATCGTTTTCCATTTTTCGATGATCTTTTCCGCCCATGCTCGGTTTTGCGCAAGAGAAAAATCGGTATCCGCTTCATTTTCAAAAGGAGCGGAGAATGGAAGATGGACAGGAGGTTTGTTTCTATCTTGTGTGCGGCGCGGAGTTGTGTAAACGGTGTTGCATTTCACGGCAGGCATTGACAAAGAGAAGGACCTGTTCTTCCCATTCTGGGGTTCCGGGCTTCAACCCAAAGGTACGCGCAAAAAGTTGTCCGGGCCTGTGTTTTCATCCAGCCTGCGGATCAAATAGGCGATCGCGCTTTGAAAATCTTCTTTCGTCGCGACAGGGCAATAGAGCAAAATGTCTTTAGTCAGTTTTTGCACAACGCGGCGGATATGGTCGGCCATCCCTTCGAGCATTTCAAAAGTGACTTCGTTCTCGACGCTGTTTTCCGCTCGCAGCAGCATGGCATAGGCGATATCGAAGAGATTGTGGCTGGCAATGCCGAGATGCACAGCCTTGGCATGGTCGCTTCTCGCAGCCATAGGTGACCATTTTTTTATAATTGGCATCGACGTCGTGATTTTTTCGTATAAGGCGCTTGCGCCCAATCGCGCAGGCTGGCCTCAAATTGCTCCATCGCGAGGTTGGCGCCTTTGACGATCCGGATTTTGATGGGCGCTCCCCCTTTTTTGACACGCTCCATCGCCCATTCGGTGAGCTCTTTTTGAATATCATGGGAGTCGGGAAGATAGGCCTGCAGCACGATCCCTGCAGAATGATGGAGAAATTCAGGTTCGCTTAAGCACCTTTTTGAACAGTTCTTTGGTCAGATCCAAGATCGCGGTATTCTTCCATGTCGAGATTGACGAATTTGGGGACTTTTGTCCCATCGGCGCGAGTAAAGGTGTGGTTCATCGCGGTGCGATAGAGTTCGCGCAGACGCGCGCTCAAGAGCCTCTATTGTTTTTTCCCAGCCTAACAGGTGGATCTGGCTGTAGATTGTGGAGATCTTGATCGAGACATATTCGATCTCTGTCGCTGCTCTAAATCTTTCAAATAAACCTCAAGCCGGTGTTTCGCTTCCGCTTCTCCCAGAATCGCCTCTCCCAAGTGGTTGAAATTCAGCCGCACGCCTTCTTGCCGGCGCTTTGCCATATGTTTTTTAAGAGCTGCTTCTTCTCCGGGAAGGATCACGCGCGCTGTGGCCTTGCGCAAGCGTGAATGTCGCCATCGGGACAAAGAGCCATGAGAAAGCGCGTCCTAATAATTGAAAGACCGCCAAAGAAAACTGCTTGGTCCAGCCTAAATATTGTGGAATTCCCAGTTTGCATCAGGAGATAAACGAGTTGATTGGCGACGCGCGAAGACTTATGGCTGCGGAAACATTGGTCGGTCATCTCTGTGGTGAACACTTTGCCCACAGGATCGCGCATCATCCGGGAGAGTTCTGCCTGGATCCTCTTTTCCGACCAGGTCATCGTGCGGTTGGCTTCGTTGAGCATGTTTGCCGCGAGTTCGATCGCGAATTTTTCCCGTTCCTGCGGAGTTAATCTCTTTCCACGGCTGGAAGAAAGAATTTGCATCGCCTCTTTAAGATAGAAAGAGCCAGACTCATTGATTGTCATTAACTGCTCCCTTCTATTATTAATTACTATCATAAATGAGATTAGTAATGACAAATTTTTTCTTTAATTTTAAAAAGTGACATAATGCATTCTAGTTTACTTTCTTGTATCTATCTCCGTTCATTTCTGCACATCTATTCGCCAACATTGAGCTAGGCGTCGATGTTTTTTTTAAAGAAGGGATGTTCATGAACTGAAAGGAAAGCGGGTTGGGCTCGTCACCAACCATACCGGGTCGAATGGCGTCGATGCGTTCGACCGATCGATCTATTCTTAGAGCATGCCCCGGACGTCAAGCTCACTGCCTTATTTGCGCCGGAGCATGGACTGAACGGGCAAGCGTTATGCGTTCGAAGAGATTGAAGATATCAAAGACCCTGCAGGGGTCCCTGTTTACAGCCTGCATGGAAAAACGCGCCGGCCGACCCAGCAGATGCTGAAAGAGATCGATGTGATCGTCTACGACATTCAAGACATCGGCTGTCGCTCCTACACCTATACGACCACGCTTTGTTATGTGATGGAAGAGGCGGCAAAGAAAGGGATTCCCGTCATCGTTCTCGATCGCCCCAATCCGATCAACGGGCTTGATCGTCGATGGGCCGATGCTGCAGAAAGCAATGGCGCTCCTACATCGGTTATGTCAATGTGCCTTATTGCCATGGAATGACGATCGGCGAGCTCGCCCGCTATTTCAATGACAAATACCAGATCGGATGCAAACTAAAAGTCGTCCCGATGAAAGGGTGGAAACGATCGATGAGTTTTGCCGACACCGGACTTGACTTGGATTCCGACAAGCCCTAACATTCCCGAAGCTGACACGCCGCTAATTTTATGCATCGACCGGATTTCTGGGAGAGCTTTGCCTTGTCAACATCGGCATCGGCTATACACTGCCCTTTAAAGTGATCGGCGCTCCCTGGATCAAGGCGCGCGAGTTTGCCGATAAGCTCAATGAGCAAAAACTGCCCGGCGTCTATTTCCTGCCTTTTCATTACCGCCCTTTTTACGGCGCCTATAAAGGGAAAGATTGCCAAGGGGTGATGATCGTCGTGACCGATGCCAGGACCTATCGCCCTGTCAGCACCCAATACATGATCCTCGGAATCTTAAAAAATCTTTATCCCAAACAAGTGCTTGCGAAATTGAATCGTCCCTCGAACCAGGAAAAAAGAATTATTTTGCAAAGCCAACGGCAATGAAGAGATGCTTTCGCTTGCTTCGCGAATGAAAAATATGTCGCCTGGAAGCTGATCCTCTTTCAAAAAGAGGAGCGGGAGCAGTTCTCACAAGAGCGAAAAAAATATCTTTTATATTAGCACTTCTTAGCACTCTAAGCTCTTCTTTGCTAAAAACCGCTCTTCCTTCTTGACATAAATCAATTTCTATCCTACGCTATTTTCAACTATTATCAAGCATAGGAGTTCTACCATGACAGCAAACAACAATCAAGCCTCTTGGCAATCGCGTCCTCGTCAAACGTTCAGAAATGAAAATGACCAAAGGGGGAATTCTTCTTCCCGAAACCGCTCAAGAAAAACCACGCCAAGGCGAAGTCGTCGCTGTCGGCCCAGGAAAAATGGATGACAAAGGAAATTTGAAGAAATGAATGTCAGCGTAGGCGATACATGTCCTTTTTCTTCCTACGCAGGAACAGAAGTGAAAACAGAAGATGATCAGAGCGATATCTGATCATGTCGGAAGAAGATATCCTCGGCGTCCTCGTTTAATAACAACCTAATATTGGAGATAAAAGACTATGGCAAAAATGCTGCAATTCAACGAAGAAGCCCTAAAGTCGATCCTCAAAGGCGTGAAGACACTCGCAAAAGCAGTCATCGTCACATTAGGCCCCAAAGGGCGCAACGTGGTGATCAACAAAGGCTAGGCGCTCCTCTCTCGACAAAAGACGGCGTCACTGTCGCAAAAGAGATCACCCTCAAAGACAAATTCGAAAATATGGGCGCACAGCTCGTCAAAGAGGCTTCCTCAAAAACATCCGATGTCGCTGGCGATGGAACGACAACGGCGATCGTCCTCGCAGAAGCGATCTACAGCTCGGCGTCAAAAATGTGATCGCCGGCGCCAATCCGATGAGCGTCAAGCGCGGCATCGACAAAGCTGTCGAAAAGATGAACGAGGCCCTCGACAAACTGGCCACCAAAATCAGCAAACCGGAAGAGGTCAAACAGATCGCGACGATTTCTGCCAACAACGATCCAGAAATCGGCAGCATCATCGCCGAAGCGATGGAAAAAGTCGGCAAAGATGGCACGATCACGATCGCAGAAGCGAAAGGGATCGACACGACCCTCGATGTCGTCGAAGGGATGCAATTCGATAAAGGATATCTCTCTCCTTATTTCATCACCAACGCGGAGAAGATGACGGTCGAATACGACAACGCCTTCATCCTCATCACCGATAAAAAACTCTCCAACGCACGCGATCTCGTTCCCATTCTGGAAAAAGTCATGGAAAAAGGACAGCGCCCCTTCTGATCATCGCAGAAGATATCGATGGCGAAGCCTAGCAACACTCGTCGTCAAAAAATCAAAGCCGGCCTGCCCTCTGCGCGGTCAAAGCTCCTGCGTTTGGCGATCGCCGCAAAGCGATGCTCGAAGACATCGCTATCTTGACCGGGGCAACAGTCGTCACTGAAGAAGTCGGGCTTAAGCCTGGAAGACGTCGGCCTCGAAGTTCTCGGAAAAGCGAAGAAGATCAAAATCTCCAAAGAAGAGACCACGATCGTCGATGGCGCAGGAGATTCCAAAAAGATCCAAGAGCGCATCGCTCAAATCCGCGCTGAAATCGCTAACTAGCACATCCGATTACGATCGAGAAAAGCTCGAAGAGCGCCTGGCCAAGCTCGTCGGCGGCGTTGCCGTCATCAATGTCGGCGCTGCCACAGAAACGGAGCTCAAAGAGAAAAAAGCGCGCGTCGAAGATGCCCTGCATGCGACAAGAGCTGCCGTTGCAGAAGGGATCGTCCCCGGCGGCGGCGTCGCTCTGCTCCGCGCCGTCAAAGCTCTCGACAAACTCAAGCTGACCGGCGATGAAGCAGATCGGCGTCGAAATCATCCGCGAAGCCGCTTATGCTCCAGCCACTGCGATTGCAAACAACTGCGGCAAACAGGGCAATCTGATCGCAGAGAAAATCTTCGAGAAAGAAGGCGCTTAGGGCTACAACGGCCTGACCGATGACTTTTAGCGACCTCATCAAAGAAGGCGTCATCGATCCTGTCCTCGTGACCAAGAGCGCACTTGACCAATGCTGCTTCCGTTGCCGGCCTGCTCGATCACCATTGCTGCCATGATCACCGAAAAGCCCGAACCTAAAGCAAAAGCCGCGATGCCGATGGATGGCATGGGCGGAATGGGAGGCATGGGTGGCATGGGAGGAATGGGAATGGGTGGAATGGGCGGCATGGACATGATGTAAGCAAAGAGCCGCACATCTGCATGAATAAAACGCTCTCTCGGTTGCGGGAGGGCGTTTTTTTTGACCGATTCTGGGATCAACGATTTAAACGATTGAACCCCGGCCTTAAGGCCGGGGTTCACGGCGATTGGATTTGGGTTACTTCGGAAGAAGTAAATTTTGTCTGAGCCACTATTTTGAAAAGAAGCCTGTTACCCATGCTGTTAAAATTATTGTCAAGATAGTCCAAATCGCAAATCCTATTCCAGATCCTATTTTTTTCAATAAGGACATCAAGTCTTCTTTGTTACAATCTTGAATAATCCGTTTAACAGCATTAATAGTGTCATTGTCTTTTCTTAGAGCTTCTTGAAAATTCTCTTTAATGACGTCGTCAATTTTTTTCTGCGTTTTGGCTGCATAGCAAAAGATATCCGCAAATTTGTCCGGCTGCATCAGGTTGTCAGACAATTCCTGTATTGACTGCTTAGGATCGTAGTCATCAGTAAGTGGAGTTAAATTAGGTAGTTTCACTCTCTACCTCGCTTGGCCTAATAAGATCTGCTGCTGGTCGGATTTCTCTTTGCGAACCCTTCATTTTTATAGCAATAGATTTGTCTTCTGCAAGGAGGAGCATGCTTACAGAAAAACGAATTAGGCTTTTATAGTCTTTAAAAGCCCATTTTTCTAAAGCTTCGTCTAGTTTGTTCAGGTCTCCATTATCCACAAGAAGATGCAGTATCTCGCCTTCCATCGTGTCTTTTATAGCCATGAATATTCCTCCACGAGACTTTTCAAAATACTACCACCTCCGATGGAATTTTAAAAGCTGAAATACTTTTTTGTAATAGAGGGTCACATCTTGATCAATGTCATAGAATCTATCCTACAGTCCTGTTTTATCTACCTTTCCAGAAGGCGGGGACGAGCAAGACGAGCAGCACAAAAAACTCAAGTCTTCCCAAGGCCATCCAAACGATGGAAATGATCTTGGAAAAGTTCGAAAGGAAAGCGCAAGATTCGGTCGGCCCTGCAGCGTAAAAAGAAAGGCCGTTATTGTTGATCATCGAAGCGACCAGAGTCATGGCCGTTTGCGAGTCGACGCCATCCATCACCATGAGGAACGTCCCCAGGACAGCAAAGACGATCAGGATCGCAAAAAAGACAAAGACTGTGATCGCTATCTTGTCTGTGATTTCCCGCTTGCCAATTTTGAGGCAGCGCACGGCGTCGGGACGAAAGATCGATTCGATTTTATGTTTGATCACACGAAATAGGATGAGGTGCCGGATCATCTTGATACCGCCCGCCGTAGATCCGGACATCCCTCCAAAAAACATCAGAATTAAGATCAGCACCTGCGAGGCCATCGGCCAAAGGTCATAATCCGCGATGGCAAAACCTGTGGAGGTTTGAGCAGAAATGGCTTGAAACGCGCCATAGCGAAAAGCTTCGCTGAATGAAAAGACCCCTTTTGATGCTGCGAAGAGGATTTTTGGCGTATGGTAGAGAAATAGAGCCATCAATAACGACCCCATCAGAAGAGAAAATAGGAAGGCAAAGAATTCAGGCTCGTAAATGCGATAGATTTTTCCGCGGATGCAATGAAAATAAAGTGTGAAGTTAAGGCTGCCCAAAATCATAAAAACGAGCACGATCACTTCGGTGCTTAAAGAGTGATAAGCAGCAAGCCCCTCGTTATGGATCGAAAATCCTCCAGTGGAAATTGTCGAGAAGGAAAGGTTCATCGCATCGAAGAAGGAGATCGAAGGATTGGTCGCTATGAGCAGCATGATCTGAAGAGCTGTGAGGCCTAAATAGATCCTCCATAAAAGACTTGCCGTTTCTTTGATCCGAGGCGTCATCCCTTCTTTTGTCGGACCGGTGACCTCCGCCTCGAATAAAAATCGGCCGCCCATCGATAAAGCAGGCAAAATCGTAATGAACAGCACGACAATTCCCATGCCGCCTAGCCATTGCAAAAAAGACCTCCAGAAAAGCAATCCCTTGCCGATCGCTTCGACGCCCGTTTTTAAAATTTGGCCGGTTTGTAAATCTCGAAGAGGGGCGATTGTCCCGTAAAATTGATGGTTCTGCAAGTGAATGAGCATTTCTTGACCCGTCTGAGCATCGTAGGCTTTGGGATGAAAAACGGTTGAGCCCGTAGTCGTGAGGCCCGACATCGCTTCAAAATAGGCGTCGACGGGATTGTGAAGAGTACCCGAAAACAAAAAGGGCAATGCGGAAATCGCTGGCGTCAGCAGCCAGACTAGAGCGACGATCAAAATGCTTTCCCGCCGATGAAAATTCCCTGTTGCGTGCTTGCCGAAATAAAGAAAAAGCGAAGCGAGGAGAAGACTCACTCCCATCGCCCCCGCAAAAGCCAAGGTGCTGCTTTTACCTGTATCGGGATGCAACAGAAATTCATCGAGGAGGGCAATTCCAAAAGGAATGCACAAGATCAATGTAAAGTAGGTGAGATAACGGCCAAGAAAACGACTAATCTCGCGAAATAGCATTGAATGATCGTTAAAAAATTTTCTGGAGCCGGGCGACGTGTTTGGGATTGCAAATCACGATCACTGTATCTCCAGGGGCCAAAATATTGGATCCTTTCGCAATCATGATCCTCCCGCGGTTTTCAATCAAGGCGATCAAAAAGTCCTCCGGCAAATAGCGGCCGAGGTCCGCAATGGGAATGCCGACGATTTGAGAATCTGAGGAGACTTTCACTTCCATGATTTTTGCGCGGTTGTGATAGAGCGAGGCGACGGAGATTACAGAGTCTTCTTGGATGATCGCGTGGATCCGATTGGCAACGCTTACCTTCTCGGAAACCGTAAAGAAAATGCCCAAACGGCGCAATAGAGGGACATAGCTTTCATCCGAGACCAAAGCGATTACTTCTCCACAGCCCGATTGTTTGGCCAACGCCGCAGCGAGAATGTTCTTTTCATTAGATGTTGTACAGGCGACGAATGCATCGGCAAGATGCACTTTTTCGGCGAGCAGAAAATTTAAATCGGTCGGATCTTGATTGAGGATTGTCGCAAAGGGAAGCATCTCGGCCAAATAATGGCACCGTTCTTCATCGGGTTCGATGATCCTGACATGGATGCCTTCCTGTTCCAAGATATGGCACACTTGTATCGTCACAGGCGAGCCCCCCACAATGACGACGGAGCTGATTTCTTTAGCCGGCGTCATAAAGAGAGAATTGAGATGCGCCATCACCTTTGTCTCGCCAATTAAAGTCGCTTCGTCCCCAGGCATAAGATAATCTTGCCCGCGCGGAAAAATGATTTTTTCCGTGGCCATCTCTTCTCCAAAAGCCGGCTTTCTCCGTATGAGTCCGACGAGAAGATTTTCCGGCAATTTTAGCTCTGAAAGGCAATATTTGCTAAAAGGACTGTTTTCAGGGATCATCATTGAGCGCATTTGCACAGCCCCATGGGCAAAATTCTCTATGGCCACATTGCCGGGATGCGTAATGCATTTGAACAGGTCATGCGCCAAAATCATTTCCGTTCCGATGAAATGATCGACGAAGAACAAGCGCGCAAAATCCAATCTTGAACGGTAGAGAAAGGAAGAATGATGGACCCTCGCCACCGTTTTTGGGATACCCTAAATTTTTTGCGATTGTGCACGCCACGAGATTCGTCTCATCGTTACTGCTCAACGCAAGAAAAAGATGGGGAGATTGCTCGAGCAATTCCTCTAACAAATGCCAATCGGTCCCTGATCCCACACGCGTAGCCACATCGGCAATGCGCGCCAGCTTTTCCAAAGGTTTAGGGTCCTGATCGATCATAATGACATTATGCTCTTCTTTGGAAAGAGTTTGCGCAAGATATGTCCCGATTTCCCCCGCGCCTAAGATGACAATGTTCATGGTTGGAAATAATTAGTTTTAACTTATAATACTACAAACATTTTTCCTTAAAAAGGGGTTTTTCATGAGACTTCAATTTGTTGAATCCTACGGCATTGTCACAAGGCATCTTTTGGATGTTCCTTTTAGGGATGGGTTTGCGAATATCAAGGAGGCATTTGTACCGAGTGAAAAGATTTCTTTTAAAGGACTCCATACCGAGGCTGGCATCGTTTCAAAAGAAATCCCCGCTCGGGACTTGGCCGATCGGGTTGCTCAATTTTGTACTGGAGTTTTTCTCCTAATCCCTGTTGTCAATATTGTTCTCGATATAGCCCTGAGGCACTTTACCTTGATCAAAGGGGAAGAGGGGGATGATTATTACCGCAGGATTAGAAGTAGAACAGGAGGCGATCTATTAGAAGGCTTGAATTCCAACAGGATCTCTGGAGGAGTAAATGGTCTGCAGCGAGTGCTTGATGACGAGATCTCCCCTAGGATTATGAACATTCTGAAAGATTCAAATATTAAAGGATCTTTTCAATATGCCATTTGTCCCGATCAACCCATTTGTCTTCCCTTTCAACCCGTAGGTGGAGGCTCTCATTTCCTGCACTTAAAAGTCGAAGCGAATGGGGAAACTGTGGAATGGCGTCGAAGAATCGTCCACTATACCGACCGCGAGTTTACCAATGTCGTGAGCACAAGACAAATCGCAGAGGATGTTTTAACGAAACTCAGCAGGCTTAATTTGGGGCCGTTCTGAGAATGGACATGTTATCCAAAATTTGATACCCTTAAACACATGAGGTAAACCATGTTGCATACAATTAAGAAAGTAGAATACTTAGAAGAGTACAAACTAAACTGCATTTTGATGATAGAATCATTAAAGTTGTTAATTTAGAGAACATGGTTAAAAAAGCAAAAAACATGCTTCTCTCTCTTAAAAATATTGATTACTTTAAAAAAGTTAAATGCGACGGAATAACAATTAGTTGGCCTAATGGTGTGGACCTTTGTCCGGATGTCTTATATAAAATGGGAAAACCTCTCGTCCGACAAACCAGAATTCGAAAAAAGCGAAGACATCATCTAACAAAGTTCTAAAAATTTTACCCCCTTTTTTTTTAACCTCTTTTTCTTGCTGAAAATCGGTCAAAATCGGATGATAGTTGCCTCATGCACTGGTAGCTCAGCTGGATAGAGCACACGGCTACGAACCGTGAGGTCAGAGGTTCGAATCCTCTCCGGTGCGTTGATTTTTCTAAAAGTTTTTTACACATCTTCCTCGAAGTATTAATGATTTTGGAAGTCTTCCCTTCAGGCCCTTTAGAAACCAATGCTTATCTTGCTTGCCTGCGAGGAGACGAAACACGCTGCGGTCATCGATGCTCCTGTGGAAAGCGCTGATGTGTTGCTTGAACGGATCAAAGCGCTTCTCTTTCCGTAGACATGATCTTGTTGACCCATTCCCATTGGGACCATATCGCTGAAGTTTCTGTGCTAAAAGAGCAGTTGAAAGCTCCCGTTTATATCCACAAGGATGATGCGGAAATTTGCAGAACCCGGGCTCGGACCGCCTGCCGCTGTTTTTCCCATTGATCGGGGTGGCGCCGGATGGATATCTCACTGACGGCCAAGAATTAATGTCGGTAAACTCATGATCAAGGTGATCCATACACCGGGCCATTCGCCGGGCGGTGTCTGTTTTTATTTGCCCTCAGAAAAAATTCTGTTCTCCGGGGATACACTTTTTCGAGGGACGATCGGCAACTTAAGCCTTCCAACAGCCCGTCCGGATTTGATGTGGGATTCTTTAAAAAAATTGGCCGCCCTTCCCCCGGAAACAAAAGTGTATCCGGGCCATGGTGGTCCGACCACAATCAGCGCAGAGAAGTGGATTGCGCATGCAAAGGGAAAATTTAATTAGGAGGACCCATGAACAGTTTATTAGGAAAACAAGCCCCCCATTTTACTGCGAAAGCAGCCGTCAAAGGACAGATCGTCGATGAATTTTCATTGCGTGATTTTTTAGGCAAGTATGTTGTCTTTTTCTTTTATCCTCTCGACTTTACGTTTGTTTGCCCGACGGAACTCCACGCGTTTCAGGAAAAACTGGGAGAATTTGAAAAACGAGATACACAAATCGTGGGATGTTCTGTCGATAGTTGGTTTTCTCATTTGGCTTGGTTGAATACTCCTAAAAGCAAAGGGGGGATCGAAGGCGTTGAATATCCGATTGTTTCCGACCTGAACAAAAACATCGCCCGCAATTACCAAGTTTTGAAGGAAGATGAAGGGATTGCCTACCGCGGGCTCTTTTTAATCGATAAACAAGGAATCATTAGGCATCAGCTCGTCAACGATCTGCCACTAGGGCGATCAGTCGACGAAGCTTTGCGCATGATCGATGCCTTGATCTTTTTTGAAAAGAATGGAGAAGTCTGCCCTGCGAATTGGAAGTTGGGCGCGAAAGGGATGAAACCCACCGCCGAAGGACTTGTTAAGTATTTCAACGCAAGTATTGGATAGCCATATTGTCATACTCTAGCAATATTAGAGTATGACATTTCTTTTTTTTCTGCATTAATTTTAATTATTAATTCTAAGTAATAGTTAACGCAATATTAATATTCATGTTGGATTATGTTGCCCACCTTTTAAGGAGGTAATTATGTCCTGTACTCTAATTCCCCATGATGTTGTGAGATACATCGGTCTCATTTCGCCAGATCAAGCGATCTTCAGCGCAGCCCAAGTTTGCAAATCTTGGAATGAAGCTTTAGATGATGACGCATTTTGGTTATCTCTTATCACAAAAAAAGGGATTCCTTTAGTGGAGGGAATCAATAATGGCCTCAAAACAGTCTATCGCAATCTTTCTCCCAGAACAATTAGCGGCGAAATGATTGCAGAGCATTTTGGGGAAGTTCGAGATATTCCTCGGATGGCCCTAGATCGATATAAAATGTTTATGGAGCAAAACGATCCATTCATTCCTCAGTCTGCGATTAAGAGGAAAATTTGCCGCACATTTTATTTAGTGGTCAATCCTGCCTATGTGTATCGCTGCTATGACGAAGAACTCTATAAATTTCTCAACAATTCAGAGAATATGCAAGACAAGCCCGAACTGATCGATGGCGGGAGAGAAATGAAAATCCCATTCACATTGAATAATCGAAAAAAACTGAGCGCATATCCCAATCAAAAAATATATGGCAACTTTCTTCACAAAGCAATAGTTCAGTGCAATTCGCCTGCAGATAAAACGACTCTGTGGCTGATGAGAGAAGAAGGAGCATACTGCAACCTCACATATTGGGCTCAAAAGGATCTTGTTGAAAAGAAGGGATTTCAACTGATTCCCTTGCCAGTCCGGATCGCATTCGACGCAATCAAGATTCGCGAGACAGGCACTTGCCCTGATAAAAGCGGGTCGAATGTCCGGACAGCTGGCAGGTTAAAACGGGTTGAAGAATTTTATTCTCCAATCGTTGGTTTTTTCTCCCTCAGCTCTAAGGTCTATCTCAATGTCCACTCTAGCCATGATGGTGATCACTACGGCGTTATCCCAGGCATTCCCGCAGAAGTTCGGCCTTTAGTTGCTGATAAACGCGCCTCCAAAGCCAATGACGAATCTCCTCTGTTCCAAGGAGAAATTCTTAAAAAACCGCGGGAAGCTTAAGAGGCAAATAGGCCCCTTTTTTCGAGGGCCTGCCTCACTTGTTCGGCAGATTCGAAGACAATTGATCGATTGAAGCAGAGCCTGCATAGGCTTTGTGATCCTGTTTTTCATATTGGTTTTTTACAAATAATTAATAAAGAGGAGATTAACGAGAAATTAATATTTAAATTAGATAATAGCGCAGTTTTTTGGAGGTAATTATGTCGTCTATCTATCTTCCCGATGATGTTGTGAGGAACATCGCGCTATTTTTGTCAGATCGAGAGGTCTGCAATGTTATCCAAGTTTGCAAACCTTGGAATCTTGCTTTAGAAAACGATGCGTTTTGGTCATTGCTCATTTCGACCAAAGGCCTTCCTCGGGTGGAAGGAATCAACGAAGGTTTCAAAGAAGTTTATCGCAATTTGTCTTCCAGAACTTTCGGCGGCGCAATCTTTAAGGAATGTTTTGGTGAAGTGCGAGGTATTCCTCCACTTTCCAAAGAACGTTACAAAATGCTGATAGAGCAATACGATTCCTTCATTCCTGAGGGTTTTCCCAAGAAAAAAATGAGTCGTACATTTTACCTGATGATCCTTCCTTCTCATGTCTATCATCGACATGAAGAAAAACTTTATAATTTGTTCATTGCATCACAACTTAATGAAGATAAAGCCGAACTAAGCGCAGACAGAACAGAAATAAAGATCCCTTTCACCCCAAATAACTGTAAACTGCTGATGGAGTATTTACATCCCGATTGCAAGGTATTCGATTTTGTCGATACCGAGTCTGAGGAGGTTGAAAGGACTCCACTTTCAGATAAAACGACACTTTGGTTAATGAGAGATGAGGTTGTCTTCTGCAATGATTCTTATGCTTATCAAAAGCAGCTTATCAGGGAAAGAGGGTTTCAATTGATCCCTTTAATCGTGAGAGTTGCCTTTAATGCGATGAAGATTCGTAAAACGGGCACATGTCCAGATACAGAGGGAATGTATGCACGCACATTCGATGCGATAAGATGGGACAATGATAGTTTTCCTTTGGCGATAGGCAATTTTACCCTAGAGAAAGGTATCCGCGTGACTGGCTATGTGAATAATGCATCCCCTAACTGCGGTGCCGTTGCCGGTATTCCTGCGGAAGTGCAATAGTCCGAATTATTCTTGTGGCGCCGGTTCGCTTTGCTCACCTGCTTTGCACTGCGAAGGCCCATTGGATCTTCTCGCGTCTTCGCAGCCTTGCCAAATTCCCAACTTTTGAGTTCATCCGCTTCTCAATGAGTGAGATAATCGTAAAGGTCTCTTTCTGTGGTGATGAGTAGACTGCGGTAGAGGGAGCAAATGGGGCCTGTCGCGTCGATGATCCCCGCGTCCCCCACCCCCGGCATGCAAATAGCGGCCAAATCGTGAAAAGCCTCTTTGTTCTCCAAGATGCGGATGCCGCGCATGTAATCTGAGATGCTAAAACCCTCTTCCTTAACGCGGAAAAAAATCAATTCTCGCTCATACATCAATGCCTGGACAGCATAGAGGATTCCCAGGCTCTCCTCGGGGGGGTTGCCGAAGGTTTCTGCGAGCTGCGGAAGCGATTTGCAAAGGAGTGGAGTGCAATATTCCCCTTTTTCTGCTTCTCCAAATAGAAAGATTTTGCGGCGCATGCTCAAGTGACCACGTGATTTATTAACCTCATCATAACATAAAGAAATTTTTTTAAAATCCTTATTTTGCGTTGAACATGCTGCGCGGCAATCGGTTAGGAGATTTTTTGGAAGAGAAAAAAGAAATGAGTTGAAGAGAATAAAAGTTTTTTACTATACGAATCTGCTTTATTTAACATTAGGAGGAAAGGATGATGATCCCTTTTCTATTCACAATGGGCCTCTGCGCTCTTTCTCACGCTACTACGCTCTCTGATCCGATCCCCGTTGAAGAAAAAGTTCATGTAGTGTCCCTATCCAACGGCGTCAAAGCTTATATCCAGGAACATGCAATTCCCCCGCACTGCGGTTCGTTCCGAGTGGTCCTGAAAAGGTCATCGCATGAAGACGAAATTTACGCTCTGGAGTCTTTGGAAGAGGTGGAACAATTTTTCACTGATTGCAGCGAAAGGGACTCTCCCCAAGAAATGGCTGTTGTGGCCGTCGGCGATTTCCCTGCTAAAGAGATGCAACATTTGATCGAAAAGCATTTTGGCGGCGTGCAGCTTGCTCATCATGTTGAGGATGCCGACGAAGCCAGTGGCCAATTTTTGAATCGCGATGTGTACAACGAAGGTTTTGGCGAAGAGGAGTTTGAGGTGGTGGCCAAGGATCAATTACTCTACAGGAAAGATTATCTCTCCTCAAGGTCAGTATCTCCGGATAATGCCTTGCTGGCATCCTCTTACGCTGGTCAATTTTTATTGGAGGGGGCTCCTCCCTTGCTGACACTGGTGGATAAGATTGAGCCTGAACAATTTCAACTCGCTGACAGGCAAGAGTATTGCTCTCCGCAGTTTGTTTTTGCCAATAATCCGGGCGATTCTACCATGCCCTTCTATCAATTGCCGATCACAGAAAAGGAAAAACGGCTTATCAACATCATCATCACCACCATGGCTGAAAAAAACATCCTCCAACTCGCCTTAGTGAAACGGAGCATGGAGAAAAAAGGGAAAAAAATAGATCACGTGCATCCGATGAGATTTTTAGGATATATTCTCTCTAGTTCCGAATTGAGGGGCTGCCTTCGCACCATCAAGAAGAGTTCCTTCAAATGGGATGCTTTTGTCGGAGGGTTTGGGAGAAGGATGAAAGAAGAATACTCTAACAATAATCTGTATGTCCACATCCCAGGTTTTTGCCAGCAAGTCGGAGGCAACCCGGATGTGGTGACGCGTTATATTCACAAAAAAGATTGGGAAGGGTTGATCAAAGAGCATCTATAACGGCTCTTTTGTATTGAAAAGATTTCCTTTCTCCCTCATAAGATACTATATACTGCGCCCACTCCAGTTGTGTGGATTTATGCTGGCTGCGACTTTGCCAAATTGTTCCTCCTCACTCGCCTTGCTATTCGCAATGGTCTCGTTCGTTCGGATCGAGTAGCTACAATTTGGCTTTGTCTCGCTGAGCTTAAATTCACACAACTGGAGTGGGCGCAGTATAGAAGATGGGTTTTTTTTAATGAGCATGGAGAGGGAAATTCCCCAGGGTGCACGCGCGCCGATCAATTATCTTTTTTTCGGCTTCTATTTTGCCATTATCGCTTTTATTCATGTATTTCATGTTCTTCTCATTGAGCCGGCCGTTTCTGTTTCAACCTATTTCTTTGCCGCTTATGCTTTTGCTCAATGCTTAATGGAAACGTTGGGGTTGATCCTCGTCGGCGAGTTTATCATCCACTACTTTCCTCGAGCGAAGAATTTGTTTGTTCTCATCGTGTTTTTCCTCTTCATCAGCCATCTCATTGATTTTCCTCTCGTTCGATTGATGGATATGTCCTTCTGGTATGCTTTGAGCTTCGTTTCGCAGATGAGCTATGCCAACTTCATCGAACTTTTATTAGCGAGCAATGTGACTCTTTTAGTTTGGGCGATAGCAGGAGCGATAGGAATTGTGCTGCTTTTGTCAGGGCTTTTTTTATACCGTCTGACGGAAATATGGGCGATTCGACGCCGAGTCGGCGTTTCCTTTTCCGCGCTAGGAACGGCCTTTTGCCTGACCGGCCTCTTTTTAGCGAGCTGGGATTACAGCGTGAGAAGTTATATTTCTAAAACTCATTTCGATCGTTTCCAAAAGACCCTCCCCTGGAAGACCACGTTTTTCCCTCAGAGGCCTATCTGTTTATCACTCAAAACGACTTTGCAAGAACCTCGAGGGGAAGAAGAATTGATGCAGAGTTTGGATTCAAGATTTTTCTCCCTCATACGCAAGCCTGACATTTATTTGTTTATTGTTGAATCGCTGAGAGAAGATTATATTATTTCTGAAAATGCTCCCCATTTAACCCAATTTAAGAAACAGAATATCAGCTTCGAACATGCATTTGCCAATGCTAATGCGACACATATTTCCTGGTTTTCTTTGTTCCATTCCCAGTTTCCTTTTTATTGGGGCAAGACCGACCCTGAAGAGATAAAAGGAGGAAGCGTTCCTCTGCAGCTCCTGAAGAAAATGGGATACAAGGTTTTTGTTTCTTCTTCGGCGCGATTGGCTTATTTTCAAATGAACCGCGTCATCTTTGGCGAAGGGGAACACTTAGCCGATGGCATCTTCCTCTCCGAAGAGGAAGAATGCGCAGAACTCTATGCGCGCGACCAAAAGGCGATCGACAATCTTCTTGTAGAAATGCAAAAACCGGAATCAGGGCGTTTATTTATCGTCTTTTTGGATGCCACTCATCACGATTATAGCTGGCCCAGTGAAATGACCAAATTTTTCCCTTTCGAAGATAAAATCAATTACATCCAGGCGGCCATCAGCAATAAAGGATTGGATAAAATTAAGAACCGCTACAAAAATGCCCTCTATTTTATCGATCATCAATTTGGAAAGTTTTTCCATGCGCTCGGTCAATCTCCTTGCGGCAGCGAGGCCATTGTCGTGATTACCGGCGACCATGGCGAAGAATTTTATGAACAGGGAAATTTATTCCATGCTTCCGGCCTGAGCGAGCCGCAGATCCACATTCCTCTCTATTATCGCTTTGGGCAGAATGAAGTATTACCTACAGATTGCAAGATGACTTGCCATATGGATATTTTTCCGACGATCTTTCATTATTTGCTCGGCGAAGATCTGATGGGGGGGGTGTTCCAAGGGGAATCTATCTTTAAACCAAACCGCTGGCCTTATACCATTGTTGCACGGTTCAATGCGATCAGCAGCCCCTATGAATTTTGCATCCACAATGGAACAAACAAAATGCTCGCGACATTTAGCAATGAACACGATATTTATCAGTCTAAAGGTTTAAAGAATATCTCGGCCAGAAATTGCCAGGATGAAATCTCTGAAAAAGAAATCAATGCGATTCATGAAGAATTCGGCCCCGCTCTTGAACGGATCTTTCCGGCTCTTAAATAGATTTCTTATTTTATTCGTTTGTTCGCATTGCTTTGCGGACGACTGCCCATCTGCACTTAAGGAGGAACGCCCGGCGACTTGGAGAAGTAAGCTGCGTGTCAAAACGCTTACAAATTTGGATCAATTTTTAAATTGGAGTTTTAGTGCAAAACTTAAAACATATGCCTTGATTACTCCGATGGAGGAAAAGAAAATTGAAGTAGAGATCCCCGAAATGGCCTCCTTTGTGGAGAATTATGGGTATTTCTCTTTGAGGCACCCTATGGTTGGTGTGGTGACCTCAAGCAAAAGAGATTTGAGAAGGATTGAATGTCTTTTGAGGGGCCTGTATGAGGAGGAGGACAATATCGATTATTTGGGAATCGCCATTCCCGAAATCCTCACTAAAGTCCTGGCCTATCACGACCTTAAACCAGGTCAAACGATCACGATTCCAATCGAGATCGATGACAAGCTCTCCCTCGAACAATACACGGTCGACCGCATTTTTAATCTCTGGCATGGCATGCCGGCTTTCGGGCTCGTCCCCGATCGCGAGGGCGCGGACTCGATCCTCATCTTTCGAGGGACCGATTTTTCTCCGAGTTCGGTCCGTGGATGGGCATCGCTCATGAGCGATCTGGATCTCTCAGGCCCTGGGCTCTCTGCCTTTCAACACTCACAGGATGAACTCAGTTTGTGGTTGCAAATTGTCAATGCTTCGGGAAAACCGGCTCGAGTGTTAGGCTTTAGTCTGGGAGGAGCTTTGGCGGCTTATACGTTTATCTATGAGAATCAATGGCTTTCCAATCAAGGATCCATTTCCTTGTGCGCACCCGGCATCCGAGAAAAAGTGATCTCTGAGTGGCGGCTTCTCGCCCCAGAGCGGCAAGAAGCCTTCACTAGTTTGGTGAATCGAGGAGACATCATTCCGAAGGTGGGGAGATTGTTCGGCACCGTATATATGCTTTTCACGGATGCAACTTATAAGCCATTGACGGCTCATACACAGCTCATGAGCAGCGAGCCTCTATTCTACAAAGCCAAAGTCGATGTCCAGAAAGAAAATGACAGCCGATGAAATATGATTTATTAGGAAGGAGATTCCGTGGGTTGTTCAGTCGATGATGCTTTGTCTGTTGGAGGTTTGAAATTGAAAAGAAATTTTGCAACCCGCCAGACTGCGCGTATACCCGATTGGGGCATTATGAAATCATTAAGATCAGCGCTATGGATTTCCCCATTCTTAACTGTACAATTGGTTAAAGGTAATGGAACAGGGGCGTCACTAACCCAATCGAGATTTGCATATTCCCGCATCAAGCTATCGCGATCATGAAATACGACGAGGCTTGCTCCCTTCGCATTGTTAAGCGGATCTTCGCTTTCCATATCCCAATTGAGGATGGAAACGAGCTTTGTAAAAATAAAAGCAAGGATTTGAGGAGGAGCGAGTAAGAAAAAGGCCGGGAAGATTCCTGCAAACAGATCAGCGCAAAGATTTTCAATGACATATTTAAGATGGGAAAAAGAGCGATCAATCACTATGCGGCCTGTGCATTCAGGATGAGCCGCTTTGACATTGAGAGCAACACAACCGCCTAATGAATGGCCGAAAAAGTGAATGTTGGCAGGGGGTATTTGTAATCTATTTTTAACAAATTGATATACAGTATCTGTATCTAAATATAAGTTTTCAGATGAGGTTGGAAATCCATCAGAGTCTGCGCATCCTCGATAATCAAAGCTAATCACGTCGTAATTAAAATTAGCTAAATCTGGAGCGAGCAGCCATGGAGTAGTCATGAACAATCCGCCTGAGCAATTGCAATTAATTACTATTTGCCTTTCGCTACCTACTGGAGTGTTCTTATTTTTGAAGTAAGTTCCTCGAATTTTGACTCCATCTGGAGTGGTGATTTCAATGGGTTGTATTTCGTAATTTTTTGCCATAGAATTTTCGAAGAAAATGTCTCGAAAATCGATTTTCTCTTGTTGTACAGATTTTTTGCCCCGTATTAGTCCCGCGCAAATACAAATGGCGGCTATTTTATTCAATAATGATAAGATAAAACATGAGATTTTCTCGGAATGGTTAAATTTATTCTGGTAAGATCCTAATCCGGTGGGTGTTTCAGGAATTGGTTTCTCAGGAAAAGGCTGATCGATGAGATGGCGAATGATTTCTGCGACCTTAGGTGTTAATGTGTTAATCGCACTATTAAAGGCATGTGAGGCATTTTCTTCCTGATGTTTTAAGCGGAAAATATTTTCCAATCTTTTTTTCTTAAATTTTTCAATTTTATCCAAAGTTTCTTTCAATTTTTGTTTTCCAATTGGATATTGCAGATCAGAATGTTGTTCGTAAAATCGGTCAATACGTTCGATTTGCTTAGACCATACTTTTGGAGCATTAGGCGGAGAAAGGATCCCATTTTTAATCCGAAGAGCAAGGCAAAGCTCCTTTTGAGAAATCCCCTTTTTTTGACATAATTCGGAATTAATAATGCCAGAAAATCTCTTTAGTTCTTCTTGAAGATCAATTATTGGAGGATTTAGAGGATTTAAAGACATAGTAATATCTTTTTATTTTAATTTTAACATAAAGTAAAATTAAAATTAACTAATATTATTAAATTACTAAGTCGTTGATAATTAGCGGTATAGATTTCAGCTTTTAAAGCCCGACCCCAGCATAATGAGCCCTCTTTCCCAGCTCATCTTCAATTTCAAGCAGCCGGTTATATTTGGCGACCCTGTCTGAACGGCAAAGGGATCCCGTTTTTATCTGGCCGGCGGTGGTGGCGACGCAGAGATCGGCAATGGTCGTATCTTCGGTCTCTCCAGAGCGATGGGAGATGACTGTGGCATAGTCATTTTTTTTGGCTAGGGCGATGGTTTGAAGGGTTTCTGTCAGGGTTCCGATCTGGTTGACTTTGATCAAAATCGCATTGGCGGCTTTTTCTTCGATCCCTTTTTGGAGAAATTTGGGATTGGTGACGAAGATATCGTCGCCAACTAGCTGTATTTTAGACAGTTGTGAAGTGAGAGATTTCCAGCCTTTCCAATCATTTTGGTCGAGTCCATCCTCGATCGAATCAATCGGGTATTTCGCAGCAAAGGTTTTCTAGATACTCGATCTGTTCATCAGAACTGCGGCTGGTAAAAGGTCTTTTGGCATGTTTATTTTTCCTTTCTTCATAGGTCTTTGTGCCCGGATCGTAAAACTCCGAGGCTGCGCGGTCGAACGCGATCGTCACATCGCGTCTGGGTTTATATCCTGCTTTTTCAATGGCCTTTACAATCATGTCCAGAGCGGCTTCATTCGAAGTAAGAAGGGGAGCAAAGCCCCCTTCATCGCCCACAGCCGTGGTCAAGCCTTCCGCCTTGAGCAATTTTTTTAATGTATGGAAGATCTCCGCGCCCCAGCGCAAAGCTTCGCGGAAACTCGGTGCTCCGATCGGGCGGATCATGAATTCTTGAAAATCGAGTAGATTGTCCGCATGGGCGCCGCCATTGAGAATATTCATCATCGGGCAAGGAAGAAGGGTTGCGTTGGGTCCGCCGAGGTAGCTGTACAGAGGCATTTTTTTCGAGACGGCAGCAGCTTTAGCAGCTGCAAGAGAAATGCCTAGAATCGCGTTGGCGCCAAAATGTGATTTATTGGGCGTTCCATCGGCTGTGATCATGCGCTGGTCGATGCCCGATTGGTCAAAGAGATCTTTGCCGATCAACAGTTTTTCCAGAGGGCCGTTGACGTTGGCGACCGCTTTCAAGACCCCTTTTCCAAAATAGCGTTTGGCATCGCCGTCGCGAAGTTCAACGGCCTCATGTTCTCCTGTCGAAGCCCCCGAGGGCACTGCGGCTTTTCCCATCGCTCCGTCGTCTGCATGCACGATGACCTCAAGAGTGGGATTGCCTCGGGAATCTAGAATTTCAAGGGCGTGAATTGACTTAATTTTTACCATGTCTATCATCTCTGGCGATGTTCTTCGGATAGAGAAGACATTAAAGCGCAATAAGAGGCAAACCGCAAGGAGGAAATTTTATTCTCTTCCACACCTTTTTTAACAGCGCAATCGGGTTCATTGAGGTGGGAGCAATCGGGATATTTACATTCCGAGCTTAAGGCAAAGATCTCGGGAAAATAGGCGGCGAGCTCTTCGATTTGCAGATCCCAAATCCCAAAACTTTTGATCCCTGGCGTGTCGATGCAGAACCCTCCCCCTTCAAGAGGGATCAAGTGGGCCGTTGTTGTCGTATGGGAGCCTTTGCGCGTTCTTTGCACCATGCCGCCCGTGGCAAGGCTGGATCCTGTGACGAGATTGATCAATGAGGATTTTCCGACGCCGGACTGCCCGGAGAATACGGATGTTTTGCCGTGCATGGCCTCTTTGAGCAATTCGATTCCTTCTCCGGTTTCCGAACTGATAGGGATGACTTTGAAATTGAGCGCGCGGTAAGCTTTCAGAAATTCCTCGTACAGGGCTTTTTCTTCATCGAGATCGATGCTCAACTCTCTAGGAGGATTGTTCAGCAGATCAACTTTATTGATGACGATCACCGGTTCCATATTTCCCTTTTGAGCGGCGATGATATAGCGGTCGATTAGAAAGGGTTTTAAGGGAGGAAGGACGACAGAGGTAGTAATCAAGACTTGGTCAATATTGACAGCGATCAATTGCTCTTTATTGCGGGAAAGGTTGTCTGCTCGTGACAAAACGGAGTAGCGATCTTCAACTTTAGCGATGGAACCTTCTTTGGGCCCCTTTTCTTCAAATCGGACAAAGTCGCCGACTGCCACAAGGTTTTTGATCCTGCTTTTCTCTTGTTTAAGGGAACCCTTTAAATTGCATAGGATTTCTTCCTCGCCGCATGAAACGAGAATGCCTTCCGGAAGGATAGCAAGGACGCGTCCTCTTCTTAAGTGATCGATCTCTATGGTTTCGCTCTGTTTTTTGAGCTGGTCTTGATCGCTTTTTTTATATTTGGAGCGGTCTCGGTTTACCGCAAGCTTTCTTTCTTTGCGCGCAGCCTTGCGGTCCTTGGAGTAAAATTCTTCTTCGATGTGCCAAAAATGATCGTCTTTGCTCATCATCTTTGCCTGAGTTGGTACATCAATATAGCTCCAGCAGACCCCACGTTCAAAGACTCAACTTTTCCATGCATAGGAATGGAAATCATCTCTGCATTTTTCTTCAGTTCTTCGGCCAGCCCATGAGATTCGCTGCCCAATGCAAGGGCTAAAGGTGGCGCGAATTGAAGAGTGGAAAAATCGGCTCCCTTGGCATCAGCTGCGTATAACTTTCTCTTCATCAATAAAGCATCAAGTTCCTCATAGGTCCCCGACCTCCACGGGAGGGTAAACGTGGCCCCTTTGGCAGCGCGGATGGCTTTATCGTTGAATGGATCTGTGCTTCCGGGAGTTAGAAAGACGCCATCCCAGCCTAATCCGCGGGCAGAGCGCAGCAAAGTTCCTAGATTGCCGGGATCGGAGATTTTATCGAGCACTAAAAGAAATTGCAGAGAAGAGAGATCTTGGGGCTTTGGCATGCGCACTTCAGCGGCGATCGGTTCCGGCTGCTGCAGCCCTGAGATTTTTTTCATGACTTGCGGCGTGACATGATACAGATTTTCGGTTTGTATACCGCGCTCCGTTAGGTTTAGTGAATTTGGACTGGCTGTGGCTTTACCCAATCGATCCTCTTCCTCAGCCATAGTTTTCACTATGGCTTCGTCATTCGGACCGCGAGCTTCGATTGTGCTTTGCCTCGCTGAGTCCAAATTCACAAAACCTTCCTGCGCGCGGTATATTTTGAATACAGGGTTGAAACCTTCTTCTAAAATGAGTGACTGAAAAGGAAATAGTATCGAGAGCTCTTGGACGAGTTTCAGGCCGCAGACAACAACACTCTGCGATTGATAGCGATACTCGCGATCTTCTCTGAGTTTGACGAGATGCTTTACGAAAGGATGCTGTAAACTTGTGAGTTGTTGAATCTTGTTTGTCACTTGTGCTACAGTTTTTAAATCATTCTAAAAATTTTTTTTTCATAGGAGGAAATAATGATGAAAAAGCTCTTTTTAGCACTCCTGTTAATTCCAACATTTTATGTTACTGCAACCTGTCATCGTTGTACAGAAAATAGCACAGCTGAAACGGAGGAAACCGCTCATCTCATTTGGAAAAGGTACGTGGAAGCCGAGCAGGTCGCTCTATATTCAAATAAAATCTTGGTAAGAGTCGACCAAGATCGGATTATTGAAACTTCAGCGGTCTATAGGGATGAAAGCGGATTTTACATCTACGATGACGATGAATGCGATGAAAGAACCGGCTATCGATGGAGATGTGTCATTTGTAATTACTGCAATGCGTTTTGGGATAAATGCTGCCTTCGATGCAACAGAGATCGGAAAGGCGATAAGTGCAAAAAATAGCTCTTATCATCAAAAGTAAAAAAGCGGGGGTCGGTCTATTGATTCTCCTTGTCTTCATCCCCTTTTTTTTGATGGGGTTCGGATTACTCATTTGCTATAAGAGCTTTGGGTTCAGCATTGCAAAGATCACTTCTTGTTTTACTTATGATGAAACTTCAAAAATTAAACCCTTATCGGATATCGAAAAAAACTATCTAGTTGAAAATGTGTTTCCGCAAAAATTTTATTCCTTGGGTTCGGGCCGCCAATACTATATTTTCATCAGCGAAGACCAGCAATTTATTTTAAAGTTTTTTAAAATCCGTACGCATCAGCGAACAGGGAAATTCAATGTATTATCCCGTTTTTTTTATCGGATGCTTGGGTTTAAGCAAGAGATGAAAGATCAACTCATCTCAGCAAAGATGCTCAACAACTACAAATATGTTTATGAGCTGCTGCGCGAAGAAACGGCAATTGTCTATTTGCATTTGGATAAGACCTATGAGTTTCTAGCCGGTGTGACACTGATCGATGAGAAAGGAAAGGAACATCATCTGGATTTGAATTCGATCGAGTTCATCGTGCAGAGACGGGCACAAAAATTCTACGATCATTTGAATGCACTGGTGAAACAAGCAAAAGATGAAGATCTAGCTGCATCCATACGTTCTTTTTTTCAGCTCATCGCCATTCGCTGCGAAAAGGGATTCACTGATCAGAATTTGGATTTGCGCCATAGTTTTGGATTCATCGATAATATTGCGGTCCGATTTGACTGTGCAACTCTTTCTTATGATCCTGCGATTAAATATCCCTCAAACTTTCGAAATGCAGTGCTCGAATCTGCGGAAAAGCTGCAAGAATGGGCCCAGGACAATTATCCTGAGGCCACGCTCTTGATCCAAGAGGAAGCGCAAAAAGTCATCAATCACTCTTTTTGAACGTCTTTCAGGCAGTTTTCGAAGTGTTCAGAAAGTTCGGGATAATTTTTCTCGATCCAAATTTTGAAGCTGTTGGTAATGCTTCCCACTTCTCGCTTATAGGCTAGAGTTTTTTGGCGCTGCGGATCGATGCGGAGCTCGCCGATATCGATTTGGACGGCGACATCATCGATCAGACCGAAATTTTTGCGGAGAATCGGATCATTATCGAAAACTCCTTTTTTTCCGAGAAAGTCGATGAGAGAAAAGACAGAAGAGATAATTCTCTTAGCGCCTTCTTGATCATGATTATGCATGAGTTCAGAAATGCGCGAATAGATCAGCTGCGCGTGCTTTTGCACATAGAAACAAGTCTTATCGAGATCGACGGCGTGTTGTTCACCATTTTTATCGAAGATCGTGATTTTTTTATTTAAGTCGCGCGATTTATTGAGATGGACATAAATTAATCCCGATTCATTTTTTAATTCCTGAAAAGCAGTTTTGCAAGAAGCAAAAGTCGCTTTGCACATCTTCGTTTTGAACAGATAATTTTGATAATAGGGATTAAAGGAAAGTGGCAGGTAGGCAAGCCATGACTTTACGCGGAATTTTTCCTGCTTGAGGAATTTGAGGATGAATTTTTTGTCCTCTGAAATGAAGACGTAGGATTGGGACCCTTTACTGAAATAAGTAAATTTTTGGCTTAGGATGCGGTCGAGTTCGCTTTGTTCTTCTGCCGAAAGTTTGGGGATTTCCCATTCTTGGGAGTACTTTTGGGAAGTATTGATTTTACGCAAGGTAAAATGCGTTGACTCGTGATGGACAAAGCGATCGATTCCCAAAAAAAAAGAAAGCAAAAAAAGAAAAAGAGCCAGCCCGACAAAAAACTTTTTCAACATAGGCCTCAAGTATTCCACAGGCTGGAATTTTTGAGGAGGTCTATTATCGTCTTGCTATTGTCAATTCCCTCATTGACACTGATCCGTTCTGCCTCTTTGAGCAGCACTCCCATTTTTTTGCCTGGGACAATCCCTTCCTTCATTAAATGGTCTGCGCGGACGATGGGGGTTTGAGAGCGGATGCGTTGGATTGCGATTTCTAACGATTGGATGCGCTGATGGTGTTCTTTCAAAAAGGCTTTTCTTTTCTCGGAAGGCAGATGGGCGGCAATGATCGGCAAGCATAAATCTGCATGAGGATCTGCGTAAAATTTTGCCCATTCGATTTTTTCCAGATTGTTTTGCCACTCCTCGGGCATGTTAAGCATCTGCTTAGCATGGTAGAGAAAACGGACGAGCTCTCTTTCGGGGCGGGAGAGTTTCAAATAGTCGCACAGTTCAAACAATTGATCGAGACTATGGTCTGGGAAAAGTTCGAGCAACTCCGTAATCGTCGGCGCCCCCTTCGGGAAAAAGGCCAATGGAGCTAGCCGTTTTTGAATCTCTTCGAGAGGAACCCCTTTTAATTGCGCGAAGATAGTAGGCAGTAGGTTGAGCTGATGGAGCGTGAGGAGTCCCCTATCGAAATGAGCAAAGAGGGACATTTTTTTAAACTCTTGCCAGATCCGTTCCATCGCCACGGCAGGCAGCAGAGAAGGAGCATGGCTGACAATCGCTTGCAGAGTTTCTGTTTCGATCGGGAAATTGAAGCGGGTCGAATAGCGGACTGCCCGCATCATGCGCAGACGGTCTTCTAAAAACCGTTGATGTGGATCTCCAATGGCCCGGAGGATGCCCAGTTTCAAGTCTTTTTGCCCCTCGACGAAATCGTACAATTGTTTTTTTAATGGGTCCCAAAACATCCCGTTGATCGTAAAATCGCGCCTCAGGGCATCTTCTTCGGGGGTGGCAGGTTCAATGCTGGTCGGCCTTCTTCCATCGAGATAGCCCCCTTCTTTACGAAAAGTAGCGACCTCAAAATGGCGCCCCTCTTCGACGACGATCACAATGCCGAAGGCAACCCCAACAGGGATTGTTTTAGGAAAAATAGCTTGAATCTGTTCTACGGAGGCAGAAGTGGCGATATCAATATCATCGGAAGGATGCTTCATCAAGAAATCGCGGACCCATCCCCCTGCAAAATAGGCAATATGGCCGGCTTCTGTCAGCCTTTTCACCACGGATGTTGCATAGGGAACTGCTGGCATAGAGGGAACTGTTTTGTTTTTCTACATCATAGAGTATTATGAACTAAAAAGGAATCCTCGCGATGAGCGGTAAAATTCGCCTTCTGCCCGACCTGACCATCAATCAGATCGCGGCGGGAGAAGTGATCGAAAATCCAGCTTCGGTCATCAAAGAGCTCGTTGAAAACGCCGTCGATGCCGGCGCGACGCAGATCAGCATTGAAATCCTCTCGGGAGGTTTTCAATGGATCAAAGTCAGCGACAACGGCTCTGGGATGGCTCCTGACGATGCCGTGCTTTGCTTGGAAAGGCATGCCACGTCCAAAATCTGCGATGCGGCCGATCTATTCGCACTGACCACGATGGGCTTTCGAGGGGAGGCTCTCGCGTCGATTGCCGCGATTTCCAAGATGACCTTGCTTACAGCCTTGGAAAATGCGCCTGCGGTGCGATTAGAGGTAGAAGGCGGTAAAATCCAGCATATCAGTCCCGACGCAAGGACCCGAGGCACTACGATCGAGGTGCGCTCGCTGTTTTACAATGTGCCTGCGCGAAAAAAATTTCAGAAAAGTCTCGGCGCAAGCAGCGCGGAGATCACAAAAGTCGTCACACAACTTGCCCTGGCTCACCCAGAAATCGGATTCGATCTCGTCTTGCAAAATCAATCCCAATTTTCTCTTCCGGCAGGTCCCGGAGAAGATTTATTAATCAAAAGAGCCGCCGCCTTGCTTGGGGAAGAATTTGTCCAAAACGCCCATCCCTTAGAAATGAAGGAAGGGCATTATCACGCGGCTGGCCTGATTGCCGATCCCCAATATTCCCGGCACAATCGCACAGGGCAATCTCTGTTCGTCAACCGCAGGCCTGTGATCTGTCCAAGTATTTCTTACGCTGTCCGGGACGCTTATGGCACGCGGCTTAGCACAGATCGTTATCCCGTGTATTTGCTTCACTTGTCAATTCCGCCCACCCATCTCGATGTCAATGTCCATCCCCAAAAGAAAGAGATCCGCTTGCGGGAGGAGGGTGTTGTGAAATATTTGCTTCATTCTGCAGTTAACAATGCGCTTTTCTCTCAAAGAGTGGAAACTCCCAAAGTGAATTTTGCAGAGGGGTTCACCTTCCATGAACGCCCTGATTTTTCTGTGCCGCTCGTCCTCAAGGAAGAAGAAGAGAGTGAACCCGTTCCTGAATTCCAACTCAACTCTGAAATCCACGCCATTGGTCTTTATCGCCATTATTTTCTTGTCCAGGCAGAAAGTTTACCACATCCTTTCGCGTTTGGTTCTCGTGGTGTTGTCTGGTTCGATCTTTTCGCTGTCGAAAGCCGTATACACTTCGAGGCATTATTGCAGACCAGTGGACCTGCCCTAACCCAAGGACTGTTGATTCCCTTAACGTTAAGCTTTTCAAGAGCAGAAGCACAGCTGCTTAAAGGGCATCTCGAAACGATCCAAAAGTTGGGGATCCAAATCCGAGAAATTGGACAGACCGTATTCTTAATCGAAGCGATCCCCACTTTTTTGGAAGAATCTGAAGTGCAAACTGCCCTCGAAGAGATCATTGGCGAACTTCAGGGAGAAAAGACTCCACCTGAACGCCGTTTAGCCACCTGCATTTGCCGAAGAGTGCGGAGCCACAGAAAAAGCTACAATTTACTCGAAGCAAGCCATTTGGTAAAAGAGCTGTTAAAGGCAGAAGATCCCTTTCATTGCCCCCAAGGGAAAAAGACGTTATTTTACATCAGGGAGGAAGAACTTGAAAGCTACTTCACGAGGAAAACAGCATCATCGCATGCGATTGAAACGGTTGCAGAAAGCTTTGACAAAACAAAAACTTGATGCCTGTTTGATCGAGCAGCCCCTCGAACTCTTTTATTTCACAGGGTTAAAATTATCCGCGGGGCGCCTTCTCGTCCATGAGGCAGAAGAGCTGCTTCTTGTCGACGGGAGATATTTACAAATTGCCGAAGAAAAATCCCCCTATAAAACCGCATTGGATGCCCCGGACAAGCTTCTCTCTTTTTGTAAAGTTCATCGTATTAAACATTTAGGCTTTGATGGGAGGCATACTTCTTATGATCATTTTTTGCGTTTGCAAAAATGGATCAACGAAGCAGAAACTAAACTCGTGCCCTCAACTCCGCTGTTTAAGGAAGTGCGGGCAATCAAAGATAAAGAAGAAATCCAAAAGCTGCAAAAAAGTGCAGACCTGCTCTGGAAAGGGTTTCAATTCATCCGCAAATCATTGAAGAAAGGGGTCAAAGAGATCGAGCTTTCCAAACAGTTTGAGATCTTTTGTTTGGAACATGGTGCTGACGGTATGTCTTTCGAACCAATCATCGCGTTTGGTCCCAATTCGGCGATGCCTCATTACCGCTCTCAAAATGTGCGTCTTAAAGAGGGAGATACCGTTCTCATCGACATCGGCGTTTCTGTCGACAATTATCACTCGGATATGACTAGAGTGGTATTCTTCAAAAAGGAAAACGCTTACTTGCAGCGCCTTTACGATATCGCCAAACGCGCTCAAAAGAGCGCTTTAAAGCTCTGCCGCCCCGGAGTAAAAGTGAAAGAGCTTGATAAGGCAGCGCGCGAGGTAATGAAGGAAGAAAACGTCGAGAAGTTATTTTTGCACAGCCTAGGCCACGGCATCGGCCTGGAGGTCCACGAATACCCTCGGATCAAGTTCGATGGAGAGGACAAGGATGTAGAGCTTGAAACAGGGATGGTGTTTACTATTGAACCAGGGCTTTATGTCCCGGGGATTGGAGGGGTGAGGTATGAGGACACAGTGGTGATTACTCCAACCGGGCATAAGAACTTTTATCCCGAGTGAAGCATAGCAGCAATTTTGTTCGCTATTCGTTCTGCATTTTTTTTCCGCATTGCCGGCGCATTTTTGCCAGCGCTGCGCGTCGGGCATAAATGCACCAACAATGCGTTTATTATCCATGTAAAGCAATATTTATAACAAATTATTGTTGACTTGAATTAGTTGACATACATACCATAATTTGGTATATTGATTGCATGGATTGAGCGGGATGGGATCTGGGCCGACGTGGGAAGTGGCAATTTCGGGGCGGGCACAAAGAGAGAGTAGCCGCCTACCCAAGGAAGTCCAAATGGCATTGTCGTTCCTGGTTAAAGAAATGGAATTGTGTGGGCCTAAACTTTCTCGAAGCTGGAAAAATTTTGGTCCTCTCAAAAAGGATCCTGGAATTCCTGATAACGCCTATCATTGTCACTTAAAGAAGGGCAGGCCTACTTATGTGGCATGTTGGTTTATCGTAAACAAGATGGAGAGACAGATAGAGGTGTTTTATGTCGGTACCCACGAGAACGCGCCGTACTAAATTCGGCCAATCAATGAAAAGAAGTGATCGAGGAGAAAAGAGCACATCATGGCGCGGAGCGTTAAAAGACCTTATTCGAAAGCATTCTGAAGGCGGACTTATTCTCAAGGGATGTCGCTGTCGAGAGGGTGTGACTCAGAAAGCACTTGCAGATGCCCTTCGCATTAGTCAGCATCACATCAGCGAAATGGAAAATGGAAAAAGACCGATCGGCAAAGAAATGGCTAAGCGTTTTGCTAAATTTTTCAAGACGGACTATCGAGTCTTTCTATAGCTTTTTAATTCTTAAGGAGAATTCACATCGGCCTTGTTCTCTAATTGCGCGCAATTAGAGAACAACGCCTTCACATACTCCAATGGCCGCACAATATTCAAACGGCTATACCGAAAATGACTCAAAAGTTGGTTTTTGGCTGCGTTGGCTATGCAGCAAATTTTTTGTCTTCACTCGCGCCTTGTGCTTGCACAATGGTCGCTCGCTCCAGACAAAAAATTTGCGCAGCCGCCTTGCCAAATTCCCAACTTTTGAATCATTTTCGGTATATGAGCACTTTGAAGAATTTAAGGCAGCAGTTTTAGGTTTCCTTGCCGCTCTCTCGACATTAAGCGGAGAGTCGATGCTGGGCAAAAATTTCAGAAGCCGCATCAGGGATCATTTTCGACCTATTGGAGCTTAGATGAATTTATTAACCACCCGCTCCGCAAGCTCGCTCGAGAGCACAGAGGTCACAGAGGGGGAACCGAATACCCTAACGGGTAAAATCATTGGCGCAGCAATTGATGTCCATCGAGCATTAGGCCCAGGTCTTCTTGAATCAGCCTATGAAACTTGCTTAAACTATGAGTTGCGCTTAAGAAAATTAAAAGTGGAATCACAGAAGCCGATACCAGTTTTTTATAAAGATGTCATGCTCGATTGTGGATATCGTGCAGACTTGGTACACCGAAAATGACTCAAAAGTTGGTTTTTGGCTGCGTTGGCTATGCAGCACATTTTTTGTCTTCACTCGCGCCTTGTGCTTGCACAATGGTCGCTCGCTCCAGACAAAAAATTTGCGCAGCCGCCTTGCCAAATTCCCAACTTTTGAATCATTTTCGGTATAGTTGAAGATCAAATCATTGTAGAAATTAAGTCTGTAAGCGCTCTAGCCTCTATTCACGAATCACAGCTTCTGTCTTGTTTGAAACTGGCTGATTGTAAGATTGGACTTCTGATCAATTTTAATGTGAAATACTTGAAAGAAGGTATTCGTCGCATGAAATTATAGAATTTCCCCCTCCGTGACCTCTGTGCTCTCGAGCGAGCTTGCGGAGCGGGTGGTAAAATGGATTCCTTTTTGGAATCGAGGTTGGAAAGGGCAGCGATTTTGACAAGTTTTTCTCAATTCTTCAGTTTTCTTGTGTATATAAATGCAATGAATTGTGCAAGTTGTTGATTGAAAATGAGTTAGACTTTAGAATCCAATCGGATAATTGTGGATATTTTCACGCAGGTCCACATGTCCAAGGGTATCATATCGGGGATGGGGCCGGAGGACTCGATTGGAAGGCTTTTTCTCCCAAGTCACAGCACCCTCTGAGTTGATGGAAACGAATTTAAACTCTGCGTGAATAGGAATAAGCCCTACCCAAATGGGTTTCCCCGTGCTTGGTTCAGTGAGGCAGAAAAGTTCGAAAGGAGACTTCCAATCGTTAATTTGAGAAAAGTATCCCAAAGTATTGCCAAAGCCGACATCAACCCCTTCAACCTTCCCATTCACAAATCTTTCGGTGACATATAATCTGAGGGAATACCAATCTTCACTCGTATCAAATGCGGTGGAATAGATATTCGAAAACGTAAGCGGGATCCCTATTTGTTGAGATAGAGAATCGTAAAAACTCTGAGGAGGACATTGGAGATGGGCTTGAGTGTTATAATTTTTACTGGCGGGCTGGCCCGATGAGATAGAGCCCGTAAATTCGTAATATTCCGTTTCATCAGCAGGGCCTTCAAATCCCGCTTTTGTGCCGCGTTCTGGACCGAAACTCTGCGCTAGGTTAAGGGAGTAAGAAGGATCATTGGGAAAAAAACAAGTAAACCCTCTTTTTTTGTTCCATTTTAATTTGAGAAAGAAGCTTGTTATAGCTTTTTCTAAATGGGACTCATCTTTAATCGGGATGGATAATATGCGTTCTTTGAATTTATTTTTTGCTTGTCCTGGGATCGGCAAGGGTTCCTTTGGATAGATCGCATGAAAGAGATCTAGCCAAAGTTTGTCAGCACTTGCGTATGTGCACCATTCTTTCGAAACAGACTGCATGCGGCATATTCCCTTATGGTCGAGAAAGTGCAAAATTATTGGCTTGAGATCATTCGGGATGATGGCTAATGACATGCAGGCCCCTTTTCGTGCGAGCATTTTTCAGCAAATCATCTTTTATTAGTATTAAAATAGATATTTCACTTGTCGGGTTAGAAAAAAACGTTTCCGGTTTTTGTGCAGGCTTCCTATTCGAGAAATTTCAGGTCATTTTTATGGACATGGCATCAGCGGCTCGCGGAATATTTCCGAGAAGAAGTCGAGATCCAAGATCCCAATAATCAGCATCATTCTCATCAATGGGGGGAATTCCAGCAAGACGCGCGCAATTTGTAATCGCATTTTTTGCTTCTTCGGGCTTTAGTTTTTTTATTTTTTCGACGATCGCTTCTCTCACTGCACAATAAAAGATGGGCATGCTATCAAAAACGTGATGTTCTCCCCATTGAAGATCGTTGCGATTTCGATCTACTGAATAGCGATAAATCATTCTGTAGATGAGGCATTTATCATCGTGATTTAATTTGGAAAAAATGGGTTCAATTTGTTCGCGACTCGCATTTTTTATGACACGCTGGGCTAGCCATGCAAGGTCACTCAAACAATGATAATGACCTTCGTGATTATCAATCTGAAATCGCAATTGAGAATCTTGTCCACAAACATCAATAATGACCTTTCTTAATTCCGTGAAAAAATGTTCTTTGTCGTAACAGGTTACAAATCCTTTATTGATGTCATAGAAGCGAAATAGTTCCTGTTTAGGTTCGTATTGAAAGAATATTAGATGGCCTAGTTTTTTTTCTTCACCATTTTTCAAGACTATTTGTTTTTGAGTACTGATGTGCGCAAATCCTTTAATCGGGTGAGAACTTGGCGTTTTAGGCCGATTGATAAGATTTTCTAATACGTCACAATAGACTTGGATTGGGCTGCTAGATGAAAATCGAAAAGAATTCGTAGTCAAATTATAAAGAAACGGTTCTAGGGAAAGATCATCAATAGCAAAATGCCGAAAAAGAAAATTGGAAAGGGTTTCTGCAGAATCTAGAGCGCTTTTTGGGATCTTAATTTCACCCAAAGGTCTTGTGAAAGGCGACATTTCCTTTATAACTTTTTCTGGAATATGGGCAATGTCACCCCCAGGATTTTCATTAACACGCTTAAATATTTCTTCCGCAACTCCTCTTTGAAACTTATTTAATCCAATACAATCATGCGAAGTTTGAAATATGTCAGAATGAAAAATGTCATCAACTTTTAAAGCCTTTAGAATTTGAGATGGCGACCAATAAGGATGATCTTCAACAATTTTGAAAACCTCTTGAGTCTGTGCTCCGCAAGTTCCTCTTTGCATTTTCTCAAGCAAAGAATCTTCTTCGATTAATACTTGTTCGCTTAAGGTTGAAGGATTGCTCATGATTGTCTTATAGAGAGGATGGGATTCAAAACGGCGATATGCTTCGCGGAATTTGGATAAATCTTGGGATGAAATAGTTACGGGCTTTTCTGGTCCAAAAATTTTGTCATAAGCATATTTGAGCGCACCTTGTGCAATGTCAGCAGACACTAATCCTGCAATCCCATAAATGACGCCAGAGGATGCAGCTTGCACGTATCCCCACAAGGAAGCGGGCTGCGTCATTCCAATCCCGACCGCAATTCCTGCGACGATAAAATGGTTGGCTCTTGCAACGAGAAATTGGTTGACTGTGGGAAGATTTAGACCAGAAAAAGTTGTTGAAAAATCGGTTGCCATATTTATTCTCTCAAAATTGGATTCAATAAGAATATCCTCTAGGAAAATTTAATGGGGTGTTCCCGTAAATCACTCATCAGAGCTTGATGGCCATTGGCATCATATCTGGGATGCGGACTGAGGGATCGATTTCCATTCTTTTTCTCCCATGTTACACTTCCATTAGAATCTATGGAAACGAACTTAAACGCTTCCCAAGAAGGAAGTAGTCCTACCCAGGCTGATTTGCCACTAGTTGGATCCGAGATGCAGAATAGTTTAAAAGGAAACTTCCAGTCATTGATTTCTGAAAAGTATCCTAAAGTGTTGCCAAAACCTACATCAACTCCTTCGATTTTTCCATTTACGCAATTTTGAGCACCAGACAAGTCGACCCAAACCTCTTTAGGATTCCATATACCTTGTTGATCCCGTGCAGAACAGGCATACGATTGGGCAAGAGGAATGGCTGCTTGTTGAAATGAGGAGTCATGATGAACATTCTCGCCGGGACATTGGATAAATCTTTTGGAATTGATTGGTTTGTCAGCGGTTTTATCTGGTGACATCGGATGATAATCGAATTGATAATATTCGATTTCGTCAGCAGGCCCTTCAAATCCTTTTTCTGTCCCCCGTTCTGGGCCGAAGCCCTGCGCAACTTTAAGAGCGTAGTAATGTTCGTTGGGGAATAAACAAATAAGCTCTCTTTTTTCGTTCCTTTTTAGATTACATAAGAAACTTGTTATGATTGACCTTAAATTCCACATTTTTATTGGAATGGCCAACGTTCTTTCTTTGAATTCTTTTTGGGCTTGTTCTGGGAATGGGATAGATATTTTTGGATATTTTGCGATAAATAGATCTCGCCAAAGCCGATCATCGCTAGAGATTATATTCCATTCTCGCGATAAGGATTGCACACGACACAAATCCTTATGATCAAGATTTGTCAAAATTTGTAATTTAATTTCATTAGGCGCTATTGTTAATGACATATAAACCTCTAGGAAAATTTAATGGGGTGTTCCCGTAAATTACTCATCAGAGCTTGATGGCCTTTGGCATCATATCTGGGATGCGGACTGAGGAATCGATTTCCATCCTTTTTCTCCCAGGTCACAATCCCCTCAGAGTCTATGGAAACGAATTTAAACGCTTCCCCAGTAGGAATTAGTCCTACCCAGGCTGATTTGTTTTGGGCTGGATCTGAGATACAGAAAAGCTTAAAAGGGGATTTCCAGTCATTGATGGCTGAAAAGTATCCTAAAGTATTGCCAAAGCCTACGTCAACTCCTTCGATTTGTGCATTCGTACATTTACTGGGAATGTACAATCTGGGCCAGCCCTCCCGAGGGTGGCGTGCGGTTGAAACACTGCCCGATGAGGCCAGAGGAATGGCTGCTTGTTGAAATGAGGTGGCAAAGTGAAAACTCTCTTCAGGACAATGGACAAATTTTCCGGAAGCAATAGTTTCGAAAGCAGGATTAACATCTGCACGTCCGATCCAATCAGTAAATTGATAATATTCTGTTTCATCAGCGGGTCCTTCGAATCCCTCTTTTGTTCCGCGCTGTGGCCCGAAGCTCTGTGCAAGTTTAAGAGAATAAGAGGGTTGATTCGGAAAAAAACAGATCAGCTTTCTTTTTTCATTCCATTTCAGACTGCAAAAGAAACTTGTTGTGATTTTGTCTAAATCGTAGCGGTTTATTGGCGCTGCCGATGTTATTATTATTTCTCTGATTTTTTTTTGGGCTTGCCCTTTAGTTGGAAGGGGTTCTTCTGGATATTTTGCGATAAATAGAACTCGCCAAAGCTGATCGTCGCTAGAGAGCATATTCCATTCTCGCGATAGGGATTGCACATTACATAAATTCTCAAAATCAAGATTTGTCAAAATTTGTAATTTAATTTCATTAGGCACTATTGTAAATGACATATAAACCTCATTTTTTAATTCACTTATTTTAACATATAATCATATTTTATTGTGCATTAAAAAATATTTTACACATTCAAAATAAAATTTCACTTTGGTAAGTTCCAACTCAGGAACTTAGGTCTGTAGATGAGTTTGCGGTATCGCTTATTTTTGACTATCAGCGGCGTCTTTGTCGTGGTCGCTATCTGTTCGGCATTTTTGGAAAATTATGTCACACATCGCGAATTGGCCAAGGCGCAAAAAGAGGTCCGGGACAAAATCCTCGACATGAGTGAAAAGGGGCGCATCTCTTACCAAAACTACTTCGCCCAGGCGATTGCGGAAAATGAGGTGAATGTCGATGCCATTCTCACGAACATCGCTAGTTTTTCTGACCAGATCATGCGCTTTGCCCCCACGGCAAACAATCTCAAGAAGGGGACCTGGGGGGATGCAGCCGACCTTCTTCTCGAATACAAATGGGTGGATTTTTTACAAAATACCAATGAAGGGAAAATCACAGCGGCTATCCTGCCTCAAGCCTCTTCGATGGAGCCAACCTATCGGATCGATATCGATAAAGACCTTTGCTGGGTCTATCTCAAAGGGAATCCCTATATTGGCGTAAGAGTGCTCTATTCCCCGGAAAAACATTCGGTGCATGCGATGGGGGACGGCGAGATTGTGCAGCAAAGCCGCAGCGGGATTCCGTCCTGGTTTTTGTTATTTGACCCTGCAGAGATGGCATCGGTGGCAGAAAAGGCACCGATTTTTCAAGAGACGGGGAGATTATGGCCGCCGATTCCTGTGCATTGGGCGGAGGGCTATGTCTTAGAAGTCGATCCCTTTGTCGCAGCTTTTCGCAGGGCAAGGATGTTGTTGCTAAATGGGTCGATAAAGCCTCCTGAGTACAGCCCTGAGAAAATGGATGGGACCGGCACAGTAGAAGGGGGGCTGTTCTCTATTCCAAGCGAGCCATTGATCGAGAGTGATTCTTCTGAAAAAATGATGAAGGACAGGCTGGAGCAAATTTCGTTGCGCTTCATACAAGCGGACATGATCTGGGGCATGATCGCTTTTTTCGATACAGGCCTCTTCGGAGATCAGCTATTTTCCTATCCGGCCCCCGCAGCATCGGCGGTCTTTTCTTTGGACAATAGTGCTGGATTGGGGATGCAGACGCAGGATGTGATGTTTCCTACGCCGCAATTTGATGACTGTGCTTATTTCACTCAAAATCCCCCTCAATCGCTAAAGTCTGAGATTGCCTCTTCGATTGCAGTGATTCCTTCTTCTGATCGCGTTTTTTTAGGCAACACGGCCCGTTTTGTGGTGAAGACTCCGGAAGAGGAGAGGACCGGTTTTATAACGCTTGCCACGGATGCGGATCTCCTTCTTCAGAGATTTGTCACAGCGGTCCATCAAGCGGCATTCTTGTATATGGGAACTCCCTTGAGTGGATATGATATGAATGGGCAGAAAATCCAGAACATCAAACAGATTCCCTTTTCCCAGATGGCAGTGAATAAGTCGGGAATTGTTTCTTGGAATGGAGAAAATTACTTTTTCCTCAATTTGAAACCTTTTCCCAATCTCGACTTGCATGTCTTTCTCCTCAATCCCGAAGCGAAGCAGTTCGCGCTATTGCACGACCTCGAGTCGGGAGGCCAAAAAGTGGTCTCCTCGATCTTGTGGAACATTCATATTGCGGGCCTTGTTGGCTTAGGTTTAGCGATTATCTTGCTGCATGGTATCTCGCGGAGGATCACTAAGCCGATCATTCAATTGGCGCATGCGACCGAAGATGTGGTGGAGGGGCGGCTAGACCAAATCAAACTCACGCTGCCGCCGTTAAAGCACGAAGACGAGATCGCTGTACTCTGCCACTCATTTGAGGAGATGGTGAAAGGGCTGCAAGAAAAAGAGAAAGTCAAAGGAGTGCTCAACAAGGTTGTTTCGCGCGAAATTGCGCAAGAGATTTTAAAAGGGGCGATCCATTTGGGAGGGGAGGAGAAAGTCGTCACCGTGTTATTTGCAGATATTCGAGAATTCACTCAGTTGACGCAAAACATGAAACCTCAAGAGGTGATCGAGCTTTTAAATGCTTGTATGACAAAGATTTCCCAAGTCATCGATAAAAATGGCGGCGTCATCGACAAATATGTGGGCGATGAGGCGATGGCGCTTTTCGGCGCGCCCATTTCCAGTGACAAGGCCGCTTTAAAGGCGATTCAAAGCGCAATCGAAATGATCGCTGCTTTGCGGGAGTGGAATAAAGAAAGGGCCTCGAAGGGCCAGCCGCCGATCGAGATGGGAATTGGAATCCATACAGGCGCGATGCTGGTAGGAAATATGGGCGCGGAAAATCGCCTCAATTACACCGTGATCGGCTCCAATGTCAATTTGGCGGCACGTCTTTGCAGCGCGGCAAAGCGGATGGAAATTCTCATCTCCAAAGAGACACTTGATGAGCCGTTTGTCAAGGACGCAGTCCAGTATGAAGAAATTTCATTGAATAAATTGAAAGGATTTGATCAACCTATTACAGTCTATCGAATTCAAGGACTCAAATGAGAAGAGGACTTAATTTCAGGCAGAAGATCATTTTAAGCCATATCCTCCTTTTCTTTGTGTTTGCCCTTTTCGCTTTCCCTTTCATTGAAAAGACTGTCAGCCGGATTGTCTTTAACAACGTAGAGATCAACTCCCTCAACCTTCTTCATCGCATCGAGAAAGCAAGCAATGAAGAGGAGATGATCGCCATTTTAAAGAAGTCTCAAGGCTACTACTTTTTGCAAGTCTCTTTGTTCAACGATCAAGGAATGCTGTTATACGATTCGGCAAGAGAAGAACTCAATGCTCCGCTGCAATCTGCCGAGCTCAAGGAAGCCTTGCAAAAGCAAATCGTCTTTTCCATTGGCGATTCTGCAGATTTGAAGGAAAAGTTGGCCTACGTGAAGATCGCTTTTGAATTGAATGGCCGCACTTACATTTTAAGAACTGCGATTCCGTTTTCCCAAGTGGAAGAATTTGCGGAGCAGTTCAAGGCCTGGTTTTTTGCCTTTTGCGCCTTGGCGCTGCTCTTTTTTGGATCGGTGACCTGGCTGATTTTCCATCGGATCAATTTTCCCATTCGTCAAATCATCAAAGCGATCAAGCCCTATCAAAGCGGACAAGAAGAGGTGATCCCTCATCTTGAACTGAGCAAGTCGATCGATGAAGAGGATGACTTTTATAAATTGGCCCAGACCTTGAATTCTCTTTCAAATCGGCTTCGCCTGCAGATCAAAAATATCACGGATGAGCGGAATGAAAAAGAAGCGATCCTCGAATCTTTGGGCGAAGGGGTGATCGCCGTCGATGCAGAGATGAATGTCCGCTATATCAATTTCATCGGCACAAAAATGATCGGGATCCCTCGGCGCCAATTGCTCGGCAAGCCCTTTCCTGTGGTTCAGGAGACGCCCTTCTCGCAGCTTTTAGATAAGTGCCGTTTTTTATTGGAGTCTTGCCAGGAAAAGCTCAATGTTCTCACCGATTCAATCTCTCTTGGCGATGGGAAAAAGATCTACCTGGATTTGATCGCGGCTCCCAAGGCGCAGCGCAACGGGGCGATCTTGGTTTTGCAGGACAAGTCCAGCCATTACAAAGTGCTTGAGATGGGTAAAGACTTTGTCGCCAACGCCTCTCATGAATTGCGGACGCCGATCACGATCATCAAAGGGTTTGCGGAAACCCTGCAAGACCTCCCCGAGCTGCCGCGCGATATGGTCGTCGATATTACGGAAAAAATCGTCCGCAACTGTCAAAGAATGGACACTCTCGTGAAAAATCTATTGACTTTGGCCGATCTCGAAAATCTTCCCGATTCCCGTTTTCAAGAGTGCGATCTCGTCGTCCTCGCGGAAACGTGCAGGCAAGTGGTCTTGGCTGTCTATGAAACGGCCCAGATCACTTTTGAAAAGAGCAGCGAATCGATTGCTGTGGCGGCCGATCCCGACATTTTGGAGCTTGCCATCATCAATCTCTTGGACAATGCGGCCAAATACTCCAATCCTCCTGCCAAGATCACGGTCAAACTCGAACAGGAAGGGGATGAAGCATGCATCTCGATCACCGACCAAGGGATTGGGATTCCTCCTGCGGATCTCGAGCATATTTTTGAGAGGTTCTATACTGTAGATAAAGCCCGCTCGCGTCGTTTAGGAGGAGCGGGTTTAGGGCTGTCCATCGTCAGGACGATTGTGGAAAAACACCATGGAACAATCTCCGTCACGTCGGTGGTCGGCAAAGGAACGACTTTTTCCATTCGCCTGCCGATCCACCGACAGTTCGGGAGATAATTAGATCTCTGTATACGTGGCGCCTATTTTCTGCAGCGCGTCTTTATTCTTCTCAATCGTTTCTTTAAAGTCGTGATAATTTCCTTCGGGATTATGCGCTTTTCCTGTGTTATGGTCATCGATAATGGCAAAACGGACCTCTTTGAAAGAATGCGGGAATTCTTTCGTGATCAAATCCATCATCATTTCGCAGATCTGTTTTGGCGGATTGCGGAATGCGCCGCAATAAACAGGAACCAGAACAACAACGTCATGGCCATTTTTCTGAGCCACGTGCAAGGCAGTCCTTAGCTTTTGCTTGGTTTCGATCGCTTCAGCAGCAGGTAGGCGAAGCTCTCCGGTCGTTGGATCGGTGACCAGTTTTTTCATATCTTGAGGCAGAACGCCTTGTCCTTCTTGATACCTCTCATTAAAATTATATCCCGCTGTGATAGCGACAGAGATTTCATAGGGTTGATCAAGATAGGGATATCCCTCTTCTTCTTTACCGCGGAAAACGGGAACTTGAGTTGCATAAAGCACTGCATGCTTGCCGCGCTCATCGCTTGTCAAAGGATAAAAGTTCTTTGTCTGCACGCCCTGCGTAGGATCTGCGGCGATGCAAAGCGTAGGATCTGCGGCGATGCAAAGACCCGATCTGCGGACCATGTTTTCCTCCGCAGCGCCGGCACCTGTCTTATAACCGCCCCCGAAATGGCCATCGCTAGCTGGATCGAAAACGATGGGGTTGTTACCGAGGTCGACACATTTACGAGCTACGGTCAAGAAATCTTCGTTCTCTAAAAAGATTTGCGTTTTGTAATTGCCGGGTCTAACGTATTCTCCGCCTGACTTTATTTGACATGAGAGAGAATTGACAGAGGGCTTGAGATCGAGAGTGACTTTCTCCCCTTTAGAATTGATATAAAATCCCGCGATGAGCGTTTCCAGTGTCTCGTTCATAATCGCAGTGCGATATTTTTTTCGGTCATACTCTCTCATTCCAGCGAGATTAGGAGGCGCCGCCGGAGGAGTTTTGCTACGCATTTGGTTTTCAGGAAGTTTATCATTAGAAAGCTTCAAGGGTCCTTTTTGTTCGTTTAAAAAGAGCGGCAAGAAGAATGGACGAAGGCATGGGTATTTATTGATATAGGCAACAGCCAAAGCGTAATGGCTGTCATTTAGTGGCGATTGTTTGATGAAAGGTTCTTTATCCTTATCCAAGAATTGAGGAACGATGGTACTTGCCAGCGCATGCAAGGAGTCTTTTTTTGCAGTGTTTTTCTGCGCTCCTGGTATGCTAGAAAAATCAATGTCCTTCCATTCGCTTTGTTTCTTTTGGATCATTTCGTGCAAAGGATTTGCTTTAGTCTTATAGTCAGCAAGATAAGTAGCAACGGTTTTTGCTTTTTTATCTAAAGGGGAACTGTGTCCTTCCTCGTCCAGAAACTCGACTCTGCCCAAATGAGGATGAACGCCCATGCGTTTTCCCATGTCGGACCAGTGCTTCCCGTAAATTTCATTCTGGATTTGCGAAGGCAAGGTGTTGAAAATCTCTTTAGCGTATGCTTCGTTGTCATGGTTGTAAGCAAAAGTCATATCTTTCAATGCTACAGGTATTTTGGCTGCTTCAACAGCGAAGCCTTTTTGTTGCGGGTTCGAATAACATTTTTGGTCTTCATTCCAAAGGGAAGCTTTTCCGAAATCGGGGTGTCCCTGTGGTTTTCCTCGGACGAACCAAAGCGCTTCCTGGATCTCTGCCTTAATAGAATTAGGGAGAGATTTAAGTTCATCCAATGCTTTTTGATCTTCTTCATTGCGAAAGAAGTAAGAGGCTCGATCTAAGATCTGGAGAGTTGACAATCTGACTGTCTCTGTGCCAGTCGCATTTCCTATAGTAAAGCATTTCGGTGCGTAAATCCACAAACCACTGTCGTCTCGCAATTTAAAATCGTCTCTTTCAGAATCTTGAATTTGAGAAGATGAAGCCGGAGTAGTGTTGTTGGTGTTGGTGACAAAGTTGTTGCTGTAGGGGTTAGTGTTGTTGTTTGCAGGAGAAGGGGTTGGAGTTGGGATGTAAATGGGCGATGGAGAAGAGGGGTTGCTGAGAATTTGGGGGTTGCTGACATAGGGGTTAGTGTTGTTATTTACAGGGGAAGGTGTCGGAGTTGGAGAAGGGGTTGGAGTGTGAACTTGGGGAGCTGCGCCACCGTTTTGTGTAATGGGGGGTGGTGTGTTATTAGTGAAATGAGGAGGAACAAAATTGTTGTTCCCATTGCCGTCAGGTTTAGGTGGATTCGAAGGTAGAGAGCTGATTGAACCAAGCCCGAGTATTGAGGGGAATGCTCCGGGCATTTCAAGCGAAGGGATACTTTTTAGAAATTGTTCACGTGATACTTGATGTCCCGCAGGTTTCAGAGTCACTAATTTGTTTTCAAGGCGTTTGATTTTTTTCTTTAGGTGGGGTTCTTGAGAATTCCAAGCATCAGTTTGAGACCACATCGTGGATGCAAACGAGAGATCACTTAAAACATTTTGGTGTGTTTTTTGAGCCGTTTCATAAACATGCACTGCTTCTGGCTTATTTTGAGACTCTTCTAACCTCCACTCGCACTCATCGATTTGCTGGGAAAACGTGGTGAGTAGTTTAAACGCTAACAATTCATTTGCAGGATCTTGAGATATTCCTGTAATTACTGGTTTTGCCATAATGTTTCTCCTAGAGCTAAAAGATTAATTAATTTTGTGTATAAGTTTAACAATCTCAGGAATTAAACAAAACGATAATTAATAATTTAATTAAAAGCTGTTTATAAAAATTTTTTAACTGAAAGCCCCGTCTTTGGATCGATGCCCCCTATCTCCTCGCGGCGATTAATCTGTTTAGAGTAATCGAGATAGGGGTCTAGATTGGTAAATTGGGACGTCAAAGCAGGATTGTTCACAAGCAATTGTTGTAAATCTTCTTTTGAAAAATAATAGTATTTTCCTGATTGCTCCCATTTTTTCTTTTCTTCCTGGACGATGGTATCCGCCATTTTTTTATCAAATAAAGATTTTAATGCAATTGGAGAGGCGAAGCTGAAAAAGAGCGCAGGGCCATCTTTTTTCCATGCGACAAAGTCCTTAAGGGGCGGAATGCTTCCCTTTTGATTGTATTGGTTGGTTCCTTTGAGCATTTTGTAATAAATGGTGCGGAGCTTGAGATCGTCAGGGAAAAGCTCTGCCAGATCTGTAGGTTCCGGAAATTTGCGGGCTTTAGCAATCATCGTCTGGACAAAGCGGTATTCTATTTTCTCTGAATCGAAGAAGGGCTTATAGAGCAAACGGAGCATTTTCGCTAAAGGCTCAAAGAGAGGGTGCTGTTTTATGTCCCCCTCATATTTGACCAATGGCCCAATATTAAATTTCGACTCTTCAAGGGGAGGGAAAAAGGATCGCCTGGAGAAATAGGTCGTCTCTTTTTTCGATTTTGCGGCTGCAGGTTGTTTTTTATTGATCGGTTCTCCCCCTGCTTTCCGATAGACCCTAGCAGTGATCTTATTGTTCAATTCTCTTTCTGTTTTGTGAAAACTGGCCAAGGTTGTTTCTGCGAGAAAAAAGCTTTTCGCCTCTTTTAAAAAGGTGAAAGAGATGCATGCGAAGATAATCAAAAATGTGAGAATGAGGGGTAAAATATTCACGGAGTATTGGGATAGGTGATGGGTTCAGACTCGGGGAGAAAAAAGACAAACGGCATCTCTTTTCCTTCCCATTTGAAATCGATCGAAAGCATCACGGGGGTTTCTTGGTTTTTTTGAGACCACTCTCCTTTTTTTGGATCGAAAAGCTGGCACGTGAAACCCTCTACTTTGTCTAGCAAAACTTCGAGCCTCGCTTTTTCATTTTCCGACCAGCTGACAAGGCAAAGTTGATTCTGTTTGTTCAGAAAAAGCATGCCTTGCAGAGTGCCGCACATCTCAAAGTCTGGATCTACATCCTGATGATAAGAGATGATCAAGGCTTGGCCTTTGGCATCCGGATGTTTTTGCAGCAGAAATCCGGTTTCTCCATCTAAATGGGAAAATAGATTTTTAAGCCGTTGCTGAAATAATTCCAGCTGCAGCACCTTTTGCTTGAGTTCTTTTGCTTCAATATTTTTCTTTAGACCTTGATGAAGACTGCGGAACAGGCCTGTCAGCAAGAAACCAAGCAGGGCAATGGCGATGACGACTTCGAGAAGGGTCAGGGAGCGTTTTTTCCTCATAGATGGGAAAAAGCATGGGGGAATCTCCCTTTTTTTCCAAGAGCAGGTTTTTTTGGTTTTTTGGGACGGCGAAAAAGGGCATGCTATGCAGCAAGAATATCATGAGCTTTTTCTTTCTCGCTCCAAAGGATGGGAGCCAAATCATAATTGCGTAGGGCATCAATTATCGACTGCGATACTTGAGACCCTGAATCATTTAATAATGCAAATAATTGCGAATCCGAAGGGCGAGTTTCTTTCGTGTCTAACCATTTAAATACCAATGCTTGAACGGATTCTTTATCTGGAACATTCAAAGTTTGTATGAGTCTTTCAGGAGACTTTTGAGATTTTGGAACTACAAAATCAAACATATTATCAAAACCGCTTTTACCTGAAAATTTTACTCTTGGAACATAGCGAATATTGGCATAATCCAACCACTTTGCAGCATCTTCAACAAAAAGACTCCTAGTATGGGATGTTGCAAGATAAAAAAGATCATTTACGGCCAACATCGCCTGAATGAGGCTGTGCTTTTTTAAGGGAAAATTTTCTTGTGAAGCATGAATGACTAGTTGATCACCATCTAAATGCACTCCGAAACCACTGATTGTTGTCTTAAGAAATTCTTGTCGTTTAGTACTTTTGAGATCACATCCTGTGTTCAGCAAATCATTCAATATATACCCATCGTCTGTAAGTAAAAATCCATTTTCATCCTTTTTTGCGTATATTTGAAGACGATCATTGTGTCGATCAAGATATGGAGTTGTGATTTGTATCCATTGATTATCAATAGTTTTAAGGACTGTTTTATCTTTTACCCAACGAGAATATTTTTCAATAAGCTCATCCATTTCTTTTTTGAAGCTCATTTGAGAGACCCTCGTTGTATTGTATATTCGGTTTTGTATCCATCTTCCAAAGTGCGCGGGAAATTTTCAGGACCGAGAACGACGTTCCAATCAAATTTGTCCAGGGAAGGAGGAGTAAAATCGTTGATGTTTCTTTTTGCAAGCTGTGTCGTTTTTGAGTCTTGCGAGTTAACAAAAAAGGGAGCTGAATAGCTCCCTTGGTTTCCCGTTGTCGTTGTCGTTGGTGTTACGGCCATGTGAAATTTCTCCTTTAAACAAACATGAGATCTAAAGTTTTCGCGATCTGTGCCCCTTCTTCTTTGGTATAAATCCTTTTGTGAGGATTTTCTTTGCCGAGCAGCTTGATCACAGTTGTGTTTGGATCCACAGGTGTTGTGTCGACTTTCTTGTAAAAGGAAGCTGCATAGGGAACTGTCGTATCCTCAGGAGCGTATAGAACAAGTTTTCTCCCTTTTAAGCTATTCCAGTCTTCTTGAGCACTTCCGCTCCATCCGGCGTATTGCATTGCCCACTTCGCACCTGTTCCTGCAGCACCACCACCCATCATTTCTTTGGCCTCAGTAGCAATATCATCAATGCCGCGATCGCATACAATGCCCACTTTTTTATCCCCATTTTCTTGCTGTTTCCAAGATGCGGCCTTAACGACGTATCTATAGCCTAAGGAATGGCCCCAGGGAACAACGTTCAAGTTTTTTGATTCCAAGTAATTCCAGGCAGTGTAGTAATCGAGAGCGCAGCCTTGCACAGAAGGGGCGCCTTCACTGTTTTCAATGCCTCGAGTATTGATCACGAGAATGTTGCTATTCCCGAGGTGTTCACGGAAAAATTGTACAAAGTCGTGGGCAGCATCTTGCGGATTGGCGACGGCTTCATAACGGCCGCCAGCGCCCAAGGCAAATAAGATCGCTCGATTAGAAGTTCCTGGGAAAAAAACGCCTTCTAGTAGCGTCCCGTCGCCGGCTTTCATTTTGACGAGTTCGCCTTTATATTCAGAATTTACCAATTGTTGACGCAGCTGGTTCAGTTCTGCCGTTTTATTAGGATCTTTTTCCAATGCAGAATTGATCATCGGGGCCAGGATGTCGTGCAATTTATTGCTTCCTGTGACTGTAGTAAACGCATTCCAAGCTTGGGTTCCCATAGAAGGTGAAGAGGGAATGTGCTTGGGTAAATTAGAATTAAAAATTGCTGATGATGCAGCCATAAAAATCTCCAAATTTAAGTTAATAGAGGGCGAGATTTTACCACGCGGCTTACTAATAAAAAAATATAAAGATTATTTTTCTTTAAATTACACAAACGGAATTGTTTGTAGCGGACTGAATTATTTCTTAGCTGGCCTTAAGGCAAACCGGGCTAAAAATAATGCTAATAGAGCATAAATGACGATGCTCGTCCAATCCGGGAGAAAGCCTTTGGCTGAGCTGGGGACCAATTTGCCGACAGTGAGAAGGGCGATAATCACCCCGGTGCAGGCATCCCCTGCGACAAGGCCCGAAGCGGCGAGGATACCGCGGTCCGTTGAGGTTGGAGTCCTCTCCCGTTTTTTGACATAAGCAGAGACAATGCCTCCGACCATCGCTCCTGTCGACAGCGGAAGTGGAAGATAGAGTCCCAAAGCGAAGGGAAGGATCGGGATTCTCAATAATTCCAATAACAGCCCAATGAGAGCTCCTGCAATGATGAGCGTCATAGGAACATTCCCTTCCATCACCCCTTTTGCAATGAGAGACATCATCATTCCCTGAGGGGCTGGCATTTGAGGGGAGCCGAATCCGTAGGCTTGATTGAGAAGATATAAAGTTCCGCCAATTGCCAGTGCAGGCAGGATCACGCCGATGATCTCTCCAATTTGCTGCAAACGGGGCGTTGCGCCCACGAGAAAGCCTGTTTTCAAATCTTGGGATGTGGTGCCGGCGAGAGCGATGGCAACGTTGACTACAACGCTCATCGTCAACGCCGAGATGAGATAAATTCTTTCCGTCCATCCGAGCAGGACAAAGATCAGACAGGTAATGAGCAAGGTGACGATCGTCATCCCCGACACGGGATTGCAAGTGCTCCCGACGATACCGACAGTGAACGATGTGACGGCGACAAAGAAAAAGCCCAGCAGGACCAACAGGATGATCGTCAGGAAGTTGATCGGAAGCCCTGGGAATAGCCAAAGCGTTAAAATTATTGCTGCGGACCCTAAAAGCAGCCACCGCAAGGAAATATCCCGGTCTGTTCGAAGGGGCTGCTGCTTTCTATTTACACCTTGGAAGAGTTCATCAAAGCCCACTTTGAGTGTTTTTTTGATGAGCGGCGCAATTTTAATAAGGCTCAATATGCCGCCGACCGCAATCGCGCCAGCGCCGATGTAGCGGATATAATCGGACCAGATCTCATCAGCAGACATCTGCGCAATCGGCTTTAGCGCCGGGTAAATTGCGACCTCGACCGTCCCTAACATTTGAATCAACGGGATGAGTACCCACCAGGCAAGAGCGCCGCCGGCAAATAACAATGAAGAAATCCGCGGGCCGATGATGAAACCAACCCCGAGAAGCGCAGGGGTGCAGTCCATGCTGAATTCTGTTTTTTGAAATTTGGGGATGATCCAAGAAGGGACTTCTTTGAAAAGATAGAGGGCGCTGGAACAGATTTTATAAACGGCCCCCACAATAATCCCTAAAAAGGCCATGACCGCTTGAGAACGCGAAGTCTCTCCCGATTTTAGAATTTCAGCGCATGCAGTCCCTTCCGGGAATGGAAGTTTTCCGTGTTCTTGGACAATGATGTAGCGGCGCATCGGGATCATGAACAAAACACCCAAAATCCCGCCGAGTGCTGACAGTAAAAAGATGCGTGAAGGAGACGGAGGTTCTCCTAACAAAAAGAGAGCAGGCACAGTAAAGATCACGCCTGCGGCCAATCCTTCACCAACAGAGGCGATGGTCTGCACGAGGTTATTCTCGAGAATGGTGACGCCTCTGAACATTGTCCGTAAGATGGCCATGGAGATAACGGCTGCAGGGATCGACGCTGAAACTGTTGTGCCAATCTTTAATCCCAAATAGGCATTGCCGATTGCAAAGACTAACCCTAAGATCATTCCTAACACAATCGCGCGAAAAGTAAATTCTCGCGTCTTGACATTCTTTGCAGAAATAAAAGGTTGATGCGACATAGCTTCCTCTCATAACAGGCTAAACCTCAAAATGCGTGAAAACTATTTTTTAATCTAGTCTTAAAAAGGAATCGTGAAACATAAGACTGTGATCACGGCCAAAGAGTAAAAGAACATCTTGCGGGCCCAAAGCCGATCATTGTTGCCCCGAAAGCCATCCATGCCCAGAGCAATCCAAGTAAGACTGAGGATAATTGCTGCAATTAAGAAAACTTGTCCTGTGTAATGAAAGACCGTCAATTCTGTGCAAATGAAAAGGAAAATAACAATATAAGCCAGCATTTGGATCTTTGTAGCCAGGATCCCCCTTTTAATCGGCATCACGGGAATCCCTGCCCTGGTGTAATCTTCAAGACGGAAAATCGCAATCGCGTAAAAGTGGGGCATCTGCCACATCGCGACCATGCCGAATAGCAAAAGCGCTCCAAGATCGATTCGCCCGCTGACAGCGCAATACCCCACAACCGGGGGAACGGCGCCTGCAATGCTGCCAATCAATGTCGCATGAGGAGTGCTGTATTTGGAAAAGCTATACGCAACCACATACACAAAAAAACCGAAGAGGGCGATGCAAGCGGCTAAAAGGTGGGCAAAATAGGCGAGCAGAAAAGTTCCCGCCAATCCTAGAGAAATGGCGAGGATGATGGCGCGGCCTGCTTTGATCATACCGGTGACAAAGGCGCGCTGTTTCGTTCTTTCCATCTTCTCATCGCTTTTACGATCGATATAATTGTTGAAGATACAGGCGGATGCGATGATGAACGAAAGGCCGATCAGGATTGCGGTCAAAAGCTTGCCATCGAAGGAGCTTCCCGCCGCCATCGCGAATCCTCCAGCGGTCGTAATCGCATTGCCGAGAATGATGCCTGGCTTAGAGATCAGTAAATAGTTTTTGCTTGCTTGTTTAAAAATCGCAGAGAGGGTCATGAGTGGTGCATTCCTGGCATGAGATTGTAGTTAAGGTTGTGCATAATCCACAACGAACCGCCGATAATAAGAAGAATCACCAACAAAGTAAAAAGAAAAGTGATCGTATTCCAGCGCGGCTTGGATTCCAAGCCCAAATGCATGAAAAAAATCAATTGAATCATTGCCACAACTATAGCAGTCCCAATGATCGTTGCGTGCATCAGTCCATCCGAAAGATGATGATGCGTCACAATGCGGTAAGAGGAGATCATCAAAACAAACGACGCGACGAATCCAATGAACTGAGGTTTTAAGCTTGCATTCCAACCGTGATGCGGGTCTATCATACCACTCCCAATAAGTAAACGAATGAGAAGATGAAAAACCAAATGATATTTAAAAACTGCCAGAACATCTTGAGGCAGGTCACCCTTCTTAAGTTAACGGGGGTAATCCCTTCACGCCATACGGGGTAGAGGAACACCAGCACCCAGAGCAATGCGAAGATCATATGGACAAAATGGGTCCCGATAAGCGTGAAATATGCCGATAAAAATGCGCTCTTCTGCCATCCGCTTCCTTCATGGACAAGGCGTAGCATGTCGGCAAGCTGCATCCCGACAAAGACAATTCCCAACAAGAACGTGAGAGAAAATAAAGCAATCGTCCATTGTTTATCTTTCCGGTGCGCCATCGCCGATCCTAATCCCACCGTCAAACTGCTCATCAGCAATATGAGTGCGGGAGTTAGAGTGTAGGGAAGTTCGAATAGATCTTTCACCGAAGGGCCGCCGAATGTGCTGCGGTATAAGACCGCATAGACGGCAAAGAGCGTTCCAAACAAAACAAAATCGGTCAGTAGATAGATCCAAAATCCAAATGTCGTTCGAGAGTAGAGGTCTCGATGCGGATCGGGGAAATGTTCATGCTCGATAGCTTCAGGCTCTGCCATGCTCCCTCTCGATTTTTTCCACCTCTTCCGGAAGAAGGTGATAGCCGGGATGTCTTTGATAAAGATGGATGATGATGCAGACGATCATGCCGACGACGCTGATGGCTGAAAGCCAGAACATGTACCAGATCAAGCCAAAGCCAAAGAGAAAACTAAAAATGCCGATGTAAAACCCCATCGCCGGAATTTTTCGGCATATGGATCTCTTCATATTTTGTCGGAGCCGGTTGCTTGGTGTGTTTCATCACCCAAAACGGATCGCGCGAGTGCACCTCAGGGATGAACGCAAAATTATAAAAGGGGGGAGGCGATGTGGTCGACCACTCCAGATTTCTCCCATTCCAGGGATCGCCGGTCAGATCTCGATTTTCTTTGCGCTCTTTGATACTGACGAGGAGTTGCAGGATCTGGAAACCGAGGCCGCACATAATGAAGAAGGCCCCGATCGCTGCGATGATGAACAGCGGCTGCCACTCGGCGACTTCGTAATGGTTTAATCGTCTTGTCGCTCCCATGAATCCCAGCAGATATAAAGGGAAAAAGGCGATCAAAAACCCGATGATCCAGCACCAAAAGGCGTATTTGCCCAGTTTTTCATTCAATTTAAACCCGATGAATTTGGGAAACCAGTAGGTATAGCCCGCAAAAAAGCCAAAGACAACGCCGCCGATGATCACAAAATGGAAATGGGCAATCAAAAATAGGCTGTTATGCACTTGAAAGTCTGCTGCCGGGATCGACATGAGAACGCCCGCCATCCCGCCTATGGTAAAAATGACGATAAAGCCTAAAAACCAATACATCGGAGTTTTAAACTGAATCTTCCCTCTGAACATCGTAAATAGCCAGTTAAAGACTTTAACTCCTGTCGGAATCGCGATGATCATCGTCATAATGCCGAAGAATGCATTGACATTGGCTCCCGCTCCCATCGTAAAGAAATGATGCAGCCAGACGATAAAGGCGAGAAATGTGATCGCAACGAGCGCCCAAACCATCGAGGTATATCCGAATAACTTTTTTTGAGAAAAAACGGGGACGACTTCAGAAAAGATGCCAAAGGCAGGCAAAACCAGGATGTAGACTTCAGGATGCCCCCACGCCCAAAACAAGTTGATATACATCATCGGATTGCCGCCGAACTCGGCAGTAAAGATCTGCGTATCGAGAAGGCGGTCTGTGGAGAGCATGGCAGCCGTCGCGGTCAAAATAGGAAAGGCAAAAACGACAAGGATCATCGTCGTTAAGCGTCGCCCAAACAAAGATGGGCATGCTCATCAGTGTCATTCCAGGACAGCGCATTTTTAAGATCGTGACTAAGAAATTGATTCCCGAAAGCAAACTCCCCGCTCCCGAGACTTGCACGCTCCATAGCCAATAATCGACGCCGACTCCGGGATTGTATTTGATTCCGGAGAGCGGCGGATAGGCAGACCAGCCCGTACCTGCATAGACGCCGACCACTAAAGAGACAAGGACAAACATCGCCCCGGAAGTAAAGAGCCAAAAACTCAAGTTGTTCAGAAAGGGAAAGGCCACATCGCGAGCGCCGATTTGCAGAGGAAGGACTAGATTGATGATCCCGAACATCAGTCCCATGCCGACAAAGAAGATCATGGTGACGCCGTGCGCAGTGACGAGCTGTTGAAAGTGGGGGGCGGTCAAATATCCCATCGAATCGCCGACGGCAAAAGCCTGTTGTCCGCGCATCATGAGCGCATCGATCAATCCTTTGAACAAGCATCATAAATGAGACAATGATGTACATGATCCCGATTTTTTTATGGTCGACCGAAGTGATCCATTCCTTCCAGAGCCATCTCCAGCGACGGTAACGAGTGAGCAAGACGATGAAGAACAACGCGCCCAGCGACCATCGAAACTCCGGCGGCATACTCAATCCAATCGTGTTTAAAGGCGTCTAGCGTCAATCTTCCAAACATACTAGTGCTTTCCATTCTCATGGGCTTCATGTATTTCATAATGATCCGATCAAACAAATCTTCCTGCAACAGCACATAGTAAGAGACTGGATTATATTCGCTGGGTTTAATAATTGTTGATACTCATCGACGTTCAAAGCTTTTCGCCGATTGTTTGACTGTCTGCACCCACTGATCGAAATCCTCTTCCGAACTTGACTTCGCCGTAAATTTCATCCCTGCAAAGCCTTTTCCGCTGATATTGGCGGAACAGCCTCTAAAATCGCCGGGTTCATCCGCGATCAGATGCAATTTTGAGCGCATCGCCGGCATCGCATAAATCTGCCCGCCGAGCTGAGGAATCCAAAACGAATTCATCGGAGCATCCGAGGTGATCTCGAAATTGATCGGCGTCTTTTCAGGAAACTGCACAAAATTAATGGTCGCGATGCCCTATTCCGGATAGATGAAGAGCCATTTCCATTCCAGGGCGACAGCCTGGATCACAATCGGTTTTTTTTCTGAGTCGATCGGCTTAAACGGGTTGAGCTCATGGCTTGACTTCCAGGTGATCACAGCGAGGATTGAAATGATAAACACCGGAACGCCCCACCAGCAGTACTCGGCGATGTAGTTATGTTCCCAATCGGGATGGTGCGTTGCCTTCGGGTTATTCTCTCGATAAATCCAGGCAAAGGCCAAGGTCAGAATAAACACCGGAATCACGACGATCAGCATCAATAGACATGCCGTGATGATCAGGTCGCGCTCTTTTATCCCAATCATCCCCTTGGAATCAAAGACGGCGATGCTGTGGCCGGTGATGTACATCACTGCCCAGGCGCATGCGGCAAGAAAAAGCAAAACGATGAGTGCGATTTTGAATGCTTTCTTCATTCTCCACACTCATAAAGAAAGCAAATCTAATTGTCTAGTTCAAATGGAGTTTTAAACAAATGCTAGGGCAGGGGTAAAACGGATTGAAGGCGATGGCTTCGAGCTTTCTTTTGCCTTGATTTCGACATCAAAACCAAGCCCTAATAGGCAAATCATCAGCCACTCAAGTGTGAACTCGTGTAATATTCCTCTTGTGATCTTTGAAACTTTCGGTTGATCAATGCTCATCATGATAGCGGCCTCTTCTTGCGTTAACCCATGTTTTTTTATGTATCCCCTAATCAAAGCAGCAATGTCAGATTTGGCTTGAGCCTCTTCTGGATTGGGATAGTTAAAGTCTTTAAAAACGTTACCGGAGCTGGCTTTATAATTCTGCTTGTGGTCTTTCATTTCCGTCCTAAAATGGACCTTTCATTATGCCCATAATAGCATATTTATATCAAATCGTAATTTAGTCTATTGTCCAAAGGACCATCTCAGGGAACTGATGGCGGAATCGTCTCTTTGACTGGAGTAACGAGTTCCTTTTGCTCTTGTGGCTGTTCCGCAAGACCTGCTTTTTTGATGAAGACTTTATAGATAAAGCTGCGAGAGGAAATTTTTGACCCTTTTCGAACACGGAAGAGATCAGATTTTTTTTCTTTGGGTTTGAAGGTGACTTTGACAGTGGCCAGGCGGTATTCTTCCCCATTTTGTCCTTTTTTACCGACAGAATGCAGGGTGACTTTGCGATCAAATGTGCGTTTACCCAATTCTTTATTTAAGTCTATCGTGATCCCTTTTTCTTTTAGGAGAACGACGGGATTATTCGCTGGGCTGGAGATCTCTTTCCAAGTAATTTCTTGGCAATAGAGCTTCTCTTTAACCTCAGAAAAAGCGATATCGGCGTAGCGGTGCATTTGCATCCGATAAGCGCTCTTGATCTCCTCTCGAAGAGCTTTTAGGGGCAACTGGGTCAGAGGAAATGCGCAAAAACCGAATAAAAAAATGCCAATTAACAGTTCGAGCATGAGAAAAGAGGATCGTTGACTCGATATCTTGCTCTGACTACACTTTTCCTTTTGTGTTATGGATTTTATGCAATTGAAAGGCAAAGCACTCTTTAATCTTCTTAAAATTAGCTGGCTTGAAGATCGCAATGCGGAAGTCAAGCAGTGGCAGGTTGAGGACTTGCGGGAATTAGACATTCAAGAATTGTTTGCACGGTTAAAAAAACTCGGCCTTATTTTAGATGAAGAAGGGTTTTACCTCTATGCAGAAAACTGTTCGAGTCCCGAGGAGCTTGTCGACTATGTATGGATAGAGACGGAGGACCTCGAGGGCCACGACCAATCCTATCTATTACTTTTTGAACTTTGGAGAAGGCTGCTGCCCGATAAGACTTGCCTCTCTATCTTTTGCGATGAACTCGACCAGTTGATCGATTTGTACGACAAAGGGGAATTAGAAGATGAACTCTCTTTGCAAAATGCCCTTTCCATTCTCGAAGATGTTTTAGATGGTAATTACGATCAAGATCGAGGAAAGGACGCTCAGAAAATTTTTCAAGAGATGGCCGCTTATTGCGCACATGACCTCGAACGTTTTATTTTCGATTACATCTCCGATCAGATTATTGATGGGAATGAAGCGTATGCTTCAGAGCTGATCGATGACTTTTACGATTATATCAGCGACCATCGACGTTTCGATCTTCTCAGGGCCCAGCTATTAGCGGGATTTGCCCTAGACGAATCGAATCTCATCTATGGGCGTATTTTAGAAGAGTTGAGAGATGAGCCTAACCTTGAGTTGGTTTTACTCGTTGCAGAGACTCTGATCAACCATGGCGATGTCCGTCTCTTCATGCAAGCGGTCAAGCAAGCGCTTCCGTTGCTAGGCAACGAAGAAGAATTCCAAAATCTTCTCACTATGATTGCAGAATATTACCGCTGCCTCGACCGCGACGAAGAGGAAAAGTTGGTGAAGGGATTGTTGGAAGCGAGGTCTGCCCATCCGTTAACAGCTCCCGTAGCTCCTTCTGATCAGGCCGTCGCCAGAATAGCCCAACTTGTTTCCGTCCATTTTCCTAATTAATTAAACTCGCATATTTAAGAAACAAAACACCAGCTCTCTTCTGCAAATTCTTTGCCTGGAACTCGATTCCCATCATTTTGAGGGATCAAGGCAGCTTTCTTAAAGATTTCCGAGAGTAGAATGATCGTTTTATATTGATCTTGTTCATTGAATGTACCTGGGATGATGTCTATCGCATCTAACAATTGACCTTGCTGACTATTTTGATCTATAGTTTCAGCAGTGCCGTCATACTCATTGCCAGCTAAATGAATGCGCCTACGATCCAAGCATTTGTAATTGATATACGTTCTATTCATTTCGAGACAGCTTCGTGTCATTATAGGCCAGAGAATCATAGGGTCAGGAAATACATCCTCCGATAGAAGTCCTTTTTTTGCTTGTTCAAGTATTCTTTTATCGTTGTTTTTTGTTTCTACGGCTTTAACATACTTCCGCCAGGCATCATCGATCGTTCCACTCATCCCATTGGAGCCTCTCAATTCGTTTAAAATCTCATTATTTCTGTTGAATTGCCAAATATAAGGTTTGAGCTCGTCATTGATTCTTTTGAAAATGATTTTGAACTGCTCTTCGTGAGAAAAAATACAAGCATCAGTAGGAATGATTTTTACATTTGGCAGAAGCTTAATAAATTGACATTCCCAAATGAGAGGAAATTTGGAAGCCAAAAAGCAGCATTTGCTGACTTGTGAAAAATGAGCTAAATCTTTTGGGCCAAGAAGGCTAAAAGTTAAAGCAAAAGGGTCTTTGAGCTCATAAAAAATTGCGCCAGTATTATCCAAGTTAAATGACCTCAAGTAGGATTGATATACTCTTCCGGATGATTTAATAAACTCTTGATCATCACTAGGAATATAAGGCTTGATTGTGGAACGGAGATAAGGATTTGCCAATAGATCTATCTCAATATAAAAATAATTTGATAAAGAGGGGGTGATACTCATATCGTATCTATTGTAAAGAGACGGATTTTTCGCGCCTATTTATACCGAAAATGACTCAAAAGTTGGTTTTTGGCTGCGTTGGCTATGCAGCACATTTTTTGTCTTCACTCGCGCCTTGTGCTTGCACAATGGTCGCTCGCTCCAGACAAAAAATTTGCGCAGCCGCCTTGCCAAATTCCCAACTTTTGAGTCATTTTCGGTATAACGTAAACTTTATTTTAAAAGCTGAAAGATAGGATATATTTAAAATTTTTAATTTTAAACATATTTTTAAGCGTCGAACGCGCAGGGAATTTTTTATCACTTAAGAAACGAAGCACCAACTCTCTTCTGAAAATTCTTCTTGAGGCATCAAGGCAACTTTCTTAAAGATTTCAGCGATTCGAATGATCGTTTCATATTGATCTGGATGATTGAATGCATTTTGGACCAGAGTGTTTTTCGCTTTTAACAATCGACCTTGCTGGCTAACCGGGTCTATAGTTTCAGCAGTGCCATCATACTTATTGCCTGCTAAATGAATGCGATATTCATTTAGCTTTAAGTACCGATTCCATGTTGCTTTTATTTCTACATCTTCAACGTATACACTTACAACAGTATTTGTATTCAGGTCATAATATTGATGCGAAAATTCATGGTGATTATTTGTTCTGACGTAATTACTATATTTTCTCCAGGCATCGTCGACCGCTCCATTCATCCCATTGGGGCCTCTTAATATGTTTAAAGTCTCATTATTGTGGTTGAATTGCCAAATATAAGGTTTAAGCTCGTCATTAATTCTCTTGAAAATGATTTTGAACTGCTCTTCGTGAGAGAAAATGCAAGTATCAGTAGGAATGATTTTTACATTTGGCAGAAGCTTAATAAGTTGACATTCCCAAATGAGAGGAAATTTGGAAGCCAAAAAGCAGCATTTGCTGACTTGTGAAAAATGAGCTAAATCTTTTGGGCCAAGAAGGCTAAAAGTTAAAAAAAAAGGGTCTTTGAGCTCAAAAAAAAAATGAGCCGGTATCAGCCAAGTTCAATGATTTCGAGTAGGATTGATATGCGCTTTCGGATGATTTAATAAGCTCTTGATCATCACTAGGAATATAAGGATTTATTGTGGAACGGAGGTAAGGATTTGCAGGATCCATACTAACGGAAAAATAATTTGATAAAGAAGGGGTTGTAGTCATATAATATGCCTATTAATTTTGTTTTTAATTATTAAAAATTAATGCCAAGGCGATGTTTAATTTATTATAATAATATAATAAATGAAGTTTTTTGTGAATTGATATTTTATATGTATTAAAAAGTTGAAAAATGATGTAAATTTAAAATTTTTATTTTACGCGTGCGGTGTTGGTTGTGACCTCAAGGTAGGGGCAATGCCACTTAACTATAACCCCTCATAATATCTTGAGAGGCTTGAAGTTGAGATAATCGCAAGAGGTGAGGAGGTATTTCACGCCCCTAGCCTCCCCGAACGGAAGAGACCCTGGACGGACATTGTGCAAATGGCCGAAGACGCAATAGCGGATTTGGAAGGACTCTAGGATTTGCGAGGCGCGAGAAGGCGCGAGATCGGCCCCGACCGGGGGGTAATGGGTCATGGCGATCTTGATCTTGCTCTCTTTGGGCAGCTGAGAGAGGCTGAGTTTCAACCGTTCCAGCTCGCGGACGAAGATGCGCTCTTCTTCCGCTTTTTCATTCTTCAATTCTTCGGGGAGCTTGATCCGTGCGCGGGGGTTCTCTTGGAATTCAATGTAGGGCGAAAAATTATACTCGGGAGTGTCCCATAACCGGGAGCCTCCAATGGCGATCTCATTCCAGATAAAAACGTTATTTTGGATGAAATGGATGGAGGGGGGCATGATTTTGGAGAGCTTTGCAGGGGAGGTCCACCAGTAATCGTGGTTGCCGCGGAGGATGAGTTTGGTGCCGGGGAGGGCGTCGATCCATTGCAAGTCGATCAAGGCTTCATCGAGGCGCTTTGCCCAGGAGATATCGCCGGGAATGAGGACGAGGTCTTCGGGAGCGATTACGGCGGTCCAATGGGTTTTGATTTTCTCGGCGTATCGTTCCCAAGAGGGACCGAAAGCTTCCATCGTTTTTTCAGGAACGCCAAAGGCAAGATGCGGGTCGGATAAAGCCCATATAATCATAGGACGAAACCATCGGGGACTCTTGTGCCCGATGTGATGATGATAATCCCATCCCGAATATATATGCCATCGCCATTGTATTTTTGGAGGTGGTTTTTATTGACGAGCTGCACATTGTTGCCGATGGAAGTGTGTTCATCGAGGATAGCTTTTTCGATGATGCAATTTTCTCCGATAGTGGTATCCCCCGGAATAATGAAGCCTTGATTGGGGCCGTCGAACAATGTCCCTAAAACGATCGAATCGCGAATGATAGACCCTTTTTTGATTTTAATGCGGATGCCGATGATGCTGTTGGAGATTTCCTTCGCTTCGATCACGGTTCCCTGGCTGATGATCGATCGATTGATGATCGTATCTTTGATCAATGGGCTTGGAAGATTCTGGGGATGGGTAAAGATCGGATTATGCTCATCATAAGTGTTTAAGCAATGCTCTTGTTTTGTCAATGCAATATTAGCATCGTAATAAGAGGACACCGTGCCTATGTCTTCCCAATATCCCTTGTACACATAGGCGCAGGTTGTCCATTTTTTGAAATGGCGCGGGATGAGCTCCCTGCCAAAATCATTCCCTTGCTGCTTCAAGAGATCGAATAGGGCTTTGCGCTTAAAAATATAGATGCCCATCGATCCCAAATAGTGGGTGGCTTCTGGGTGCAGGATTTTGTGCCCTCGCAAAAAATCCTGAGGGAGTTCGAATTTTTTCAAGATTTCGGGATCGGAGGGTTTTTCGATAAAATCAAGTGCGCGGCAGGAAGAATCGATCTTGAGAAGCCCCATTCTTCGCGCTTCTTTCTCTTCGACGGGAATCGAGGCGATGACCATATCAGCATCTTCTTTCTTGGCGAATTGCAGCATCTCCGTGAAGTTCATATTGTAGAGCTGATCTCCAGACAAAATCAGAAAATACTCAGCATCAGTGTTTTTCAAGTGTTCAAGATTTTGTCTGATCGCATCTGCAGTCCCTTTGAACAAGACTTTATGATGAGGATTTTCTTCGGGACAGAGCATTTGGATGTGGGACTGGCGGAAATAATCTAGATGGTAAGTTTCTAGAATATGCTGCTGCAGGGATGAGGTGAAGTATTGGGAGATGACAAAGATATTATGGATGTGGGCGTTGAGGGAATTGGAGATCGGGATGTCGATCAGGCGATACCGTCCGCCGAAGCAAACCGCTGGCTTGCAACGAGTTTGAGTCAAAGGATACAAGCGCGTCCCTTCCCCGCCAGCTAAAATGACGCTGGCTACTTTGTTCATAGGATCTTTATTTTTGGTTTTGTCCGGGGACACCCGTGCCCTCTCATCCTCTTTCAAATTCTTTTTATAACATTATTTTGAATTAATTGTAATTAAAATATGAAAATTAGTTCTCAGAATAAAAGCGGCGAAAGAAATAATGGCCGATTCCTTTTAAAGCCGCTCGATTAAGTTTCTTCTGATGTTCGGTGGAATTGATAGAAAAATAAATCATTTGGAAGAGTTCTTTGAGGAATAGGGTACAAAAGAAACGCAGCCGCTTTGCCAATGAGAGGTGGCGTTCTAAGAATAAGAGGCGGTTGCGGAAATAATAATATTGCCAAAGTGCCCCGCGGTTTCCCCCTTCGAAGGACCGCGAGACTTTATGCCACACTTGGGCTTCCGGGATGTAGAGGCAGCGGAAACCCGCTTTGCGGATGCGCCAGCACCAGTCGATCTCCTCCCAGAGCAGGAAGTATTCGGGGGACATCAGTCCGACTTTTCTTATCGCATTACAAGTGATGAACAGAGCGCAACCGCAGGCATAACCGATTTCTCGGACCTCGTCAGTTGGACTCCCTTCGTGATAGCAGCGAAAAGTTTTAGGATGGATCTGTCCGCCCGCATGCCAAATCACTGTCGGATCGTCGTAGAAGTAGATTTTTGCCCCAAAAACAGCCGCATCTGAGTAGTCCTGAGCAGCCTTCGCAAACGAACTCAGCAATTGTGGGGAGCATTTCGTGTCATTATTGAGAAGCAAAACCGCATCTGCACCGCGTTCCAGAGCATGGCGAATGCCGACATTGTTTCCTTCCGCAAAACCGAGGTTCTTCGGGTTTCGAATTACAGACAAATTGGGAATCTCAGCCCCCTGTAACTCTTGAGAGCCGTTATCGACGAGAATGATTTCGAAGTGGGGATAGTCTTGCTGCTTCAGGGATTCGAGGCATTCGAGGGTATCGTCGAGGTTGCGAAAATGAAGAACGATGACGGCGATTTTCATCGCTGACCAGCTAGATTTTTAACCTCATGCGCATTATAGCTGGAGCGGACAAAAGGGCCGCAGTACATCTGTTTGACGCCGATCGCGTGGCCATATTCTTCATAGCGTTTGAACTGTTCGGGCGTCACGAACTCTTTCACGAGCAGTTTCTTTGGCCCCGCTTGCAGATATTGGCCAATCGTGATGATCGAGCAGCCCGCTTGGTATAGATCCGAGATAGTCTGCTCTACCTGGCCGGGAGTTTCTCCTAGCCCCACCATGATCCCGGATTTGACGTAGGCGGCAAGCTGGGATTTGCGTACATAATCCAAGACGGAAAGGGTGCGGTCATATGTCGCTTTATGACGGACGCGCGGGGTCAGCTCGCGGACGGTTTCGATATTGTGATTAAAGACATCGGGCCTTTCTTTCAGGACGATATCGAAAGAGGCATGTTCTCCGGAAAAATCAGAGGTGAGCACCTCGATGGATACTCCAGGGCACTGCTCTCTTATGGCGCGGATGATCTCGGCAATGTGTTCCGCCCCGCCATCGGGAAGATCGTCGCGCGCGACCATCGTGATCACGACATGCTGTAAGCCCAGTTCTTTCACCGATCCGGCGATCCGCAGCGGTTCGTCAACTTCTGGCGCCTTGGGAGCTTTCGTAAAATCGATATCGCAAAAACCGCAATTGCGGGTGCAGGCCTTGCCAAGCGCCAAAAAAGTTGCTGTCTTATTGGAATAGCATTCAAAGCGATTGGGGCATTTGGCTTCTTCGCAAACGGTATTTAAACGGTATTTGGCTAGAATTGCGCTGGTTTGGAATAAGGGGGCGCCTTTAGGGAGATTGCGGTGCAGCCAAGAAGGAAACCGCCCTCGAACGGGAGTCTCTGTGGAATAAGATTCGGGGTTGATCGGCAGCTTGTTTGGCTTTGTCATTTTTTCACTTTGGGAGGGAAGTGAATAGGTGTGTCGTTGGCAAGAAGCGCTGCTTCTAGCCAAGCTTCGGCGACAGTCGGGTGGGCATGGATCGTATCTGCAACGCAGTCGACAGTGAGTTCATTGGCAATTGCAAGCCCCATCTCGGCGATGAGGGTCGATGCTTCGCTGCCGACGACTTGGGCGCCGAGGATTTGGCCTGTCTTACGGTCGACGATGACCTGTGCAAACCCTTCCGTTTCGATCGCGGCAATCGATTTGCCGAGCGCTTGAAAGGGGAACTTGCCGACGGCGGCCTGATAGCCGGCTTCTTGCGCTTGTTCCAGAGTCATGCCGACGGTGGCAATTTCAGGATTGGTAAAGATGACAGCGGGAACAGCAGTTATAGTGCATTTTCACCGATTGTCCGCTTGCATTTGCCGCAGCGATGATCCCTTGATGGGAGGCGACATGGGCAAGCATGTATTTGCCGGTCACATCGCCAATCGCGTAAATGCCCGGGACGTTAGTCTCCATCTTGTCATTCACGGGAATGATCCCTTTCTCGTTGACAGCGACGCCCGCTTTTTCTATTCCCAATCCCGAAGAGATGATTTTTCTTCCCACGGAGACGAGGGCGATATCGCAGGCTACCGGAGATTTGTCTTTCAACCGGACGCTTAAACCCTTAGAATTTTGATCAATCCCTTCGACCATGACGCCAGTTTGGATTTCGATCCCTTTTTTTGTAAAAGAGCGGGTCAAGCTCTCTGCAACGCTTTTGCCCTGCAGCATGACAATGGAGGGCAGCATCTCTAAAATGATCACTTTAACGCCCAAATCGGAAAATAGCGAGGCGAATTCGCAGCCGATGTATCCGCCGCCAATGATCGCCAATGTTTTGGGAAGAGAAGTGAGCTCGAGAATCGATGTCGAATTGAACACCCGCTCATGATCGCATGGAAACGCGGGGATGTCCAATGGTTCCGATCCTGTTGCGATGATCGTTTTTTCCGCCTGGACGATGAGATTGTCTTTTCCTTTGACTTTGATTTCTCGAGGGGAGAGAAATTCGGCTTGTCCGTGCAAGATCACGATGCCGTTGGAGAGGATTAATCCTTCCAGGCTTTTACGGATTTTATCGATCACATCATCTTTGCGCTTCTTCATTTTCGCATAGTCGAAGGTGACCGGCCCTACCGCTATTCCGTATTCAGCTGCATGGATAATCTTTTGCATCACGTGCGCATTGGCCAGCAGCGTCTTCGTCGGGATGCATCCCACGTTGAGACAGCAGCCGCCAAGGAGCCCTTTCTCGATCAGACAGACGCGTAAGCCCACTTGAGCAGCCTTGATCGCGGCGACATAGCCTCCCGGTCCTGACCCAATCACAGCCAGATCAAATTTCTGTCTTTCCATAGAGGAATCTCCCTTAGTTTGATAGGCATAAGTATACATTATTTGTTAAAATGCATGGAGAAAAAAGTGGAAAATTTTGAGATTTCTGTGCCAAGATGGAATTTACATAAGAGAACAAATCATGTTTCCTAAAGATCGCCAAAAAATGTGTACCAACTGCGATGGGCGGATTCCCTTGGATGCCGATGTATGCCCCTATTGCGCGGCCGAGACGAAAAATGCGCAGCCCTCAGCTAAGGAACTGCATCATCAATCGATCCAGGAGAGTTTGACCTCGCTCTATACACCCCCTTACGGAAAAAATTCCTATAAACCAGAACCCTTAAAGGAACCTATGGTAGAAAAAAGATTTAATCCTTCCTCCCCTTCCTTAGGCGCTCCGACAATTCCCGTTGAATCCGCCGCAGACACAAGCTTCGAGCAAGGAAAAAATGGGTTTTGGCCCATTCTTTTGCTCTCCATCGGTGCGAATCTGTTGATGCTGGGCCTGCTGCAACTTTTCTTCTCAGACAATGGTTTCTTGCGCCTCGAATGGAACAGCAGCTATTGGTACATTTACTGTTTGGCAGCTTTGCCGTTATTTTTCTTCGGCTTCAAAAAAGCCAACACTCTTAAGTAGGGCCTATGTTACGAAATTCTCTTTCTTTATTACTTTTATTAGTTGTTTTTGTTTTTTCTTCGTCATTGAAAAACACGGAAACATACAAGGCAACCCCTGAAGAAAAAGCGTGGATGGAGCCTTTTTTTAAAGGCATCATGCTTCAAAATCAGGCCATTTATACACTCTGCGGAAGCAAGCCGTTGACGATGATCCCCCTCGAGAACCTCCAGAGTGATGTCAAGTCCAAGAAGAATCGGATCGTGATGGAGGACTATCGTCTTTCGGAAAACTGGGAAAACTGGGAAAAAGTGAAATCGAAATTCCATCTCCGGCGGTTTGCTTTTTTCAAAAAGGCGGATGCTGAAAATCCTACGCAATCGACCATTTATTTTGCGGACCTCACCAAAATCGCTCTCTTACTCCAGGAAAATTACGCGCATTTCAAGCGCGAGACAGGTCTTGATTTTCATCCCTTGGCGGAATCTCTTGCCCTGGAGAAGGGCTCGGAATTTTGGAACAAAGCCTTTGAATCTCCTGCGTTAGTAGGGCTATTGTTAGGATACGGCATGAAAAATTCTTTCTGCTTTCAGTGGAAGTATTGTAATCTTCCAAGTACGCATGAAAAATTTGCCGATTCGATTCTCTTTCAATTCAGTGACCAGCCTCATAGTGGAAAAGCGACCTTTGATAAATTGCCGCTGCCTATCTTTGCTTCTTTTGCCGAAGGCGAAGATGAAGTTGTTGAGAGGTACAAAAGGGAGCGCAAGTTGATCCAAGAAACTTATGACGAGAAAGACTTCCTCACGCTCACCATTCAAAAGTTGACACAGGCCGAAAAATAAGAGGTGAGAACGCAAAGTGAGATTTTTTTGGTTTCTTCCTTTGCGTTAAACTTTGTTGTCCAGCGCGTTTGCGGCGGTTAATAAAACCAGTGCTTGTCTTCGTGAAAAAAATTTTACCGCCAGGGTAGCAGTTGTTTCAAGTCCATCCAAGGGCATTGCTTTGACACAATCTGCATTGTAATCGTTTACAATTTCTTGTATAAAAAGTTCGTCTACGATTGCTGCTGGGTTGTTGTGTTTTTTAAGCAAATAAGCAACAACGAATCTTGTTTTCTCCAAAAGGGAATCAATAACCAAGTCCAATTTATATTCGGAAGAATATTTACTATTGCAGAGAGTATCAAACTTTTTTTGTACTCCTTCAGTAATAGGCATGCATCCTATTGGGAACTTTGGGTCACGTATAGGACACTGAAAAAAATCTTTATATAATCGTAAAGCCATCGATTCTGGATCTATTGCAGCTCCGGAAAAAGATGCTGGAGAACTAACGGAATGGGTCATAAAGTTGCCTTTTAGGCAAAAACCTTAAAGGAAGAACAGCTTAAAGTCAATGAACAATGGGGTTGCAATTTTATTTACCACAGAGGCCGAGAGAAGAAGGAGTTTCTTTTTTTGCGAGAGCAAAAAAAGAAAATTCATTGCTCCCTGTTTTTTCTCTGCTGCAGATTATGTCACAACAGGGTCTTCGGTATCATCTTTCTTTGCTTGAGTGATCTCATCCAGCTCAGGCATCAAGGAGAGATCAATGAGAGGACGGCGGCGCCGCAGCTGCGGACGCGGTGGCTCTTGTCGCTGAGGAGCTTCAGGCAACAACCATCTCAAACTTGAACAGCGCATGGGCGATCTCTTGTTTGATGATTCAGCGTAAGCGAATCAAACAGGGCAAATGCTTCGTGTTTGAATTCGAGCAGAGGATCTTTCTGGCCGACGGAGCGCAGGTGGACTTCGGTGCGCAAGTGGTCGATGTTGAGCAGGTGCTCTTGCCAGAGGCGGTCGATGTTGCGGATGAGCAGGCTGCGGATAACTTCTCTCAAGACTTCTTCGGGATTCATTGCAGCTTGCGGCTGAGTGGCAAACATGCTTTGCGCTTTGGCGATTTTTTCCCCTTCGTGGGAAATCTTGTGATTGAAAGCGGTGAGACTTTGCCGGAAGCGAGCTGTTCGATGTCTTCGAGCTTGAGATAATCGTCGTCGAATTCTTTGGCATCAAAGGTGAGAGGGAAATGGGTGAGGAGCCATTGGCGGTAGCCTTCAGGGTTCCATCCCCCTTCGACGCTGCGGGATGAGAAAAATTGATGGCTCATCCGGATGCAGATCCCTTCTAAGATTTCGCGGGCCAAGGACAGCGTATCGTCGATATGGAGCACTTCATTGCGGAAGGAATAGATCTCTTCCCGCTGTTTGTTCATCACATCATCGTATTCGAGAGTGTGCTTGCGGATCGTGTAATTGCGCTGTTCGACCCGTTTTTGCGCGGTCTCGATCGATTTGTTGAAGACTTTTGCAGAGATCGCTTCTCCTTCCGGAGGACGGAAACGCTGGAGGAAAGTCGTGATGCGCGGAGAGGTAAAGAGGCGCATCAGAGAATCTTCAAAGGAGACATAGAATTTAGAAGTGCCGGGATCGCCTTGGCGCGCGCAGCGGCCGCGCAGCTGTCTGTCGATGCGGCGGGATTGGTGGCGCGTTGTGCCGATGACATGCAAACCGCCGAGATCGGCGACGCCTGCTTTAAGTTTAATGTCGGTCCCGCGGCCGGCCATGTTCGTCGCGACGGTGATGGCGCCTTGGGCGCCCGCTTCAGCGATGATCTCCGCTTCTTGGGCGTGATTTTTCGCATTGAGGACCGTATGTTCGAGTTTATTTTGTTTTAAGATGCGCGAGAGTTTTTCAGAAACTTCAACCGATTCTGTTCCGATGAGGATGGGGCGTCCTTTGCCATGGATCTCCTGGATATCTTTGAGGATCGCGTTATATTTTTCGCGCTCTGTCATGTAGATTTCATCGTCGGCGTCTTTGCGCTGGCATTTGCGGTGCGTCGGGATGGCGAGGACTTCGAGCTTGTAGATCTCTTTGAATTCATTGGCCTCCGTCATCGCCGTGCCTGTCATGCCGGCCAGCTTTGTATACATGCGGAAATAATTTTGCAGAGTGATCGTCGCGTAGGTCTGCGTTTCGCCTTGGATCGCGACGCCTTCTTTGGCTTCGATCGCTTGATGCAGTCCATCGGAGAAGCGGCGGCCCGGCTGCGGACGGCCGGTATTTTCGTCGATGATGACAATCTTTATCTTCGGCGATGATGTAATCGACATCTTTTTCCATCAGCAGATGGGCGCGGAGCAGCTGCCGTAAATTATGCGTGCGCTCTTTGCGGCGGGCGTCTTCTTCGCGCAAGACGACTTTTTGCTGGAGTTTTTCTTGTTCGGAAAGTTCAGGGTTTTGGTCGATTTTAGCATATTCATGGCCTAGATCGAGCATGACGAAATCATCTGAGGAAGCTTTTGTCTTAGTGTCCTCGACCCATTGATGGATCCCTTTGTCGGTCAGTTCAAATTCGCTGGCGCGTTCATCGACGATGATATAGAGTTCGGAGAGGGCTTTTGCGCGCTCTTCTTTGTTGGGTTCTCCATAGAAATAGATGTCCCATTTTTCGATTTGGGCTCTTAAGGTGGGATTTTCGCGGATCCGTTTTAAGATTTTATTTTGCGGAGTGCCTTTGCCGACAAGCCACAGTTTGCGCAAGGCTTCTTTTTCTTCCGCTTCTTGTTCTTTGCTTAAACTTCTTTCTTGCGGCGTTTCTTCGAGGCTTCCCAATTTTTCTAGGACTTTGCGGGCGTCGGTAGCAAGCTTGTTGCATAGATCGCGCTGATGGCGGACGAGATTGGCCACATCTTCTTTGAGTTCATCGTACATCTGGCGCGAGACTGCGGAAGGGCCGGAAATGATGAGCGGCGTGCGCGCTTCATCGATTAAGATCGAGTCGACCTCATCGACGATGGCAAAATAATGGCCGCGCTGGCATTGGTCTTCTTTGCTTTGCGCCATCGAATTGTCGCGCAGATAGTCAAAGCCAAATTCAGAGGCTGTTCCGTAGAGAATGTCCGCTTCGTAGACTGATTTGCGCAAGTGGTGCGGCGTCGCATTGGTCAAGGCATTGACGGTGAGTCCCAGCAAGCGGAAAATCGCGCCGATCCATTCGCAGTCGCGCTGGACGAGATAATCGTTGACTGTGACGAGATGGACAGGTTTTCTCGTCAGGGCATTGAGGTAGAGAGGCATCGATGCAGTGAGCGTTTTCCCTTCGCCCGTCTGCATCTCGGCGATCGCGCCATAGTGCATCGCGATCCCGCCCAAAATTTGGACGTCGTAGGGGACCATGTCCCATTTTTGATCGTAGCCGGAGACATGGACATCAGTTCCGCAAAGGCGCCGGCAGGCATTTTTGACGACGGCGTAGGCTTCCGGAAGAAGGTGGTCTAAGGATTCCCCCTTGTCTAGACGCTCTCGGAATTCGATTGGTTTTGTTGCGGAGCTCATCTTCAGAGAGAGATTGAAATTTCTCTTCCCAGCGATTGACCTCAGCGACAATTTTTCCGTATTTTTTCAGCAGGCGGCCTTGAGCTGTGCCAAAAATTTTTTTAAAAAATCCAAACATGGCGGTTTCCTGTGGATATGACACTAGTAAGAGTTTGATTATATTACCTTTGCAATTTTTAGACTAGGAGATGTTAGATATGCGAGTAGGAGCTGAATAGAAATGTCGTAAAACCAAGGGTTAACCCCAAAATAAAAAGAATTTTAGTATGGGGTAAATTGAACAGCCGAACAAAGAGGCCTTCAGCGACAAGTAAAATATTGAATTTTTTCATTCTTACTCTCCAAAAAACACTTATGAGTAAATATTATAGTGCAAATGGGCGTTAAATGCAATATTGCAGAACTCCATAAGTATTATGGAGTTAAGAATGAGAATTAAAATAGTTATTTTACAAGGTGCGCTTGATTTGAGAGCTTTACTCTCCCATTCTAAGAAGTTTTTCCAACTCTTGTTCCGAGACAGGAAGATCAGTTATGCTATACAATCCACGCGCTTTGCGATTGGTCCAAGCTGTTAAAATCCCCCATTGGGTGACATAAGCTTTCAGTTTCGCCACCTGATGGTTGTGGTCCAAAGTGCTGAATTCCTCAATGAAAGCGTTCAGCTTGCCGACAAGATTATTGTAATTTTCAGGAGAATAGGCATGCATGATTTTTGTGGGCTCCCCATCGCACTGAGTATCGATGTCATGCAATTTTGCTTGGAAAACACTCAGTTCTTTCTGGAAATTTGTCCATGGGCAGTCTGGTCCATATAAAAACTCAACGCTTGTTTCCTTGAGCTTGTTGTCCACAATCTTCAATAATTCCTCGGTCGAGCTTTCCAGATTGACCATGCGATTTTTAGCATTGATTTGACTTTCCCTATTTTCATTGATTTCTTCCACTTCTACGGTGGTAAGTTTTGTAACGCTTGATAAAGAACAAATGCATTTGAGATCATCGAGACTCGAGATTCCAATTTTTTGCAAATATTCCGGTCTGCATTTAAGTATATCGGAAAAATCTTTGCGAGTGATGATTCCGAGGTGAGCCAGAGAAGGCTGCACTTTGGAAGGCTGCTCCCCCAAATAAGCTCTAATTAGTTGCCCTTTTAACGTTGTTTCACGGTACGCACAATCAGGATGGAAGATCTCTTCAACATCTATTTTTTTATAGTGGTAAACTTCATCAATCTTTGCATAGATCTGCCGTTTTACAGCTTCTGGCATCCTCGAAAATCGGGCTGCAGCCAGCACGGCGTCATTCTCAAATAATTCCGCAATCTCTTCTAACACCGCATCGTGGTCAGCCGAAAAATCAAAGATCTTGATTGTCTGATCATTAGAGCTTGAAATGAGCTTGTACCTGTCAGCGGCAAGAGAGAAAATCACATTCGAAACCCCCTGAAAGTTGAGCATGTGCCAATATCCAAGGGTAGCCGTGCACTTTTCAGTTTCTAAATCCCAAATCTTGATCGTATTGTCAACAGAGCCAGAAAAGAGCCTATTATAAGCAATGACAAGAGAGGTAACTCCGCCTGTATGTCCTTCAAGTTTAGAGGTCCACTTTCCTGTTTCTAAATCCAAAATTTCGATCCTACTGACATAACGTGAAGCCGCAAATAGTTTTGTATGGGCAATGGCAAGAACGCTAACCGCCAATGAGTTCCCTTCAATGGTATCTATGCAGTTACCTGTTTTTAAGTCCCAATCCTTGATTGCGTGGTCTGAGCCGCTCGAAAAGAGCTTTGCATCAGCGATGGCAAGACACCAAACTCCATTGTCATGTGCTTCACTAACAAGTGTACAGGTTTTTGTTTCTAAATCGAAAATCATGATCCTGCCGCCAATATCCCCTGCATAGAGCTTGCCACCAGTACTGGCAAGAGCACTAAATTCTGAGGGTCCGTTAAAAGTATGCATACAGGTTCCTGTTTTTAAGTCCCAAACCTTGATGATCCTGTCAGCACTCGAAAAGAGCTTATCGTCGGTAATGGTAAAAGCTTGAACCTTAGTCGCATGTCCTAAGGCGGCTGTGCAGACTCCCCTTTTTAGGTCTAAAATTTTGATCTCATTGTCAATAGCGCAAAAGAACCTTCCATCGGCAATAGCCATTTTCTCAACTACGCTTGGATACTTTTGAAAAACATCCGTTGTAAACACCCCTTTAGTGAGATTGAAATACAGGCGTTTATAGGCTTCTTTGAAATTTGTGATTTGTTTTGAGTTGTCAGATGAATAATCGCGATCAAATAAAATGTGCCAAAGAGTATCGTTCTGTGTTAATACGTTCCACTCTTTACAGAGTTCGCTGCATGCTACGATACTTTTGACATTCAAATAGGGCAATATTCTTTCGGTCACAACCTCTGTGGGGAGATTGCAGGCGGGATCTAATAGTGGTGCAATAGCCTGGTTAAAGGAACTGGAAGAGCTTGTAAGGCTTGCTGGGTTTGTTGTCATAACATTAATCCTTAGTTTTTAATTGTTTATAGATAATTTTATAATTAACTTGTTTATATGTCAAACTAAACTATTAATAAGTCGGAGTTGAATTAAAATATTTTCTTTATAAAGGTAGCAGCGCCCGAAGGTTTTGACAATAAACGGCTTATTTGCGTATGTTTCCCGACGAATGTTGAGGTCAGGATTTTCCAATTTTTATGAAAAAATTATTTACCATTTTTCTGTTAGTCTTAGGGACAAGGATTGTCCACACAGACAATCCAACGCTTCTTATCCCCCAATCTTCATTAATGGAGACTTCGCTGCCTCTGCCTGAAAATGATGAGCTTAAAGTGATCGAACAATTGATCGAAGTGACGACGCGGCAGCTGGGAACGCAAAAACAGATCAAGGAGCTCATGCTGCAATTCAAAAAGCAGCGGGAAGAATTTGTGCAGGGAAACCAAACAAAATCTCATGCGGGCAGAATGGTGCGCACTGCGCGGCAAATCTACGAAATGATCAGTTCCAATCACCTAGAACATCTCTTTGCAAAAGATTATCTTGATGAGTTAACATTCTTCTCTTCGATTGCGGGCAAAACATCTCTCACAAGACCGTGAACCCAGGCCTTAAGGCCTGGGATTATTATGGCGATTTGGGAGGGGCTTCTAACCCCTCCCAAATGTCGTTTTTTGAAATACCCGGCCCTTAAGGGCCGGGTTTCCGCCGGAGGACGGATGAACGAAATCACCTTTTTAGATCGTAAAACAAAAAGGGAAGAAAAAGAGAAAGTCTACGGGCAATTCTTCATCGAGATGCTGTATGGCGATGGGTTTTTGCCGCGGCTTTTCTCCTTCCTTTTTTTGCCTCTGTTCGCCCGCATTCCTTTTTTGTCCAAACTCTATGGCTATTTCCAAAAAAGTGCGATGAGCCGATGCAAGGTCAAGCCTTTCATTCGCGCTTATCAGATCGACGCCTCTGAATTTTTGGAGCCAGTGGATTCCTTTGCTTCATTCAATGATTTTTTCATTCGCCGTTTAAAACCAGAATACCGTCCTATTATGCCCGGAAATGACGTGGCGGTTCTTCCTGCGGATGCGCGCTATCTTGTTTTTCAGAATATTGATAAAGCCGAGGGTTTCTGGGTCAAGGGAAAGAAATTTTCCTTAAAGGAGCTTTTGCAGGATGAGGACTCGGCCGCGCGCTATGCAAGCGGGGCGATGCTCATGGCCAGGTTATGTCCCGTCGATTATCACCGCTTTCATTTTCCTAGCGATTGCGTTCCGGGCGAAGCAAAATTGATCCATGGGCCTTTGTATTCAGTGAACCCGATGGCATTGAAGCGCAATATCGAAATTCTCAGTGAAAATAAACGGATGATCACGGCGCTGGAATCGCAAACTTTTGGCACGGTGCAATACATTGAGGTCGGCGCTACGTATGTGGGGAGCATCCATCAGACATTTACCGCTGGTAAATCTTACGCCAAAGGGGAAGAGAAAGGATATTTTTCCTTTGGAGGCTCCTGTTTGATCTTATTGTTTGAACCGGGAAGGATTGCCTTCGATCAAGATCTTATTGATGCCTCGCTGAAAAAAATGGAAGTGCGCGGGCAGTTAGGGCAATCCTTGGGAAAAGCGCTGTAGCTCTTTAAACGGGCAATTCTCCTTTCATCCGTCCTCCGGCGGAAACCCGGCCCTTAAGGGCCGGGTATTTCAAAAAACGACATTTGGGAGGGGTTCGAAGCCCCTCCCAAATCGCCATAATAATCCCCGGCCTTAAGGCCGGGGTTCACATATCTTGACCTTGCATTGAATCTTGGATTGCACCCTAATAATATATAGGTTATTATTAGGGTAGAATCCAATGAATGGTATTGAATCATTCGGCTAGAATCTAATAGGTCAAAGAATGGAAAGGTTATTTGAGATCCAACGCATTATCATTGAGCAGGTTGAGCAAGAACCCTACTTTTGGAGGTCCCAATTTGACAAATTTATCCAGGATCGCCAGATCACTGGCATAGTGGGAGCTCGGGGAGTGGGGAAAACCACTTTTTTACTCAGACATGCGATGAGCTCTGGAGCCAAGAAAAGGGAAGCCCTCTATGTCTCGGCCGACAATCTTTTTTTCCTGGAAAATACGCTTATTGCCCTTGTCGACTACCTTTATAAACAAACCAATGTCCGCCTATTGTGTATCGACGAGATCCATAAATACACCAACTGGAGGGCGGAGTTGAAAAATATCGCAGATACCTACCCATCTTTCCATATTTTTTTTTCCGGGAGCTCCATGATAGATCTTATCCAGGGCAAGTACGATTTGTCCCGCAGGGTCAGCCTTTATAAGCTTTGCGGCTTCTCCTTTCGGGAATATCTGGAGTTTTCTCTAGGAAAAAAAATCCCTCAATTGAAGATAGAGGACATCCTATCCTCTCATCTAATCATTGCGCAACAGTTGGAAATAACGGGTATTTTGAAACATTTTAACGACTACCTGAAATTGGGATATTACCCTTTTTTTAGAGGGTATGCTCAAGATAGGGACAAGTTTCAGTCTCTTGACAATGCCGTCCAAATGACCATTTATGAAGACATTGGAAAACTGCACTCTTTGAAGACCCCTTCCCTTTCGATTATCGAGCAACTCTATAAGTTTGTCATCAACACGTCGCCGGGCGAGGTCAATGCTTCAAAGCTAGCTTCCGCTTTGGGAAAAGATTTCGACACTATTTCTAATTATCTAAAGTTCCTCGAACAGGCAGGTTTAATCCGCTTCATTTATCCAGGGAATGGGGGGGGGCGCCTATTTGCGCAATCCGATAAAAATGTACCCGGAAAACACCAACTTGATCCACGCTGCCTATTTGCCTTTAGCCCAGGATCAAACAAAAGGGAAAATTCGGGAAACCTTTGTTGTCAATCAGGTCCAGAACGCAGAAATTCCTATTTTCTATAGTAAAAAAGGGGACTTTAAAATCGGGGAGTGGATTTTTGAAATTGGAGGAAAGAGCAAAAATATGAAACAGATCAAAGGAGTTGATCAAGCTTTTATTTTAGCTGACGATATTCTGATTGGATCTAAAAGTACCATTCCATTGTTTCTTTTTGGTTTTCTCTATTAGAGCAAGATTAATCGTCCTGCCACATTTTGCAAATCGGACAATTTTCTTTTTTATGGCCGCGGGCAGGACAAAATTTCCTCGCAAAATAGATCATTTGCAAATGCAGCTTATTCCAAGTTTTTTTTGGAAAAAGGGCTTTTAAATCTTTTTCTGTTTGTTTGACGTTTTTGCCCGAGCTCAATCCCCAGCGCTTGGCCAGGCGATGAATATGCGTGTCGACGGGAAAGGCGGGCTTGTGGAAGGCATGGATCATCACAACGGAAGCCGTTTTATGGCCGACGCCGGGCAGTTCTTCCAGTGCGACGAATGTCGCAGGCACTTGTCCGTGATGCTTTTCCTGCAGGATCTTGGAAAGGTTCCAGATCGCTTTTGATTTGGTATTGCCGAGTCCGCAAGGTTTGATGATCTCTTTAATTTCAGGGATAGAAAGAGTGAGCATCTCTTTGGGCGAGGAGGCTTTCGCAAATAGAAAGGAGGTCACATCATTGACGCGCGCATCGGTGCACTGTGCGGAAAGCAGGACCGCGACTAGCAATGTGTATGGATTTTTGTGGGAAAGAGGAATCGCGGGATGGGGGAAAAGCTCTTGAAGGATGCGCTGAATGATTTTTGCCTTTTCTTTTTTACTCATGAGCCTATCTTGAAATTGGAAAAAATGCTTTTTGAGTCTTTTTCCACATCTTTTAATGCCACTTCTTGGCCTACTTATTCAAGTATGTCCTGCGAAGTGGCATTAAAATCTGTGAAAAAATCCTTCAAAAATCAAATTTTTCGAATTTCAAGGTAGGCTCATTTACCGATACAAAATTTAGAGAAGACCGCCGAAAGAATATCTTCTGTGATGTTTGTCCCGAGGATTGTTCCCAATTCGCTGAGCACTTTACGCATATCCGAGGATACAAATTCGGGAGATACCTTTGATTTTAAACCTTCGATGAGAATTTGCAAGGCTAAAATCGCACCTCCTAAAGCTTGATGATGCCGGACATTGGTGATGACGACTTCTTCTTTGGCCGGCGGTCCCCGATGCCAGATGAGATGATCGATTTGTTTGCGCAAATCCTCAAGCCCCAGTCCCTCTTTGGCGGAAACGGAGGCGACATTTGCAAACTCTGTGGGACACGCCGCTGCATAGGGCAGGTCCATTTTGTTCCAGACCAGGACTGTTTTTTCTTTCGGCGCTTGGGCAATTAATAGGGCTGATTCCGGACAAATGCCTCGGGCGGCATCAAGGACGAGCAAGATCAGATCTGCCTGCTGCATCGCATTTTTCGAGCGGCGGATTCCCTCGCGCTCAATCTTCTCGTCCGTTTCCCGAATCCCGGCCGTATCGATCAATCGAAAATGCAACTGCCCTAACTTCATCTCTTCTTCGATCAGATCGCGCGTCGTTCCGGGAATATCGGTCACGATCGCCCGCTCTTTGCCAAGCAGGGCATTCATGAGCGACGACTTGCCCACATTTGGCGGCCCTGCCAGACAGAGCGAGATTCCATGCGTGACGATCTTTCCCTGATGAAATGTGGCGTCGAGCTGCTGCATTTGCTTCAAGATTTCTTCCAGCGCTGCCACCACTTCATCCATCGTTGCAAATTCCAGGTCCTCTTCAGGAAAATCGACCCACGCTTCTAAAATGGCGGCAATATCGACCAGCTTTTTTTGGAAAGAGCAGATTAATCCAGAGAGTTTTCCTTGCAATTGCAATTCTGCGACTTGCAAGGCGAGTTCATTCTTGGCACCGATGAGTTCTTGCACTGCTTCGGCTTGTGCAAGATCGAGTTTGCCATTGATGAACGCTTTAAACGTGAATTCGCCGGGCTGAGCTGCTCGCGCTCCTGCATGCAGCACAGTTTCAAGAACGCGCCGGCTGATCAAGCTGCCTCCGTGGCAGTGGATCTCGACCGTGTCTTCTCCGGTATAAGATTTCGGAGCGAGCATCACGAGGGCAAGAACCTCATCGACGACAGAGCCCTCAGCGTTGATGATCTTGCCAAAATGGGCGGTGTGCGTCTTGTAAGAACGGATTGGCCCCGAGAAAATTTTTTCCGCGACCGAGATCGCATCATTTCCAGAAATGCGCACGATCGCAACCCCTCCCTCTCCGGGGGGAGTGGCGATGGCTGCAATCGTTTCCCCAGGCTGATAATGGCGATGAACAAATTCCATAATGTTAAAAAATTTTTTGCGACATTATACCAGAATTTCGATCCCATTACAAGCCAGCGTCCTTCGGCGCTGTTCCGATGAGTTGATATCGGCCGGAGGAAGGGCCGATATCAACTCATCGGGTAATGAAGATGAGTAGAAATTAAACTTAAAGGTTGATAGCCTTTTGGAAATTTTTTTGGGTCGGGCAACCATTTTACCACTTCTGAAAAAAACATTACCAAAGAATTCATTGTAGGATTTATAGAGTGAGTATACCTATCATCCCTATTTATCATATTACGCATGTTGAAAATTTACCAAACATTATCAAAGAAGATTGTTTATGGTGTGATCATCAACAACGTAGTAGAGAAGCCCAATGGCAAAAAATTGGATATGAACATATTAAAGAGCGACGTCTAAAACATCCTGTTGAAGTGGCAAAAAAGGGAACTTTAGGCCACTACGTTCCGTTTTATTTTGCTCCACTTCATAGTCATTGATTTCCAGTAAGATATACCCATTTCGCAAAGCATCTCTTTAAAATAGTGAACCTTAAATGCAGCGCAAAGCAGCAGTAATTAACTTAGCGAGTTCGGGCTCTCCGTTGATCTTGCTCAATGCGGTTTTGATCGCTTTTTGAGCTTGTGCGCTGTTGTAGCCGAGATTGATGAGGGCGGAGACTGCGTCGCCCACGGGGCCTTTCTCTTCTGTGGGGAAGGGTTGAGAGATCGAGGATTTGTCCATTCCCTTTTTGATTTTGTCGCGCAATTCGACGATGAGGCGTTCTGCGGTTTTTTTGCCGATGCCTGGGATTTTGCAGATCAGGTGGGCATTTCCTTGGCTGATGGCGGTTTGCAGGTCGTAGATTTCCATATGCCCGACAAGGCAGAGCGAAGTTTTAGGGCCGATGCCTGAGACTTCGAGCAAACTTTCGAAGAGGTCGCGTTCGTGGCGAGTGAGAAATCCATATAATTTTTGCGAGTCTTCGCGTACGACGAAGGAGAGATAGAAGGTGGCGGGGGAGCCAGTGGCGGGAAGCTTGGCAAAATTATTGAAAGGGATGAGGAGGCTATAACCTAAGCCATTGGCTTCGACGACGGCTTTTGTGAGGGTTGCTTCGATCAGCGTCCCTTTGATATATTCGTACATAGTTCTTTAAAGTTAAGTGTGTTTGCGTGACAGACTGCCAAAGCGAGCGCATCTGCCGCGTCTTCGGGCTTGGGCAGCATAGGGAGCTTGAGCAGCAGCTGGATCATTCTTTGCACTTGTTCTTTGCTGGCGCTTCCGTTGCCGACGACGGCAAGTTTGGCTTTTTTCGGCGCATATTCGTAAATAGGAATGCCGCGCTTTGCAGCTGCGAGGAGAACGACGCCGCGCGCCATGCCCAATTTCATAGCACTTTGCACATTTTTATAGACGAATTGCGTTTCAACGGCAACCGCATTTGGCGCATATTTATCTAAGAGTAATTCTAAGCTTTCGAACAGGGCAAGATAGCGCGCAGGGAGATCGCCGTCTGTAGGAGGGCGGATGCAACCAAAATCGATCGGTTCGAGCTGGCGCTTGATTCCTATTTTGATGATCCCATATCCGGTGATGCGTGTCCCGGGATCGACGCCGAGAATGGTATCATCTTGAGTGAGGAGTTTCGCCATATTTAACTTTTTAAACGGAATCTATTCTTTCAGCAAGATAATTTGCCAGGGTTTGGTCATGTTTTTGAAGCCATTTCTTAAACTTTTCAGTCTGTTTCCGGAGCTCGATTTTTATTGCCTGAGGCTCTTTTAAAGAGGGGTTGTCATGATAGGAGCCAATATCGATTTCAATGACTTTGCCTTCGAATAAGCCAAAATTGCTTCGCACGTTGAAATCGCGATCCTCAATCCCCTGTCGGCATCGTTCCGCAATTAAGTTCAGCATGGAATCGATGTATTGTTCACAGAGCTTGATATTCTTTTCGCGGATCAGTTTTTTAAATTTTTTGTGGACAGACTGGGCTCTTCTTTGCACGACAAAGTCGGTGTCGCTTAAAGAAATCGTATGGGCAATGTTGAGTTTGTCGTAGAGGATGAGTTTTTGCTGGATCCAAGGGGCCCTTGCAAATTGCAAATAGATCAGCCCCGTCTGCTCTTGAAATTTTTCATAGGCAAGTTCGCAGCTATGAAAAAAGTAAGGATAGGTCTGATGCCGATGTTTGTTGAGCAGCTTGATCCGAAAGCGATCCAGGGACCCAGGAAAAGAAATCTTGCTTAGCCAATGCCAAAAACGCATGTTGTGATGCTTGAAGAATTTTATCACTGTTTTTTTATCTTCGCTCATGAATACAAAACATTGGCCCCCTTTTTTATAAAAATAAAAAGGCTGGTCGAGAAGACGGGAGACATGGGAAAGATCTTCAGGAGGAATTTGGATGCTGGCATGTTCGAGGTCGGCATGGGAGAGGATTTTTGACACGGCAAAGCCTGCTGTCATTTGATGGCAAAATTGGCGGACACAGATAAAGGCAAAGAGAAGAAAAATAAATTTAAAAATTTTTGCCATTGAACTTTCAAATAAAAATTCATATATTTAACACATCACAGAATATTAAATTTCCATACTAATAGTGTACAAAATTCACTCTTCCTTGGTATTTTTTTAGAGTTGACTTTACTTCTAATGAGCTCTACCTTGAAAAGGGCTGAAAATGGGATTAAAAAATAATTTATGGATTTGAATTTCGTCGATGGAATCTCTTCGTAGCTTAATGCCGCGCAATATCATCGTGCGCATGCCAAACTGGATCGGGGACCTTGTGATGGCGACGCCTATTCTCGCGGATTTAAGAAAAGCGTATCCCCACGCTCACATCACGGCGATGTGCCGTTCGCCCATCTGCGAACTTTTGAAAGAAGATCCGGAAATCGATGAATTGTTTTGCTTTAGCAAGGCCAGCGGATTTTCTCGAAGGGAAGAAAGGCGTAATGTGATCGAAAAGCTGCGCAAGGGCAATTACGATTTAGGAATTTTGCTGACGCATTCATTTTCTTCGGCATGGTGGTTCTGGCTCGGCAAAGTGCAAAACCGAATGGGCTACGAAAGCAACGGCCGCAAGCCTTTATTGAACTATAGCCTCCCGTTTCCAAAAAATATTCAACATCAGCATCTTGTCGTCACTTATAAAATGCTGCTCGAGCCTCTGGGGATTCCGATCTCCGAGACTCCTCCCCATCTCTATTTATCGGCCAAAGAGCTGGGAGATGCGCGCACGCTTCTCCGCCAGTATAAGATCCCAGACGGGGCTCTGATCGTCGGTATCAACCCAGGCGCCACTTATGGATCGGCCAAGTGCTGGCTCCCGGAAAGATTCCGCGAAGTCACAGAGCGGCTTCTCAAAGATAAAGACACTTATATCGTCTACTTTGGCGATCAAGCCACGGCATCGATCGTCAAAGACATTTGTACCGGCTTGCCACCGCGCGTGATTAATCTCGCGGGGATGACCTCGTTGCGCGAACTGTCCAGCCTCATCAGCCATTGCGATGTGATCCTAACGAACGACAGCGGCCCCATGCATATTGCAGATGCCTTGGGCATTCCGATTGTGGCCCTTTTTGGGTCGACGAGCGAAGTCATTACAGGCCCCTACCGTTCTGGGACAATTATCCATAAACACGTCGAATGTTCGCCATGCTATCAAAGGACTTGCCCCATCGACTTTCGCTGTATGAAAAGAATTGAGGCCGATGAAGTTTACGAGGCGATCAATAAGATCCTGAGCGCAAAGCGGACAAAATTGCGCATCATTGCTTGAGAGGTCAACGATGTTAAAAAACCTCTGGAGAAAATACGGGATCAATCCTTTCGACTCACTTTTAAAAAAAGCGAAGCAAGCCCCTCATCGCCGTTTCCTCATCTGCTGGAACCGCGGCCTCGGCGATATTCCCCTTGGCCTCTATGCCCTAACGCACAGGATTCGCGAGTTCATTCCCGATGCCCAAATCACTTTTGCCACACGCACCGATCTCGTTGATGGGTTTAAGATGTTAGGGGGGATTTCAGTACTTGTTGGTTCAGAATGGAAACGAGGGACTTCGTTTGATTTGAAGGGCATGTTAAAAGAAAATGGACTCTCCACAACAGATTTTGATGTTGTTCTAGAACACCCTGACCCAACGCGATGGCTGATGTGGCAGCTCGGAAAGTTAGTGCCTAAATTGGTCTGGAACTCGGAATGGGATGGGCTGCATGAACGTTTTGGACTGGATTCCGGCAAGCCCAAAATCGGCGTTCACGTTCAAACAGAGACCAATTACGCCTACGAAAAAAATTGGCCTGTCGAATTTTGGAAAGAGTTTTTTCAAAGGGCCGTCAAAGATAAAAATGTGGAAATTGTGTTATTTGGATTCGCATCGGAGCCCGTTTTCGAAGGAGAGGGAATCATCGACCTGCGCGGAAAAACTTCCCTTTTTGAAATGCTTTCGATCATTAAAAACCGTTGCCGTTATCTGCTTGTTCCCGATTCCGGTGTGCTGTCAATTACTTACTACATCGATGCACCGTTTCCGATCGATATCGTTTCGCTGTGGGCTGATCCCAAACAAGGCGTGCTCAAACAAAACGTGCCTTCTCCCAATTCGCTTTTACGGCATACTCCGCTCATTGCAAAGGATAAAAACCTGCGTACAGTGAGCGTCGATTCTGTTCTGCACACACTTTTCCCAGGTGCCGTATGCTAGAATCATCCATCCGCGATCTCTTAGTGAAACTGGGCCAGCAGCAACTTTTAACGGGAATCGAACAGCTCTCTATAAAAGAACTGCAGCATTTTGCCGAAAGACTTCAAAAATACACTCCCGCAGTGGCAGCCGCACAAAAAGAGGCCATTCTTCAATCACGGACAACGCAAGACATTCAACCCTATTCCAACTACAAAAAGAGCGGTAACGTAGAACATCGCACACTTGGAGAATCATTAATCCGGCAAGGGAAAGTCGGATGTTTGATCCTTGCAGGTGGGCAAGGGACCCGTTTGGGATTTGATGGCCCTAAGGGAAGTTTCCCTGTCAGTCCCATCAAAGGAAAAAGCCTATTCCAACTTTTTTGCGAACGCACAAAAGCGGCAAGTAGTTGGTGCGGACATTCTCTTCCTCTTTGCATCATCACCTCTGTCTTAAATCACTTTCAGACACTCGATTTTTTACAAACGCATAACTACTTTGGGCTCCCTCCCTCGCAACTCAATTTTATCGAACAAGAAATGCTGCCTTTCCTCGATGACCGCGGACACTGGTTGTTGGAAAGCCCCGGGAAAATTGCCGAGGGCCCCGACGGCAACGGCAATGCTTTGCGTCTCTTTTTTGAAAGCGGCATTTGGGAAAAATGGAAAGCCTCAGGAATTGAATATCTCAATGTCATCTTCGTTGATAATGCTTTAGCGGACCCCTTCGACCCTGAATTTGTGGGAATGACTGCACACACCGGAGTGGACGCCGCCTTGAAAGCTGTCGAGCGCCTTTCTCCTGAGGAAAAAATGGGCATCCTCGCTGAATGCAACGGCAAACTAAAAGTGGTCGAGTATTCTGAAATGCCCGCAGCCGCCTCGCACTTTACTCTATCAAGCACAGGGATGTTCTGCATTTCGATGGAGTTCATCCGCCATCTGTATCAAGACATCAAAGTCGAATTGCCGTTGCATATCGCCCGTAAAAAAGCGCCGGTGTTGCTTGGAACATCCAAAGGTTTTGTCCAAGAAACTGTACAGATCTGGAAATGCGAGAGATTTATTTTCGACCTTTTAGACTATGCCCGGAGCAGCACCGTTCTCGTCTGCCCAAGAGAAAAAATCTACGCCCCATTAAAAAATGCCACGGGGGACAAAAGCATCGAGACGGTCAAAGAGGCGCTGCTTTTACACGACCGGGAATTGTACCGCAATTTCACAGGCCGTTTGCCCTCAGCGTTGGCCTTCGAACTAGATCCCGTCTTTTATTATCCCACTGAAGAGCTCAAGCAAAAGTTGAATCGCGTCCCCATCTCAGATCGAGATTATATTTCAGCTGTCTAAGTTGTAACCCTTTGCAAAATTTAAAGTAATTTATATATACACTTCGTCAAATTAACCTTTTCTAATAACATTTTATTTATTATAATTTAGATAAAAAAAATACAAATTAGCAAAACAAATCATCATTAAAAACTTTATTTAAAAATAAATTTATGTCCACAAGTCCAGTATTAGAAGCCCCTGCATTAATCCCAACAGCTGCGTCGGTACCTAACCTTCCACAAGGTTTGCCGGATAGCTATTCGTTTCGCATAAAACGAGTGCTAAACAATCTCTTGTCTTTGGATGAAAAAGAAAAAAAAATCGGCTATGATTCAACTCAACTCACAAAACTTAGACAAAAATGGATTTTTGGTCAGACGATACAATCTTTGTATCGAGATATCAATATTTCCAAAGAAAAATTGAATGTTTTGATTCTGGGCGTTGTGGACACCGATGGAGTCGGTGATTATTTTCATATGCTGCATGCAGCACAACAAATACAAAAAATACTTCCAATTGCTGCGATCACACTTGGCGCAGAAGTTATAGGATTAAGATCTAGAAAACGAGAAAATCAATTGCCTATTTCTCAGTTTCAGACCTTTCTTTGGGGGTGTCATGGGGGAAAATGGACTGCTACATCAGGAGGTAGCCTTGAAGATGTGATTTTGGATGGAGCCATTAAAGAAAAATGCATGGAAGCTGCAAAAACCGCCTCTGTTATTTTAGATATTTCTCATCAAACATTTCCAAATTCCCTTCTCATAGACAGTAACTGGGGGGAAAAAACAGGCCATAAAGGTTTTTCACGCTTTGGAAAAGCTATCCCTTACACAAGGATCTTGGAATACTATAGCAATGGAGGGAGGTTTTCACGGTCTATTGAAAGTCGAGACTATGCTCCAAAACCCAGACCCTTTTGGAGCGATAAAAATTCCATGGGAGTTAGTCTATTTGAATTAGGACTCCTATGGAGATCTCCAAATGGTGAAGAAGCTAAACTGACTGCTCTGAAAGATCCCATGCTTCAATCTATTCTGCTTCCTCCATCTTCTAATTTACAAGGGTCGGATTTAGAGAAGAATTATTTTCAAACTCACGGACTGCATTTTGCTTATCTTCACAAAGAAGAAAATATCGATACATTTCTTAAAGCCTGTATTTTAATGCATAAAACAGATAAAACTTCTTTTGTCGATATTATTATCTCCGACAAATTCGACAAAGAACAAAATCTCATTTCACAATTAGACTCAGAGGGCTATCTTTCCGGAATAAAACAGATCTACATTTACAAAAAAAAACTAAATTCGAATGGTCACGGCTGGAATGGTCAGTCGTGGTCAACATCTTTCTGGCAGCCAACTCAGCAAACAGAAAATACTCACAAGACGCTTCGCTTGATCAATCCTTTTCCTCTACTTCCGGAGGACATGCAACTCTTAATGAGAGTTTCAGCAGCACCGATTGGCTGTACAGGGGATAATTCCATTTCAGAGGTGTTTTCTTATGACCGGATTCCCTTCTACGAGTCTCCAGGCATTAAAGGATTTGATTGGAGTCTTATTTCTCTTGCGAAAGAGTATTTTCAGTCAGATAATCTTTGCATTCAATATTTAGAGTTAGTAAGCAATCTCTATTACAAAGGCGGGGTGCACAAGGATGCTGCTTTTCTTAAGAACGGGCTAGAACAAATGCCGCAACTGCTCTTGAACAAACAGTTGGCCTTAGAAATGAACCAGTTTATTCAATTTCTAAAAAAACATTACAACTTTAATGAGGTTCTTGTTGATATTGTTTCTAGGGAGGTTCTTCGAAAACAATTTCCCGAATTGAAAGCGAAAGAAAAAGAGTTGTGTTCCGCCTATCGTAATCAGACTAAGTCTCTTGCTCTTTGTTACCAAGAATACAAGCAATTCATCGCATCTCTCAAACAGAACCGCTCTTTCACACTCCGTCCTATTTCTGAAATCAGCCCTGAGTTGAAAGCCATTCCCAATAGAATCACGATTGCAGTGCGATTTGACCTAGGATTGGATCCTTTGCAGAAAGAGCTATGGCTAAGAGGCTCTGGGGTTCCTGGCTTGAATTGGAAAGAAGGAATTGCATTGAAGAAAGTAGAACAAGGGTTGTGGAAATGGGAAGCGAGTAATTTAGCTTTTTCTAAGCTTGAATTCAAAGTCCTCATCGGAGAAGAAGAATGGGAAAAAGGTCCTAACCACGAAATTCACGCAAAACCTGGCGAGAATTACATAGAAATTACCCCTTACTTTTAAAGTTTGGCCTAATTGATAAAATAATATAATTTAATTATAATGTGTGCATATTATTAACCCATAAGAAAGGTAATTTATATGGCTATTCAACCGGCCAGTAATCAATGTTCAAGCGCATTAATCGTGGAACAGCAAATTTATGAACAGAATCAGTCTAGTGTAGACGCTCCCCAAAAACCTCACCTTATACACATTAAACAGACGCATCCTATGAATGGATCACTCATTCAAGAATGTGTAAAAAAACAATATGGCATTGTTTTTCCCATAGTACTGCTTAAAAGAGCATTCATGTTGAATGAAGTTGTTGTCAAGTCTCAACTTGGGGTAGCAAAAGCAATCCAAGAACACCCCAATTGTCCTATATTACTTGAAGGTCTTGAATGCGATTGGATTATTGAAGAAGTTGAGAAAGGAATAAACAAAGAACAATGGCTAAAAGTAACGAGTCATTTTGAAAAAATTTTCCCAAAAAAAGAACTGCCAGTTTTTGATGATTTGAATGACATTCAGAAAGAAACTTTATGCGAAAATAGTGCTGTCTTGATATTATTTGGACTGCAAAAAATTAAAGCGATATACAAGTCAATTCATCCAGAAAAAAACACAACGGATTATGAACAAATAGCGTCGTCTGAGTCTAGCTGTCGCGCGCTAATAGATGAAAAAGAAAAAGAAGTGATAGCATGTGCTAAGGAAGCAGCTATAAAACATAAACACTCTACTGTTCTTGCTGTTTATGGTACAGGTCATAATCTTAAAGATATTTGTGAACGGGAAGGATTTTCCCATGAAGAAATTGTTACTACCAATCACAATTTATTCAATGCAGAAGAAGATGGGGCAGCGTTTGTAAAAAGACTTCGCCCTTTGGTTTGTATTCCTATCGATGTAGGGTATGGAAATGCGATTGGGTTTCGTTCTGAGCCATCTTGGGATACAACAGTTTCATTCAGTTGGACTCCTGAAGGTTGGGTTGGCAGTGTTCCTAACGATGGGGAATTGTTCAAATTTGTTCTCATCTCACAAGATAACACAATCACATGGGAAAAGATCGATTTTTCCCGCGATGATTATGATTCAACTGTCACAGATTATCCCATAGGAAACCGCAAATTGCTCTATTGGGAGTTTGCGCAAAAGAGCATTAATGTTAGTGCGATTCAGTTTTGATCATCATTTGGACTTTTCTTTCTAGTGGACGCCATTAAAAATTTTCCCTCAGCCCAAACTGGGGCATCATCCCCCATTATCCGTCTTGATACATTGTTGTAATTCTTCAGTCTTTTTGGTAACCTCCCTTATAAAATAGGATCCGCATGAAAATTGCTTATTTAGGTGCCGGCACGTGGGGGTTTTGCCTTGCCTCACTTCTTGCTTCGAAGGGCAATGAGGTGGTGCTATGGACGGCGAATCCGGAATTTGCCAAGACGTTAAGCAAAAAAAGGGAGCATCCCAAGCTTCCCAAAGTCAAAGCGGACGACCGCGTCGAGTTCACTTCCGATTTGAAGCATGCGCTTGAAGGAGCAGAGCTTCTCGTCGAGTCGGTCACGTCCAAAGGGATCCGGCCCGTCTTTGAACAGGTCCTTGCTTTTGGCGGAGTGAATTGTCCGATTGTCATCACATCTAAAGGGGATTGAGCAAAATAGCGGTCTGCTTCTTCCCGAGGTCGTTGTGCAGGTGCTCGGGGAAGCGATGCGCAAAAACATCTGCTGCTTGAGCGGGCCCAGCCATGCGGAAGAAGTGATCCAAAAACTGCCGACATCTGTCGTTGTATCGCTTCTTACGATCCCCATCTGATGCGGCAAATCGTCGATATTTTTACGACCCCTTTTTTCCGCGTCTATCCGAATGCCGATATGAATGGCGTGGCTTTTGGCGGGGCGATGAAGAACATCATCGCGATCGCCTGCGGCATTTCCGATGGACTGGGATTTGGCGACAATACAAAAGCGGCATTGATGACGCGCGGACTGCATGAAATCCGCAAGCTATCCGTGACAAAAGGGAGCAAGCCGGAAACATTGAATGGGCTTTCAGGCATGGGAGACCTTTGCGTCACCTGCCTTTCCAAACTCAGCCGCAATTATATGTTCGGACGCTTGATCGCGGAAGGGCTCGAGCCGCAAGTCGCTCAAGAAAAAATCGGCATGGTCGTCGAAGGCGCGTATACTTGTGTTTCCGCTCTGCAGCTCGCGCAGAAAAACCACATCGATGTTCCCATCACTCAGGCGATTTATTCGATCCTTTATGAAGGACTCAATCCTCGCGATGCGGTCAAGTCATTGCTTCAGCGCGCCATCAAAGAAGAACATTTATGAGACATAGAAGGGTTGAAGATTGTCTCGGCGCAGGAAATGGCGCGCATTGAAGCGAAAGCCTATAAAGAGGGCGCTTCCGAGCAGAAGTTCATGGAAAATGCAGGCGAGGCGATCGCAAGAAGAACTGAGGAATTTATTTTAGCGCACCATCTTCCAAAAGCGGTCACTCTTCTTGTGGGAAAAGGAAACAATGGCGGCGATGCTTTTGCTGCCGGCGCAGCACTGATCGACCGCGGCTTTACAGTGAATGCTTTGCATATCTACCCCCATAATCAATGCAGTCCGCTTTGTAAAACCATGTCCGATAAATTCCGTTCGCGCAAAGGGGTCATTCATCATGTGCATGAGAAAAAAGCATTTCGTTTTGATCTGGAAGGGATCATTCTCGACGGTCTTGTAGGCACGGGTTTTAGGGGGAAGGCAGAAGACGAGCTCGCGCTTGCGATCAATTGCGCCAATAGTTCTCAATTGCCTATCCTTGCCATCGATATTCCCTCTGGCCTCAATGGCACAACTGGAGAAGTGGGATCTGTGGCCATTCATGCGACCGAGACGATTTTTCTTGGGTTGCCCAAAAGCGGTTTTTTTCTGGGCGATGGGTGGGACCATGTCGGCGAGTTGCGCTATGCCAGTTTTGGTCTAGGTGAAAAATATATCGCGGATGCCAAAGCTGACGCTTACCTTTTTCATGAAGAAATCGCTTCAGATTTGCTCCCTGAGATCAAACGCACTAGGCACAAATACCAAGCAGGGTATGTGCTTGCGGTCGCCGGATCACCCGAGATGCCGGGCGCAGCGCTGCTCGCAAGCTTTGCTGTTTTGCGCGCGGGCGCCGGAATCGTCCGTTTATTTCACCCCAAGGGAATGGAAGCAGAACTAAGCGGGGCGCCTTTCGAATTGATCAGAGAAGGGTGGGACGGCAAAAATTTAACTCCTATCAAGAAACAAGCTTCAAGAGCGAAAGCGATGCTCGTCGGCCCCGGCATTGGAAGAACAAAACAATCTGAAAAGATGCTGAAGAGCTTGCTTACCTCCATCAAACTCCCGATGGTGATCGATGCCGATGCGCTGTTTATTCTCTCTGAAAATCCATCGTGGAAATTGCCTCCCCATTCCGTGCTGACGCCGCACCACGGCGAAATGGAACTTCTTCTTATCCAAAAAGCAAGGGAAGAAAAGTTTTCTGGAATTGTGTCAGGCTTTCGCAGAACAGAAAAAAGTTACTATTGTTCTCAAAGGAGCGCCCACGTTCCTTTTTCATCCGGGAACAACACCAATTGTGATAGGGCGAGGAGATCCCGGCATGGCCACGGCAGGGGCAGGGGACGTTTTGACGGGGATTATTGCAGCGATGATGGCCCAAGGCCTTGACCCGCGCTGCGCTGCAGCGCTCGCAGTTTATCTTCATCAACTTTCTGGGGAAGCCGCTGCTGCAAATCTGACTTCATATTGTATGACTGCTTCCGATCTTTTGGAGTTCCTCCCTGATGCATTTATGCATCTGTCTTAGAGTCTGTCACTTGTGGTTTGTGTTAAATTATTATTTTATATTGGTTTTAAATAAAAAAATTGATATAATTTTATTCAAGAACAACGCGTATTTGTTATAAATAAAACAACTGTAAAAATAATTTTTTAAATAAAAACAATAAAACACAAGTTAAAGGAATATAATCATGTCAATTACTGCTCTAAGCCCAGAATCAATCGTTAAGATTTTCCAAGATGAAGATCTGTCCCACAAAGATGTCTGTAGAGGACACCAAGTCTGCAAATATTGGGACGTACTATTGGACGATAAATGGATTTGGAACCCCCGTCGCTTTAATGAAGCAGGCCTCCCCATGGTAGAAGGGATAGACACTAAACTCAACGTAGTCTTCGGCAACCTATTCACCAGATCACTCGACTATGAATTCTTTAAGAAATGCTACGGAGAAGTGCGAAATATCGGACTCATGTCCAAAAAGGCATACGACAAGTTGTTAATGGAAAACGACCCGTTCATCCCTTCCGAAGAACCTCAACAGAAAATTTGTGAAACATCAAGGTTAGTGATCGACCCTTCCCACGTCCACCGCCCTTATGACGAAAAGCTCTTCAACAAACTCAATGCATCAACAGATCCGAGAGACAAACCAGAAGTAAGCCCAGACGGAAAAGAGATGGAAATTCCGTTTACATTAAGAAACCGACAACTAGTGATAGAACATACAAACCCTGGTATAAAGATATTCAGCTATTTTTTTCCTGAAGCATTGGTTCAATGCAATGCCGCCCCAGAAAAAACAGGATTTTGGGTAATGAGAGAAGTGGTAGTCTATCAGAATAAAGACTATATCGTGCAAAAGACCCTTATCGAAGGAAAAGAAGGGTACAAACTCGTACCGTTAAGAGTCAGAGCGGTATTTGATGCATTGATGATTTGTAAAACGGGCACCTGTCCAGATACAGGATATCCTGATTGGACATTTGCCCGTCCTTCTGACATGGTCCAATTATTTGGTGAGGCTGTGCCAATGGCCATTGGCGGCTTCGCCCATGGCACCGGCGTCAGCCTCTTCTTCCGCTATGACGCCGAGTTCGACCGCGACGGCGCCCTCCCCGGCTTTCCTGCGGAAGGTTAGGCCATTGGAGTTTTGCAAGTGGCACTTTACTTCTTCCCTGCCTTCTTCTTTTGAGGGAAAGGGATCGCGTAGAAAAAAATCAAAGAGTTAGCGCCTGGGTTTCTCCACAGAATATGCGCATTAGAAATATGATTGAATTGCGCTCCCACACGCCCTTGATTATGCAGAACATAAGACAATTCAACGGCGGAGCGGAAATTTAGAGGAAATCCGAGATTTTTCCCATAGCCGGAATAATAAATTCCTGGGGCAAAACTCGGCGTGAACACCACTTTTTTCCCGAAGAAAATATCGTATCCGAGACCGCCGCAAATAAACCAGTTCTGATCCTGTGTGATAAAAAAAGCTACCAAGGGTCGTAGGTGATAGCAATTCACTTCCCAGCGGTATTCCACTTGAATGAGCGCGGCAGGATGGTCGCGGTCGGGATCGAAAATTCCGGGTCCTACCATGAGATGGGAAGGAGCTAAAGGTTTTTCTTCACTCCAACAATGTGATACGAGGACGACGAATAAGAGAACTAACCAACGCATGTTGGTGTTTTATAGCGATAATCCAAATACCAGTCTGTAAATTTTTTTAGGCCTTCGTGCAATGAGGTTTTGGGCTCAAAGCCGAGGACTCTTTGACTTTTAGAAATATCGGCATAAGTGATGGGAACTTCCCCTGGCTGTAAAGGCTGAAAATCAATGATCGCCTTTTTCCCGAGATGAAATTCTAAAGTGGAAATCAATTCTAAGACGCTCACCGGAGAATTATTGCCTAGATTAAAGATTTCGTTGGCCGCCCCATGATCAATAGCAGCGACGGTGCCTTTGACAATATCATCGATATAAGTAAAGTCGCGCATAAGTTTTCCTTCGCCAAAAACAGGGATCGGTTCATCGTTGAGAATGGCCTTAGAGAAGGAGAAATAGGCCATATCGGGCCGTCCCCAAGGTCCATACGCCGTAAAAAAACGCAATCCTGTGGCGAACAGCCCATGAATGTGATAGTAGGAATGGGCGATCACTTCATTGCACCGTTTTGTCGCTCCGTAAAAACTAGCGGGCTTTTCAACAGGATCTGTTTCAGCGAAAGGAGTTTTGGAATTGAGCCCATACACAGAAGAAGAAGAGGCGTAAACGAGTTGGGTTTGTGGAAAGCTGCGCAAGGCTTCTAAAATTTGGACAAAGCCGTTGAGATTGCTGTGGACGTAGCTTTCAGGATGTTTAAGAGAATAGCGGACGCCGGCTTGTGCAGCGAGATGGACAAAATGGGAAATACCAAATTGTTTCAGTTCCTTCTTGATCCGCTCTTGATCGGTGATATCGAATTCCAAGACGTGGATCCCTTTTTCTTCGAGAAAGCGTGCGCGCTCCCGCTTGAGCGCTGGGTCGTAATAACTGTTAAAATTATCGCAGCCGACGACAACATCGCCTCTTTGTTTGAGCGCCTGACTCAAGTGAAAGCCGATAAATCCTGCAATTCCTGAGATGAAAATCCGTTTCATGTTGACTTCAAAATGCCGTTCTTAAAAAAATGCATGGTTGATTAAGGAAATTTCCTAAAAATGCATCATATCACTTCGAGCTCTTTTGAAACCTTTGCAAAAAATCCCTTTGGTTCTTTTTTTGATTTTTTCCTGCTGCACAAATCCTCCGTACCGCGGAAGCGATGTGCTCGGCGCGGAAGATTTTGTCATGGATTCCTATCGCATTCGGGAAGGAAAATTGTCTATTCTATCCATGGAAGGAAAAAATTTCGAAGAGCTTACTCCGCAATATTTAGAGGAGTATCAGGATGTCATCAACAATGGCGATGTGCTGCAGATCGCTGTGTATCATCCTAGCCGCGGAGACTTAGTTGAGTCTGTGCAGCGCATTGGACAGCTCGTCGGCTATCGTGTGACGGACGGAAAAATCACTCTGCCCGATTTGCCTCCCGTCTATGTGGAGGGTTTGACTCTGCAGCAAGCGCAAGAGAAAATTGAGCATCTCTATCGAGAGCAGATCAAAGATGTCAGCATCTTCATCGCTTATAAAGACCGCCTTTTGAGAAAAGTGGAGCTCGCCGGGTTAGTCCAAGTGCCCAGTATTCCTGTCGATGGGAGGCTCCGTTTATTTGAAGCATTGTCTATTGCAAAAGTTCCCACTACTGCCAATCTATTCAAAAGTTATGTCGTCCGCGACAATTCTCTTTTGCCGGTCGATTTGTACAAATTGCTCAAAGAAGGAGATATGAAACAAAATGTGGTCATGCGCGGTGGCGACAAAGTCTACATCGCCGATCCTTCTGCATCGACGCTGATGGTCCTTGGAGAAGTGGGGAAGGAACGGGTCGTCGATGTGCCTGATGGCTTTATGACTTTGCGCAAGGCCATTGGAGAAGCGGGGGGCATCTTATCTTCGGGCGACAAAGCATACATTCAAGTGATCCGAGGCAATATTCTGCATCCGAAAATCTATACACTGCATTGGGAACACGTCGTCCGGCTGCCCAACGACAGCATGCTGCTGATTCCGGGAGATATCGTTTATGTGGCAGCAAGGCCGCTTGCGGAATGGAACCGTTTTGTGAACGACCTTCTTCCGACGTTCATTGCGCTTGATTTGATTACAAAAGGAATAAAATCTGTTGGCATAGAGGTCGTCCCGTGATCCCGTTAAATGACGATACGACTTTGATTACTTTTTCCGATTTAAAACGGATCTTCTTGCAAAACGCCTCTAAAATCAGATCGGCGGCGATCCTTTGCGGCCTGCTCTGCATGGCCTATCTTTTTTTAAAAGAGCCGCTATTCTTCGCCGAGGCGACGTTTAGACAGGGGAATAAGCAAAATGAGATTGGTCTGAGCTTGAGAGATGCGTACCAACAAATATTTTCCAATCAAGCCGAAAGCTCCACAGCCGTCATTATGCAGTCTAATGAGGTTTTAAGGGATGTCGTGGAGGAACTTGGGTTGCAAGCCCAGTGCAATCCAGATTTTGGCTTTGTCAAAAAGATCAAAAGGCTTTATGACAATTTTCGTCTTGAATTGCGCTGCTTGATTTCCGATCCCGACCCTTTTATTTTCCGAAGGGTTTCTTATACAGACGAAAAGCCTCTTTCTTTGCTTTTGAAGCTGACCGATGAGTTTCATTTTGAAGTGCATGATCAGAACAAACGGATCATTGGCAAGGGGAAATTAGGACACCCGTTTTCATGTGCAAATGTAAAATTTACTCTGCGAAGCGTTCCAAAATCTGCAAGGATGGACCGGCTTTATTCATTGACTATCAAACCTTGGATTTCAGCGGTTGGAGAAATAAGAAGTAAGCTGAAAGTGACGCCGAATAAACAAGATAGATCAATTCTTAGACTGCTCTATTCTTCCCGCGACCGTTTTTTAGCTGCAGATGTTGTGAATCAAGTCATGAAGAGCTATCAAAACTTTCTTAAGCGGGAAAATGATGAGTCTTATCAGGCCCAGCTCGCCTATCTTCTTCACAGACAGCAAGAGCTTACGCAAGTTTACGATGAAGCGTTGGCCGACCATGCGAACTATCTCAAAGAAAGCATCCACAAAAGCGGATTTCTTGGATTTTCGCAAGAGTTGGAACTTCTCTCGCAGCCGAAGAATTTCTACACTTCCAAGCTTTTCGACGTCGATCTTGAGCTGCAGCGTGTGAACGCCCGCAAAGAGGCTTTCTCTTTTTCCACTGAAGCAACTCCCTATTTCAAAGATAAAAAAGAGTTCCAAAGCCGTTTTGAGAGCTGCGACTTGGACCAAAAGAGATTTGCACAGAAATCGCTTCTACATGAGATCGCCGAAGTCAAAGAACAATTGGGCGAGGCGGATGTGTTGCTTCAATGCGTCGAAAAGAAAGAGGCAATTCCCTCTTTTCCCTCGCTTTTGAAAGATCCAAAAAGCGCGATAGCTCTTCTTGTGAGAAAAATTTCCGAATCGCAATCGATGGAGCCAAAAATCAAGTCGATTCGCACTTGCATTGATCATCTGACGGAAAAACAAAAAATGTTGGAAGATCATTTGCTCATCCAACAGCAGCAGTCCCAGGATTTTTCAGGGTTGAATTTGGACACAGCTCAAGAGCTGTTAGCAAGCTACACGAGAGAAAGAGATAATTTGCAAGCTCAGCTTAGAGAGTTGATCTTTTTAAGAGATCAGCTCGCCCGCGATGATTTTGAGGTCAGCTCCCTCGGCGGGATGTTCAATGACGGCGTGACTGCGGACCTGATCCAAAAAGCAAGCGCGATCGCTTTGCAGCTCAAAGATGAAAACAACCGCAGCGAAAGAGAACAAGCGCGCCTTCTTGAAGCATTGCATACCCAAAAAGAGTTTTTGTCTCAGCACCTTCTTCAAACGATAGAACTCAAAAAACTGAGGACCAAACTGCTCGCAGATAAAATTGCTTCTTTATGCCAAATGAATACCGATCTTTTACAGTCAGAAAAACAGTTGATCAACGATAAATTGCAAGAACTTAACATCAGAATGAGCGATCTGCCAGAAAACTGGCGTAGGGAATCCCTGCTCATGCTCAAAAAAGAATTGGGCTCGATGATGCTGCAAGGCGTTTCTCAGCTGGCGGAGGCGAAGAACTTAGGCCAGCATATCTTTCAGGCGAATTCTAAACCGCTGGACATCGCTATGGCTCCCACTAGCCCAAAGCCGCCTAGGATCTTTTTTTTCACTCTATTCGCTTCCTTCGCGGCGGCCTTAAGTTTTTATCTGTGGTTATTTTGCAGAAAGATGCTGAAAGGTTTTCCTATCTGCGAGGAAAGTTTAAAGATTTTAGGGTTTCCTTTGGCAGGATCCCTTTCTTACCATTGCCATGTCAATCTAGCGCAGCTTCGAGCCAATGACTTAGAGACATTGCGGAGGATGGTGGCTTTCTTAATGCCTTTCTTAAAAAAAACGGAGGGGTTGGTCGCCAGTTGCATTGGCGGAGGCTATTCCGATTATACAATGTCTCTTGCTGAAATCCTGTCCATGCGCGGACTGAAGGTTTTGGCTGTTAATTGCAGCTTCGATAAAGTGGTTCGCGCGGATGATATCCCTGGGCTTTGGCAATATTTTAATCAGGCAGCGATAGACCTTCCCATAAAAAGGGGGAGCACATTCGACTATTTGCCCAGCGGGAGCACCACGCGCCATGCTGCCGAACTGATCGGCAGCGCTAAATTTTCAAGTTTTCTTTCCCAGATGAAAGAAAAATATGACATTGTATTGCTGCTCAGCAACGCTGATGTAAAGTCGTCAGAAGGGCAGGGTTTTCTCCCTGTTTCTGATTGCATCTTAGTCTCTGTCCAACAGGAACAAAAAGAAGATTTGACCCCATTTGTAAATTGGAGCCAGAAAAGGGGCAGCGATTGCGCTCAATTCGTTTATATTGAAGAGGTTTAAAAGAAAATAACAGGATAATATCCTGTTATTTTATTTATATTCAATTTACTGTATATTAGTCGCAATTATGCGCGATTATTTTATAAAAGATTATCACTTAACCTGTCCTGAATTTCTGCAATCTTTTGTTGTTTCAGAATATGGGTTAAGGCATCTCAAGCAAGCGAAGCTGCGCCCAGAACATGCATGGGGGCATCGCATCATCGCTTTGATTGACTTTGTTCCGATCGTCGGCCAGCTCGCGATGTTGATTGAAAGGGTTGTTTTTCAAATCTTTGTCTCCTTATATGTGACAGAAGCCCGTTCTACAAATCAACTCTTATTCAGGGGGACTCAAATCGGATGCGAAGGGAATGTCAATGTAGAGAGGGTATCGAGAGTAGTCGATGATTTAAACAAACGACGGGCAAAAGGGATTATATTCAATCCACAGCAAATCACTCCTATCATTAAAGGGGGAACGTGCTCAGCGATGTCTCTGAAGTTTGCGGAAGAATTTTTTAAGCTTAAGCATGTCTATGCCATTTCCGGCTTGCCGGCGTCGGACCGCTTTTTAAGTGCGATCAGGGCGTTAGGGCAACGTTTTGCGCAAAGCAACCAAGAGATGCGCGATCGCCAAGCCGCTTTAAATACGATTGAAATCCTTCCCGATGCGCAGGGTATCGACAAAACGAGGAATAAGATCCAATCCCTTGCCAATCTGCATCATTTTAAAATTGACCACGCTTCTCATGAAATCCAACTTGATCAAGCGGACTATGAAAGGACTCTTCAAGAGGAGGCTTCCAACTTACCCGATGGCGTTTATTTGTTAAGGTCGCTCAAACCCTTCAACAACGCTAAAGAAGAATGGGAAGGGCACTCTATGGTCTATGTGAAAGATCACCATGAACGATTTTTCTACGATCCTAATGTAGGGACTACATATAGCAATAATGACAATCCTGTCCCCGATCTCTCTCGAGCGTTGACTTATTACCGGCAAATGTTTGACACTAGAAAAGCGCGGTTTTATAAACTTGTCCCATCAGCACCTGCGTAAAAACATACGTGAACCCAGGCCTTAAGGCCTGGGATTATTATGGCGATTTGGGAGGGGCTTCGAACCCCTCCCAAATGTCGTTTTTTGCAAATACCCGGCCCTTAAGGGCCGGGTTTCCGCCGGAGGACGGATGACATTGCAACAAAAAAAAGTTCTTATCACCGGCGGCGCCGGCTTTTTAGGCTCCCACCTCTGCGAAAAACTATTACGCTCTGGCCATGCGGTCATTTGCATCGACAATTTTTTTACCGGAAATAAGGACAACGTCCTTTCCTTCATCGACCATCCGCAGTTCCAATTGATCGAACACGATGTTTGCCAAAGCATCGACCTCGATATCGATCTGATTTACAATCTCGCGTGCCCCGCTTCTCCGGTCCACTACCAATTTGATCCGGTGAAAACGATCAAGACTAATTTCTATGGCGCCCTTCATATGCTTGAATTGGCCAAAGCCAAAAATGCGCGGATTTTACAGGCTTCTACAAGCGAGGTGTACGGCGATCCGCATGTGCATCCGCAACCCGAAGAGTATTGGGGCAATGTCAATCCGATAGGCATACGCTCCTGCTACGACGAAGGGAAACGGTGCGCGGAAACACTTTTTTTTGATTTTTACCGGCAGTTTGGGATCTCGATCAAAGTGGCAAGAATTTTCAACACTTATGGCCCGCGTATGCATCCTAATGATGGCCGAGTCGTTTCCAATTTTATTGTTCAGGCCTTAAAAAATGAGCCGCTCTCGATTTACGGCGATGGATCGCAAACGCGCTCTTTTTGCTACGTTGACGATCTGCTTGACGGGCTCGTTTTATTGATGGAATCTGAAGCAGGGGTGACGGGCCCGATGAATCTCGGCAATCCGAGCGAATTTACGATTCTGCAGCTTGCAGAGCTGGTCCTTGCGCTGAGCGGTTCCCGCTCGAAGCTCATCTTCCATCCTCTTCCCAGCGATGACCCCAAACAGCGCAAGCCCAACATTGCACTCGCCAAATCCAAACTAGGCTGGCAGCCGAAAATTCCACTCAAAGAAGGTCTTTTAGCGACGATTGCATACTTTGATCATTGTCTTGCTTCTACATAAGAATTCCTCCCATGCCGTTTTAAAATCTCGCGCCATTTTTTTACGATTTCTGCTGCTAAGGGCGCTGCTTCTTTACCGCCTGCTTCGCCAAACCGCAAACAGACGACGACGACGAGTTCGGGATTTTCCCAGGATTGGGGATTTTCTTCAGAAAAGGCGATGCTCCCAAACCAGATATGGTTTTGGATGATGGCTAAAGATTCCGCATCGATCGATTGTTTGTAGAGAATTTCAGCTGTGCCTGTTTTGCCGATCAACCGGGCTTTAAGTTCTTGATAATCGTGCATCCATTGCGGATTTTGATGCAAAGCGCGGATAATATGGGGCCTCGCCGTTCCCTTGGGACCTGAGATCACTTGATGCATTCCTTGGACAAGCGGATCGCGGATGAGATCAGGCATCTGTAAGTTGCGTTTGGCCTCGGGCGAGCTATACCAAATGTAAGGATTGTCCGTATCCGATTGCGTGGCGGAAAAAAGAGGAAAATGAATGCCGATGGAGGCCAATTGATCTTTAAACGGATACAGGGCTTGCGCAAAAGGATCTCGATATTCCCTTAAAGGCTCTTTGCCAGCAATCACTTGGACGATTTTCGGTTTTAGGACTGTTCCTTTGTTGGCAATCGCCCCCAGCATGACTGCGGTCTGCAGCGGCGTGACGACCAAAGAATGCTGCCCGATCGCAAAAGAGTACAATCCTGTGCGGTTAAGTGTGACATCGTCGGGCAATGTGCCCGCGATTTCTCCGGGAAGTTCAATTCCCGTTTTTTCGCCGAATCCAAAATTTCTTGCAGCGCGCACGAGATTTAAGGGATCGTTCATATACTCGCCGGCAAGAATCGAAAAGTAGATGTTGCTCGATTGTTCAAGCGCGCCGATGAGATCGATCTTCCCAATATTGGGGTGGCTGCGAGGGAGTTTTCCCCCTTTGTAAAGACGGTGGATGGGCTGTCCATCGAGAGTGTAGCCAAGGATCTGATCGTTGCTTCCTACCTTCGAATGCCAGTTCAACTGATCGACCAGCGTCAGCGGATTGATCTCTTTGATGCCTTCTTTGATTTTTTCATACCGTTCAATTAAGCCCTGATAAGCAACGACGAGCTTGAAGACCGACCCTTGCGGCGTCGATTGCCGGAAGGCTTGAGACCGCCCAAAGCCAAAACCTGCAAGCGGGTAAAAAGCGGCGGCGAGATGTTTTTGCATCTGGACACCTTTTGTATGGCGCAGGCTGCGGTAAGAACCATACAGCGGAGATTTAAGATCTTCAAATGAACGCATCGTTTGTAAAAATTGCAATTGCTTTTCGTGCGATAAAGCGGCGATCGCATTTTTTAGCTTGTACGCATTCCCTTCTTCTTGGAGCAAAAAAGCATGGATGATTTTTAAACGATGCTCTTCCCAAAAAGCCTTGAACATCTGTTTTTCTACCTGCTCGAGATAATCGGTATACGGTTTGGCGTATTGTTTTTTCTCTTTTTCCTCTTTTCGTTTAAGCCGCATATACTCTTTAAAATTTTGAGTACGCCATGTTTGAAAATCATTGTTGTGAAACCAATTTCTCGTCTGCGACTGAAGAAAGCTTTGCAGGATGGAATAGGACTGATTGAGAAGGTGATAACCGGAAAGAGTTAGGTCTTGTACACAAGAAATAATTTCCGGGGAAAACCGCTCTTTATCGGCGAGCATGCGGCAAAGATCGATGAGAAGCAGTTTGTCATCGTTATGCCGTATACGCCCAAGGACCTGGGTGACTTTTTGTTTCAAGATCAAAGCTTCAGCGCCGTGATGGATCAAATTTTTCTCTTCAATCGATGGAGAGGATTTGGAGGGGATGTGCGGTTCTTCGGAAAACAGAGTCCCGATGAGCGCGCGCATATTCGTTTGGCCTGACAGTTGGAGCAGTTTTCCTAAGTCGCTTTGCAAAGAAAGCGCATTGCCGACAGTGCCGATGCTTTGCATCGCAGCCTTAATCTCGCTATGCGGATTCAAGATCGTTTCGAAATATTTTTCCAAAGTAAGGTCGATGCTTTCTTCATAGAAACTGTTTGTGTTTTCGTCGAACCGCTCCCTCTCTAAAGGCCTTTTTCCATCCCATATCTCGCCAATGTACGTTTCATTCTCCAGCCACTTAGAGATCCCGGCCTGTTTGTTTGCTTTGATATCGGGGATGCGCGAAGAAATGAAATCGCTGGGATCAAAGCGCGGATAAGAAGCTAAGGCAATGACCTCGCCAGTCTTGGGGTTAAGGGCGACAATGGCGCCGCCTTTGATCCAAGGCGTGCTCAAATCGACAGCTCCATTAGGATGACGCACTTCCCGGATCTTTTCATTTTGGGCAAGAAGCTGTTCGGCGAATTCCTGGAGTTCAGAAGAGATCGAAAGGAGCAGCCGCTGGCCGGAGACCCCTTTGCGTCCCCCCGGAAGTTCGCGCAAAGAATTCCCTTTGATATCGACCTCGAAAGTTTTTTTACCCCCGTAGCCGCGCAGGTCAGCATCGAAGGCTCCCTCCACGCCTGCTTTGCCGATCAAATCATTAATCGTATACGCTTTTTCTTGCAGCACTTTGACCCGTTCGCGCACTTCAAGCGGGTTATGAAAGCCCTTCGGCAATATGGCAACCTCGCCCGATTCCCTCTTTTCTAAATAATCTTGTAATGCAGCGAGCTCTTCGGCGATGCGGTAGTATTCCTTGGAACTGATCGCTCCCATGTACCCAATCACATCCGAGCCGATTTTTCCCAGAGGATAATACCGTTTCGAAGCTTTCTCCGTCCGAATTCCCATCCAATCTTTTTCTAACATCTTTAAACGGTAATACTCTTGCTCGGTCAGGTCCTCTTTTAAGATGAAGGGCGTATGGGGAAAAAGAGAGGCTTTGCCATGGATCGTATCTTCAATTTTTTGCGCATCCATCTGCAGCTCGCAGGCAAGAAGCTCGGCGAGATTTTTGATGTACGCCGATCTGGCTTGGACCCGCACGCGCTTGCCTTCTTTGTTCTTTTCCCATTTTACAGAAGGGATTTGGCGGATGTCCGCATAGCAGACCGCGGCATTGTACTGAATTTTGTTCATCGCCATCGGAATATTGAACCGGTCGCGGATGGTCGCCCGCTCGGGCTTTTCGATCACGGTGCGCCGCTTGGGCCGCCGGGCCTTTTCCAGCTGCTCATCGTGCTGAATGATCGAGAGGTACCAGACCCGGACCAAGATCAGCAACAGCCCTAGGATGATGATATTGAGGACCCTATTGGTTTTTTCTGGGATGGTATAGTCCATAATCCATCAGTCTAGTCAAAAATCCCCTTGTCGTAAACGGAGAAGAGTTTAACTCGACTTTAAAATTTCGGTTCGATTGTGATCGCAGTTCCCGGTTTTATTTGATAGGTTTCTTCTGACATCTGAAACTCCCCATTGGCAAGACGCAAAGTCGGCCTGACAGGAAATTTTACGATTTCATCTGCATGATCTCTATAGACAACGGGAATCAGGATGATTTCCCATTGATTGTTAATCCTATTCCCTTCAACAAACCCTGCGACCTTTTGCATGGGGTACCCCTTTTCCCAAGATTGCAAATCATATGCGCCATTGCCTACAGACCCTCGGAGAGAAAGAGATTCCCCTTCTTTGGCCTCGTAAATGACTGTGATGTGGATCTTTCCTTTCAAACGAGATTCCGGGAGTTCTAAATAGAAATCTTTGACGAGATGAACATGTCCTTGTTGAATGCAATGGCAGAGGCCCTGTTCTACAAAGCAAGTTCCCTTCACAAAAGGGAATAATGACCATATGAGGGGGGCGATTCCCTCCTTTGCTGCTATTCTAAATGCCATAGAGGCGTCCATACGCAATGGATCACTTTCTTTGAAGTATTTTAAAATTCTTGCTCTGTCGGAAAAAGGGTTCGAAGTTTTTACTAATGCCTTTTCCAGCAGTGGAGGAATCTCTTGTTCCCAATTTCTCTCGGCCGCTTCAAATCCAGCGCGCAAAGCCGCATTGCCCGCCTCGCATTTGTTTTTGTTCCATTCGGTGAAAGGGAAGTTATCATCATCGATGATCCGGTTAAATAGTGAACAAACATGAGAACAATTGTGAAGTGCTTGCGCGGGTAAAAATCCAAAAGTTTTGATGATAGCCTCTTCAGGCAGTACGGAAAAATAATTGAAATTATCTGTGGGTAAATGAACAGTTGCCATATTTCCTCTATAATATATGTTTATGGGCTTTTGTTTTAAATATAATGTCAATTTTTCATATTAATTCAATGCTGGTTTGCTCGTGGGCTTAAAAAATTATTTTTTACATTGGAAAAAAAACCTCTATTTGTTAAAAATATCCTGTTTTTGTGCGCCTGTAGTTCAATGGTAGAACCGTAGCCTTCCAAGCTACTTGTGTCAGTTCGATTCTGATCAGGCGCTTTTCTTATAAACCCAGGGTTACTTAACCGGGCAGAATGACAGATCCCTGATAATTTTAACCAAGACCGAAATCTTTTCGCACTTAAGCATAAGAAAGAGATGCCGTCGTCAACATAAAGGGACAAGGCTTGGCACAGGACAGAAGTTACTATAAAGGAATTACTTGAAAGCGGTGCGCATTTTGGGCACCAAAGACACCGTTGGAATCCGAAAATGAAGCGTTTCATTTTCGAAGAGCGCAACGGCATTTACATCATCGACCTCGCAAAAACCATGCAGCAGATCCGCAATGCGGTCCAAGTGGTCAAAGAGATGGTCTCTAAAGCGCAAATCGATTCTCTTCGTCGGCACAAAAAAACAAGCGAAAAGCGTCGTTCAGAGAATGCGCAGAAGAGTGCGGCGAATTTTATGTTTCGAGCGCTGGCTCGGCGGAACGCTGACCAACCTCACGACGATCCGCCAATCCGTTAAAACATTAGAGCGCATTGAGAAGAAGATCTCAACAGGCGGCGAAGGATTCACAAAAAAAGAGCTCTCCGTGCTCGGAAAAGAACAGACAAAACTCGATCGCAACCTCTCAGGTATCCGCGCGATGAGAAAACCTCCAGGGCTGTTGATCGTCGTCGATCCAAGCCGCGAGCATATCGCTGTTGCAGAAGCGAGAAAACTCGGCATTCCCGTCATGGCGCTTGTCGATACGAACTGCGATCCAGATCCGATCGATTACGTCATCGCATGCAACGACGATGCTTTGAAGAGCATCAAGCTCATCCTTCAAGCCCTCATGCAAGCGATCATCGATCGCAAGAACGAGCTCAATGTCGGCTGTTGCAAAAGGCGATGAAAAAGAAGACAAGAACGAGGAGAAGCCGAAGAGTTTGAGTTCGAAGTCAAAGAGAAAGAAGGAGCGAAGGAGAAGAGATATGAGCGGAAAAGTCACTGCTGAAATGGTGAAAGAGCTGCGCGATCGCACCGGCGTCAGCATGGGCAAGTGCAAAGAAGCACTTGATCAGGCCGGCGGCGATATGAACAAGGCGATCGACATCCTTCGCAAATCAGGAATGGCTTCTGCTGTCAAAAAAGAAGGACGCGAGACCAATGAAGGGCTCATCGGCGCTGCGGAAGGCAAAACGCTGTTGCTCTCGTCGAAGTGAATGCAGAAACAGATTTCGTCACGCAAAACGAGAAGTTCAAGCAGTTCTTGCGAGACATCGCACAAGAAGCAGCCGACTACAGCGTCCTGCATCATTGGAAGCGTTGATGACACAGCCCTACAGCAAAGATCACTTCGATCACTCTCGATCAGTACCGCGCTCTTGTCATCCAAAGCCTTGGAGAAAATATCCAAGTCAAGCGAATGTCGATCCTGCCAAAAGTCGCATGATCTGTCGATCGGCCTTTATTCCCATATGGGCGGCAAAATCGTCGTTGCTGTTGTCTTGACAGGCGGCGCTGGACAAGAAGCTCTTGCCCGCGATATCGCGATGCATGTCGCTGCAGAATCTCCTGAATATTTGCGACCAGAAGATGTTCCCAGCTGACGTCCGCGCAAAAGAAGAAGAGATCGCCCGCAGCCAAGTGCAAGGCAAGCCTGCGAATATCGTCGATAAAATTGTCGAAGGAAAGATCAAAGCATTCTGCGATGAGGTGTGTTTGGTCTGCCAAAAATATGTCAAAGACAATACAATGACGATCGCGCAGCTTCTCGAAAAAGAAGGCAAACGCTTGAACAAGCACATCGGCATCAAGGCTTATCATCGTTGGAAAGTCGGAGGATAACCTCGTGACGTGCACACTCAAGCAGTCTACTAAAGCCTGCCTATAAGAGAGTTCTCCTGAAACTTTCAGGAGAAGCGCTTATGGGCGAGCAAAAATTCGGCATCGAGCATCGCGCCTGCCAGCAGATTGCTCAAGCGATCAAAGAGGTCTATGCTCTTGGCGTGCAGATGGGCATCGTGGTCGGCGGAGGAAATATCTTTCGCGGCAACCAAGCAGAAGCTTTTGGATTTGCCCGAACTCCTGCAGATCATATCGGTATGCTCGCAACGACCATCAATGGCCTTGTCCTTCAGCAAACATTGGCTGGCCTTGGCGTTGAAAGCCGAGTGATGAGCGCGCTCAATACAGATTCGATTGTCGAACATTTTCATTGGGGCCATGCCTTGCATTCCCTGCAAAAAGGCATGATTCGTCATATTTGTCGGCGGCACAGGCAATCCCTACTTCACGACAGATTCCGCAGCCGCTTTGCGCGCCAGTGAGATCCAGGCAGAAATCTTACTCAAAGCGACAAAAGTCGATGGGATTTTCAGCGAAGATCCCAAAAAAAATCCCAAAGCAGAAAAATATCGATCGTCTGACCTATTCTGAAGTGCTTGCTAAAAAATTAAACGTGATGGATGCCACGGCGATTGCGCTTTGCCGAGAGAATCACATACCGATTTGTGTTTTTAACTTATTTGAAAAAGGTGCGATGCTTAAAGCTGTCTGCGGACAGCAGAAAGGATCGCTTGTGACAGGAGGATAGTAAAATGACCAGTGTAACGGATCAGAACCAAAACGAAAATGCAAGCAGCTGCTCGAGCATTTTAAAACTGAGCTTAAAAACTTACGCTCCAATCGCGCTAATCCTGCCATGCTCGACGGCGTCATGGTCGAAGCGTATGGCTCGCATATGCGCATCAAAGAGCTCGCCAACGTCACAGTTCCCGAGCCGCGCCAGCTCCTGATCAGCCCCTTCGACCCTCAAACTGCCGCAGCCATCGCCAAAGGCATTGAAAAAGCCAATTTGAACCTCCAGCCCGTTGTTGAAGGGCAAGTCATCCGCATCAATGTTCCTCCGATGGACGAATCGATGCGCAAACAGATCGTCAAGCAAGGCAAACAAAAGGCGGAAGACGCAAAGATCGTCATCCGCGAAATTCGCCGTAAAAACAATGAACTTGTCCGCAAGCAAAAAGCCGATGGCATTGATCACTGAAGACGTCATGAAGAAAGAAGAAAAAGGGATCCAGGAGCTTACAGATAAATTTTGCAAAGAGGTCGATGACCTTTTCACTGCGAAAGAAAAAGAGATCATGACGGTTTAATCGCTTGAAAAAAATCAGGCGCTAAACGCTATACTATCGCTCATTCTTTGATATAAGGCCCCATCGTCTAGCCTGGCCTAGGACACCAGATTTTCATTCTGATAACAGGGGTTCGAATCCCCTTGGGGTCAATACATCTATGTGCCGAAGTATTCATAAGAATACTGTACATTTACGAGACTTTAGCTCAGTCGGTAGAGCATCTCACTTTTAATGAGAGGGTCGATGGTTCGAGTCCATCAAGTCTCATACCAATAAAAAGCCCAGCCTTCGGCTGGGTTTTTTTTTGGCATGGGACTTGAGCAGCCGCAGTGCGGCTGCGTGTGGACTCGAAGTGAAGCAGCCTTGCGCTGCGAACCGGAACGCTCTTGAAGACAATCAAATGCCTCCACATGATTTTTCTGCCCTAAGAGCAGAAGAGGAATACGGGTGATTGTTTTCTGTTTTCGTTGACGCCATTTCCGGTTCACGGCATATAGCAATTGATAAAGGAGCCCGTCATGATGAAGCACTTCGGTCGTGCGATTCTGATCGCATTTTTTGGTTTAAATACTGTCTACGGAGATGCTTTCTGGCCTAATGGGGCGCAGCTTGTCATCACCATTAACATGAATTTTGAAACCGGTGGCCAACCAGAAGGAGCTTTGTCTCCCTGGTCTAACAATCCCTTGCCAAAAGGCTATGTAAATTTGCCTGCCGCCACATGGTGGGCTTACGGCTATAAAGAAGGGATTGAGCGGATGCTGGATTTATGGGACAAACACAATATCAAGGTTTCTGCTTACGTCGTTGGAGAAGCGGCTCTGAGAAATCCGGAATTGGCTAAAGCGATCGCTGACCGCGGCCACGAACTTGTAGCCCATGGAATACGGTGGGTTGATGGCGAATACAAAATGAGTTACCAAGAAGAAACGAAGTTCATCAAAGATGGAATTGATGCAATTGAAAAAACAACCGGGTTCAAACCGCTCGGATATAATGCATGGTGGTTGCTTCGCAGCAAGAACACTCTGAAAATCTGCCAGGATCTGGGGCTAATCTATGATGTCGACGACGTAAGTCGTGACGAACCATTTGTAACGATGGTTCGAGAAAAAAAATTTGCAATAGTGCCTTATACTGTGCGCAATAATGACCTCGTTCAACTCGAACTTAACCACTTTTCAGCGGAGCAATTCTTGACCCAACTTAAACTGGAATTCGATCAGCTATATGAGGAAGGCAGTACAAAGCGCCGCATGATGATGGTAGCTCTACATGATAGGCTCGGCACCCCAGCATTGGTTCAGGCAATCGATCGATTCATCCAATATGCTAAGCAGCATTCTGGGGTCGTTTTTATGCGCAGAGATGAAATCGCAAAAGTGGTTCTGAATGAGAAAAATCCTCTCATTGACAATACTGAGATCGAATACAATAAGTGAAAGTGTTAACAGCCATTAGGTGAATCTTTCGATTGGCGGGCGCAATGGCGGTGCGATGGTTCGAGTCCATCAAGGCTAGGGATCCGACGGTTCCCATTTTTACTTTGGTAGAAATTGAGGATGAGAATTCTTAATCCATTTTATAACAGATATTTTAAAGCCTTGGACTTCTTTGATAATTTCTGTGGCTTCTGTTTCCGAAACTTCTCCAGAGTTTGTATAATCGCAGATATTTCGCTTAATGCGACAAACATTTAGATAATCAGCAATATCTTGAAATTCTTGGCCGAGAATTTCGCTTAGAGCATCAATGGAAATGCGATGATGGCCTGCTTTGTTGGGATTAGTCCTGAATCCTGATGCTCGCAATATAATAGTAGTGAGTTGCAGAGCGGCGTTATAAGCTGTAATAAAACGACGATCAGCAGACAATCCGCGAATCCCGGCGTCAGAAAGGTCTCGGTCAACGATTTTAAATAACTGGGCAATTTCTTCTTTAGAAGTCTTATGAGGCTTTAGTTTTTCTTCTTTTAACCAGTTGCTTAAGCTCGTTTTCATTTCCGATGATCCAAAGTTTAGGCTCGCCCATAACTTTTATCAAAAAATGATCTTTTCCTGAAATTCTTTTTTGAAATTCACTTCGCTTAAAAATAACAGGGTTCAGCTCTCGCTTTAGTTTTTTTGAAAGCGGGCTCAGGGCTTTTACTAACTCGCGCAAGGTCAAATCTGCGATGATAAATAAATCAATATCGCTGTCTAGGGATTCGTCACCCTTAGCGACGGAGCCAAAAATGAAAGCAGAGCAGATTTTATCGCAAACGGGGCTTAAGGCCCGGCGAATACTCTCTCCTAAGGACAAAGTCTTTAAAAATAGACGTTTTAGATCTTCAAAAGCAGGGTGAGTCCTGACGGCCCGATAGTAGACCATTCTGCCGCGCTGAATCGATGAGATAAGGCCGATTTCTTTTAAAGTCTTAAGGGACCTTTGCACTTGCATCAGAGCTTTATTCGTTTTTTTTGCAATATCGGATTGATAAAATTCTTCTTCGGGATTTAACAAAAACAAATTGAGAATTTCAACCAAAGAAGGGTTAGCAAAAAGTTTTACGAGAGGATCCATAAGCCACAACAGTTTGTTGTTTCATCACAACATTTTGTTGTATATCACTTTAGAGATGGCATTGGCAAGCGCTTTTTTTTTGCCGTGCAAAAACGGTGCAATAAATTTCTGTATTACCGTTTGTAACCTGTAAAATTCCGTTGCATCCAACGGCCACTTTTTATAATTATGCTCATAAAAAGTTGGATGCTACTGGTTGAATGGGAAAATGCCCTCACTTTTAATGAGAGGATCGATGGTTTGAGTCCATCAAGTCTCATACCAACAAAAAGCCCAGCCTTCGGCTGGTTTTTTTTTGGCATGGGAATTGAGCAGCCACGGTGTGGCTGCGTCTGGACTCTAAGTGAAGCAGCCTTGCTCTGCGAACCGGAACGCTATTGAAGACGATCAAATGCCTCGAAAGGGATTTGATTCGCGAAAAAGGAGCCAGCCCAAAGAAGATCCCTGTCTTTTGTATGGGCTCGAAGTGAAGCAGCCTTGCGCTGCGAATCGGCTTTCGGGACGGGACAGCTTGCTGCCCGCCAGAAAGGAGTCCATCAAAATTATTCAAATTTTTTTCTCGAAAACGTGTTGCAGAAATTTGTGTATGTGCAACAAAATGAGGAACCCAAATTTATACCTCAGAGGAGTGACAAAATGCATCGGAAGTTAGCAAGAAGTATCGCTAGTGCATATTTATTCGTTCAAGCAACTCTGATTGCCACAGAAGCCAAAGGCACAGAATGCGAAGGGTGCATGCCATCTGAAATGCAGACTTTTGTAGTCCAACCCCAGGATTTATACATCGACGAAAACAATATTTTGATGAACGTCAATGGCAATCTATACCCGGTGTATTCCTTGACAAAAAGCGGTGATAACTGGCTTGGAGAGGTCTCTTTTGGAGAAAGATGCGCATGGGGACATCCGCTCTGCACAGGAAAAAATGGCTGTAATCAATGTCATACAAAAATCTGTCCCCTTTATCAACCGCGAACTTCTGGATGCAAATGAAGCAAATCGCAGGGGCATTGTTCTTTCTTCTATCATGCGTCCTCTGGAGCAGCGAGACGAAACCCATTCAAGTTGACTGCCCAGAGGACTATGCGATTTTAGATCAGTTTTTCAAAATGGCGATGTCTTTTGAAGAGTATGGCTACGTGCTCGAAGGCTCCAAACCCATTTCTATCAGAAATTTCCGTTCGCCTGATCACTTTCCAGTTACTAAAGATTTTGAATATGAAAGCAAAGAATTCACTCATACTTTCCTGGTTCGCGAAGCCTTAAATATCTGGAATAGACTCTGTTCCCATCAGAAAAATTTTGCTCTCAAAGCAGTAGCCTTAAAAGAAGATTCAAAGTCGATTTTTCCAATGCTTGAAGTGCAATTCGTAAATATTTCTAAGCTCAGAGAAGTCATCGATAAAAATATCGATCTTTTTCGTTATATCCTAGGCCCTACTGTCACAATTGAGCAATTGATAGATAAGATCGCACGCTCTGATGAACCACTCATGGACTGTCTGCAGCACAATCTTACCTTAGTAGGAATTGTGCTCGGTTTTGGATCACATAATAGCGTGGTGGGAGGGCGCATTGAGACGATCTCCGCCCTCTCGATTTCTAGAGATATTGCTCCTTTTACTCCACAAAGCAACCTGATGGACGGTAACAAGGAACACAGTTTGGATTTTCTCATCGGAGGAGGGTATGGATGCTACTACTTGGAATACGCAGGCGGAGATGATATAAACTTTAGAGACGATCATCCGTTGCTCCGGCCAAGCCCATGCTTTACAACTTTAGAAGAAGAAGTCCTCGCTATAGATGGCATGTTTGAACCGATCCCGCCCTATTTGTGGGAAGAACCGAAGTTCGTCTTTGGCGGTTTTACGGGAGGACCTCCTAACCAACCCTTTTTTGAGCACTTGCAACAAACACAACGAAAAATTCGAGATCTTCTTGAAAGCCCTGATTTTTTAGAGCTGGTTTTAGAAAAGATCGGAGAGAAAAAACCGATCATTACTTGCGACAGGCTCACTTTTGCCAATGCGCTACCCATTCTTTTCAGGCGCAAGGCAGAGGAATGGAGCCAGATTCTTTGGAGTGCGCTGCATCGTTTGGAAAGTAAAACGGAGCGATCCGTTTTTATGGATGCATTTCGCCACCAGACCAGCGCTTCTCGTGAAGTTCCCGCAGGACTCGGATTATCCACAGCTATGCTTAAAGGACTAAACAAAGCCCTCTCCAATCTTCAGAAAGCCAATACCCAGTTTAAGCTCTTGTCCAAAAAAGCCTCCAAGGACAAGTCTTTGAATGTCATCGTCCCGGAGCAACTCTATTTTAAAACCACTCTTTCCGGATCAGGCAAAGAACTCCTTCGACAAGACCATGTACGTGTGGGCTACGTTATTGAGGATCGGGAAGAAAATGTTCTCTTCGCCAATTTCGATACCTGGCTGCGCCTTTCACAGACCATTCCCGGCTTTGCCCATGGGATGCAAGGGATGCGTGTAGGAGAAAAGCGCACCATTTTCGTTCACCCGGTTTTCGGCTATGGTGCAAAGACAACACTGCCGCCTTGTATCGGACTGACGCTCAAAGTACATCTACTCGATGTAAAGGAAGGAGCTGCAAAACCACTGCCTGCTTTGACTCCATTATCTTTGGATTGGATAGAAGACAAGGAATACTGCTGCAATATGAAAAAATCGATCCAGCAGCGGCCCTATTTCGTCGGTTCGTTCTATCGCGATCTGGTAGATAAGATTGAAAAGGTCGACAAAACCGCTTTGATTGCTCAGCTGGAGCAGCAAGTTGCTGAGGATGCAACACTATACCGAAAATGACTCAAAAGTTGGGAATTTGGCAAGGCGGCTGCGCAAATTTTTTGTCTGGAGCGAGCGACCATTGTGCAAGCACAAGGCGCGAGTGAAGACAAAAAATGTGCTGCATAGCCAACGCAGCCAAAAACCAACTTTTGAGTCATTTTCGGTATAAAGCTGAGTTTTTCTATAAAAGGTGGTAGATGAGTGGCATACTTGCCGTGAACCGGAACGCTCTTGAAGACAATCAAATGCCTTCAAAGGCAATCGATTGCCTAATGATCACTGCACGATTATTTTATACTGGCTTCTCGTTATTTCTTGCAGCGCTATGTAAAACTCAGCAACTTTTGAAAAGCCATCTTTCAGGTTTTGAGAAATGCCGCAATCCGCGGCCATTTTAGCAAATGGCTTTTGCCAGCTAGCTGGCGGTTCGAGCAACTTTGCCGGCAATGAATGTGTATTGCGGGCCTTAAAAACCCTGTACAGAGAATGTTGGAAGGCTTCAGGCGGTCGATTTTTGATTTCTAGAAGAAGTATAAGATCGATCAGATCTTTAGAGCGGGTGTTAATTTGTTCGCGGGGAAGTGTGTAAGAATGGAGTTTTTCGGCGAATTGTTGTGCTATGGAAATCATGGGAATAATTGGAGGAGCAATTCCGCAAAATTCAAGCCAGTTTTTCCCGGGAATTTGCTCTACTTCATCGATGAGAAAATCGGCTCCCACATCGAGTTTGAACTCCGCAAAAGTTTCGTTATTGATGATTGCTGAAACGTTGTGCCTTGACCCGCCGTAAGGAGCGTTCTCAATATCATTCTGCGGTTGTCCGATTTGATAGATGAAATGATCATTTAAATTGATACGAGCAAGCGATTGTAGCTTTTGTAGAATGAGTTCAGTTATCGGATCATTAGCATTATGCGAACGTATGAGACATGTTAAATCCATATCTTGCGTTGCGCGCGCTTGTGCAATGCGCAATTCCATTCCATAACCTCCTTTTAAAAAGAAGGAAGATGGTTCTTGTGTGCAAATTCTTGCTAAAAGTCGGTCGAATGCGATGCTGCGACAAAGGCGTCTGATGCTTTCGCCTGTATTGCGGGAAAGAATTAGAAGGTGGGATTCTAAGTGTTTGCGAAACTCAGCAGCGGTGGTAAGAGTTGAGCTAATTGTCATTCAAAGCACTGTAGTCAAAGTGTTCGGCGCTAAAAATAGCGCAAAAAACTTTTATTTTACAGCACTAAGAAATCCATCTCAATTACTGAGATAGATTCAAAGTCGAAAATGCAGAGAGAATGGAATGAGGCCCGTGAAAAAAGACATTTCTTAAACCAGAAGAGGGATTGTAACCAGCAGGATCTTGAGCGATTGCGATACCGATTAATGAAGGAATCTTATTATTGAATTTCCAAAGGCCACTGCCGCTTAGACCCTGGAATGAATCAATGACTTTTCTTCGTAGATTTCTAATTTCGTACGTATGGTTGCTCACCGGGCATGTGATATAGTCCTTATCGGGCAATTGAAGATAGTTTGAACCAACAAATGCATAGGGGCCTATGCGCATTTGGCATGTTTGATGGTTGTCTGAATAGATAGGTTCAATTCCTCCTTGTGCCACGAGAGCATCCTGGAGTGAAAAACTTTGTGGTTCATTTTGTATTTTATAAAAATCTTTGTAATTTTTTAATGTTTCAATGATTGCCAGAGTAGGAATAATGATGGCTAAATCTTTTGGTTGATGTGTAAGAACATCGTCTAGCATGCTTTCATTAAAAGTTGGATCCCATTCAATCACAGTAAAGTTGTTGGTTGGATGGGGCGGATATTCCCTTCGAATATCGTCGAATCGCAAAACTATCCTCACAGATTTTTCTTTTTGAAGGACTCTGCCTACATGTGCAGCTGTAAGCAGAAAGTGTTTAGACATATATTGGCATAGGATGGCTGTTCCAAATCCTTGATCTCCTAAAATAAGTCCAATGGTATACGGTTCAATAATTCGCCCGAATTCGGCTAATTGAGTATCTGCTTGTATCCAAACATGATCAATCGCCTGTGCTATAATTTGGCGTAATTCTTTGGAATCTGTGCATTCCAGGAGTTGTTCCATCTCCTGAAAGGTGGCAAGCCCCTTGATTAAAGACTTCTGAATTGCAAGATCTAGAATAGCAAATTCAATTTGCTCATTTTGGGTTGTTCCTTCATGAATAATATCCGCAAGTGTTTTCATTGGTGCCGTGACACGGTACCCTTCTCTAATCTCTATGTCTGAGTGCGGAATCGTGTCCACAAAATGTAAGCATAAGCAGTGCGGGATTTTGGTGCTTTTTCTAAAGCTGCGAGGTAGAGACATATGAAGTTTACTGGGGGCCACATCCCCTAAACCGTGAATGTTGAGTGCGGTCTCATGGGACCAGATGCCTTGAGGATTGCCTTGTTTATCAGCACTCCAAAGATTCCAAAGTGAAAGCTCTGCATGTACGCTAGGTGGATAATTGGCGAGCCGGTAAATTCCCCGCAGGGGTTCTTTGGCCCATTTACCTGATTGTAGTTTGCGGTGAAAATTAGAACGGGAGAATCCGCATTTTTCGGCTTGCCGGCTTGTAAAATAACCATGCTGACGCTGTGCGATCTGCAGCAGTTTGTTTTCTTTGTCCATATACACGAATGTTATCAAAAGCATAACATTTGTGCAATTCTGTTGCCTTTTTGCACAAATGTTATGCTTTTGATAACATTCGTGTGAGAAATTGTAAGTTGTTGATTTTTATATAGATAGAAGAAATCTAAGACAGATGGATGTTAACGGGTCACTCAAGAAGTGCTTTCAGACGGCTTGCCGCCCGCGGAAAAGGAGTCAGCCGATCTCAAATTCTTCCATTTTTCTTTAAATTCCAAAATTTAAATAATTCACCTTCAAGCGCTTATAATTTTTGCAACCTAACTTGCAAATTTAGTCATAAATATTGCATAATAAGTGTCAGAAGGCTAAATAGATGTTTCCAAGATTTTTTAAACCCCCCAATCAAAGCTATTTTCTTTTCGGCCCGCGTGGGACGGGGAAATCGACCTGGCTAAAAGCAACCTACCCGCAAGCTTTTTGGGTCGATCTTTTAGATCCCGAACAATTTCGTTTTTTTTCTGCAGGCCTGAAAGGCTTCGATTATTGCTTGATGAAAATCCCACTAAAAAGATTGTTGTCATTGATGAAGTGCAAAAAGTCCCCGAATTATTGAATGTCGTCCATGGGCTGATCGAAGGGAAAAAGGGATATCAATTCATCCTCACGGGATCCAGCTCTCGCAAGCTCAAACAACAAGGGGTGAACTTATTGGCCGGTAGAGCATTATTAAAACATATGCCGCCCTTTTTTGCCTCTGAGCTAGGAAGTTCGTTCGATCTGCCAAAACATCTTAAGTATGGAATGCTGCCCATTGTCCTAGATTCTGAAGTTCCTGAGGAAGTTCTTCGCGCTTATGTGGGCATTTATCTCAAAGAAGAGGTGCAAGCGGAAGGGATCGTGCGCAATGTAGGGGATTTTGCTCGATTTTTAGAGGCAATGAGTTTTTCACATGGTTCATTCATCAATGCTTCAAACATTGCTCGAGAATGTCAGATTGCTCGGAAGACAGTCGATGTTTATCTATCCATAGTGGACGATTTACTTCTTTCTTTTGAACTACAAATTTTTCGTACAAAAGCTAAAAGAATTCTCTCAAGCCATCCAAAATATTATTACTTTGACGCAGGAGTTTATAATTATATTCGACCGAAAAATATTTACGATGTACAAAATGAAACTGAAGGAGCTGCTCTAGAAGGACTTGTTGCGCAACATTTAAAAAATTGGATCGATGCGCAAATAGAGCAATATCATCTCCATTTTTGGCAAACGAGTTCAAAGGTCGAAGTCGATTTTATTGTTTCTGGCTCCGATTGTTTTTATGCAATTGAAGTCAAAAATGGCTCAGTTGTTCATCCAGCTGATCTGCGCGGATTAGAATTATTCATGGATGATTATCCTGAAGCTGTGGCTATTCTTCTCTATCGTGGAAAGCGTCGCTATAAAGAAAGAAATGTCCTCTGCTGCCCCGTGGATGAATTTCTTCTCCAAATCCATCCCCAAAAACCTTTGTATTTTCAGTGATTGAATTAAACGACTCAATCGCACAGTTTTTCGACTGCGGCACCCTGTTCATAGACTAGATCTGCTCCAAAGCCTCCAGTCAAAATCAAAAGCAGCGATGCAACAAGATACAAAATGGAGAAGGCCGCCGTGATAAACAACCTTAAGCGAGGTTTTCTAATCCAAGTTTTCGCAAAATCTAAAGCGAGCGCAGCGCTAAAAAGGATCGCCGTACTATAAGCTAAGTCCTTGTGTTCCTCAAGCATATCAGGTTCGCAGAGTTGCGGCTGGACTATATCCTTAGCAATTTCACCCGCGAAAACAGCGAGCCATGCGCACACAACCCCTAACAATAACAACACCCATGAGAAGAATAAGGTCGCTTGCCCCAAGCGGTGCTTTCTTAAAAAGAAACGCGCAAGCCGCACTGCAGAGCCTGTTAAAAGCAACGCTAACGGAAAATGCACAATAAGCGGGTGGAAGAGTTCAGGGCGCATGGTAGACCTTCCTTACCCTGACTCTAATTTTCTGAGTGATTTTACTTAAGCAAAAAATAGGACTGAAGTTGACGACGGTTGGAATTAGGCTATCTAAATTCTTATTGCTTTTCGTAATACCAAAAAGAACCGACATTCTTGACAATCAAGTGATGTTCTTGAGCAAATTGATCTACGGCGCGCTTAATAGAAAGATCATGGCCGTCAAGATAATCATCGCCGCAAAGGATTCCATGATTTTGCACAAAAGGATACCAGGCAACAATATCGGCATAGACGGAATTGTAGTCATGGCTAGCGTCAATGTAGATAAGATCGGGCTTAACGCTTGCCAAGTAGCGGCTGGCTTCTATACTCTCCATCCTTATCGGAATGATTTTATCGGTCAGCCCCGCATGGATCACGTTTGAGAGAAATTGTTCGTAAAGATAGGGTAATTTTGGAGTCCAAGCCGCTTGTCCTGGCTGCATCTCTGCGGATCCGAGCCAATGATCGACAGCGTACACAACACCCCCTATAGGGAGCATCGATGCCAGATGGCGTGTTGAAAGGCCAAACCAGCAGCCGACTTCAATTACAACGCGAGGATTGTGTTGTTTAAAAAACAATTCCATCACTTCAGCGTGCCCGTACCATCCATGGGGATCAAAAGAAACGGGGATGATCGCGTTATAAGGGTGTGGCAAAGTCTTGTTTTGATCGATCAGACCAAGGTTTGTAAAATAGGGAATATTGTCTTGGATAAACTTCGGATAAGATTCATCAATTTCAACCAATCGTGACATTTCAATACTGGCTCGAATTCGCTGAGGGTCCTTATAGATTGCATTATCGTGCTCGGAATGAGAATAAGACTCTAATTTATTGATCACTCGAGCGGTACCTCCCATATAAGTGAAATGCCAACCAGCATCTGCGACTGCATTATCTGAAGTTCTTTCGCCACGAATTGCATTGGGGGATTTGAATTTGACATCTCTGTATCTCGTAGCAATAGAACCTCTCCATGGAGCGAAGTTCCCCCACTGGCCTAAGCGGTTAAGAAAATAACAATACATTGTTTGTAAACAAGTGACAGAAGAACGAGAGCCAGTGAGCAGATGGTTAATAATATCGGGTAGCTTTGAGGCCCGGATGATTTCATCGAGATCTTCGATAATCACAATGTCATCATCATTGCATAGTGTTAACCCCCGTAAAATTTGATTGCGTTGATGAGCTTCCCTATCCCAAGGATTTTGTGTTTCCAACCGTTCGTTAATTGTGACATGAATGATTTTGTCTAAAAATTTTGCATATTTTTCGCTGTTTTCTTGAAAATAAAAGGGTTTTGGATTTCCTCTAAAAGTTTCAGACGCTTCGACGAGTACAAAATAATCAACATGGTCATAGAGTTCATTCAATTTAATTTCTAAAATTTCGAGTTCATTATGAAAAAGAAAACAATCGTAAATTTTAGGGGTGTGCCCATATAAATTACAGATGGCCATTAAAAAGAATGCCAACATTTTCATATTTTTCTCTTTCTATACCGAAAATGATTCAAAAGTTGGGAATTTGGCAAGGCGGCTGCGCAAATTTTTTGTCTGGAGCGAGCGACCATTGTGCAAGCACAAGGCGCGAGTGAAGACAAAAAATGTGCTGCATAGCCAACGCAGCCAAAAACCAACTTTTGAGTCATTTTCGGTATAACTATGTTTTTGGACAAGCTATCAGATTGAATCTTCTAAATCTAGTGTTTTTTTACTTCGACAATGGTCCCTGTCATGGACTTTTGTTTGAGAAGCCGGATGATCTCCAAAGCGACTTCTTTGGGATCGAGGAGGGTGAAGGGATTTTCATCGGGAAAATTCTCGAGGCGCATGGCAGTATGTGTGCGTTGGGGCACGAGTGCATTGATGAATAGGCCGGGTCGTTCTTCCGCTAGACCTTGCGTAAAGTTCACAATCGCTGCCTTTGTGCTGGAATAAATGGCGTAGTTTTTTTTTCCACGCACATAACTGGAAGAGGCGATGTTGATGATGTGCGCGCCTTCTTTGAGATGTGCGCACTTACAACTATAAATGACTCCCGTCAAATTAGTAGAGACGAGAAGATCGATCTCTTCAAAAGAAAGTTGGTCGAGCTGTTTTGTCTTGAGCAGTCCAATACTATTGATCAAGCCGTCTAAGGGTCCATGTTCTTGATGGATTTTTGCGAATGCGACTTGAACTTCTGAATACGACGTCAAATCTGCAGAATAATCGGGAGCTGAACGTGAAATAGGAATCGGAATCGCGCCTTCTTCTTTTAACAATTCGCAAAGAACCTTTCCAATCCCTCTGGTCCCGCCTGTCACGACAAACTTTTTTCCTTCTAAACAGTGTATTTCCGCAGGAGGTAAAGAATGATGCCTCAATCGTAAAATCTGTTCAGCGAGAAAGAGATCGAGTTCCGAAGTGATCTTGATGTTCTCCTCGCTGCCCATGACGATGTGCACGGGGTGGCCCGTTTTTAGAACAAGGGAGCAATCATCAGACTGATTACATATTCCTTGTTCTTTAGCCTTGAGATGAGCTTGCAGAATCAAAGCATAATCAAAGCTTTGCGGAGTTTGGCCGCGTAAATATTCCGCGCGATGGGGAATGCTTGTGATTTCTTCTTGACTGAGGGAATGGACAATCGTATCGGCGGAAGGAATGCAAGTGTCGACGGCTTTGTATTGAAGGGCTTTTTCGACGTTCTCCTTCACAATTTCTGCGGAGACAAATGGGCGCACGCCATCGTGGATCACCACGATCTTGGTATCTGTGCCGCAGGCTAGTAGTCCCTTCAACGAGGAATCTTGGCGGTTTGCTCCGCCTTCAACGACAGTGATCTTTGCCGGAGAATAAATCGCGACATCCTCTTCGACTTGTTCCATCCACGCCGTGGGACAAACGAGAAGGACTTCATCGAATAGGTTCGTCTCGAGAAATGTCTCCAACGTATGCAGGTAAACTTTTTTTCCTGCGAGACGATGGAATTGCTTGGGGGTTTCGCTACCGAAGCGAAGCCCCGTTCCGCCGATCAGTAAAATTGCTTTAATTCCCTTCTTGTTGAGCAAAATGATCCTTCTACGATAAATTCATCGGATTGTTTTTTGGCCTAAGTAGCTCAGCTGGTAGAGCAGCGCATTCGTAATGCGGAGGTCGTCGGTTCGAGTCCGGCCTTAGGCATTCTTTATGTGGCGGGATGGAAGTCCATTTCAAAACCACATGCCTTGAGGGCGTTTGCAAGAGTAAAAAATCGAGCTTTTCCCCTTGAGGAATAATTTTATGCATTTATGGAGTTTATTTCCAGTTATGTGAGATAAAATCATCCTGATTGTTTTGCCTAAATATACACAAATGAACTCAAAAGTGTTAAATAATGATTTGTCTATGTCTAAAGATTAGGCTTTAATTTATATGCACGAGCTTTCGATTTCATTCCCTCTAGTATGAAACGGATGTAATAAAATGAGACTATTGTTAAATATTATAGTCTCATTAATAAGCTTGAGTTATTTCATTGATAAATTTACGTAAATGATCAACCTTGTGACGATGTCCATTAGGGTCATTAGCCTCAAAAGAGCCAGAGGAAAAATGAACAAAATTTTCAAATAGGAAAAACTGCATACTTCCAGGATAAATATCATAAACGAGTTGCATTAGGCGCTCACTTATTTTCAGAGACTGTATTTCTTCTCGGGTAAAAGAGCGAAGCGTGTACGCGTCCTGCCATAGATAAGCTTGAATTTTGAGTCCAGGATGATTTTTGAGATATTTATAGACAGATGCCCCGGTATCGCCGATCCCATTATGTGGACAATACCAGTGGTCTTTTACAACATCGACGTGAAATTGCAATTCCTCAGGATTGGGGATTTTGGAAGGGTTAAAAGCAATGAAGACGACCCAAAGCATCTCCTTGCCTGGGGAGACTGCTTTTTCCTTTCGTTTGCGTTGAGCGCCTCCTGCATCGCTGACTTGATTGAATCCAATGATATCGTAGGATCCCAGGAGTTCCCGGATGCTTAAAGGAGCAATGAGAAAATTATCTCCGTCCATGAGGACAACAATATCATCATGGTCGTATCCGTAATTATCTAAGGCATATTGAATCACATGACTATGACGTACACTCGCATGTTTAGAGAGTTCTTCAATCGATGTCGAAGCATTCCATCCCCAGTGGCCGATCGTGTCCGGCTCTGCCAATAGTCTTTTTAAGTAGAAATTTAAAGGAGCTGTAGAATGCCATTCTGGCTGAAAACGGACACATTGGATTCCGTTTTCCCAACAAACTGTTTCGATCCATTTCTCGTTTTCTTTGGTTTTAGCATCATTAAAGACGATCAACTCAAAATCATCGAGTAGAAATCGACTTAGACATTTGTATTGCATCTCGATGAAATCGGCTTGGTTACAATGAAAGGTCAAGATTCGGATCTTAGGAAAAATTTGAACAGTCAATAAGCATGCCAGTGCAATCACAATAAATTTCATACCGTTACCATCTGCAAAAGCGAAAAAATCTTTTCAAGAAGTTATAGCCCATTGGCTTTTTTGAACCAATAAGAACTAAGATCAGCTGAAATTTTTAGTTCTAGCTCTTCGCTTCGATTTTGAGGAGGACGCCTTGCATGTTCTTGTGCAAGAACTCGGCGCGCTTGCGGGCGATTTCCTGGGAATCAGTCAGGGAAAGCTCATTTAATGAATGCAGCAGATGAGCCCGGCGGCATTGGAAAAAGAGGGTGTTCAGCTTGGCATCAGTGATCCCTTCGATCCAATCGAGGTGCAAGCCGAGCTTCATGAGGCTTAAGGCGCCGAGCGCTTCTTTCGTTTGCAATTGATAAGAATGAAGGAGCAGGCCGAAGGAGCGGCTCACTTGATCTTTGATTTCGGCATTGCTTTCCGTTTGCAAATGGGTGCGCAATGTTTTTTCGACGGCCATCAATTTCATCGACATCGAATGGATCGATTGTAGAATTGCTTCTTCTGTCATCCCGAGGGTAAAAGAATTGCGGATGACCACGATGTCACCGACTAATTCCTCTAAATTCCCTCCCATTCCGGAGACGGTGACCTCTTCTTCTTTCAGTTTTGCCAATGTTTCTCCCAACTGTTGGGTGTGGATGAGTGCGGGCAGATGAAGAAAGGCCTGAACAGAAAGTCCGGTGCCGCAAAATCCAGGGTCTGAGGTCAAGTACCCAAATTTCGGAGAAAAGGAAAATTCCACGGAAGAGCTAATTGCCGTATCGATTTCATTTAAAGAGTTCCACACCTTCTCCCAACTGCCCGTCGTGTCGAGAAACTCATCTGCAGATGGTCTTGAATATTGAACTTGGCAAAAAAGGATCCGGAATTATCGACGGCGAATCCTTGCCCTTTTTGAGTATTTTGAAATCCTTCCATGCACAAGAAATGCTCAAAAAGATATTCTTTATCAATCGGGCTGACCTCTTCCGCTTTTAAAAAGATGGGGCCGTTCAAGGAAGGAGATTTGAGAAGGGGATCTTTGAGGGCGGACAGCGTTTGCTCCCATTGCCTTTCGTCCATCTTGGGAGGAAAATGGAATTTGATTAAATTGCGGCGCAATAAGAAGGAGGTCGCTAACCAGATAGGATTGTTTTCCTTTTCCCAAGGCGTATGCGCTAAAAGGGATTGAGGCAGTTTAATCTTTTCCGTCATTAATTCCTTTCTCTGTCAACGCTTTGATCTGATCGCGTATCCAGGCGGCTTGTTCATAATTTTCTTTCTTGAGCGCTTCGTTCAGCGCTTCATTGAGAGCTGTCAGCCGGCTGGAGGGAAGAATTGTCAATGGTTTTCCGGGAGATTTTCCGATGTGCAGTGGCTGTGTTTTTTTGGCAGGAATCTCTTTTTTGAGGCGTGGGGGCAATCTATTGGAAGCGCTTAATTCGGAAATCAGAACATCAGTAAAGACGGCGTAGCATTCGCTGCAGCCAAGAGGATTTCCCATTTTGATCGCTTCCAGCGCGGTCCGGCAGCCCCCGCAGCAGACTCCGGATTCGGTTTCTGACAACCCTTCGTGCGGCTGCATTCCTACTGTTTGTCCATGAAGTTTTTGTTGGAGGATGGGGCAATCGGCGCACATTTCTGTGGTGACGATGGAATGATCGACAATCTCTTTGTAGATGACCTTGATCGGTTTTTTGCAATGGCTGCACTCGACAGGCCTTTCGGGCATGGGAAGTTTCTCCCTCCGTTAAACCGGATTCTAGGGAAATTGCCGCGTTAAGCTCAATAAATTTCTTTACGTTTTCAAGAATTTATTCGATTTTCGGTTCGCGGATTGACTTGAAAGAGGGGACAAACAAGATTAAAAAGAAGCCGACCACAAGCAAAAGCCCGAGCAAACAAAGAGTGGTGGTAATCGGTTCGACAGTCATCGCTTTTGCAAGAAACCCTGCCCAAGTGGACCCGAGATTCGCCACGCACCAAGCGCATCCCATCAGCAATCCCGAGACCGTGCTTGGACTTTCGGGGACGAGCTTATTGCCCCAAGAGACAATAATGGGATTGATCGTTCCCATAAAAGCGCCTAATGCAGTTAAAAAAAGAATCGTTTTTCCTAACGGTTGTTCGGGTTGGATCAAAAAACCGTAAAGAAGAAGAAGGGCGGAAAAGATCGTGATCAAAAGTACAGGTTTTGGGCCGTACTTGTCACATAAATAGCCTGCAGGGACCATGACCATGGCTCCGCTAAAGATAAAGCAGAGATGGCCGCCTCCCATGCAGAGCCAAGGATGGCAGCCTTTAGAGCGCATGAGATCGGGAAGTAAAAACATAAAGGCTGTGAGCACAGAGAAGTTGAACACTTGCGTGCTGTAAAGAAACAAAAGTGGGCGCTTCGCGCGTTTTAAAGGCCGGATAAACTCTTTGAAAGGAAGCCGTTGGTTTTCGCCTTGCTCTTGGATCGGATAGAAAGCTATCCAAGAGATCAATAAAATCACTGGAATGAAAAAGATGAATGCATGTCCTCCGCACAAATCCAGGGCTTTGGTAAAGGCGAGTTGGGAGATCCCCAGCCCGATGGCGCCTCCCGAAGCAAAGAATAAGATATTACGGCTTTTATGCTCAGGAGATAAAAGACCGGCGAAGCCGACTGCAGCCGGGTGATAGGATCCCGAACCGATCATTAGTATCAAAAGAATGAAAAACGAAATGAACATACTGCTCGTTGCTGTGACCAAAAGCACGCTGGAAGCTAGGGCGAGTCCTAACATCATCACTTTTTTGCGCAGTCCGCGGTCTGAAAAATAGCCAAAAAGAAGTTGCAGGGCTTCTCCAAAGAAGCCGCTTAAGCCCGCGATCAGCCCTGCTTTAGCAAGGTCGATGCCGGCGATCGTTTTATAGATCGGCCAAATACCAGTGAAAAAATCGAGGAGTAAATGACTGCACCAAAGGAGCAGCAAACTCCTTCCAATTGTTGGACGCATAAGAATAAAAAGGGGATTTTTTCCGTCATCATAAGGGAAATGATGAATAGGAACAATGAGAATAGTGAGATAGTCTCATAAAATAAATTATTTTTTTGGTGCGCGATAGACAAAAAAAACAGAGATGCCTATAGTTCAGAAATTGTTTTAAAATGTTTAGATGAGGAATTTTTCAAATGAAAAATACAACCTATTTCTTATGCGCTTTAGCGATCGTCGCAAGCTCCTCTCTTTTTGCCGCCAAGCAAAAAGATAAAGCGCAATTGGGGCAAATGCAAGATCAAGGACAGAGCCAAGACCAAATGATGATGAACCAGCCTGATTGTACAAAAATGTCCGCTGATGAGCAGAATTTTGCCAATCAGATCATGGATATGAACAATAAGATGATGTTCTGTTCTCAGTTCACGCCTCAGCAAAGACGGCAAGCGATGCAGATGATGGGGCAAACAGATGCTTCGGGCAATATGATGACTGCGGACCAAGCAGTCAAACAGACGATGCAAAATAACGGCATGACCCCGATGACTCAGCAAAGGAACAGATCAAATGGCGGCTGCCCGGTAAAATAAATTAAAGTGTTTTTCTATTGGCATTGTTCAAATTTAAATTGGAGAGCGTGTTCTTTAGTTAAAACATAAAAAACAATAAAACAATCTAGTTAAATATTTAAACTCGATTGTTTTTGACTAAAAGCAATTGTAAGACTGGACAAAAAAATGGTTGAATTCTTACAGTAGTAACCATCTGTACTCGGCAGCACCGAGTATTAGTGAAAAATTTCCATAGAAACCTAGGAGATATGAAGACTATGAAAAGAAATACAATGATGATGCTGGCCCTCGTTGGAATGACAGCAGGCTTGACAGCTGTGAATGCTGAAGAAGCAAAAGCAGCAGCCCCAGCTGAAAAAGTTCAAGTTGTGGCAAATACAGCTCAAAAAGCTGCAGAAACTGCAGCAGCAAAACTCTCTGTTGAAGAGCAATCTTTTGTTGCTAAGTTGAATGATCAAAACCGCAAAACATTCAGCGATAAGTTTTCTGCAGATCAAAGAAAAGCTGCCATGATTGCCGTAAAAAATGGCGCGAATGCTGATGAAGCTGTTCAAAGATTGGCCACAGCGAAAGATTTGAAAGAATCTTCAGCCGTTGCTAATGCTGAGAAAGCAAATCCAGCAACTCCAGCAGCAAAGTAATTCTTCTTGTCTGTTAGTAATCGCCTCCTTTCATGGAGGCGATTGCTTTTAGCGCAAAGTTGTTGGCATGATATGAATGCGCGGTACAAAATCTAAATCGCTATCGCTTCCATCATGCTTTTTCACTACAGCGCTGAACTGTTTATACAGTTTTTCTGCAAGTTCCTGACCTTCGATCTCAATTAAATCATCATTAGGATTGAGGAAGTACCCGAGTTGGTCATTGATCTTAATGAATGCAGTTGCGTGGGTAGGCGCCCAAAAGCAATAACATCCAACAGGCAATGTTTTCAATTGGCGGATCATCTCAGCCGGGTTGGTTTGCCATTCTTTAGGTGTAGCGCTTACGATCGATTCACGGTTAATGTCATAAGAAAACTCTGGCTGAGTGCCGATTTTAAGGTCTAATAACTTTCCATCTTTCAAAACAACGCTTTGTAGAAGCGTCGAGTCCATGCCGCCGCCATTTCTAAATTGCTTGGATAAAGCTGCCATGTGAGCTCGAGGATCGCTGAATTGGTCCTTTGTGTTTAAGTATAAATAGAGGAACCAATCGACGATCCCTCGGCATATTCCTCTGTGGTGCCCGAATTTGATGGCATTGTCTTTACGAAAAGTGATCTCTTTCACATTCTGTGGAACTCGGCTTTCGGGGATAGGCGGATGTTCATTTACGATTTTCCCTTTTTTATTGGGGTGGTTTTGGAAAGATGCAATTTTTGAAACCTTCGTAGTTGCTAGAGCGTCGAAACCAATGATCAGTTGAACGGCGCGGTGTTTCAGCCCTTTAGCCATTTGTTTAGAGCCGCAGCCGTCGAAGCCTGCTGCAGTTATTCTTATGAAAATCGCTAGGATCCAGCGAAAAGGGGCTGTCGCCATTTGGCACACTCGCCATTGGCAATCGAGATTGTTGTCAATAGTCCATGGAATTCCCGCATACGGTTCATTTTTTCTTTTCAGAACTTTTTGGATGGAAGGGGAGGTATAGAAAAAATTCTGTAAATTCGAATAGCTATCAAAAACCGTCGCATTGAAAACTCTAGTATCACCCATCTTTGCGCCTATTTAAAAAATAGGCGCAATTATAGGTGCATATTTCATTTATTTCAAGAGTAGAAAGCAAGTTGTGAATATTTTAATTATCTTTGCAGAGCAGGATAAGTAAAGAATAGAAAATGAACAAGATTTAAGCCAAAATGGCATAGAATGCTCGCCTCGATCGATTTAGTGACTTGATAAATAGTGCCGTAGATCACGCTCGCGACAAAGACAAGGCAGAGAAAAGGGAGATTGGCCACCCAGATCAAATGCAGAAGGGTGAAAAAAATGGACGTGATGAAGACGCTGCCTAGCCCGGCGATCACCGGTTTATTTTCGAACCAAAGACAAAGTTCCCGCTGAATGAACCCGCGGAAAAAAGCTTCCTCCGGGATAGAAACAAAAATGAGATTCTCAAGACACCAGACAAAGAAAATGACAGGAATTTTGGGGTTCCATTGGACGAGGTGAAAATGAAGCGAGATGCCCATCATGATCAAGATGCCCGCAATGCCCATCGGCATGCCAATTTTCAGCATGCGCATCAGATCCGTTCTAGAGGAGATCAACGGGATGCTGAAAGCCAAGGCAAAAAGCCCGATGAAGGGTTTATCGAAATTGAGCCATAGACTGTAGGGATAAGCCCCTGGGCTAAGGCAGAGATCGGAAGCGAGTTTCCAATTGTGAAAACCGGGGAGAAAATGGAAAGAGAGCGCCAAAGAGACACCGACCGCGATGCAAAAAAGGATAAAACGGACTCTCTTTGAAAGATCCTTTTTTAAAAAAGAGTGACAGAAGAATAAAATCAAAACTGGGATCAAAGACATCCATGTAGCAATCTTGGCTTCGAAAGCGAGGATGTAGGCGATCAATAAAAAAGATCCCCATAACGGAACGGTTTTACGCACCCAGAGGCTGATAAAGCTCATTGCGAAAGCAAAAAAACAGAGAGTTGGGATAGGATTATGCCAAAAAAGGAGATGGGAGAATGCGCCTTCAGTCATGACTCCTATCTTAAACGAAGGAATTTGAAATGATCCATAAAAAAAGAGGTGAGATCGAATGGGTTGAATTTGATCTTCTTAGCGGCATTCCTGGGCTTGTGCATGGGATTTTTTTGCGCCGCGGCGGAGTGAGCGAAGGGCCTTATTGTTCTTTAAATATTGGAGGAGCAACTGGGGATGATCCTCATCGCATTGCAGAAAATCGGCGGCGACTCCTAGAGGCATTAAATGTAAAGAATTGCATCAGTGCAAAGCAAGTGCATGGAGACGAGGTCGTGAGGATTAACCATGCCGATCAACACGTCGGCGAGTGCGATGCGATGATCACCGATCAAAAAGAGATCGGCCTGATGATCAAACACGCCGATTGTCAAGCGGCCATTTTCTACGATCCCGTGCGCCATGCGGCGGCAAACGTGCACTCGGGTTGGCGCGGCAATGTGAAAAATATCTACGGCGCCACGGTCAAGCAAATGAAGGCAACATTCGGTTCAAAGCCGGAAGATCTGCTTGTCGGCATTTCCCCGAGCTTAGGTCCAGACCGGGCGGAATTTGTTCATTATCAGAATGAATTTCCCGAAGAACTTTGGAAATTTCAAATCCGGCCGCACTATTTTGATTTATGGGCCATAGCGCGTTACCAACTGGAAGCAGCAGGGGTGCTCTCTCACCACATTCAGATCGCTGAGGTCTGCACGCACACTCAGCAAGACGATTATTTTTCCTACCGAAGGGAGAAAGTCAGCGGCCGCAACGCTACTATTGTGATGTTATCTTGACTTGAGCTTTTTGTCGAAGAAGAGGACGCTGTCTTTGGCGACCTCTTCGTGAACTTTCTTGCGGTCGATCGATGCCGGGTCGATGCAATATTTGGAATCTAAAAATCGTTTTCCGATCGTCGTCGCGCGATTCAAAAAGACGTAATGGTTGGCCTCCCCTTGAACGATTTGCAAGGAAGCGCGCGAGATCTTTTTGGCAAAGACTTTGGCATTGTTTTCAACCGGAGCGACATCGTCATTTTTTGCAGCGAAAATGATCGTGGGGATTTCGATGGCCTTTAGGCTATTTTCATCGAATAACCATCCCAAAGCAGGAGCCATCAAGACCATTGCCGAGATGCGCGGGTCTCGAAAAGAGCCCGAAGCTTGCGTGAAGTCGATGTTTTCTATGACGTGCATCGGGACGACATCGCCCACCTCTTTGAAACAGTTCTCTTTGAGATATGTAGGTTCATGGTCAAAAGCTTGGGCGCCTGCCACCCATATGCCTGTAGCGCCGCCCAGCGAATATCCGGCAAACCCGATCTTATGGAGATCGATGAGGTCTTTAAACTGAGGAGATTCAAGAAGCCGGTCAAGAACAAAGGAGATATCTCTGGGCCGCTCCCACGGCTTGGCATAATATTCGGGGATTTTGTTGTTCCAAGTATTTCCAAAATGGTCCATCGCAGCGACAACGTATCCATTGGCGGCCAGCACTTCTGCAAGCCAAGCGACGGTATAGCGGTCGCCGCCGCTTCCATGCGACATGATGATCAGAGGATATTTAGTTTTTTCGTTGCTGACCGGGGCGTCTCGCGCCTCATCGCATCTTAACCAGAATCCTGAAGGAGGCTGTCCGGGGATATTTCCTTCTACCGGATACCAGACCTCTGTGACGATAGGGCGATTGCGGTTTTGATCATAATAATGGAAGGTCGTTATTCCGGTTTTCTGCGGATGTAAAACAATGGTCTTAAAGTATTTGCCTAAATTTAAACTGCCGCTGAAAGGAAGAATGAGAAACCATGGAGCAACGAGATAAAAAATCCATTTAAGACGTTTTTTGTTCATAAGAGAAACAATGTTGAGATCATCTTAATTAGCTAATTATCATGAGCCGATTTTTTTTTGAATTGTTTTTAAGTAATGGACTGAAAAAACTCCTTGTAGGGATTAAGGCGCTTCGTTATGCTGCAGCAAGAGACCTCGTTTGTTAATAGGGGCGCATTTTGGCGAAATTCATCTCCTGCTTTTGTTTTTGCCTTGTTCTCTGCAACACTTATTTATTTGCAGAAGATGTCGCCGAATCTTATTCCCATGAGAAAAAGTCGATTCTCATCCTCTCCAGCACAGGCGGAGGCGGACACACTGCCGCTACGAATACTTTGCGCAGCCTTGTCGGAGATGAATTCAATCTAAAAATTATCTATCCAATCAATGAATTGCGCATTTGGGGCGTTCCTTCCTGCGAACAGGTGTATAACTCGATGCTCCGCAATGGGTGGATACGCTCGATGAACTTCATCGCGAGAAATGTAGCCCCGCCTGTCTTCCGCTCTTATATGGGGAAGGTCGAAAGAATTGTCAATTCGTACATGAAAAACTACAAACCCGATCTTATCATTTCAGTGATTCCTTTTGTCAACCTGCCAGCCTCGGAAGCGGCCCGTAAGGCGCAAATCCCTTTTCTCATTATCACAACAGATAACGACCTGCGCAATTGGTCTTTAGAAATGGAAAAGATCAAGCATCCGCTTTATAAAATCACCATTGGCGCTGATTTGCCCACGACTCGAGATATTTTGAGGGAAAAAAATGTCCCAGAAAGTGCAATTGAAACCATTGGGCTTCCACTCCGTACAGAGTTTATGGCCCAAAAAGATCGCACCAAAATTCTAGAAGAATTGAACCTTCCTTCCGACAAAAAGATCATTTTAATCATGATGGGGGCGGTCGGAGGAGATACCGCTTATACCTATGCTCGAAAAGTGGGGAATTTAGACCTCGATGCCCATGTCGTTGTCGTCGCAGGGCGCAATAAAAAATTAAAAAAACAGATTGAGCAATTGTCGCTCAATTCTTCGAATACGATGACTGTGTTCGGCTTTACTGATCGCGTCTCCGATCTTATGGCAGTTTCTAATGTGATCATTACCAAGCCGGGGCCCGGGACGATCAATGAAGCCATGGCCATGAAACTGCCCATCCTTATCGACAATACCGACATCTCTTTATTTTGGGAGCGCGCGAATGTGGACTGCGTATTAAATTATGGCGTTGGACAAAAAATTAAGAGATTAAGACATCTAGAAGATCTATTGACAAGCTACCTCAAAGATGAACAGGTGATCCAAAAATGTGAAAAGGCATTTGTCGATGTTCCCGCCAATCGATTCCATTTACGCATCGCGGGAATTATCCAAGATTTGATGACGAAAAAGCCTGATTGGAATCAGGTGGCAAATGCGGTCGATTCGTACGATGAAGAGCAGGAATACGAACTGTAAGAGTGTGTTAATTGCTTTTTGCGCCTTTTTCTTTAGAATCTGATTCGGCGCCTTGTCCTAGTTATTTAACTATGTACTGCGGCGCCGAATCAGATTCTAAAGAAAAAATCATCAAAAATCAAAATAACAAAATCCATTAACACACTCTAAGAATTTTTGAAGAAGGGTTTGGGCGGCGAAGGCTGCCTTTGTTCTGTGGCGCGACCAACGGGCGCGCTACACATGGAACAACTCTACTCGGGTCTTTTTCTCGGGACCGCTTTAAATCCACATCCTTTAAGAATTCGGGGATAGCCGAAATATTCAATCATAGGCCATTTACGGCAGACGGCTGGGCGCAATCGATAATGCCCGCAGGCTCCATTCTTCTTTAAATAGCGGCATCCCATGATGTAGACGTGCTTTCCTTCGCTTTCATAGACTTCTGAATCGCGGCGATAAAATCCAAGAATCTGGGTATTCCAAAAGTAAAAAAGGCGCCCAAACACCCCTTTGGCTTCAGGGACAAGAATGTAATGGCAGCACTTGCCGCGCTTCAGGCATTTGCCCTCTTTCTTGAAGGGGGGAGGAATGAATAGACGTGCGATTTTCTGCGTAAAAAGATCTAGAAGGATGAAGGGAAGGAGATAAACGCGGAGCGGCCAGCGGACCCATCCCGGGACCCATTGACGCGGGATCCCTCCAGGCGGTTCAGGGGGAGGGGTTTCCGACTCGTCCTCAAGAATATACTCAAGCTTTTCTTCAGAAACAATTTTTAACATTTTAACCCTGTAAATTTTATACATTATATGTGAATAAATTAACAATTGCAATTCCCTCTATATTTCTTTTATCATGGGCATTTTCCAAGGGTTGCCATGAAAAAAATCTTTTTTATTCTCAATTTACTCATCCTTCCTTTCACTTCGACGCTAAAAGGGGCGGAAGAGTATCCCGTTGTCATCTTGGGTAGCGGTGTTGCGGCATTAACATCTGCGGTTTACCTCGCTCGAGCGGGCTTGCCGCCTGTGGTCATCACGGGGCCAACTCTTGGGGGGACAATCACACAATCGCACAATGTGCAGAATTGGCCGGGAGAGATCTCTATTTCAGGGATCGAGCTGAGCGAGCGGGTCAAAAAACAAGCAGAGCAGAACGGGGCTGTTTTGGCTCAAGAAATTGTGCTCTCCGTCGATTTTTCTAAACAACCTTTCCTCATTACGACGAAACAGATCTTTGGTTCCGAACAGATCAAGCAGTATAAAGCCCAGTCCGTCATCATCGCCCTTGGCGCCGTGCCCAATCTGCTCAATGTGCCCGGAGAGACCGGAAACGATGGTTATTGGTCGCGCGGCGTTTATAGTTGTGCCATCTGCGATGGTTCCCTGTACAAAGACAAAGTCGTTGCCGTTGTTGGCGGCGGCGATAGCGCGTTGATCGAAGCTCAGTATCTTTCCAATATTGCTGAAAAAGTGCACATTTTTGTTCGGCGGGATGAATTTCGCACAGTGGAACAAGAACGGATGAAAGAGATCCTGTCGCGGCCCAACATCGAAGTGCATTTTAAAACGGTCGTGAAGGAGATTAAGGGAGATGGAAACCAAGTGACCCATCTCGTTATCCGCGATAATAACGCTGAGTCGGAAGTTCCCATCGATGCTCTTTTTCTTGCGATCGGATCGCGTCCCAACACCGGCCTCTTCCACAACAAGCTAGATCTCGACAGCCAAGGCTACATTTTGCTTAAGAAACATCAACAGACTTCCGTGGACGGTGTCTTTGCCATTGGCGATGTCAGCGATCCTGAATTCAAACAAGCGATCTCTGCCGCCGGTGATGCTGCAAAAGCAGCGATACAAGCGCAAAAGTATGTCGCTTCTTACAGCCAATCATCTAGAGTGGAACTTCCCGTTGCTCTTGAAAAAAAGGCAGAGACAAGGAAAGTGATTGAAATCATTTCCAGAGAACATTTCGAAAGAGAAGTGAGCAGCGCAGGTGGCGTTGTCTTTGTCGATTTTTACGCCACTTTTTGCGGGCCTTGCCGGCTGTTCGCGCCTCTATATGATTCCTGGGCAAAAGAATATGGGAATAAAATCAAATTCTTAAAGGTTAATTCCGAAGTCGGACGGGAAATTTTTTATCAATACCAAATACGAGTCGTACCCACTTTGATGATTTTAGATGAAAAAGGAAATGTGGTCCGCAAAAGCAGCGGCGTCAAAGAGATCGCCGATGTCGAAAAGCGTTTAGAGAAAATCAAAGACAAGTTTGAAGTTTCGCCTCAGGATTTCAGATAAGTATCAATCCTGGCAAGCCAGCCTGGAAGCCAGCGCTCTTCGCGCCGCTCTTGAGGAGCATTTTGAACTCTTCTCTTTAATATCTTTTTAGCCGTCTCTGAGAATGCCAAGAGAGGATCCTGTGCGTGATCAGGCATCTCTTCCAGGACTTGCTTCAATCCCCATCCTTGTCCGCAATAACGCTCTGTCTCCGCAGTTCCTTCTCCTTTGAAATTGAGGAAATCGATCAGAGCATATTTGCCTTGTGCAGTTTGTCCGACCGATTCCATCTTTTTGATCAATGTTGGCGGAAATTTTGGAACTGCTTGTTCAAAGCGTTGGACGATGAAAGCAGCTTGCAATGGAATCGTTTTCGATAAGAAGGTCTGCAATTCTAATCTTTTAGTGTCATTCAAAAACTCCTGCTTTGAATCCCAAGGACAGCTCTTAAGCCAATCGGGTAGGTCCACACCCTGTCCTTTTAGAAATGTCAACAGAAGGGGAAACGTTTCTTCAAAAGGTCCCTTTTTTTCTTTCGGGTACCAAATGAAATGCCCAATCCCTAAAGAAGCAAAATCTTCTCCTTCATTCCACCACACGAGTTTTTCTTTTTTGCCGCTGCATTCATTCACATAGATTTGATTGCCAATTTGTGCTGATTCTTGCGGAGTGATTCGCCAGGAACAGGCCAAAAATCCACAGAAAAAAATGAAGCAATGGAATAAACTTCTACACATCATGTTCCGCTCTTTTATCTTTTATCTTACCACACTCTTTCTCTTTTGCCATTGCTATTCCGAAGAAAAAAGGGGGTTTTTCGCGGACGCTGCGCTTCTGTACTGGAAAGCCCATGAAAATGGATTGAGTTTTACTGTAGACAGTTCTTCGAAGGTAAAAAATCCCGATTTTGAATGGGATTTCGGTTTCAAGCTGGGTTTAGGTTATCGGTTCCCTCATGACAAATGGAACCTGAAGCTTCAATGGACTTCGTTTCAAACACATGCGGACGATGAGGAAAAAGAAGAGGTCCTGTTTCCTCTTTGGACAAAATCTGTACAAACAGCCCCTTTATTTGCAGAAGAAGCCAAAGTGCATTGGCGTTTGCATTTGGGCATTGTCGATTTGATGCTCAGCAAATGTTATGCCGTGTCGAAGAGCCTTTATTTAACGCCCGAGATCGGACTTCGTGCGGGCTCTGTCCGTCAAAAGTACTACCTCGAATACAGCGGCGGAAGTTTTTCTGGAAGCGGTGATGAGATCATTCATATGAAAAATAAGTTTTTCGGAATTGGACCCAATTTCGGACTGTTGGGCCGGTGGGCTTTTTGTAAAGATGTGAGCTTATTTGCTCAAACCTTGTTCAGTTTGCTTTTCGGCGAATTTTATCTGCATCAAGATGAATATTCCGGCAAAACAAAGCTGTTTGGGGTCCATGACATTTTTCTTTCTTCGAAAGCAGCGTTTGATCTCAAGGCCGGCATTCGATGGCAGCGCTGTTTTGCAGCAGTCTTGAAGCGGCTCACTTTAGAACTCGCTTGGGACGAGCTGCTCTTTTTCTCTCAAAATCAACTTTTGCATTTCACGAGTGCATCCTCTCCAGGGATTTTCTTTGCCAATCAAGGCGATCTCTTTGTTTCGGGGATTGAGTTCACTATGCGCTTTGATTTTTAATGGTTGTATGATAATTTGTTTCTTTTGGGGTTTTATGTTTAAATATTTATTAATGTTTTCCGTTCTCTTTATTTCCTCAGAAGTAAAAACATTACAATTTTACGCCTATCGCGAACTTCAGGTTGAAGACAAATACGCCCCCCATTGCATGCCCTGTACGCCAAGTGAAGATGACCCAGGCACGATTGCATTCACAAAGCATTGGAAGATCGTCTATGTCCCCAATCAAGCCTACTTAGGGCGGACCGTCATTACTTCTCAGCGCCATTTTGGCACCTATGAGGAAATGACCGATGAAGAGGCTGATGAATATCGCGGAATCCTTAGAGAATTTTTACCAGCGGTTCAAAAAACCTTTAACGTGACCCATTTTAATGTCGCTTATTTGATGAACATGGCTTACAACGCCCAAAAACCCGAACCTGCTTTTAAAGACGGGAAACCCAATCCTCATTTTCACTGGCACGTGATTCCTCGCTATGATGGAACACGCGAATTTAATGGAGAACACTTTGAAGACCCAGACTTTGGAAATTCCTTCAATTTTCAAAGAAGAAAATGGCTGGTAGGGGATTTTAGAAAGCGGTCTATTGAAGCCATAAGGAGCCATATGGACATTATTTATTTGCCCGAAGCGACTCCTGAATAGACTATTTGTATATGTTGATCGCGACAACAGCGTTTGCAAATTCCGCTGTATTGCGGCCGGCGACACTAAACCAAACGCCTGCGATAACGCCGACGTAGGGATTCCAGTTGTATTCAATCGCAGGGGCAACGCTCCATTGTTCTGAGGAAGGTCCTCCGACGGTGTTAGGCACGCCAGCTGTCGAGCCTTTGCTTCCTTTGAAACGCGTATGAGTGCTATGCTGATATTGAATATCTCCTGCTAAAGCCCAGCGTTGATTTAATGTCAGTTCAAAGCCAAATTGTCCTACTAAAACTTGACCGGGATAAACTTTGCCGGCGGTATGATGTCCGCCTCCGTAAGCGTTCAAACCGCGGACATGCACAGCAGTTGGAAATGTGTACTGCCAGTTCATACGAGCGGCGAAGAAGATATGTCCGCCCCACCAATAAAGATGGGACATCACGATTCCCACTGTCGGCAGCCAGCTTCCCGTTCCTCCGATATCTGTGCCTTTCTCATCGGTTTCGAGTTTTTGATATCTGCCGATTGGAAAATTGCCTTTGAGCGCTAATTTAATGGCAGGCCACCATTTTCCCTGTTTATCGCCGAGGATTTGATAGTCAAATCCAAATCCCATGTCGTTGATCACCCAGTGCGATGCCCCTTTAGTATGCTGCCAAGAAAAAGCTGGGTTGAATGCGATGTCCCATCGATGTCCTAACCCATATTGAATGGGCACTTGTGTGCTTGCGGCGTAAAAATTGTGCGGGACCGAGTGAGTATGCCAATTGCGATCGTAAGTTCCAAAATTAGTATTTATGAATTCATAAGGTTCGATGTTCCAGTGTCCGCCTGGAATCACGTGGCCGGAAGGAGTCAACAAAGGACCGGTCAGCCAAGGCGATGGTTCGGGGGCTTTTGGCTTTTCTTTTTTTGTATGTGTAGAGAATTCATCTGAGTGTGCAGCAGTCAATGCGAAAGAAGCAAACAATAATATAAGAGGATTCGATTTTCTAAAAACGCCCATAAAAATACCCGGTTGAGGAAAAAATAAATTACGATGTTAGGTGTTTGCAGAATTTTTGAAAAGAAAGAATCTGTTCATCCGTCCTCCGGCGGAAACCCGGCCCTTAAGGGCCGGGTATTTCAAAAATGGACATTTGGGAGGGGTGCGAAGCCCCTCCCAAATCGCCATAATAATCCCCGGCCTTAAGGCCGGGGTTCACGAACAGCTTTTCTATTTTGTGAATACTTGCATGACTTCCATGCCGAGTTCAATGAGTACGAAAAGAATTAAGAGCGAGAAAAATATCTTCCCGCCGGGAATTAAAGGACAATGCTCGTATTTCTTAATGTATCTGCCAATCATCACCATGAGAGGAGGAAAGAGGCCGAAAAGAATGGCGCAGCTGAAACCGCCTGCATAGCCTAATGCCGTGATGAAGATGTGAGGATAAGTCATGGCGATAATTGTTGGAGGCACGAAAACGACAAGGCAGAGCCCCACTTTTTTCAATCCCTTTTTCTGCACTTTCAGTCCGTCTGCTAAAAAATCGAGATAGGCCAAAGAAAGCGCGATATAGGATGTCGTCATTGTAAAGAAAGCGAAGCACTTACCGATCGTAAAGACGAGGGGGCTTTGAAGTAACTCTTTGAGAGGCATGACAGCATTCCACCCTTTTTTTGCAGCCTCAGCCAACCCACCAGGCCCAACAGATGGAACAATGCCGAGAATGAGAAATTCCCAAATTAAATAGACGGCCAATGGAATGCTGGTTCCTAAGATGATGGCCAAGCGGACCTTTTTGACGTCTCGCTTCATGTAGGTCATTAATGTGGGAATGATGACTTGAAAAGTGAAAGCCGTAAAAAGAACGGGGAGGGCAAGCCAAGCTTTAGGCCAATTCGTATGCTTCAATAAATTCAAATCGACATGCTTGTAAGAGACAACGATAAATAACAAATAAGAAGCAACCACGCCGAGCATCAAAGTGATATTGAGTCTGTCGACCCATTTTGTCCCCAGGTAGATGACTGGAGAAAAGATCGCAACGTAGATGACCATGGTCAGCCAGGAAGGGATGCTTCCGTGTGTGATTTCATTCAATACCGCGCCGCCGCCGAGAACGTGGGCGATCATAACTGTGACAAAAAGAAAGAGATACACGACCCAGCAAATATCTTTGCCGACCCGGCCGAGCAATCGATGGGACATGGTGATCAAATTAGCATCTTTTGGCATCCAGGTGCACACTTCTAAGAGAAGAAGGCCGGTGCTAAGCATAAAAAGCCAGCAAAGAATATAAATCACAGCTGCGGGAATGAATCCGCCTTCGCCCGTGGCTACCGGGAGCGCGAGCATCCCGACGCCGACCATCGTTCCGGCGATTAATAAAGTTCCTCCGAGTACGTGGCCCATTGAATGAAAGATATGCATAGCTTTCTCATTAGTTGTACAACATGGGAAAAAACAATATCGAGTCCAATATTTAAAAAAAAGATAAATTCAACTCTTTTCTAAATGTTAATATTTTTTTTAAATTACAGGGGTGCAACTAAAAGTTGTACTCATAATGAAATGAGAGCGAAAAGGTTAAGATGCAAGGCGCCGCCAACGGCGGGAACCGGATGCAGGCAACCCCGAATGGGGTTGTCGAAGACCGGGGTCCCCGAAAAACTTCCTGTTTTTTTGGGGCTGGTCGTTGCAGGGCAACGCAGCAGATTAACCTTTGCAGCCTCATTTCATTGAGTACAACTTTTAGTTGCACCCAAATTACAGTCCGGGATGGACATTCGTAGGGATCTAAGCTATTATTTTATCAAAAATCAGGCTTCATTTATGCAAATCAAGGATCTTTCCCTACCCGGGGTGAAGTTTATCCGTCCAAAAATTTTTTGCGATGACCGCGGCTTTTTCCGCGAGACGTTCCACAAGCCTCTTTACAGCCAAGCGGGGATCGATTGCGATTTTGTGCAAGACAACCATTCGTTTTCGAAAAAGGGGACGATCCGAGGGATGCATTTTCAGCGGTCTCCGGGCCAAGCTAAACTTGTGACAGTGATGGAAGGAAAAATTTTTGATGTTTTTGTCGATATTCGTCCCGAAGCCCCACCTTTGGGAAGTGGGATGGAGTCTTTCTAGATGCTGCTTTAGGCGAGCAAATCTTTATTCCTGTGGGGTTTGCCCATGGATTTTGCGTGGTCAGCGACCATGCGCATGTCAGTTACAAAGTCAGCAGTATTTACGATCCATCGGAAGAAAGAACATTCCGTTTCGACGACCCTTTTGTGGGAATTCGGTGGCCGATCGAATCGCCTCTTCTGTCCGACCGCGATCGCTACGGTCCGTTATTGAGTGAGGCAATGCGATGAACCATTCTCCAAAACGATTTCTTGTCACAGGCGGCGCCGGCTTTATTGGCTCCGCATTCATTCGCTATGGGCTAGGTCGCAATGCGCATTGCGAGAAGATTGTGAATTTGGATCTTTTGACATACGCCGCTGATTTGCGCAACCTCGCTTCGGTGGAAACAGATCCGCGCTATCTTTTTGTGCGAGGGAACATCCGCGATGAAGCATTAGTGGAAAAGCTTTGCGTCGAGCATGAAATCGATACGATCGTCCATTTCGCCGCGGAAAGCCATGTCGATCGGAGCATTTTGGGCCCCCGCGCTTTCTTTGAGACGAACGTCGGAGGGACGCTTGCTTTATTGGAAGTTGTTCGCAGACATCCCCGCATTCATTTCCATCATATCTCTACAGATGAAGTCTATGGAACGCTGGCGAAGGAAGGAACTTTTTCTGAAGATTCTCCCTACCGCCCCAACTCTCCTTATTCTGCGTCAAAGGCTGCCTCCGATCATTTTGTGCGCTCCTATACGCATACTTATGGCCTTTCAACGACGATCTCGCATTGCACGAATAATTATGGCCCTTGTCAGAACGTGGAGAAATTTATTCCGCGCATGATCGCGGGGTGCTTTCACGGAAAGCCTCTTCCCATTTATGGAGAAGGGATCAATGTCCGCGATTGGATTTTTGTCGACGACCACTCTGAAGCCGTTTGGACGATCCTTGAAAAAGCAGAGACGGGACAGATTTACGACATTGGAGGAGAATGCGAACGAAGAAATATCGATCTATTGCACTGCCTTATCCATGAATATGCGGAAATCAAAAAAGAAGATCCTAAAAATTTCCTGTCTTTGATTACATTCATCGAAGATCGCCCAGGGCATGATTATCGGTACGCAATCAATTGCAGTAAAATCAAGCAAAAGCTCGGCTGGCGCCCCTTGCACGATATCAATGCGGGAATGCGCAAAACAATCGCTTGGTATTTGGACAACCCCGAAAGGCTGGAACTATGAAAAAGAAAATTGCTTGTGTAATTCCCGCGCGTTTGAAATCGACGCGGTTCCCAAGAAAGATGCTGGCAATGCTGAAGAGTAAACCGCTGTTGCAATGGGTTTGGGAAAGCGCTTGCAAAGTTCCTCTTTTTGATAACGTAGTCTTCGCCGTTGATGCCGAAGAGACAGCGCAATTGGTCAATGGTTTCGGAGGCAGCTGTTTCATGACTTCGGAAAGCTGCGCCAATGGAACAGAAAGGCTTGTAGAGCTTTTAGAAAAAGGATTAGTCGACGCGGATATCTGGGTGAATTGGCAAGGGGATGAGCCGTTTATCAACGAACAGATGATCCGCGACTTATTGCAAAGCTGCGATGATCCCGAGACCGATCTGTGGACGCTGAAGAAAAAAATCATCAACCCCGAAGAAGCGACTAGTCCCCAATTTGCCAAAGTGGTTTGCGACCATCGCGGTTACGCGCTCTATTTCTCACGCAGCCAGATCCCTTTTTACCGTGATGTGATCGATCCCGCACATAAAGTTTTTTACAAGCATGTTGGCTTATATGCATTTACTCCTGAGGCGTTCCGAAAAATCGCTCGCATGCCACCTTGCGAGATTGAGGTTGCCGAACAGCTTGAGCAGCTCCGCTTCCTGCATCACAACCTGCGCATCCGCATCCATGAAACGCGGTATGAGGTTTTTGGCATCGATCTGCCTGAACATATCGCCCTTGCAGAGGCTCGAATTGAGAAGCTGCAGAGTGAAGTTTTGATTGGGTGAGGGGAGTTGCAACGATGACCATTTTCGTGGCGTCACGAAAATGGTTAGATTTTTTGGAAAAATATTAATTTACATCGATTGCCCCAATAAATTTCTTTACATTGAAAATCCTAATCCTTGCCGTTGAGTAAAACCGTTGAGAATGGTATCATTAAAGGCAAATTTTAAGAAAAATGATTTACCATGTCGACGGAAGAGCTCCTCAAAGAGCGGTCTACTTATAAGTATGGTTTTGTCACCCCGATTGAAACGGAAACGCTTCCGAAGGGGTTGAATGAAGAGATTGTTCGCGCAATTTCTGCAAAAAAAAATGAACCTTCTTTCTGCTCGAATTTCGGTTAAAGGCGTTTGCAAAATTGAAAGAGATGCAAGAGCCGCACTGGGCGAATCTGCGCTATCCTCCGATCGATTAACAAGATATTTGTTACTATTCCGCGCCGAAGAAAAAACAATCGCTCAGCAGTTTGGACGAAGTGGACCCAGAGATTCTCAAAACATTTGAGAGGCTGGGGATTCCTCTCGATGAGCAAAAGCGGCTTGACCAATGTGGCTGTCGATGTGGTCTTTGATTCTGTTTCGCTGGGGACGACGTTTCAAAAGACATTGAAAGAAGCAGGCGTTGTTCTTTGTTCGATTTCGGAAGCGGTGCATGAGTTATCCTGAACTGATTGAAAAATATTTGGGAGTGTCGTTCCTATTGGGGACAATTATTTTGCGGCGCTCAATTCTGCAGTATTTTCCGATGGATCATTTGTTTATGTCCCAAAGGGCGTGCGCAGCCCGATCGAACTGTCGACTTATTTTCGGATCAACGACAAGCAGAGCGGGCAGTTTGAACGGACGTTGATCATTGCGGAAGAAGATTCTTATGTCAGCTATCTTGAAGGCTGCACGGCGCCTGCCTTTGACAACAATCAGCTGCATGCGGCTGTTGTCGAACTGATCGCGCTGGACCGCGCCGAGATCAAATATGCCACTGTGCAGAATTGGTATTCGGGAAATCCGGAAACGGGCAAAGGCGGAATTTATAATTTTGTGACGAAGCGAGGACGCTGTCAAGGATATCGCTCGAAGATCTCCTGGACGCAAGTGGAAGCGGGCGCTGCAATCACATGGAAATATCCGAGCTGTATTTTGCAAGGCGATGAATCGGTCGGAGAATTTTATTCTGTGGCGCTGACCAATGGGATGATGCAGGCCGATACTGGGACGAAGATGATCCATCTCGGAAAAAATACGCGCTCGACGATTGTATCCAAAGGGATTTCCGCAGACCGATCGCACAATACTTATCGCGGACTTGTCAAAATGGCGCCGCGTGCGGAAGGGGCGCGCAACTATACGCAATGCGATTCGATGCTCGTTGGCAATCAATGTTCGGCCAATACATTTCCCTATATCGAAGTGGCCAATGCAGACCGGCCAGGTGGAACATGAAGCGTCCACTTCGAAAATGAATGAAGAACAGCTATTTTATCTGCAGGCGCGCGGAATTTCGCGGGAAGATGCGATCAATATGATCGTGAATGGATTTTGCAAAGAAGTGATCCGCGAACTGCCCTTGGAATTTGCTGTCGAAGCTCAAAAGCTTTTGACTTTAAAACTAGAAAACTCGGTAGGTTAATAAATAATGTTAGAGATTAAGAATTTACAGGTTGATGTCGATGGCAAACCGATCTTAAAGGGGTTGAACCTGAAAGTCGGTCAAGGGGAGATCCATGCGATCATGGGCCCCAATGGCGCAGGAAAATCGACACTTGCCAAAGTGCTTGCGGGCGATCCTTCCTATGAAGTGACGGCGGGGAGATTCTGTTTGAAGGGCAGAATATCTTCGAGCTGGCTCCTGAAGAGCGGGCCATCTTGGGCATTTTCATGAGCTTTCAATATCCTGTGGAAATTCCTGGGGTCTCCAATGTTCAATTTTTGCATGCGGCGTACAACGCAAAGCTCAAGTCAAGGGGCTGCCATTAGTTTCTGAAGAGGTATTTCGAAAGCATTCTCGATGACAAAGATGGCGCTTGTCGATGTGAAAAGTGAATTTAAAGCAGCGCAATCTCAACGAAGGTTTTTCCGGCGGAGAGAAGAAACGCAATGAAATTCTTCAGATGGCTGTTCTAGAGCCCAAGCTGGCTATTCTCGATGAGACCGATTCAGGCCTGGATATCGATGCGATGCGCATCGTCGCAAAAGGGGTCAACAGCCTGATGAGTCCTGACAATGCTCTGATTTTGATCACCCATTACCAACGCCTGCTCGATTATATCCGGCCTCGATTTTGTCCATGTCGTTCTCGATGGAAAAATCGTGCAGTCTGGAGGACCTGAACTTGCCCTAGAATTAGAAGAAAAAGGGTATGATTGGCTGGTGAAAAATTAATATGTCTCGAGCAGACTTTTCTAGACCAACTTCAGCAGATCGAAAATCCCTAAGGATAGGCTGCATCCGTTTCGTGAAAAGAGTTGGAGAGCGTTTGAATCAAGTCGGACTGCCTGACAAAATCTCACGAGGCATTTCCGGTATGTTCCGTTAAGAGAGCTGTATCAGACTTCTTTTGACAGGACAAAATTCGGAAAGGATGAGTTTTAAAGAAGCGATTCTCCCTGAGTGCAAGCATTCCCATCTTGTGTTTGTCGATGGAAATTTTGAGCCGACTTTAAGTGATATTTCAGCGCTTCCCGTGCAAACGTTAGTTCTACCTCTCGATGAAGCTTTTCAAACGCATGCCCAGTTTTTTAAAGCATCATATTTCTCGCGGCGCTGAAAGAAGAAAACGATCCTTTTGCTCTGCTCAATCTCGCGCTGCATTCCAAAGGGATATTTTTCTATCTTCCTCCCCAATTAGAAGTGAAACCGCCTGTTCAAGTGCTTTATCTGTTTACAGGGCGAATGGCCTGCTGCTCCGCGACTACATGTAATTATTGGGAATCAGAGCCGAATTGCGGTGGATCTGTACTTCGCATGGCAAGCCGCACCTTGCCTTGCCCGCCATGGAGATTTCCTTGGAAGAGGGCGCCTTGAGATGGACCTCTTCAATTTCCCTCAGGGTTCTGTGGCACATGGAATCGATTCGGGTCAATTTAAAGAAGAGGGGGCGATTTCATTCCTTTAATTTTACTAGGGGAGGCAAGGCTGTACGCCAAAGCTATCGCATCCATCTCAAAGGAGAGAAGTGCGAAGCGCAATTAAATGGGCTGTGCGATGCTCGGCGAAAACCGCACTGCCCATATTCACGCTGTCATCGAACATGAAGCTGCCCATACGCATTCCATGCAATTGTTTAAGAGGGTCCTCGATGACTGTTAGCCAGTCCAGTTTTGAAGGGAAAATTCTCGTGCGCAAAGAAGCCCAAAAGACCGAGGCATATCAGCTCAATAAGAATTTATTTGCAGCCAAGGAGCGATTGCAAATAGCAAACCGAATTTAGAAATTTTCGCCGATGATGTCAAAGCCTCGCACGGCGCGACCATTTCTCAGCTCGATCAGGAACAGCTTTTCTATTTTCAGACGCGCGGAATGGATCAAAAAGTTGCCGGCCATCTTTTGGTCCGGGGTTTTTGTCGTGAAATGATCGACAAGATCCCTTATGATTCCTTTTGAAGAAAATCATTAAGTTGACGGGATCGTGCATGACATTAAAATGAAAAATCCGGCAAGAATTTCCCATGCTTTCAGCAGCATTATGCATGGAAAGCCGTTTATCTATCTCGATTCTGCGGCAACGACTCAAAAGCCTCGCTGTGTCATCGATGCGATCACCCAATTTTATTCGGAACAATACGCCACCGTCCATCGCTCTGTCTATGATTTCGCCAGCCAAGCAACTGCGCGCTATCAAGCCGTGCGGCAACAAATGAAAGAATTTTTAAATGCGGCTTTTGCTGAAGAGATTGTATTTACAAAAGGGACCACAGAGTCGATCAATCTTGTCGCCTCTTCTTTCGGCAAGGCATTTTTGCAATCCCGGGGATGAAGTCTTGATCACAGAGATGGAACATCATTCCAATATCGTGCCTTGGCAGCTCATTTGTGAAGAAAAGGAGCCCGTCTCAAAGCTGTGCCGATCAATGATCGAGGGGAGCTGATTTGGGAAGCTTTTGAAGAACTGCTTAACGATCGCACAAAACTTGTCAGCGTCGCCCATATCGCCAATTCGACGGGTACCTTGAACCCCATCGAAGAGATCATTCAGCGCGCTCATGCCCGCGGCGCAAAAGTCTTGATCGATGGAGCGCAAAGCGCAGCCCATCTGCCTGTCGATGTGCAAAAACTGAATGCCGATTTCTATGTGTTTTCAGGGCATAAAGCCTACGGCCCCACCGGCGTTGGAGTTTTGTACGGCAAACGCGCACTCTTAGAAAAAATGCCGCCTTATCAAGGAGGTGGCGATATGATCGACGAGGTCACCATAGAGTCCTCGACATTTCAACATCCTCCGATGAAATTTGAAGCGGGAACGCCCATGATTGCAGAAGTGATTGGACTTGGGGCTGCGATCCAATTTATCGAATCGATCGGCCGGGATAACATTGCTGCGTGGGAGCAAGACCTTCTCGATTATGCGACAAAACGTTTGGGCGAGGTCAAAGGGCTGCAGCATCATCGGAACAGCGCCAAAAAAAGGGGCAATCATCAGCTTTATCATTGATGATCTTCATCCTTTAGATATCGGCACACTGCTCGATATCCGCGGGATCGCCGTGCGCACAGGACAGCTTTGCGCTCAACCTACCCTTAAACACTTTAACCTTGCCTCAATGACCCGTGTCTCTTTTGGAATTTATAACACTTTAGAAGAAGTCGACCATTTGGTCGATGCGCTCAAAGAAATCACCATTCTGCTCCGCCCTGCTTTATCGTATTAGGGATCACCAGCCCCAATCAAGATCATATCCCATTTTTTGGGCAAGTTCCGGTATGAAACGATGAATCACTTTTTTTTGATCTTCGATTTCATAATCCAAGGATAAAATCTGGGAAACTTCTTCTTCTGATAACAATCGATGATTGGTGAAAATTCTTTCTTTTTGAAAAGGAGATATCGACTTTCTGTTTAGGTATTGATTAATGCTCAATTCAGATTTTTCGAGAGTTTTAGCCACTTGCAAAGCACTAAACGAACATCGATAAGGAGGCCAGGAAAATCCATTGCATTGATCCGGCTTAAAAATGATCTTGGTCACTTCTTTTTGCGGATTTTGTAAAAGGGGCTTTGTTAGTTCTGTTGTTTGAATCAATAATTTCCGTGGGGGCAGCATATATTGATTTCTCGAAGCATCATAGCAATCACATCCTATTATAACTCCTGGATAATTGTCGTACTTTTCAAGCAATTCTACAATGTTTGTCACCGGAGAAACTAAAAATTCCTGAACATCAATAAATGTAAGCCATTTTGTTTTATTGATCGCTGTATATTTCATTGCATTTTCATAGGCTGGGATTTGCACGCCTAAAGACCATTTGTAAGCATTCTCCTCGCAGTCTTCGGACCAATGATGCCACTTAATCAAAGTGACAATTCCTTTTTCGATATAAGGTGATAATCTCTTCAAATAATTATCTGTGCTGCCAACATTATATAAAAAAAAGTGATCGACACCGACTAACAGATGGTATTCAATCCATTCTTTCAAATATTCTGCTTCATTACTAAAAATTGCACAGATTGATAAAGTATAATGTTTTTCTTCTACAATTTTTTTTTGGTCTCGAGCTGCATTTAATGAGATGAAGTAGAGAAGAATAACAATTAGAGAGCTTAAAAATTTACACATTTGCTTCCTCAATTCTACTGAAGTTTGACAATAGTCACATACGACGCAGGTCCACCTGCTGCCGTGGCAGATTTGTTGTTTAAGTTAATATTAACCCCTGACGTGTTCACTAATGTCAGATTTGAAGGCTTAGTTGTTATTGACACAATGGAGGTCAAGCTGTCCATAATCACATTTCCTCCTGCGATACCCAAATCGAGTATTTGTTGTGAAGGAGCCGTTGCACCATTGACGCGTAGTTGAAATTGAGCTGTAGCATTTGAGCTAAGCGAGACGCCAAAAGAAACTTGATAGATTCCCGTATCAAAATAGTAATTATTCCTGTTGATAGGACATCGATTTTAGTGCCTGGAGCAGCGATCACCGGGTTGTTCGCAACAGGATAGGGAACATTAGTGAGGTTATTTACCGTAGTTGCAGTGTTAGCTCCTTGAAGAATAATCATTGCATAATCGGTAGCTCCCCCTCTTGGTCCGGTCGGCCCAGTTGGTCCCGTACGACCTGTTGGTCCCGTGGGACCGGTTGGACCTGTGGATCCGGTTGGACCTGTGGATCCGGTTGGACCCGTGGGACCCGTGGGTCCGGTTGGACCCGTGGGTCCCGTTGGTCCAGTATTTCCGGTGGGTCCGGTTGGTCCCGTGGATCCCGTTGGACCCGTCGGTCCAGTATTTCCGGTGGGTCCGGTTGATCCCGTGGATCCCGTTGGACCTGTCGGTCCAGTATTTCCGGTTGGGCCTGTTGGTCCCGTAGATCCCGTTGGACCCGTCGGTCCAGTATTTCCGGTGGGTCCGGTTGGTCCCGTGGATCCCGTTGGACCTGTCGGTCCAGTATTTCCGGTTGGGCCTGTTGGTCCCGTGGATCCCGTTGGACCCGTCGGTCCAGTATTTCCGGTGGGTCCGGTTGGTCCCGTGGATCCCGTTGGACCTGTCGGTCCAGTATTTCCGGTTGGGCCTGTTGGTCCCGTGGATCCCGTTGGACCCGTCGGTCCAGTATTTCCGGTGGGTCCGGTTGGTCCCGTGGATCCCGTTGGACCTGTCGGTCCAGTATTTCCGGTTGGGCCTGTTGGTCCCGTAGATCCCGTTGGACCTGTCGGTCCAGTATTTCCAGTGGGTCCGGTTGGTCCTGTTGAACCTGTTGGACCAGTCGCACCAATATTTCCAGTGGGTCCGGTGGGACCAGTAGGACCTGTTGATCCGGTATCACCGGTTGGTCCTGTTGAACCTGTTGGACCAGTCGCACCAATATTTCCAGTGGGTCCGGTGGGACCAGTAGGACCCGTTGATCCAGTATCACCGGTTGGTCCTGTTGAACCTGTTGGACCAGTCGCACCAATATTTCCAGTGGGACCAGTAGGACCCGTTGATCCAGTATCACCGGTTGGCCCTGTTGAACCTGTTGGACCAGTCGCACCAATATTTCCAGTGGGACCAGTAGGACCCGTTGATCCAGTATCACCGGTTGGCCCTGTTGAACCTGTTGGACCAGTCGCTCCATTATTTCCAGTGGGTCCGGTGGAACCAGTAGGACCTGTTGATCCGGTATCACCGGTTGGCCCTGTTGAACCTGTTGGACCAGTCGCTCCATTATTTCCAGTGGGTCCGGTGGGACCTGTTGATCCAGTATCACCGGTTGGTCCTGTTGAACCTGTTGGACCAGTCGCTCCATTATTTCCAGTGGGTCCGGTGGGACCAGTAGGACCTGTTGATCCGGTATCACCGGTTGGCCCTGTTGAACCTGTTGGACCAGTCGCTCCATTATTTCCAGTGGGTCCGGTGGGACCAGTAGGACCTGTTGATCCGGTATCACCGGTTGGTCCTGTTGAACCTGTTGGACCAATCGCACCAATATTTCCAGTGGGACCAGTGGGACCTGTTGATCCAGTATCACCGGTTGGTCCTGTTGAACCTGTTGGACCAATCGCACCAATATTTCCAGTGGGTCCAGTGGGACCAGTTGATCCAGTGTCTCCAGTTGGACCTGTAGAACCTGTAGGACCAGTTGCTCCATTGTCTCCAGTTGGTCCGGTTGGTCCGGTTGGTCCAGGAGAACCGGCACCTGTGGGACCGGTGGGACCAGTTGCTCCATTGTCCCCAGTTGGTCCGGTTGGTCCAGGAGAACCGGCACCTGTGGGACCGGTGGGACCAGTTGCTCCATTGTCTCCAGTTGGTCCGGTTGGTCCGGGAGAACCGGCACCTGTGGGACCGGTGGGACCAGTCGCTCCATTGTCTCCAGTTGGTCCGGTTGGTCCAGGAGAACCGGCACCTGTGGGACCGGTGGGACCAGTTGCTCCACTATTTCCGGTTGGTCCAGTTGCTCCAGTAGATCCCGCGCCTGTGGGTCCGGTTGGACCCGTTGGCCCAGTATTACCAGTTGGCCCAATTGGACCTGTGGGACCGGTTGGACCTGTACCAATAGGACCTGTTGGTCCAGTGTCACCGGTTGGCCCAATTGGACCTATCGGACCAGTTGGACCGGTTGGTCCAATGTCTCCAGTTGGCCCGATCGGACCAGTTGGACCAGTTGAACCCGTGCCAGCAGGACCGGTTGGTCCAGTGTCTCCAGTTGGACCAATCTCTCCAGTTGGGCCTATTGGCCCTGTAGGACCTAGTGGGCCACCTGATGGCCCTGTTGGTCCGGTTGATCCTTCTGTACCGCCTTTCCCACTTGGACCCTGAGGACCTGGTGGCCCCGGAGGTCCTGGAGGACCTCGTTTTGGCGCTTTTCCGCAATCATCATCTTTTGCAAATAAAATCAAATCGGAGGCGTGCCGATTCAAATGAGCAGCGAATAAAAAAGAAGAAGTTCCAAACTCTGCACTGATGAGGGGGCTGTTTTTCACTACAAAGAGTGAAAAGATCAATAAAATGTGCGCGGTCTTGAAGAAGCGAAAGACTTTAAGACGAAGGTTTTTCATCGCTTAACGAAGGATGGAAAGTTCAGATGTCAATTAAAATTATTTGGTACGAGCGTAGATAAGTTGCGTAATTCAAGCAAGAAATAATTTTTTGTGGGACAAAGTCCCCCGTTGAACATTCATTTCGGTATAATGGCGCTATGTATTTTGATCTACTGTGCCATGACAGGTTGAAAAGTAACAGTCGTTATCGGACTGACGATATAGCCGCTGGTAACAGCTGCAACACCATAAACCGTCGATCCGCTTGATGGAACATTTTGGTCCACGAATTGCAGTGTTGAGGAAGCGACCGCTCGAACCAAAACTGAATTGCGAAAAATGAGATATTCAATCAGATTGGGATCAGTGCTAGCCGTCCAAGTTAACGTATTAAAATTCTCTGTGAATACTCCAAAATTGATTGAATTTTGAACCACGCTTAGATTTGTTGGAGGAGCAACAGTCTCTTTTGAACCAGTAACTGCCTGAACAACATTATTAGTTCCATTATTCTGAAGCCAAACACAAGCGGCGTTCACCACATTATTTGAATATTGTGATGACATTCGAGGATAAGCATTATCTGTTCCTTGTGAAATCGCTACGGGAGGCGAGAAGAAGTTAAATCTAATGCCTCCAATAGATGTTTCCGTGGATTGAATCGTTAGATTGGTTCCATCAAAAAACATATAGGCGACTAAAGCATCGCCGTTGGAAGCAACGCTTGTCCCGAGCTGATAAGAATAAGGGTCTCTGACATCGAGTAGACCACCGGTTTGCCAAGCTTGAGATAATGGTTTGACTGCCGTTTCAACAGTAAAGGTTGAGCCGTCATAGGAATTCACCCAGCCTGCCAAAATATTCCCCATGCCGTCAATTCTGAGGTTTAAGAAAGCAAAATTTGCAAGATTGAGCATGCCTTGATTAGATAGAATGGTTGGACTCCATGTAGAACTTCCATTTAACAATGTTGCGCTTAAAACTGTCACATTAGTGTACGTAGATCCGCTGAGGTTATAGCGATACCAGATCGCTGTGGCATTTCCATTGGAGTCGACAAGGACTTTGGGAAAGTCATGCAGCAGTGCAGGAGCGATCGCGATAATATTGGCAGGCGTTCCCCAAGCCCCCCCCACAGATCCTTTTGCTGCAGTGATGATATTTGATCCCGAAGCTGAAGAATGCCAAACTGCAAAAATGATTCCAGAAGGGCCAATATTTACATCGGGGTGGGTTTCGGCTCCGCCAGTGGAAAGCACGCTCACCGTACCCCAAATTCCTGCTACAAGTTTCTGCGCACTTTCGACTAATCCATTTCTAATCCATACGGCGCAAGCGTTTCCACTATTGTCTAAAGAAAGCGCTACACTTGAGGCCCCCGAGCTTGAGACTGCAGTTTCCGCGCTCCAACTTCCACCAGCAGGCAGAGTCGCGGAACTCACGATACCATTTTCCAGCCATACAGCTGTGACATTTCCTGCTGTATCGATTCCAAGTCGTGGAGTTGAGGCTCCTGTACTTGAGATCGAAGTGAGTGCGCTCCAACTTCCCCCCGAAGGCAGATGGCTTGATTGAATGATATTGTTTTCTACCCACACCGATGTCGCATTCCCGCTTGGATCCACGACAATTTGGGGATCCGATGCATTGACGTTAGGCGTCGAGACTGTTATTGGAGCATTCCAATGAATAGTGTCGGCAAAAGAATGCCATTGTAGTGCTGTCAAAAGACAAGTTAAGGCTAGTAATTTTTTCATGAGAGGAGGGGGACAAAGTCCCCCTTGAAAAATCATTTAAGGAAAATTTACTGAAACGATGGCGCTATGCGTATTTTGATTATTTACAGAAGCGATCTCATAGGCGACAGCTCCATTTTGTACTCTATTATGATCAGCAAACTGTGTGGTAGTGTTAGAAACTTGTTCTAAAAATGTACCGTTGCGATAAATCAGATATCCAACAACTGTTGGGTCTGCGCTCGCAGTCCAGCTTAAGAGGTTATAATAATCAGTATAAACACCTAAATTGGAGACATTTTGCGATACGCTGAGATTGCTTGGCGGCAGGGGAAGAGATTTTGAACCTGTGGAAGCAAAAACTTGATTTTGCATTCCATTGGAACTCAACCAAATTGCCGCTGTTTTAATGGCATTGCCGGCAAGCGTCGTGGCAGTTCTAGGAGAGCCATTGTTCATCCCTGCTGAAACTAGAATGGGAACCGACCAAACATCATTCATAAATCCTGTAATGTCTGATTCTGCCGATTGGATACTTAACGTTTGCCCATTATAAAACATATATAAGGCCAAGGCGTCCCCTAAATTATTCGCTTTAAGATCTGCGTCGAGGCCGTAAGTATTGGAGCTAACAATATCGACAGGACTATCCCAAACTCCTCTAAGAGGTTTGACGGCGCCCTGAATGGAAAACGTATCATTATCGAATGAAGTGTTCCATAAAGCAACGGCATTTCCTACGCTATCATAGGCAACCCGTGCCACTAAAGTAGCTGGATTGCGGATGCCGGATGAAGACAGTGATGCCGCACTGCCCCATTGAGCATTAGCTAGCCTTTCTGCTGATTGTACAACGACATTGAAATAGTTTGTTCCAACGACGTCGTATTTAAACCAGAGGGCTGTGGCATTGCCATTAAGATCCATAGCGACAACAGGAGTCGCTGCATTATGTAGAGGATCTGAAATCACTTGTGCAGCACTCCAATTTCCAGTAAGGGGTTTTGTTGAAGCGCTGATAGAAGACAGAGTAGCAGAGCTGCTTTGCCACACTACAACTGCATTTGCATTTGCACTGGATCTTGCTATGGCAATCTGGGGATTTGCGGCATTAGAACTACTAATGACTTGAGTGCCTCCCCATGAACCTCCAAACATCTTTGTAGAAGTTTCAATGTTGCCATGTCTTGGCCATGCTGCGACGACATCCCCCGTTGTGTTGACCGCAAGAGCTGGAATTCCCGCACCTCCATTAGAAAGTGTCGAGGGCTGACTCCAATTGCTCATGAAGGGTTTAGAAGCAGCTTTTACAATGCCGTTTTCCAACCATATGGCTGTGGCGTTTCCAGCAAGATCGCAAACAATGGCTGGGCCAACAGAAGGAGAAAAAGGGGACAAAGTCGCTCCCGCATCCCAATTCATGTTTAAAAGCTTCGACTTGGATTTGACAAGACCGTTCTCGATCCAAAGCGCGACGAGATTTCCGCTCGCATCTGTTGAAATCTGTGGATTAGAAGCATTTAGATTGGAAGTTGAAAGCAAGGTAGGTGGAATAGACCAAACAATGTCATTGGCCATTCCTTGAGTGAATGAGAATAGGCTAATCAAGGAAAATAAGATTTTTTTCATAATTTTGACCTAATTAATAGATTTTTTTAAGGTGTAAAGCTAAAGGTAGCTATCGAGCTGACGGTGAAATCGCTCGAGACTGCTGCAACTCCATAAACGGTCGTTCCGCTTGAAGGTGCGTTTTGGTCCACAAATTGTACAGCCGAAGGATCGACTCCTTGAACCACAACGGAATTGCGATAAATAATATATTCAATCAGATTGGGATCGGTGCTCGCCGTCCAAGTTAACGTATTGAAATTTTCTGTGAAGACTCCAAAATTGGTTGAATTTTGAACCACGTTTAGACTTGTTGGTGGGGAAACAGTAGTTTTTGATCCTGTGATTGCCTGGACGACATTATTCATTCCATTATTATGCAGCCAAACACAAGTAGCATTGATGGTACTACTTAAATATTGTGATGCCGCTCTAGGATAGGCATTATCTGTTCCTTGAGAAATTGTTGCGGGAGCCGTAAAGAAGTTGAATCTAGTGCCTCCCAGAGCTGTTTCAGTCGACTGAATTGTTAAATTAGTCCCATCAAAAAACATATAAGCGATCAAAGCATCGCCTGAGGTAGCAACACTTGACCCAAATTGATAACCATAAGGATCATTGTTATCCAGTTCACCACCCGTTTGCCATGTTTGAGTGTTTGGCTTGACTGCTGCTTCGAGAGTTAATGTTGATCCGTCATAGGAATTTATCCAGTCGGCTAAAATATTGCCCGAGCTGTCAATTCTGAGGTTTAAGAAAGCTAAATTGGCAATATTGAGCTGCCCTGGATTGGATAAAATAGTGGGAACCCATGTAGAGCTTCCACTCGTTTGGGTTGCAGCTAAAATTTGGGTGTTGGTGTACGTGGATCCGGATAGATTATATCGATACCAAAGTGCTGTAGCATTTCCGTTTCCATCAACAATGACTTTGGGAAAATCGTGCTGCAGTGCAGGACTGACAGCGATAATATTGGCAGCCGTTCCCCAAGAGCCTCCCACAGACCCTTTTGACGCGGTGACGATATTGCTTCCTGTAGATGCAGAATGCCAAACTGCAAAAATGACCCCAGAGGAGCCAATATAGACATTGGGGTGGGTCTCAGCTCCGCCAGAAGAGAGTACGCTCACTGTACCCCAGCTTCCTCCAAAAGTTTTTTGCGCTGCTTCGACAAATCCATTTCTAATCCATGCGGCAACGACGTTTCCAGTATTGTCTACCGAAAGCCATACGCTTGAAGCTCCTGTATTTGAAACTGCAGTTTCCGCGCTCCAACTTCCACCAGCAGGCAGGACCGCGGAGTTCACGACACCACTTTCTAACCATACGGCTGTGACATTGCCTGCTGTATCGATTCCAATCTTAGGGGTTGAGGCGCCTGAATTTGAGATCGAAGTAACTGCGCTCCAACTTCCTCCCGAAGGTAGATGGCTAGCTTTAATGGTATTGCTTTCTATCCAAACCGATGTTGAGTTTCCATTCGGATCAATCACAATTTGTGGATCCGATGCATTGACACCGTTTGATGAGATTGTTATTGGTGAATTCCAATTGATAGAGCTGGCAAAACATTGCCACTGTATTGCTGTCAAAAGACAAGCTAAGGTCAGTAATTTTTTCATATGTTACCGCCACTTGGCGCCGAGTTGATTTTTTATGAACTAGGCTCAAAACTCGGCTCAATTGAGTCTATTCCATTCTTGCCTTCAGCATCTAAAAGATGAATGGAAGGTCAAGAAATCGTTTCATTGAACCACAAAAAATGATTTATTAGCACATTATTTTTTTAAGCTGGCAGCGAAGAAAAAATAACAACCCAGTCTAGAAGGACTGGGTTGTTTAAGCGAAATGGGTTTCCATTAAAAATCTAAGCGAAGGCCAAGCGTCCATCCTTGCAGAGATAGATCGCCTTGGTTGGCGAAAAATTTGCCAAAGTTGAAGTCATCACTGAAGTTGGGAAGTTGGTTTTGGCTAAAGTAATTATGATTTTCCCATCCCAAGTGGATTCCGACATGCAAATGGTCATCGCAAAACATGTGGTCCCAACGCAATCCCAATTGTAAATCGAGAACGGGGTGGGCAATCCAATAATTGTTTCTAAGATTTCCGAATTTGCCGTTGGGGCGTGAATCCGCTGCGTTGCTTGCATTGAGAACACCAGGTTCGTCTTTAACCTTGTCTCTGATGTGATGTCTGCCGTAAAGGATAGCTGCAGCGAGGTTAGCATAGATGCTCCAGCCTTCGCCGAGCCCCCATTGCGTATCCAAACCAGCTTCAAGTCCAATCCCCCACCATTCATCTTTTAAACCCACTTCCACTTCATTGGAAGTCGGGAGGGGCGGGACGTTGACTAATTCCCCGTTGAAGTGCTGATATTCCGCTTTTGCTTTTTGATGGATCCAATCGGTTCTGACGCCTGCATGCGGCCGCATGGTCAGCCATTTGCTGACAAAGAACTCGCGTCCCAAATCGAGATCGAGTTGATTGAGCAGCAGTCTCCAATGTCCTTTGGCACGTTGGCAGGTGTTGAGCTCGGCAATAGGATCTGCTGACGGTGCTAAACTTGGAAAAATGAATTGGTTCCTATGCGAATGAATGTGTTTGCGGTGGCCATCGCTATTATAACGCAGCCATGAAAGTCCCAAATCCCATCCGTCGTGAGGGATGTCGTAACCTACGCCAACGCGAAAACCTAAATCGTATTTGCCTCGCAGATTGCTCACTTTTGAGTGGGCGATATTTTGGAAAGATCCTTTATTGATAACTGCTAGCGGTAGGCCATTTTCAGTGGCTTTCCAATAAAGCAAATCGCCGTAGAGGAATAAGTCTGCTCCATTTCTAACCTGCGGACGGGCTGGTGGATTGACCATCCCGCTTGCCCCTTTGCGCTGCTCTAAAGCAGAGACACGGTTTTCTAAATTGCGCATTTGTGCGTCGTTGACATTGGCATTCACAAAAGTCGTGAAGGCGAAGAGAGAACTAGCTAGAGCTCCCCATTTTGATTTCATGTTCCATTGCATAGGAAAATCTCCCGAAATTCTTAAACTATGCAAACCCTTATATCAATTCGCCGGATATTCCTCGAGATTTTTTTCGTTTTACAACTTGAGGGTAGGAATGATCTTGTTCATTTCGCTCAGCCAGAGCATGGTTTGGACATTCATCTGCTGCAAAATGAAAAACCATGCGGCGCACAGTATGGCCAAGCCGACGAGCGATTTAAGGGACATCCCTAAGAATGCGATTTGCACTTGGGGCGCAAGCCGATTGGCAATGCCTAAGAACATTTCTGTCATTAGAATGGCCAGCAGAGAAGGAGCGGCGAGTTGAATGCCGACAGCCATCACGCGGTTAACAACGCCCCAAACTGTTTGCCAAAAGGGATGGTTAAACGTAAAGAATTGCGCAGGTATCCAACCATCGGCGGGGATTAAAGTATAAGTGTCGAAAAGAGCGTTGAAAAAATAAAAAGGCCCATCGATCTGATAAAACATCACGACGAGGACCATGTTGTAGAGGATGCCAAGGTCGGAAGCTTGGCTTTGCGAAAAAGGATCTTGCACTTGTAAAGAAGAAGACCCGCGTTGAAAATCGATCGTCACGCCTGCGGACTCTGCCATGTAAAAGGGAATCGATACAAAGAGAGCGAGAATAAATCCGATAAAGAGTTCTTTCACGCATAAGATAATGAAAGTCGTGTTGAAGCCGATCAGCGTTGTACTCGTGAGCGCCATGTGGGGAAGAAAAATGACGCTCAGGGCGATGAGCAGTCCCATTTTGACAGGTGCGGGAGTTTTAGAGCCGAAAAAGGGCGCCATGGCGATGACCGGAGCAATACGCATCATCCCCAGCACAAATAATGACAAAGCGGAGATGGGTGCGAATTCAGTCAGTTTAGAAAAAAAGGCAAGGTAACTATCAGTACTGGACACGGATTATTATGAAGACCATTTTGGGAAATTAATAAAGATATTGTTTGTAAATGACATGATCTGCGCTGCGAGCCATCCTCCCATTAACATTAAAACCATCATGACAGCAAAGAGTTTGACCATAAAAGATAGCGTTTGTTCTTGGATCTGCGTCGCGGCTTGGAAAATGGCCACCACTAGGCCTAGCAATGTACTGATCAATATGGGAGGTCCGGAAAGCAAAAGAATCAATAGCAGGGCTTGGTAGGAAAGTTGATAGATCTCTGTAGCGTACATCGTTCCTCTTTTAACTTAGAGACTGTTGTCGAATTAAGCTTCTGTCGATTTTCGGGTTCTTTTGAGCCGCTTTTCGACTTCTTTTGCTGGGGGTTATATCAAACTGCGTATATTACCCCCAGCAAAAGAATCGAAAATCGGCCAAAATAATCCCGAAAATCGACGAAGCCTTAGAGTGTGTTAACGGATTTTTGTTAATTGCTTTTTGCGCCTTTTTCTTTAGGATCTAATTTGGCGCCTTGTCCTAGTTAATTTAACTATGTACTGCGGCGCCGAATTAGATCCTAAAGAAAAAATCATCAAAAATCAAAATAACAAAATCCGTTAACACACTCTTAAATCGACAACAGTCTCTTAATTATCGGAATGATAGCACAAGTCCTTGAATGATCAAGGTCCAGCCGTCGACCATGACGATCAGCAAAAGTTTTAAAGGCAGAGCGATCGTGAGCGGGGACAGCATCATCATCCCCATCGCGAGCAAAATATTGGATGTCACAAGATCGATGACAAAGAAGGGCAGATAGATCAATACGCCGATCTCAAAGGCGGCTTTAAGCTGTGTCGTGATGAAGGCAGGGACAAGAACGATAAAATCATTCACTTTCAAATCTTTTCGATAGTCTTCCGGAAAAGAGCGATAAGCGAGCTGATAAAAGCTCGTCATATGTTTGCCGATCGTGTTTCTTTGGAGAAAGTCGCGCATCGGTTCCTTGGAGATATTGACGATGTTGACGATGTATTGAGCGCTTTCTCCAGATATGAGCTGCGCGGGCGGCTTTGCTTTAATGTAGCTCTCTCCTTTGTTGTACATGGCAATCATCGTCGGAAACATCACGTAGATCGTCATTAACAACGCAATGCCACTTAGGACTGCATTGGGAGGCGACTGCTGGACGCCGAGCGCATTGCGGAGCAGGGAAAGGACAACGACGATTTTGATATACGAAGTGAGGAGCATGATCGCAAAGGGAAGCAGCGCGAGAGCCGTGATGGCGGCGATTTCTTCGATGGCTGTCGGAGGAGCAAGCCCTGATGTCGTCGGATTTGCAGCCGCCTCAATGCCGGCTTCGGGAGTGGTGGCAGCATTGGGAGCTTCTTGCGCCCACAGCGCACCGGTTCCGATTCCCATGAAGGCGATTGCGAATAACAGGAGAAAAATAAATTTACTTCTATGCATTTGCAGGAAACCAGTCGAGGTCCGTTTGCGGGCACAACTTTGAGTTGCACCCTTCCGAATTTATACGGTTGCCGGATTTCTCTAAATGAAAAAGAATGAATTTACGTTCGCATGTATTTTTCGAAGGCGTGCTCTAGGGCGCGCCATTGATTTTCAATGGAGGCATTGATGATGCCGCTCTCTGTCTCGATGATGCACCCTCCGGGAGCGATATCGCTGCGCTCCTGTATGGTCAGGACTTGGACTTGTTCTAGGATGCTTTTGATTTTAGGTTTGTGAGCTTCCAAAATTTCTTTATCTACTTTGTTGACGTAGATCGTGAAACGATGGTTTTGGGTGACGGGGGCTAAAGTTTGAATGACGATTTCGACGATCGTTTCGGGATTCAAGTCCAGTTGTTCGCCTACAATTTTTTTTGCGGCTTTCAAGGCAAGGGGGAGAATTTGCTTTTGCAGGTCCATCCGGAGCACGCGAAGCTGTTTGTCGAAGTGAATGAGATGTTCATTGAATTGCTGCAGGCCTTCGTCAAACCCCTCTTCTTTGGCCTTCTCTTTCAGCTCTTCGCACTCTTCTTCGATCTTTTTTTTGTAATGTTTGACGTCTTCTTTAGCACGCTCTAAGATCTCGCTGGCTTGCATCAACGTGCTGAAATCTTCGGCGGGAATGATTTTTTCTTGCCTTTCGGGATGGATCTCCCCTTGATAGATGAGTGAAAAAAATTTCATATTATTTCGGCAGTGTTAGTAGTTTTGAGAGCATTGACCAGTTCGACGATTTGCTCCGTTAAAAGAGCGGAGGCGCGGGGATGGTCGAGCGCGGTGCATAATTTCATTAAAAGCTGTCCTTTTTCTGCGTCTAGGCGATGAGCGATATGCCATATTAAGCTGGGGTTGCGCCCATACAAGGCTTTGGCGACCCTGTTGATTCCGCGCTGGAGCAAAAGGGACTGCAAAGCCTCCTGATCGCCATTCCATGCCACCAGCCCCATTTTTTTAAAAGTGACTGGTTCTTTTTTATGCACTAAAGTTTTTAAAAATGTCGTTTGCGCCTTGGAGAGCAGAGCGTAAATTTCTTTGAGTTTTGCCGTTTCGATGATATGGCGGATTTCGACGCTTAAGTCATGCATGCTGAGCAGATCGATCAAGGATTCGAACTCGGGCAATGACAAATCGAACAGACAGTTCAACTCATCTGCGGGCAAGCAGGAAACAGGAACAAGATCCTCTCTAGCGATCATTTCAAAGAAAGTTTTTCTAAGGTATTGATGGCCCAGAGAGGTCGTTGCAGGCAAGGCGTTGGAAAGCATCAGCGTATGCTTGAGGCCTTGGATCTGTTCCGAAGAAAGCGATGATAAGAACAATTTGATCTCGTTTTCCGGTAAAGATCTTAAAATGGGTGCAAGCCAGGAATAGTGGACCTGTGTCAACTCTTCTTCGATCGGCTCACAACCTAGCTGCAGATTTTTTAGAGGAGGAGGCTGACTTTGCAGCTCGTGTAAAAGCTCTGGTGAGAGACAGTTCAAAAGGGCGTTCTTCTGATCAGGAGGAGCGGACTGCAAAAAGGAATTCCAAACGACCAGGGCAGTGCTGTCCATGACCCTACCCTCTTATTTGTTTTCTTCAGGAGGTTTGCTGTCTGGCGTTTCTCGATGGTTTTCTAGAGGAACGGGGTGCAGCAACGATTTAAAACCTCCCCGTTTTTTGAGGATGGGATAAAATTTCCAGACCATCCACCCGATGACAATTGCAAAAATAATCGTACAAATCATCAAGAAGAAAAAGATAAATCGGAATCGCCCGGCCGAATTTTTGCTCATGACAATCGACCAGATGCTGACGTATTCTTTGGCTTTGGGCTCTAATGCTTCCGCTGCCTGCGCCAAGCTAATATCGGTAAACCGGGAACGGTCCGAAATCACAGTCACGTCATTGATATCCAAGCCCGTGATGCTTCCTGCGACCAAACGTTTGATTTTTGTGACGAGATGGCTATTGGGATCGTCAAGGACTCCTTGATGTTTGACGTAGACCGCGGCTGTGATCTTTTTGGGCGCCGCCGCTGCCGCTCCTGGAGCAATGGGGCTGGCTGACTCAGTCGGAAAAGAGAGTTGGACGTCGGCATCGATCACACCGTCGATTTTAAGGATCATATTCGCAATTTGCTGGGCAAGCCCTGCTTGATATCGAATTTGCTCTTCTGTCGCCGAAGACATCAGACCGGCTTTGGCGAAAAGATCCAAGAGGGTCGTTCCTTTTTTCCTCGGAAGGCCATTTTGATTGAGGACAGCCATCGCTTCAGTCGATTTACCCGATTCTACGCTGATACTGAACTTTGCCGCCTCAGTGCCCCCTACGCCCGGTGCTGTGCTGACGGATGCCGTTTTTTGTGCAGAAATTCCTTTACTTGCGAGAAAGACGACGATTTCGTTAGCTTCTCTCTCATCGAGATCGCTGACGATCACCATGTTGCTTTCGCAGCCTGTAAGGAGAAAAAGAAAAGAAAAAAGGATGATTAAATGCCTGAAGGAGAAGAGGCGTAAACGAGAAGGACGATTTCCCATAATTGCTTTTTACTAAAGATTGAGGAGTTCTCGACCAGATGAGCCTTCACATGGTCTTAGTCTACTTATAACAGTTTGGACCTCCCTCGTCAAATTGAAACAAATTTTGAATAGGGACCGAAAGTTTTTGCGGTTGAAAAAAACTGGGGCTTGATTACACTCTTTTCTTCAAATCAGGGTTCTTTTTATGAAATGGATGATCTCGATCTTTATCCTTTCGGCCTTCGACCTCTTTGGCCAAATCGCCGTTACTGAAAATGAACCGAGTGCGCTAGTTGAAAATTGCGTCAGTGCAATTACGGGAGATTTATTTCTTGCAGAGGAAGACGCACTTGTCCAAGGCTATATTCCTCTACGCATCCCTCGCTTCTACATTAGCGGCGATGGCAAAGGAAAACTGGCCTGTTGGTCTTCGTTGAATCATCTTACCGCTATTTATAAAGGAGGCGAACACGAGCACAAGATCACGATCCAAGAACCTAATGGCTCGACCTTTACTTTTCATGCTCCCGCCGATGAAGTTTACAATCATTTCTATAAAAAGAAGCACCCACCTAAATTTCGTATTCCATCTTCCAATGCGATCCAAGGGTTGACAAATACTTCTCAAGGAGAGATCAGCGCTCATACAAATCTTAAAAATGCTAGCGTCCGGTTAGAAGGGGAAGGCAAGTACCTTACGGTCCATTGTTCAGATTGCACCACGCGAAGATATAAGATCCATCATCACCGCAAACATTTTAAAGCAGTTTTCAAGGGAGAAGAATCAAAAAAAATTAAATATCTTCTTGAATCTGAGACTCTTCCCTCTGGGCATAAGGTTGTTTACCACCACGATCATAACGATAGACTCGATGAGATCCATACGAAAAACCCCAGCGAGAGCAAAACTTATGCATCAGCCTATTTTCACTATCATCATGTCCACCCCGAAAAGATCCCGGATGTCGATATCTCGTTGAGTGATGGCCGGACAATCAGCTATCGCTATGAGGGAAAGCACAATGATGAGGTGTTTCTTTTAAAAACCATTAGATCTCCAGAGGCTCCCGAGGAAAGCATTTTTTATCATCCCCATCATGGACACTGCGGAAATATGGTCCGCCGGGTCAGCTTGCCTGACTTGCGCTATTTTGATATCGATTATTACCATCCAGGTCACAATGATGTCGCTGGAAAAGATATTAAGATCAAAGATCGGAAAGACCCAAGGTCGTTGCGGGTCAAAACATTAAAAGCTCCTGTGGGCCACGATGCTACCCCCCATGTCACTCATCGTTTCTTCTACGGTGATCAACATACCGACGTCCACGAAATCGACAACGTCCTTGTCCGATACCATTATTCGCCATCAAAACTCCTTCAGGCAATCGAGCGATTTAACCCTTCAGGTGGGTTATACAACAAAGAAACCTTTGAATGGCTAGGAGCCGGTGATCTCCTTAGCAGAAGTTTTTACGATAGCAACCATCAAATTGTTTTTTCTCGGCGATTTCATTATGACCCACGCGGCAATGTGTTTAGAGAAGAGCTGTCCGGCAATCTTTCCGGACAGCCAAATGCCTGGGAAACTTACTGGATCACAAGAGATTACAGTCAAGATGGGCGCGACCTTCTCCTCAAAGAGGAAGAACAAAATGGCAAGATCACACGTTATGATTATCTTCCCGATTCTGACCTTGTCTCCGGAAAATATCTTTGTGAAGGAGCCCAAATCAAAGTCCGCATTTTTTATGAATATAATCCAGACCGTGTTCTCATCCGAGAGATCCATGACGATGGGGCTGCCTGGGATAAAAACGATCTGTCTGGCGTCAAAACGCGCACGATCAAATCGATCACGCCGATGCCAGGCGGGCCTTTTGTAGACATGCCTCAAATCATCGAAGAAAAATATTGGGATGGTTCTCAGGAACGTCTCCTTAAAAAAACCGTCCTTACGTATACCAAAGGCGCCAAAATAGAACAGCAGGACGTTTACGATGCTTCCGGTACCTTCAACTATCGGATTAAAACTGTTTACGACGAATTGGGACGCCCTCGCGAAGAAACGAATCCCATTGGTCAAACAGCTAAATATACCTATGATGCTGCCGGAAATAAGCAAACCTCGCAAACGGCAAGCGGACGGCGGGTGACATTGATGTCCTATGATTTCTGCAACAGACTGATCGAATCTAAGGACACCGGATTTGACGGCATTGAACATGTGGTCCAACACACATATGATGGCAAGCACAATAAAACTGCCGCTATCGATCATTTTGGGAATATCACTCGATACAATCCGGATAATTTTGGGAATATCATAGAAACACAACTCCCCAATGTCCAAGATGAAAACTGCCAATCTGTATTTCCCGTTATTCGTTCAACGTATGATGGTGCAGGAAGAGAAATCACACGTACAGATCCTAAGGGCTTCACAACAAGAACACATTACAATGCCCGAGGTCAAAAGACTTTTGTTCAAACGCCTGATGGAGCTGCTGAACATTTTTATTACAATCTAGACGGCACGCTCAAAACTCACATCGATCCAGAGGGGGATGTGACTTCATATATTTACGATGCTTTTGGAAGATGCATTTCCGCTACAGATCCTCTTGGGTACGTAACTCGCAATACTTATCATGGATCTCATTTGATCGCTTCCCAAGATCCTGAAGGGAATATCACGACTTATACTTATGACGGCGCTGGGCGCAAAATTTCAGAAGAAAAAAATCGAGAAAGAAAAGAGTTTAGCTATGACCACCTCAATCGTTTACACAGTGTCAAAGCAGGGGCTTTAATCACGTTCACTGAATACGATCTCTTAGATCGCCTCATCGAAGAAAGGCAAGAGGACGACCAAGGGCAAATTCTTTCTAAAACGATCTTTGAATACGATGAAGCTAGCAATAAAAAAACGATCATTCGCTCCATTCAAGGGGAGGAAGCCAAGGAGCAGTTTGAGTACGATTCTTTCGACCGGCTTATTTTGCAAATCGATGCCTTAGGCAATGAAACACGCATTTCTTACGATGAAAAACAGCGAAATGCGTTGGGGCAGCGCATTCTTCAAAAAACGACAATAGATCCTTTAGAGCAAAAGACTATGGAAACCTATGACAGCCACGGTCGAATGACCCGCATCGAAATTCAAAATGCTCACGACAAAGTTCTTTCTCTCGAAGAAAAATATTATGACCTCAATGGCAATTTCTCTACTCAAATCAGCACAGTCTATCCTCAAAATAGACAAATCATTACGCGATACCAATACGATCAAAGGAACTTCTTGAGCTGTCTTCAGGAGCCGATGGGGAAGACTACTTATTACAAATATACTCCAAAAGGTCTTCTTGAAGAGACCCGCAAACCCGATAATGTCATCCTAAAACGCCATTACGATCCAAATGGCAACCTCATTTCCCTAGAATCTTCTGATCGTTCGATCATCTATCTGTTTGGTTATAATAAGAACAATCAACTCATCTCATCTACCGACTGCATCAAGAATGCAATCACTTTGCGGAGACTGGATCCACAAGGAAGAGTCCTCGAAGAAAAATTTGCAAACCAGCTGATTGTCAAGAAAGATTATGATTCTCAAGGCCGATGCGTAAAGCTTGTTTTTCCCGATAACACGTCCGCCGCCTATGATTATGATGCTCTCAATCTAAAAAGTGTATCTCGGCGCGACAGTTCTGGTTTTACGCTTTATACGCATCTCTATCAAGAATACGATCTAAGCGGCAACCTGATTTCCGAACAATTCATTGGGAATTTAGGGGAAGCTGCTTTTACGACTAACCCTCTGGGGAAAAAATCTTCGATTTCTTCCCCCTTCTTTTCGCAATCTATTTTAAAATTCGATCTCGTCGGCAATATCATTGAGCTTAAAACCCAATCGCAAACATCCGTATATAGCTATGATGATCTCTACCAGCTCATTGAAGAGACCGGAACTTTTACTCATCATTACGCCTATGATTCGCATCACAACCGACTGCAAAAAAACGAAGAGCAATATTGTCTCAATTCCCTCAATCAATTCGAACACTTCTCTTATGATGACAATGGCAATTTGGCCCTTTCAAGCGATAAACGCTATACTTACGACGCACTCGATCGTCTTATCGCTATCGAATCCCCTACGGAGCGGTTTACTTTTGCTTACGATAGTTTTCATCGCCGACTTTTCATGTCCATTGAAGAATGGATAAATAATGCATGGCAGCTCAAGGATCGGCTATATTATTTCTATGATGGACAAAATGAGATCGGCGCGGCCGATGCAAATGGTAAGATCGTTCAACTTCGAGTCCTTGGCAACACCGCAAGCGCTGAAATCGGATCTGCTATTGCCCTAGAACTCAACGGACGTGTCTTTGCCCCCATCTCAGATCTTTTAGGCAATATCACAACTATTGTTGATTTGGAGGGTAGGATCCCCGAAAGCTATCTCTTCGATGCTTTTGGCAATCACACTTCAACTTCCCCACCCATCAATCCATGGAGATTTTCTTCAAAACGTCATGATGAATCAGGGCTGATCTATTATGGCCGCCGGTATTTCGATCCGCAATACGGCCGCTGGATTACCCCGGATCCCATCGGTTTTCGAGGAGGTGTCAATCTCTATGCTTTTGTCAAAAACAATCCGCTGACCCACGTCGATCTCTACGGCCTAATTCATGTGCCGCTCCCAGTCACAACGCCCTCGATCAACGCTGCTGCCATGCAAATTCCCTCCTTCTCTCCAGCAGCAGTACAGATACCTTCTGTCGATCCTGCGCCCATCTCGACAAAACAGATCGCCGTCAACCCCTTGCCAAAAGCTCCAAAGTTGATAACAAAACCGCCTTTATGCGGCGTTACCAATGCTCTTGCGAGGTTTACGGTCGATAATCTGCACTATTTGCAGACCTCTGCATTCTATATCGGATCTGCGCAAAGCGACTTTCTTTCCCAAGAGTTATTTTCGATGCTTGCCAGCATCGAAAATTCCCAAAATAAACAGATCGCCTCCTTAGACAATTGGGCGACCCGTCTTTTTTCAGTCGATCCTTCCGACCCCATCTATCAATCATTTTATTCTAATACACTCTTTGGATTGGAAATGGCTTCCTTGGCCTCTGGGGGTTATGGTGCTGCTAGAGGAGCGATGGCCTTTAAGAAATTAGCTAAGATGCCTGACAGATTTCCAAGATTTCTAACAAAGTAATAAAGCCAACATACAGAAAATCATAATCTCGAGAAAACTGTTGAAGGGTTTCTTGGTGGAAAGGGTAAGATCATAATCAATGCTAATGGAGACATGATTTTGATGAAAGGAAACAAAAAAAATCCGTTTTGATGTTAAAAATTCTCATGGAGAAAAGCTCCATTTTCATTTAGAGAAAAAGAATCCAAATGGGAGATGGATCGATGCAGGATCTGAACACCGTTACTATTTTACCGAGTCGTAATTATGAAATGGAAAGTTGCCCCCCACTCTCCTAAACATAGATATTATGAAATTAAACATGATCCTTCAGTAGGTTTTTATCTTTACGTTTTTGAAAATGGTAAATGTATATGTGATTACCTTCAAGATACTCTGGAACTCGCAATGGAATGCGCATGGGAAGATTTTGGTGTACCAAAAAATGCATGGGAAAAAGTTGAAAAGTGATTCCTATACATTACCAGGTAATGGGTGCGTTGAGTCAATATGATTTAAGACAAATTAGAAAAATTTTAAATAGAATCGATTGGTTTGAAGACAATAAGATAGATTTATATGGTCTTATTTCTGACTTAGTAGGGCTTTTAAACGCTTTAGAATCAGTTAATGATAACTGGAGAGATAACTTTCAGTCAGAGATTAATTGTTTGGAAATTATTATATAAATAGTATTCAAGATAGGTCGATTTCAAGGCTTAAGGGAAATCTCGAGGAAATTATTCAAAAGTCAGTTAGGCAACTAAAAGTTATGGCTCAATCTATTTTGAATGAATATTTAAAGTTGCCTGATTTCGAATATTTTAGATTATGCTATTGCAGTAAATTCAAATTGGTTAATGTGTCCCAAATGCAATGATGCATGGGAATTGAATTCTTCAAATGCAATGGTGATTTGTACAATATGTGAAAGTGTTTTGCATAATCGTAACAAATTAAATCTCACCGATTTTTAAACTCCTGTAGATATCCATTAGAATTAAAGTGAATTGAATAGAAAAACAAAGATTCCCTTTAGGAGATCGTTTATATGAATTTAAATGATACCCGCTTATTTATTAACGTTTGAATTGGATTCCAAAAATGAAACAGTTGAAATCTATTGCAATCAGAAAGGATTGGAAAAATTAAAGAAAGTGATCGAGATTCTATCTTACTAAAACAGGGGTTTAGACACAGGCAGCGGAATTCCAAGATTTGATGCACGTATTAATGAAGGAGAATACATTCACCCTTTTACAGGAAAAACAGGAAATAGTAAAGTAAGAACACACCTCCGATTAGAACATGAATATTATGAATAAACAAAAAATATACAGGAAAGAAACACTCATTCAATTGTTGAAAAACACAAATGCATTAGATGCGGAAAGGGATGATGCTGCAATGGATTTAGGTGAAGAATATGATGATGAAATCGTTTTAAACGCCTTAATAGAAACAGCAAAAAACCGCCAGGAGATAAATATGATTTTGAACTCTTGCGGAGAATCGATAGGAAAAATTTGGGTTAAAAAAAACTACTTTGATGAAAAGATTTACGACTCTTTAGCAAAAGATGCGCAAGATGGTGTTTATTGTGTCCTAGAAAACAGAAAACCTGGTTGGATAAAAAAATTCCATTTAGATGAATAACGATCTTAACTAAAGAAAATTCTGGATTATTGGAATACAGAATATTCAATAGGTCGACACAGGTTGCGATCATGTTCATTTAATGACTAAAAGTTGGGGAGGGAATGAATTATCAGAGGAAAAACAATGTTTAGAGAATGAAATTATTAATCATGTGAAATTATTCATATGGACATAAAAATTGGGACAATGAAATTTATTAACGAAAATATGATGAAATGTCTTTCATTTCCAGATTTCGAAGTTGAAAAAATTGAATTATCTCTTCAAAAAAAATTCCTTAAAATCTATGTAGAAGGAGCATGGATAAATATTAAATGGAGGCTCTCAACTCGGTAAAGGCATACTATATTTGAATGATTGGGAAAATCTTTCAATTAGCAGTTTTGATCCACATACAGAAAAATGGTCAATTATGAATGAATTTGAAGTTGAACATTTAAAGGATCTTTGTGAAGTAAAATTTGAAGATTCAACTATTCTTTTATATGGATTTGGTAAACAAACTGGACATTGGATGGAATGGAAAATTCAGAAAATGAAAATGCATGCTGAGTTTGATTCATGAGACATTTTTTATTGTGAATGATTTTGAGTGGTTAAACAGTAAAGTTTGATTAAATTTTTAGAAAATTGTTTAGTTCATTTAAATTCTTCTAAATCCAATGGGTGTTATGGTCCTGTTAAAGGAGCTGGAGAGACAAATTTCAGTCAGAGATTAATTGTTTGGAAATGATATATGATAGTATTCAAGATGGGTCGATTTCAAGGGTTAAGGGAAATCCTGAGGAAATTATTCAAAAGTCAGTTTTGCAACTAAAAGTTATGACTTTCAGTCTATTTTGAATGAATATTTAAAGTTTCCTGATTCAAATATTTTAGATTAAACTATTGCAGTGAATTCAAATTGGTTAATGCTAGAGGAAATTTGAAGATCCGTTTTTAGATTTAATTAAAGAGAAATGCCTTGTTTCCTGCGCTCGATATCCAGGAATAAATCTATACCTTTGTGTTGATCTGCCACTTTTGCTATCCTTATAATTGGCAGATGAAACACAAAATCTGTTTTCACCTGCCAATTATAGATGATCTATAATCGGCAGATTAGACAAAAATATTATGCTGACCTGCCAGTTATAGATCAGCGCAGAAGCGGCAGGTTAACGCAATGTCAATTAAAACGCATTTATCCTAAATATGTTATAGCTTATTGGATTTTATGAAAAAGAGATCCCTCTACGAAACCAATCCTGCCTGGCAAGGTGATTGGCCGTGAAAATGAGAAGGAAATACTAAAAGAAATCATCGCATCCAATAGGGCGGAATTTATCGCTGTCTATGGCCGTCGAAGAGTTGGAAAAACCTATCTCATTAGAAATTATATAGCTTCAACTCCATGTGTGTTTTTCCACGTTACAGGCATTCAGAAGGCTTCATTAAAAGAACAGCTAGAAGAATTTGCAAAACAAATAGGGGCTACTTTTTATCAAGGTGCGTCGATTACCCCTAAGAAACGCTGGAGGGATGCTTTCGAAGATCTCACTCAAGCAATTTCCAAAATTCCCCGGAATAAAAAAATTGTGCTTTTTTTTGATGAGCTGCCTTGGATGGCAACTCCCCGTTCAAAGCTGCTTACAGCCTTAGAGTTATATTGGAATCGCTATTGGGTTTTCGATCCAAGGATCAAGTTCGTCATCTGTGGCTCGGCCACCTCATGGATTATTGAAAATATCATCAATGACAAAGGCGGCCTTCACAATAGAGTGACTCGCACGATCAATCTGAAGCCTTTTTCTCTTAATGAAACAAGACAATTTTTGAAAGCGCACCATATTGATCTTGAACATCGGCAAATTCTCGATCTCTATACTGTTTTCGGTGGCGTGCCCCTTTATTGGTCTTATGTCCGCAAAGGTCGTTCTGCTCATCAATGCATAGACGAGTTGTGTTTTCAGAAGGATGGAGCTCTGGTTAAAGAATTCGGGCGACTTTTTGCTTCTCTTTTTGAGGATCCCAAAACCTTATATGGATCTCATTAGAATCATCGCACAGCATCGATATGGGATTGGTCAAGCCGATCTAATCACCAAATCTAAACTTCCTCCCGGAGGGACCACAGCTCGTCGATTGGAACAATTAGAGGAGGCAGGGTTCATCACTAGTCTTGATTCCCTATGGTCATAAAGATAAAGGGGTATACTACGTCATCGACGATGAGTACAGCCTTTTCTATTTGCAATTGGATAGAGCCCAATTTAAATACAATAGCTAAAAAGGCAAAAAACAAAGGATTTTGGCTGTCCCTATCTCAGCGGCCATCTTGGAAGAGCTGGGCAGGCCTATCATTTGAATCAATATGCTACAAACATATCGACCAGATTCGTCATGCCTTAAAACTAGATCCGGGGTCAATCGCATCGACCTGGCGTTATAAACCCCGATCTAAGACGGATCAAGAAGGGGCTCAGATCGATTTGCTTTTTGATCGTCCCGATGGCTCGATTACCATTTGCGAGATCAAGTGTTCCGACGGCCCTTTTGCTATCGACAAACCCTATTCACATGCCTTATTAAAGAAGATGAATGTTTTTCGAAAGCAGACTAGAACAAGAAAACAGCTATTTCTAGCAATGGTGACCACATTTGGCCTCCAGCCAACGATGTACTCGGAGGAGATTGTGACAAATACCGTTGTTCTCGAAGATCTATTCAAAGAGGTGTGACGACCTACGATCTTTTCTGGGATGATGTCTTTATCCAATCGGGCCCTTTGCCGAATCTTCTGAAGGTATAATCGCGCACGCCGCATAAGGCGGCACGGTTTTTAATTAGCTTTTCTTTCTTTTGTTTTACGTTTTTATTAATTCTGAATAATTTTACAAAAAATAAATCCACGTTCTTTATTAAGTGGATTTTTAACATGTGTGTAATTTCAGGAATTAAAATGCGAAAGTATAGACTTGCTTTTTCAAGCCCAGAACAATTCCTCTCAATCCAGAGCAATCGATTGCGCCACCAAAAATAAGTCGAGTGGGGTTTGCCACCCACAAAAGACGCGGAGACTTTGTGCCAGATTTTTGCCTGAGGGCAAGTGATGATTTTGAATCCAGCGCGGCGTGCGCGAAAACAATAATCGGATTCTTCCCAAATCAAAAAAAAGCGCGGGTCTAGATATCCAATCGTTTCAATGACTTTTCGCCTGATGATCAATCCGGCGCCGCAAACATAGTCCAGTTCTTGCGGCTGCAGATATTGATCTTCTTGCCGCAGACCTATAAAATCAAAAGTTCCAGTTTTGCGGTTCCACATGCCGCCTAGGTGATCGATGGTTTGTTTTTGATCGTAAAGATAGATTCTTGCACCGAGAATTCCCGCTTCAGGGTAAGAGTCGAACATTTCCACAAAACGGTCTAATAGATCCGGCGCCGCAACAGTATCATTGTTCAAGAGAAGGGCCTGGTCGGCGCCGCGCTGCAGGGCAGCGCGCATGCCGATGTTATTGCCTTCGGCAAATCCGAGATTTTCCTGATTTTCAATCAAAGAAAATTGGGGAAAATGTTCTCTGATGGCAATGGCCGAACCATCCGTCGATCCATTGTCGACAACAATGACCTCAACATTTGCATAAATTAGTTTTGTAAGCGATTCTAAACAGGCAAGAGTATCTTGTTTGCCGTTCCAATTCAAAACGATGATGGCAATTTTAGGGTGAAGTTGTGGCATGATAAGCCTTCCAACACGCTTCGCGATAAACTTTTGCTTCGGATTTAGGATCTTTCGCGCTGTAGATCCCTCTTCCGACAATAATGACATCGCTGCCGGCCTCCATCACCATTTCTGGAGTCTGGTATTGCTGGCCCAGGGCATCTTTCCCGGGTGAAAGTTGGACGCCCGGCGTCATATAAATCCAGCGAGGATTCTCGGACAGTTTTTTAAGAGAGATGAATCCGATGACAAAATCGGGATGGGCTTCGGCCATTTTTACCGCTTGATCTGTATAAGCGCCTTGAGCCAGCGTCCCGGCAGAGCTCATCTCTGCGAGCAAAAGCAGTGCGCGCCCTTTCGGTAAGCCTACTTGTTTTAAGCCTTCGATGATGCCAGGACCGGGGACGATGTGCGCATTGACGATGTCTGCCCAATCTGCAATGCGATAGATGCCGCCTCGATATTGATGAGAGACGGTATTGCCGATGTCGGCAAATTTTCTGTCCTCGAAGATCAAAAATTGATGTTTATCGGCAAGTTCTTGCAATTTTTTGGTGGTTTGAGGAGAGAAATCCTCGAGAATATCGATGTGGGTTTTCAAAACACAAATTTCAGGTCCAATGGAATCTGCGAGGCTTAAAAGAGAGGAGCTAGAAGTTAAGTCGGCTGCAACAGCGAGATTGCTCTGTTTCTTTTCCATCAATGTGAACAGATTCTTTGCCGTTTTGTTCTGACAGAGATCAGCGCGCTGATTAAATGTATACTCTCTCATGAGCAGCATATTATCCCAACTGGAGGACGAATTACCAGTTGAATTTCCAGCAACGGCGCCTTCCGATAGAGGTGACTTCGAATCTTTCGATCGGTTGATAGATTTGACGGTCTGTAATGCCGCAAGGGCCCTTATTCTTTGGACATAGACGATAGAGCGGCAAATACAAGATGACAGTGGCTTGATAGATAGTCTTAAAAACCCCGTCATAACTGACGGCAAGGTCTACCGCCAAATAGTCTTTATATTGCGGGCGGATTCTCCCCTCCCAACCTGTGGCATGATGGTGGAATTTTCCCGATAAAAAATAAGGGCCTGTCGCCGCGTAAAGCAGAATATTTTTCCCATTGGCAACAAGATAACCAATTTCAAAATTAGAGCTATAGTAAGGGAATTCAGTGGTTTTTCTTTCAGCGTGAAATTCGTCCTCGTCGAAGACGCATTTTTTCTTATACATGCCGAAAGGCAAGTAGGCATTGGCTCTGAAGTCCCATCTTTTTCCTAAAATTTCCATTCCAACACCGATTTGATTGAAATCTCTGTGGTGTCCTTGACGCCAATCGTAAAAAAAGTTCAGTCCTAAAAGTCTGCAAAAGCTATTCTGCTTTGGAATATACCTTGTCGCCAGCCCGGCGCTCGCCGCATAGGTGCCATCATTGAACACAAAGCCTCTCATGTCGACCATCGGCATGAAATGTCCCAGTTGATAATTTCCAGCAAAAAGAAATGCAAAACTCGAATAATCGGTAGGAAATCCATTTTTTTCTCCAAATCCTTCAGCGTGTTTGATGGTGACTCGTTTGGGGGCGATGAATTTGTTTTTACATGGATAATCTGACTTGGACTGTGGATTTGGGAAAAAAGGGGGGCCCGCGGCTTCTATCGCCGTCAAATCAGTCCTCTCTATTGGGACGGCAACTGCATCAACCGCTTCTATTTCCATTTCATCAGCTGGTTCTTTAGGGAGGCTATTTTGAATAATTTCTCCTATATCCAATACATCTTCATTCAATGTTCCATCAATTTCTTCTGTATTCGAAGCGCGGATATCGCCAGGGGGTATTTTTTTGATTGGGGAAGAGCCTTGATTAGAGAGACTATTTCTTCTCTTATAAAGAGGGAGGACCCTCTCCATTAAATTGTCCAGTTCGCCAGTCATTTCTTCCGGAATAGCCGTTCCTATCCCTTTCTCCTGGGTCAGTTTTTCTGGAAGGGCATTTTCAGCATGCATTTCATTTTCAATAGACATCCCATCATTTTTGTCTGGGTTCGGAGGGTCGGTAGTATCAGCGTCTATCTTTTTGATTGGGGAGATGCCTTTGGAAAGATGTTTATTTCTTTTCTTATATATAGAAAAAACAATCTCCATCAATTCATCGAGCTCATCATCGATATCATCTGAAAATTCAGATTTTTGACGTTTATTTTCTACGGTGGCTGCGCGGGCAAAAAGCGCATCGAGATCATTTGCGGGTTCAAGCCCTACGGAATTTAGAGAAGAGGGATTCTGTTTGCTCAAAGAACTGCGAGATGTTCCCAGAACAATAATATTTAAAACTAAAACAATGGATATAAACGAAACTAATTCCTTCAAGCCTAAACCCTTACGCTAAATTAAGCGATTTAAGACAATAAGACACCTTTCCTCTTTTTAATGTTAAATAGATTATGTGTAAATGTTTATGTTCTTTATAGAAAATTGTTTACAAAGATGTTACCAGTTGAATTTCCAGCAGCTGCGTCTGCCAAGGGGCATGACTTCAAACCGTTCAATAGGCTGATAAATTTGGCGATCGGTAATACCGCAAGGTCTTTTATTCTTTAGACAAACTTGATAAAGGGGCAAATATAAAATCACAGCTGCTTGGTAGACAGTCTCAAAGACCGGATCGTGACTGATGCTGAAATCTACCGCTAAATAGTCTTTATATTGCGGACGGACCCTCGCTTCCCATCCTCTTGTTTTATGATGGCTGGACTTTCTTGCCAAATAATAAGGTCCTCCGGCAGCGTAAAGCAGGAAGTTTTTCGAATTGACAGCAAGGTATCCGACTTCCAGATTAAAGCCATAGTTGGTGAATTCACAAGTTTCATGCATGCCATGAAAATCGCCAATATAATTTTTAAAGATACATTTTTTTCTGTGAACGACATGGCCAAATGGCACGTATCCATTAGCTCTAAAGTCCCATCTTTTTCCTAAAATTTCTATCCCGGCCCCGACTTGATTGAAGTTTCTGTGCAGTCCTTGCCGCCAATCGTAAAAGAGATTTAATCCCAAAAGTTCGCAAAAGCTATTGGGTTGAGGGATATATCTTCCCGCGAGTCCGACATTGGCTGCGTAGGAGCCATTATCGAACCGATGGCCTCTAATATCGATCATTGGCATGAAATGACCCAATTTATATTCAGAAGCAAAAAGCAAGGCTAAAGTCGCATAATCGGTTGCAAAGCCTTTCTTGTCGCCAGTTCCTTCTGCGTGTTTGAGGGTGATCCGTTTTGGGACTATGAAGTGGCTTTTGCACGGAGGGTCGGTACTTTTTGTGGGCTGATTTTTATAAGAGAAGGTGATGGGAGCTGGAGAATAACGAGAATGATTTGATTTGCCCTCATTGCGGGACTTGTTGGGGGTGTGAAAGAATACAAAAAAAATGATTAGAAGAGAAAAGACGCAAATTAATGAGAGGATTCGTTTCAACTGCAAATTCATTTACAAAACTGGTGTGTCTAAGACAATGGTCTTTCATTTTTTTTCTACTATTAAATAATTTATGTGTAAATGTTTATATGTTTTATGAAAATGTTTTTGCGTTCTAAGACTTCACAGACAGAAAATCGTTCACCTCGCGAAATGTCCCTTCGGAGATCTTTTTTTCGTAGAATAACACTTTTAACAGATCGAAAATGCTGATCAAACTGTACAATTCGATCCCGTTTTCCTTGAGCCTTTCTTTGCCGCCTTGTTCGCGATTGAGGACGACGACGGCATCTTCAATTTCTAATCCTTCGGCCTTCAGTGGAGTCACGGTCTCCAGAATGCTTGCGCCCGAAGTGATGACGTCTTCGATGATCAGACAGGTTTGTCCTTTTTCAAATTTTCCTTCGATGAGTTTTTTTGTGCCGTAATCTTTCGCTTCTTTGCGGCGCATGAGCATGGGAACATTGCGCTCTAAGCTAAGAGCTGTAGCGATCGGAAGCGCAGTATAGGGAACTCCGCAGATCAGATCAAAAGAGAGGTTGGCCATCAATTGGGAAAGCGCGCTGCTGATCTTTTTCAAAGTTTTAGGGTAGGAGATGATGACGCGCAAATCGAGGTAGATCGGAGATTGGATGCCGCTTTTTAGCGTAAAGCTGCCGAATTTGACGGCTTCGATAGAATAGAGATCGAGGATCAGACTTTTAATTTCCGGGGTCATCATTTTATTGGGGTTGGAATTGTTGATGATAACGCATGGCAAGATAAGGGTCCCACATCATGCCTGTCGCAGACATCGCAACATGGGCGCCTGCGTTTAAAAATTGTTCAAAATGTTCTGCGAGAGTAATGCCGCCGACTCCGATGAGAGTCAGATCGAGTTTTTCGCGGGAATTGATGTGCGTCGCCTGTTCGATGAATTGAAGAGCGACTTTGCGGATCGGGCCGCCGCAGATGCCGCTCGTCAGGCGGCTTGTCCCAAGGGCGGGATGGCCTTCTGTATCGATGACCGCCATGCTGACGGTGTTGATCCCTGAAATCGCGCGGATCCCGGCTTTGGCTGCGGCGCAAAAGACGTCGCGCATCTGTTCTTGAGAAGAAAAGAGGCCGACTTTGATGATGAGCGGCAACGGAGCAATCGCTTTGACGAGGGCGCTGCCGAGGTCTGCAACAGTGGCCGGCGACATGTAGAGACACCCTGCGCTTTTATCGACATTGGGGCAGGAGAAATTCGCTTCGATGATTTTTGCTCCCGCCTTTTTGGCCAAAAGAGCGGCTTGGACGAAATCTTCAAGAAACGTGCAATCGTCTCGCACAGTGCCGACGACGGAGACGACCATGACTTGTCCTTCGTTTAATGCCGCGTTGGCGCGCGGGATATCTTCAAGTAAAAAGCGGGGGCTTTTGGAAGGCATCCCAAAAGAATTTGTCACGGCTAGCTCTTCAAGCTGTGGGGCAGGCGTGGAGACAAGGGTGGCGGATTGCGGAGGCATTTCGCGCGCGATCATTCCATGCGTATCGACAAAGACCATATTGGGAAGAGGATGGGAGGGATGCTCTCTGCTGCGGATCGTTTTATAGGTCGGGATGTCGAATCCCAGTTTTCCGGCCAGTGCAATCCAATGTGAAGTTAGCAGTGGGCCTGCAGGCACTCCGATGGGAGAGGCTACGGGATGTCCGAGAAAATCGATCCATTTTTCTTTGGGGGGTAAAGTTCTTTTGAGAAGAGGTCCTTTAAAAAAGGGCCCTTCATCTGCATTTTCGAGATAGGTTTTATGGATGTCGTAGATGGGGGGCTCTTCGGGAAACCAATGGGGAATTTTAGAGCTCATAGACTTTTCCTTTGAGAATGGTATAGACCGGCCAGCCTTGGAGCTGTCTGCCAGCGTAAGGACTCCATCTGCATTTGGACTTGAGGGAATGGTCATTAATCTCTCTCTTTTTTTTCATGTCGACTAAAATGTAATCATCGTTCGCCGGAACACTAAAAATTTCCTGGACGCGTTCGCGCATCAGGCGGACGATTTGTTTCAAGGTGATTTTTCCTTGATTGCAAGCATCGAGTAGCAGAGGTACAGTGGTCTCCACTCCGGGGATTCCGGAGGGGGCCTTCCCAAAGGGAAGAGCTTTTTCTTCTAACGTGTGAGGGGCATGGTCCGATCCGATCGTATCGATCACTCCTTCGTGGATGGCTTGCCAGAGCGCCGCTTGATCTTCTTTCGTTCGCAGCGGAGGGTTCATCTGCACTTTTGTTCCCCATTTTTCATAATCTTCAATGCTTAAAAAAAGATGATGGGGGGTTGTTTCGACGGAGACAGACAGGCCTTCTGTTTTTGCGTGTTTGATGAGTTGGATCTCCCGTTTTGTCCCTACATGCAGAATGTGCAAACGGGTCTTGTAAAGGCGCGCAAGCTGTATCGCTTTGAAAGTAGCTCTATATGCCACTTCATCATTGCGGATTTCCGAATGGGCTTTCGGCTCCATTTTTCCTTGGTATTGCGCGCTGCGTTCATGGATCAACGCTTCGTCTTCCGCATGAATGGCAAGTAAAAGATCATGCGAGGCAGCCAAGCTAAACACCGCGTGCAAGGAGCTGTCATCGTCCATCACAAGATCCCCGGTCGACGACCCCATGAAGACTTTGATGCCCACGATTTCTTTTTTAGAGCGCGCAATCTCATCGAAATGGGTTTTGTCCGCGCCTAAGTAGAGTCCGTAGCGCAAAGGAATCCCGGCTTTTTTTAACTGTTCTGGGATCAACGCTTCTTTTTCTTTGAGACGTTCCCATGTGATTGTGGGCGGAAGCGTATTGGGCATATCAAACACAGTGGTGATACCGCCAGCGATGGCGGCTTTTGCGGCACTTTCCCAAGTTTCTTTATGCGTGAGGCCGGGAGTGCGAAAATGCACATGGGAATCGATCAAAGCCGGAAGAAGGGTCAGACCTTTTGCTTGAATAGTGCGCTCTTCTTCCGAGGGAAGGGAGAGATCGATGGACAGAACCTTCCAGTGTAGTCGCGTTTTTGATTGTGATCATGGCTTGTAATCTTTAATTTCGCTGCGCTCATAGATTTTTTCACAAAAATGGCAACGCAAGAGGACTTGCTGTTTATGCTCTTCGACATGAAAAAGAGTGTCGATGGTTTCGCAGTTCGTGATGCAACGCGGGTTAGGACAAACGAGAATCGCGCGCGATCTCACTGGGGAGTTTCGCAGACATTTTATTTGCGAGCTGGTAATTTTTAATGATGTTGATCGTCGCTTTTGGAGCAAATACAGCGATGTCGCGAGATTCTTTTTCTGTCAGAGCCCGGTTTTCGATTTTAATCAGGTCTTTTAGTCCCATGGAAGAGCTGCTGAGATTTAGTCCCAAGGAAATGCGATGTTTAGTTATTGCGAGCTTAAGGAGTTGAAGAATGATTAACGCGAATCCAGCAGGAATGTGGTCGATCACCGTTCCATCTTTAATTGCGGCCACAGAGAGTGTTTTAGCCATTGGTTTCTCCTATGATAAGATCAGCGAAAGCAGGGCCATGCGGACATAAAGGCCATTTTCCGCCTGTTGGAAATAATAGGCATGGGAAGTGCGGTCGATAGAGGGTTCGATTTCATTAACGCGCGGCAAAGGATGGAGGATTTTCAGATTTTTTTTCGCTTTTTTGAGCATTTCTTCTTTTAAGAACATAAATCGCTTTGCATTTTTCATAAGTCGAAGGGTCAAGCCGCTCTTTTTGGATCCGCGTCATATACAGAATATCCGCTTTGCCGAGCACATCTTCAATGGTGCGGTGGAAAGAGAATTTGACGCCCTGTTTTTTGAGATAATGGCCGATTTCATTCGGGGAGGGTGAGCTGATCTGGAGAGACAAAGAACAGCCGCATGTCGAAATGCGCGCATGCAAGGCTCAAGGAGTGCACAGTCCTGCCGAATTTAAGATCGCCGACAAAGGCGATATTGAAGACCTTTCAATTTGCCTTGACATTCTTTGATGGTGAACAGATCGAGCAGCGTTTGAGTTGGATGTTGATTGGCGCCGTCGCCGGCATTGATCACAGGCTTGTCTGTGGACTTCGCTTGCAGCACGGGCCGCGCCTTCGCTGGGATGGCGCAGGACGAGAATATCGGCATATTGTCCGATGACCTTCATCGGATCTTGTAGAGATTCTCCTTTTTTTGCCGACGTCGAACTGCAGATCGGAAAATCCGATCGCACTGGCCTCCAAGCGGATCATGGCAGATTCAAAGGAAAGACGGGTCCGTGTTGATGGCTCATAAAAGCAAGAGGCTAAAATTTTACCATTTTAATAAGTCTTTGGGAGCCTTTTTTCCTGCATCTCTTCTGCTTTTTTGAGGACGAGAAGGATTTCTTCTTTAGACAGATCTGCGATGGAGATGAGGCTGCGATTGCAAAGTGAATTTTTCATGGCAGTATTTTTTCTTTTTTATAAAAAACTCTTAAAGCTGAATCGTAAACTTCTTGCACGCCGATTTGCAAGAGGCAAAAAGGCTCGTGGCATTTTTTTCGCAGGCAGGGAGAGCAGGTTGGTTTTCTTGGCGATCGGCAAAAGCATTCTCGACAAGATAGGGGCCGCAAAGATCGGGATCGGTCGGAGTGAAGAGCCCAACGGTAGGGGTCTTCACCGCAAAAGCCAAATGCATCGGGCCAGTATCATTGGAGATCAGCAAATCCATCCGTTTGATCAACGCTGCAGCGGCGAGCAGAGGCAGGTCGGTGGCTGCCGCGGCTCCTTCGATCTGGGAGGCGATCGATGCGACGAGCTCTTTTTCCTCCGGAGTTCCGGTGACGATCACGCGGCAGCCCAAGTTTCGTGCACGAGACGGTTGCCCAGTTCAATAAAATGGGAAGCTGGCCATTGTTTAAATCCGTCTTTTGCGCCCGGATGAAGGCCGATCAAGGGAAGATAGGAAGGAATTGTTGATGACCCGAAAGAAACTGATCGGCGATTTTTTCATCTTCGGGGCTTAAAAAAAGCTCCATCGATGAATCTAGAGTCTGCGCGCCGACATGCGCGGCAATATCTAGACGGCGCTGAATCTCATGCAATGCCGTCGTTGTCCAAAGATTGAGTCAAAAGAAAGTCCAGCCCTTTGTTGATCCCGTGGGTGCCGACGATTTCAGCGGCGCCTAAAACGGAAGCGAGGGGGAGAATCGGGCGCTGGGAGGTGTGAAAACTGAGAACGTGGGTAATCTCCGTTTTTTCAATTTGCGATAGAACGGATAATAGATGGCGGAAAACAGGATCTTTGACGACGAAGAGCTCATCGATGCGGCGGTTGTGCTGCAAGCAGGCTTTTCCGATCGGGCTTGTCACGACGCCGATGTAGCTTGTCGGAAAGCATTTCCTAAGTGCGCGGATGGCCGGCGTTCCCCACAGTGTATCGCCAAGGCCTGTCGTGGAAAGGATGAGAAAACGCTTTTCTTCTCCCAAGTTCAAGGCTTTGGGTTTGAGAAGTATTGACGATGCTTTTAATCAGATTTGTTCTTCAAATCGTAAGAACTCCTTTCGTTGCGATAAATTCCCGCCAGGAGAGGAGTGGGAGCTTGTCAAATTTTAATTCGGCCAAGCATTGTAAGAAGATTTGCGCGATCTGCAAATTGGTGATGAGAGGAATATGATGGTCGATGCTGAGGCGGCGGATGGTGAAAGCCATCTGTCTTATGATTCATCCCCAAGCCCCGCGGGATGTTGACGATCAGATCGATCTTATGACTTGCGATGAGCGTGGTGACGTTGGGTTCGATCTTCTCGCTGGCTTTATAAACGCAGCGCGAGGCGATGCCGTGCTGGCATAAAAAGTCATTCGTCCCTTCTGTCGCATAAATTTCCCATCCTTGGTTTCAAGATTTTTGCAGCTGTTCGAGGAGTTTGATTTTTTTATCTCCGCCGATGCTGACGAAGATCCGTTTGCGCTGGATCGACTGTTCTGTCGCACAGCCAAGAGAGAAAAAAGGCTTCTAAGAAGATCGTGGCCAAGGCAGGCGACTTCGCCGGTCGAGGCCATTTCGACATGGGCGACGGGATTTGCGCCTTTTAGGCGGTGATAGGAAAATTGAGGCGTCTTGACGCCGACATAATCGAGCTCCAAGCGTTTCATAAGGCGCTGGAGAAAATTGCCCGAGCATGACGCGCGTGGCGATTTCGATAAAATTATGATCGGTCACTTTGCTGACAAACGGAAAAGAGCGGGAAGAGCGCACATTGCATTCGATGACTTGGATCGCATTGTTCTTGGCGATGAATTGGATGTTGAAGGGGCCGGTGATGTTCAAGGCTTTGACGATATCGCGCGTGATTTTTTTTGTGCGGCGGATCGTTTCTAGATAAAGGCGCTGCGGAGGCAGGACGATCGTGGCATCGCCGGAATGGACGCCTGCATTTTCAATGTGTTCGGTGATCGCTTCGATGACGATTTTCCCTTCTTTGGCAACGCCGTCGATCTCAAGTTCTTTAGCATCGGTGATGAATTGCGACATGACGACGGGATGATCGGGAGAGATGCGCGTCGCTTCGCTCAAAAACCGTTCGAGTTCTTCGTCTGAAGAGACGATATTCATCGCCGCGCCGGAAAGAACATAGGAGGGGCGGATCAAAAGGGGATAGCCTTTTTTTTCCGCAAATTTTTTCGCGTTTGCCAAGCTCGTGACCGTTTGCCATGCGGGCTGATCGACGTCGAGCTTTGTCGAGCAAAGAAGAGAATTTTTGCCGGTTTTCCGCCATATCGATCGAAGCGGCCGACGTGCCGAGAAGTGGATAGCCGTCGTCTGGAGCAAGAGGCAAAGCGAGGTTGTTGGCGATCTGCCCGCCGACCGAGACGATGATCCCTTTGGGTTGTTCAAAATCGGCGATGTCTTGCACGCGTTCAAGAGTCAATTCTTCAAAATACAGGCGGTCGGATTCATCGTAATCGGTAGAAACGGTTTCAGGATTGGAATTGATGATGATCGTCTCTTCTTCCAGACTGCGCAAAGTGCGGCAAGTGTTGACAGCGCACCAATCGAATTCTACAGAGGAGCCGATGCAATAAGGGCCCGATCCCAGGACAATGACAGGAGGTCTTTCGGATGGCTGCGATATCGTGCGTTGTGCCATGATAGGTGAGATAGAGATAATTTGTCTTCGGCGTCGAATTCGCCGGCAAGCGTATCGATCTGTTTGACATAAGGCGTGATCCCATGTTTGATCCGCAAGTCGCGCACCTTTTTGAGTATCGATATTTTTCAGTTTGCCGATCGCTTTGTCGGAAAATCCCAGTTGTTTAGCTTCTTTCAAAAGCGAAGGCATCGAGGGAAGAGTTTTTTAATTTCTGTCTCCGCATTTTGCGATCGTTGCGAGTGTGATGTAAGAAACCAGCGGTCGATTTGCGAGAGGCGATGGGCTTCGTCGATCGATCCGCCCTTTTTAAAAAATTGATAAAGGGCAAAAAGGCGGCGGTCTGTCGCATGAGAGATTTCTTCTTTCGACGTCTGCGATAGGATGGGGATAATCGGTCAGCCCTGAGGCGCCGATATTGAGCATGCGCACGGCTTTTTGCAGCGCTTCGGGAAACGATCTGCCGATCGCCATCACTTCGCCGACGCTTTTCATTTCCGTGCCGATGCGCCGGTCTGCCGAGCGGAACTTATGGATGTCCCAGCGGGGGATTTTGACGACGACGTAATCGAGCGCAGGCTCAAAAAAGGCGACCGTTTTTTTCGTACGGCATTTTTGATTTCAGCGAGAGAAAATCCCAAGGCGAGCTTGGCGGCGACAAACGCAAGCGGATAGCCTGTCGCTTTCGAAGCAAGCGCAGAAGAACGGGAAAGCCGCGCATTCATTTCGATGACGCGGTAATCGCCGTTTTTGGGATTGAGCGCATATTGGATGTTGCATTCGCCGACGATTTGAAAATGGCGGGCGGCACGGATGGCGATCTCTCGCAAGCTGTGATATTCGCGGTTGGTGAGCGTTTGCGAAGGCGCGACGACAATGCTCTCTCCGGTATGGATCCCCATCGGATCGAGATTTTCCATGTTGCAGACGGTGATCGCATTGTCAAAAGCATCGCGGACAATTTCATATTCGAGCTCTTTCCAGCCGAATAGATATTCTTCGATCAAGATTTGCGGCGCTCCGCTCAACGCTTCTGCCAGCGCGCATCTGCATCTCTTCTGCGTTTTTGAACTTTGCCGGATCCCAGTCCGCCCAAAGAAAACCCCGAGCGCATCATGACGGGATAGCCGATCTTTTTCGCAGCTGTCAAGTGCTTCTTTGACGGTGGAGACGGCGATGCTTTTGGGCGATTTGATGCCGATCGAAGCCAGGCTTTTTTTGAACAGGTCGCGATCTTCTGTCAGCCGGATCGCAGAGACGGGCGTGCCGAGGACTGCGACATTGATTTTTTAAAGACTCCCGCCTCTTCGAGTTTCAATCCGAGATTGAGCGCTGTTTGTCCGCCAAAGCCGAGCAGAATCCCATCCGGTTTTTCTTTTTCGATGATTTTGGTGACGATGTCGGGGTTCAAGGGGCAAAGATAGACCTCATCGGCCATGCTCGCATCAGTCTGCACTGTGGCGATATTGGGATTGATGAGGACAGTGCGGATTTTCTCTTCTTTGATCGCTTTGATCGCCTGAGTTCCGGAATAATCGAATTCTCCCGCTTGCCCAATCCGAAGCCGCCGGACCCGAGGATCAGAATTTTTTTTCCTGAGAACCTTTCAGATCAGCCGTTTTAATTTTTGCTTGCTTCATAGCCATTAAGCGTTTGATAAAATTTTTCGAAGAGACAGAGCGTATCGACGGGTCCAGGAGATGCTTCCGGGTGGAATTGCACAGCGAAAAAAGGAAGCTTTACATGCGCGATGCCCTCCACAGAAGAATCGTTGAGATTGCGAAATGTCACCTTCCAGTCCTTTCGGAAGCGTTTTTTCATCGATGGCATAGCCATGGTTTTGCGAAGTCAAATAGCAGCGGCCCGTTCTCAAGATATTCGCAGGGTTGGTTATGTCCGCGATGTCCATAGGGAAGCTTGAATGTTTTAGCGCCGATGCTCAAAGCGAGCAGCTGCGCTCCCAGACAAATGCCAAAAACCGGCTTTTTTCTTCTTCAGCGCCTTTTGCAGACGGCGACCGTTTCTTTGCAAACAATCGGATCTCCCGGGCCATTTGAAATGAAGACCCCATCGAACTCTTCTTCGGAATAATCGTAGTCGAAAGGCACCCGTTTGATTTTGATCGGAAATTCTAAGAGCGAGCGAATGATGTTTTCTTTCATCCCGCAATCGACAGCGATGATCTTTTTTTTCCCTTTGCCATATTCGCGGACTTTTTGAGTGCAGACATCAGCGACGAGATGGGTTTGATTAGGATCGGGAAAGCTATTAGGAGTCTTTTCACTCTGCGTGATCGCCCCTAGAGCAACGCCTTGAGTGCGCAACGATTTGGTCAGGCCCGTGTGTCGACTGCGCAAATGAAAGGGACTTTTTGTTCTTTAAGCCATCTGCTAAGAGATTGTACAGCTTGATAATGATCGCAAAAAGGACTGATCTCGCTCAAGATCACTCCGCGCAAATGGGCCATTGAAGATTCCCACAACTTCTTCTCGGGAACGCCGTAATTGCCGATCAAAGGAAAAGTGAAAGTGAGAATTTGTCCGGCGTAAGAAGGGTCGGTGAGAGATTCGACATACCCTGTCATGCCGGTCGTGAAAACGACCTCGCCAAAAGTCTCCTCTCTGCACCAATCGGGAGAGAGCTCCTTCATAGACTTCGCCATTTTGCAAGGACGAGCCTAGCAGGAACCAGCTTGATTTGGCTGAAAAGTTCCATTCTTCTCTGAGGTTGTTATCGATCATATCAAAAAGTCTGGAGAACACAAGAGGAAAAATTGACAATGGTATAAACTTTTGTTAACAAAAGTTTATATGTGGAGGGTTAAATGATTAGAAAACTGCCAAGTGGGGAATACCGGCTCTATTCCCGTTCTATTAATCCCAAGACCGGCAAACGCAGGAACCTCGGGACTTTTTCTACTCGTGCGGCAGCTGTTCAGCATGAAAGGGAAATTCAGTTCTTCAAACGACGCGGTTAATCGTTTTTTTCTTAAAAATAACGAGCACTTCCTTTATGACTAAGGGAATGATTTTTATTATTTTTAGGAGCCCTTTATGAGATGCAAAGCCTTCTTGAGTCCTCTTCTCGCCATTACTTGTGCAGCCGCATTATTCGCAGACGATACCGAGAATACTCCTAAGGCTGAATCTTGCGGGGAAAGTCCGAGGTCCATCCGTCTTACAGCTCGGCATATCGAAGCAAACGGGATCGGATACAACCAGGGATATACCACTGTAGAAGGGTTTATTTCCCCCTGGTACAAACAAAGTCCTTGGGTTCCTTTTCTGGATCTGCGCGGCCACGTTTTTAACGATGGGAAATTGGCATCAAACGCTGGAATAGGATGCCGCTACATCGCTAGATCTTGGGTTTACGGAATCAATGCCTATTATGATTACCGCAATACGAAAAGACAGCACTATAACCAGGTATCTTCCGGCTTAGAAATGCTGGGGAGGATTTGGGACTTCCGCATTAATGGATATCTTCCCGTGGGGTGGAAGAATAGTCCTTTTTTCGACACCGGTTTTGATGGGTTTAAGGACCACAATTTTTTCATCCGTCGTAAACGCGATGTTGCACTCAAAGCCGTCAATGCTGAGGCGGGAATGCACGTCGATCATTACGCAAATGCTCCTTTTTACTTTGCTGCAGGGCCGTACTATCTAACAGGTTCTGGGAAAACTAGCTGGGGCGGGAGCTTAAGAGCTGCAGTCGACTTATATAAATATGTCACCCTCGAAGCCAATACTTCCTATGACGAACTTTTCCATTGGATTGGACAAGGGCAGGTGAGCATCAATTTTCCTCTTGGGCCTAAAAGAAAAGTGCAAAAGGGCAACCACTCTTCCTGCGGACAAGCCATCGCCTTGAGCAAACGCGCCGTGCAGCGGGTCGACCGAATGGAGATCATCCCCATCAAAAGAGAGCACAAACGCAGCAAAGCAATCAATCCTAACACGGATGAGCCATGGATCGTATGGTTCGTCAATAATACAAGCTCCTCCAATGGAACTTTTGAAAGCCCCTTCCCCACGCTAGTGCAAGCGCAAAATGCCTCTTCGCCCAACCAGATCATCTATGTATTTCCAGGGGATGGCACAACAAACGGAATGAATGCCGGCATCACTCTACAGAATGCGCAACTGTTCTTAGGGGCTTCTGTGGAACATCCGCTACATACGACAGTGGGGGCGGTCACCATTCCATCGATGGCTTCCAGCGCACCCAGCATCGTCAATCCAGCGGGCAATGCCGTTACTTTAAGCAGTTACAATACTGTTTCAGGGTTTACCATTACGATCCCGACAAACGGCAACAATGGGATTTTTGGAAATGGGATCACTAATTTTAAAGCCTTCCACAACACCTTCGTAACGTCCACGGCCATCACGACGAATGGGATTTCTTTGATCAATCCTTCCGGACAAGTTTTGGCCAATAACAGTCTCTTTAACGGTTTTTCCAACAACGTTGGTGGACTCAACGTTAACGGCAACGGCATCTACGTCCAACTTGATGCAGGGAACATGCTCAATGAGTTAAGCGCCAATGCCAATACATTTGTCAATATTAATAATCCAATGGGAGCCGCGGGAGGCAATGGGATATATGCAAATATTAAAGGTGGAAGCATCAATAGCTTGAATGTTTCAGATAGCCTTTTTAATGCCATTAATGTTGGGGCAGGGATATTTGTACAAAATGCAGGGGGAACGTTAAATACTTGCAATTTCTCGAATAACAGTTTTAATAATATTGTTAATTTTGGATTAGGGGTTGCATTTTTTAACAGAATTGGTGGGAAGATTAGTGAGATTAATGGTACAGGTAATGTGTTTAATAATTTGAACAACTCATTTGGCATTTCGATTTCAAACTCTGCTTCGATCAATGATGTCAATTTCTCTAGCAATACATTTAGTGATATTAATAATGGTGGTTCTGGAATGAACTTTCTCGCTACAGGTATCGCAAAGTTGTCAATCCTACGCAACAGCTTTAGCGGCGGCGCTGGGATAACCACGGGCTATGCAGTTTCTCTCAGTGTCTCTAATGGAAATCAGTGCTTGCAGTTTCTTAACAATAGCGCAAGCCCATCTGTCACTCCAGCGCCGTACCAATTTTCACAGAGTGGCAGCGGTGTTTTCAATCGAACCGTCGGATCTGACAACAGTACAAACATGGGAACAATTACAACTTCCGGTAACGTCGGAGCATCCGGATCATGCAGTAACTAAGAGTGTGTTATACACAAGAAAACTGAAGAATTGAGAAAAACTTGTCAAAATCACTGTCCTTTCCAACCTCGATTCCAAAAAGGAATCCATTTTACCACCCGCTCCGCAAGCTCGCTCGAGAGCACAGAGGTCACAGAGGGGGAAATTCTATAATTTCATGCGACGAACACCTTCTTTCAAGTATTTCACATTAAAATTGATCAGAAGTCCAATCTTACAATCAGCCAGTTTCAAATAAGACAGAAGCTGTGATTCGTGAATATACCGAAAATGACTCAAAAGTTGGTTTTTGGCTGCGTTGGCTATGCAGCACATTTTTTGTCTTCACTCGTGCCTTGTGCTTGCACAATGGTCGCTCGCTCCAGACAAAAAATTTGCGCAGCCGCCTTGCCAAATTCCCAACTTTTGAGTCATTTTCGGTATAACACACTCTAAGGTTTCACCTTATGGCCAGTATAATTACTAAGGCCATCATAACCCGCATACTTATATAACTCATGCAGCGTAGGAAAGTTGAAGACCTGGCCGATCAAGTCGTGGAGGTTTTTCTTGTCTTCAACCAGAAGGACGCCATAGTGGATGAGCTCGGTGGCGATGTGGCCAATGACATGCACGCCGAGGATGCGCAGCTCATCGCGGGAAAGGATCAGTTTCAAAAAGCCAGACTTCGTTCCGAGGATTTTGCCGCGCGGCATGTCAGCATACCGCGCCTTGCCGACGCAGTAGCTCAAGTTGCGTTTGATGGCCTCCTCTTCGGTCATTCCTACCATCGAAACTTCCGGGACAGTGTAGATCCCGTAAGGGAAGTGGGAAGGGAGGTGTTCGAGGTCTTGCGTTTGGAAAATATGAGCGACGGCAACACGGCCCTGGTCCATACTCGTGCTGGCCAGCGCCGGAAAGCCGATCACATCGCCGACGGCATAGATATGAGGAATATTTGTCCGATAAGTGGCGTCGACAATGAGCTGTTCGCGCGAGCCCAGTTTCAAGCCGATTTTTTCGCATTTGAGCTCTTTCGTATTGCCGCTTCTTCCAGCTGCGAACAGGAACATATCGACAAAAAGAGTTTCTCCGCTTTTTAACCGCACTGGATCATTTCCTTCTCTGAGGGCGCGGGCTTGATCTCCTCGACAGACTTATTGAAGAGAATTTCCACATTGGACGACTGCATTTGGGCGACAAGTTCATTCGCGATCTCATGATCGATGAAGGGTAGAATGTGCTCTTTGTCATTGACGAGATAAACTTTGGTGCCCATCGTGGCAAAAATCGTGGCATATTCACAGCCGATCACACCCGCGCCAACAATGCAGAGCGAAGAGGGAAATCGGCGGATTTGCAAAATGGTATCAGAATCATGGATGCGCTTGCCGTCAAAGGGGATACTCGGCGGGTGGAATGGGATAGGATCCTGTGGCGATGATGATATGGTTGCCGTAAATGAGCTCTTCTTTCTCGCCTTTCACTTTGATCGTATGCGGATCTTCGAAACTTGCGGTTCCATGAAAAATAGATACGCCATGGCGCATTAAATTTTCATAGATCTCTTGCGCGGCCGAAGCGCTTACAAACCCCTTGCGGTACATGAAGTCTTCGACGGTGGCCTCATGCTGCAAATCGCGTTCAATGCCGTAAACTCCTTTTTCAAATTTGCCCGACAAGAAAAGCGCTGTTTCTTTCAATGTCTTCGAAGGGAGGGTTCCTGTGACGACCTCTGCTCCGCCGTAAACTGCCTCTTTTTCCACGATGGCAACTTTGTGGCCGAAATAGGCAGCCTTCACCGCGGCCTTCTCGCCGGCCGGCCCCGTGCCAATGACGACCAATTCAAATTTTTGCATTGAAAGCACTCATCTGTTAAATAACTGTTTAATGTCAGAAAAAAATTAACAATGCAAGAGCTGTGGAAACCAAAATAGAGATACAAGCAGAAAGCCTGGCCAATAAAATTAAGCACTATTTGATCACGACAATGGGGGTCACGCTCGATGAAGCGAATGCTGAAGAGTTCTATCGAGCTTTTGCGCTTACGATCCGCGAAGAGGTGATGATCAACTGGACCGCCAGCACACATACTTACAAAGATAAGCAGACAAGAATGCTCTATTATCTTTGCATGGAATACATGCCGGGCCGGTTCTTTGGGCAATAACATCACTAATATCCACGCGACCGAGCTCGTTAAGCATGTGATGAAAATGCTAAACCGCAATTTCGACGAGGAGCAGCATTATGAGCCAGACCCTGGCCTGGGCAATGGCGGTTTAGGAAGATTGGCTGCATGCCTTCTCGATTCTCTCGCTACGCAGCAATATCCAGCCATCGCTTATGGACTGCGTTATCAATACGGAATCTTTGATCAAGAGATTTGGAACAAGACGCAAGTGGAACGCCCTGAAACCTGGCTGCTCCACGAAAACCCTTGGGAATATCGCCGCGATACGCATGCGACAACGGTCTATTACGCGGGCAGGACCTCTCCGAATGTGAATAAAAAAGGGGTCGAAGTGTTGGACATCGTCGATTATGAAGAAGTGAGGGCACTGGCTTATGACGTCCCGATCATCGGCTACAAAGAGAGCGGCGATTTTAATGTAAATACTTTACGGCTGTGGACGACGAAGGAATCTCCTCGCAACTTCCAGCTGCAGCGCTTCAACGCGGGCCTGCTCGATCAAGCCGCAGAAAACACCTCTTTGACCGACGTCCTCTACCCTAACGATAACCATGAAACAGGGAAAAGAATTCGCTTAAAGCAAGAGTTTTTGCTCGTTTCCGCTTCCTTGCAAGATATCATTCGCCATCACCTCCATAACTATCACGATTTAAGTCAATTCGCTGATAAAGTGCGCATTCATATTAATGATACCCATCCAGCTCTGACGATTGCAGAACTGGTTCGACTCCTTACCAGAGAACACGATTTTGGGTGGGAAGAAGCCTGGGAGATCGTCAAGACATGCTGTAACTACACCAATCACACCGTTCTTCAAGAATCGCTCGAACAATGGAACGAGAACCGCATTCATTATCTGCTCCCGCGCCAGTATCAAATCATCGAACGGCTCAACTTGGAATTTTGCAATAGCGTTCGAAAAAAGTTTCCCAATGATGAAGAAAAAGTGCGCCGCATGTCCGTCATCGAGAGCGGGCAGGTGAGAATGGCCAATCTGGCGATTTTCGGATCGCATCGCGTCAATGGCGTCGCAGCGCTGCATACAGAAATTCTCAAGCACGAGATTTTCAAAGACTTTTACGAAATGGTCCCCGATAAGTTCATCAATGTCACCAATGGCGTCACGCAGCGCCGCTGGTTGCTGCACATCAATCCCAAATTAGCTGAATTCATTTCCAAGCGGATTGGGAAAGAATGGATCATTAATTTTTCTAAAATCCAAGAGCTCGCAAAATTTGCCGAGGATCCGACCAGCCAAAAAGAATTCTTCGAAATCAAACGGGAAAATAAACGGAGATTGATCCAATACATCCACGAAAAAAATCCTTTGCGCGATGCCCAGGGAAAAATCATCGGACATTATACGACTCTGGATGAATCGGCCCTTTTCGATGTCCAAGTGAAAAGAATGCATGAATATAAGCGGCAATTCATGAATGTCCTCCATGTCATCATGTTGTATTTTGAGCTCAAAGCAGACCCTAGCGCGCGAAAGATCAAAAGAATGGTCTTAATTTCAGGCAAGGCAGCGCCGGGCTATGATATCGCCAAAAACATCATTCATTTGATTTGTTGCGTTGCCCGTAAAATTGATAACGATCCGCAGATCAATCAGAAACTCCACATCGTTTTCGTCGAAAACTATAATGTTTCACGAGCGGAATTGATCATTCCCGCTGCCGATCTGTCCGAACAGATCTCGACTGCCGGCATGGAGGCCTCCGGCACGGGAAACATGAAACTGGCGATCAATGGCGCGCTCACCATTGGCACGGAAGACGGCGCCAATATTGAGATGCATCAACAAATCACCGACCGCTGGTGGCCCTTTGGATTCGGGAAAACGGCAGAAGAGAATGCCAGGTTGCGCGGTTCGCAAAGCTATAATCCGTGGGAAATTTACATGCATTCTCCGGCGATTCATAATGCGGTGGAATCGCTTCGCAATCGCACGTTTGCGGAAAATGACGCCGAGCATCAGACTAACAGCAGCCTTTATCATTATTTGCTCGAGAGGCAAAACGGCGGCCAGCCCGACCGTTATTTTGTCTTAAACGATTTGCAGAACTATTATGACGTGCAAAAGAAAGTTGAGGAATTTTATTTAGACCCGGCGAAATGGGCGGCTTATGCCCTTCACAATATCGCTGCAATGGGAAAGTTTTCCTCAGATGAATCTATCCATAATTATGCTAAAATCGTATGGGACATTACTCCTTGCCGCGTGGACAAAGAAGAGCTGGACCGGGTGCGAGCGGAATATAGCGAGCACGACAAATGCCGGATTTTGTGAACTTGTTTATATACCGAAAATGATTCAAAAGTTGGGAATTTGGCAAGGCGGCTGCGCAAATTTTTAGTCTGGAGCGAGCGACCATTGTGCAAGCACAAGGCGCGAGTGAAGACAAAAAATGTGCTGCATAGCCAACGCAGCCAAAAACCAACTTTTGAGTCATTTTCGGTATAAACCCCATTTATCCATAAGTTTCTTGTAAGACCCCTCTTTTTTCATTCTGGCAAGCCCCGCATTGAATTTTTTGATGAGATCGGGAGCCTTATCGTGTTTTGTGATCAATCTTAATCCTTCATCATTGAGCGGATCTGTGACGATTTGCAGCTTGCCTTGGTACAGATCGCGGCAATAAGCTGAAGCGGAGAGGATATCGATCAGGGCCCCATCCACATCTTGAGCAACGATAGCGCTCAAGGCTTGGGGGATGGAATCATAATACCGGATCAGCACCCCTTTGCTTTTTTCTAAAATGGCATCATTATTTGACCCAGCAATCACAGCAATCTCTTTTCCGTCCAAATCATTCAAGGAGCTGATCTTTGATTCCATCGGCACGACGAGGACAGGCCCCAGAGGAAGATATATCGCGGAAAAATCAAAAGACGATTGATTGAAGACATAAGGAGTCATCGAGGATAGGATCGCTTCGTATTTGTCCTTTTGCAGCCCTTCCATCAAATCACTTGAGTTAACAGTGACTTTTACGAAGGGAACTTTTTCTATTTTTCCAACCTCAGTGAGGAGCTCCGTAGAAAAAGCAGTCACATTATTATCGCGGTTGCCAAAATCCAACGGAAACCAGTAGGAATCCAGCCCCACGCGCCTCCCGCCATTTTCGCTTTTGCCGCAGCAACACAAAACAACGAGGAAAAAAATCAGAATGGAATTTAGTGTTTTCATAAGACCATATATACCAAACTAATGTCTAAAAGTGTATTGTTAAAGAGGTTCTATGAACGCAAAAACCTACCTCATCGTCAATTTCGGAGGACCTCGCGACTTAAATGAGGTAGAGGAATTTTTAATTGAACTCTTGACCGATCAAGAAGTGCTGCGCACTCCATTCCCTGCATTTCTGCATCGGATGCTTTTCACACGCGTAGCAAAAAAGAGAAGTAAAAAAGTGGTTCCCGATTACGCATTGATTGGCGGGAAGTCTCCCATCTTTGAAGACACCGAAGCGGTTGCGGAAAAAGTGGGAAAAAGGATCGGTGCGGAAGTGCTCACCTTTCATCGTTATCTGCCAAAGACCCACCCACAATTTATTCAGAAAATAGAAAATTTGCAGGATATCACAGAAATCAAAGTCTTTCCCATGTTCCCCCAGTTCAGCTTTGCGACCACAGGGAGCATCGCGCTCTGGTTGCGTAAACATCTCTCTTCATCTACCCTTAAGAAATTATCCTGGGTCAAATCCTATCCCGACTTTCCTTCCTATATCGATGCCTTTGAAAATTCCTTGAGAGAATTCTTATTAACAAAAGAACTCAAAGAAGAAGAGACCGTCCTTCTTTTTTCCGCGCACGGCCTGCCGCAAAAATTTATCGATTCAGGCGATCTCTACGAAAGAGAGTGCCAAGTTAGTTTTGGAAGGGTAAAGAATCGTTTTCCCAAAGCACTTTCTCAATTGAGTTACCAATCCCAATTTGGGAAAGAAGAATGGATCCGTCCCTATACCGCGGAAGCTTGTGAAAAAATCGGAGAACGGAGTGAAGGAAGAAAACAATGTGTCGTCGTTCCCTTGAGCTTTACCTCCGACCACATTGAAACACTGTATGAAATCGAAGAATTGTACCTGCCTCTAATACGCAAATCGGGAATGCAGGCGTACCGCTGTCCCGCACTCAATCAAAGAGAAGAATGGATCAATTGCATTGCGGAGATCATCCGAGGCGGCTCCGCCGTGCAAAATAGTGCTCTGATTAGAACTTAATCTTAGAAATTTGATCTTTCTTGCCGCATTCTAATCGACGATTGTTCTGCAGTTCCACTTCCCAGTTGTCATCGAGCCGGAATTTAAATTCAAATGCGGGAAATTGACCGTCAAAGCTTAAGAACCATTTGTTGTTCCCAAGATATTTCAAGGGAACTTTGCGGTCCCAGTTTCCAAGCGGCCCGTTTCCAGTTACGGACAACATTTTTCCTGTGGGAGGGGTAAAATTTGCCTCGATGATCGTTTTTTGTATCGGGGACAGAATGGTGTTGAAATCGGCAGTGACCCCAACATTTTTGCCTTGAGTGATTTTATGGTTTGGGCCGTTCTCATATTTCCCTTTGACCAAGAATTTAAATTCGAATTCACCATGGATTGGCTGCGCTGTTCTAAATTCCCAGGTTTGCCAATCGATCCGCTTAAGCGGAGTGTCTTGAGTCCAGTTCAAACCTGCGCCGCTTCCGCGGATAGAGAGTTCTTGATCGCTCGGCACATTGGGGCAGGTGACATGGATGACCGTTTCCGCGGGTCTGTGTTTGCTGAGGATCTGCAGGAAAAGATTTTTTGCGCATCCATCGGGAAGCCGATGAATTTCAGTGTCCAAATGAGTGAGAAATTCTCCCCCTTGTGTTTGTGCAAGCAGGTCCGCTTGGGAAAGGCAATTTTCAAAATAAGGAGCAAGGATCTGATAAAATTCTGAACGGTTGCCAAGTTGCGCTTGGAATTCGAGATTAAAATCATTGAAAAGGGTCCAACGGAATGAAGGGGTGTTATTATACGGCTGATTGTTAATCAGAGGGTGTGAAATCCGTGTGATTTCACTCTCAAACGAATCGTAAAACAAACGCACGTGTCCTACATCTTGGGAAGTAAAAACGATCTCTTTTAAGAGCGCTGGGAGAAATTGCCCCTTTTGCTGTTGGTCGGCAGCATCCGCCCTCTTGATCTTTTCCTCAAGCAGGGGAGCAAATTGGTCATAAACCGTCTGTGTCCAACCTAGATTCATATACTGATTAAATGCATTGAAGATCTTGTTTTTGAAAGACCCCGACGGAAAATTGTTTCGAGTAGCCACTCCAGATGTTGGGATATAGATTGGAGAGGGTACAGTATAAGGATTGTATAGTGGAGGGTAAGTTGTTTGAGGGGCAGGGCTTGGAGTAAGACCATTCAGCCCAAACGAGGCGATGACAGGAATATGATCGGAAGGCTCTTCCGGCGTCATAAATCGATGCAATTTTCCGTCCACTGACGCGTTTAAAGGATGCAGGGTTGCTGTATGCCAGATATAATCAAGGCGCAATGGCGTTGTCCCATTCATCGAAGTCGCAGTCGATGCGCCATTTAATGCATCGCGCAAAGATTGACTCATGACTGGGAAGCGGGGATCTTGCGGGGTGAAATTGCAATCTCCGCAGATGATCGTGTCATTTGCAATTTGGTGCACTTTACTCACTAGCTTTTGAACTTCCTGATCAGAAATGTTGCGGTTTTGCTGTCCGCCTTGTAGGTGAGTATTGCCGATATCGACGATTCCGCCTTGATGCGTTTCTAAATGAAAAAATAATGCTTTGCGGCCGGTGCCATCTTGGAAGTCGAGAACATATTTTTGTGCATTTTTGAATTTATTATTCTTGTAGAATGTAGCAACGCCATCGGGTTTGTTATTAAATTGTTCATAATGGCCGGCATAACCTAATTGACCCATGCGCTGCAGAAGAGTTGTATAGTTTGCAGAAACCTCTTGGAGACAGATAACATCGGCATCTAGTTTGCGGATTCTGTTAAACAAGTCATTTTGTTTGACAACGTCGAATTGAGCCTGGTCATGATAAACCTGCTGCTCTTGATTTAATTTTCCCCGCCAATGAGTTAAATATTCATTAGCCAAGCAGTTATAGGAAGCGACACTAATAACGTTGTAATTGGATGCCATAAAAACACTCTTTTTATTTTGTTTTCTATTGGGAAATCTTTCTCAGCAATGCTTGCTTTACTGCAAGTTTAAAACGGTCCATGTTATCGAAGACATGATGTTCACCCCATTGTGGATCCCCCAATGGCTGTTCTGCACATTCCCAAACTGAATGATAGATGAGGTTTTTATCGTCCGCGGATGATAGGTCTGCAAAAATAGATTTTAAGTCACTTGGATTTCTCTTAAGAAGAATAGATTGATATAGATATGCAATACTCGGTGAAGAAATGGGTGATAATAAATTGGGGTTCTGTTCGAGTGAAAGAAAAAAAAGATTCAATTTAACGATCTCAGCGGGAAGAGCTGTCAGGTGATTGGAGTCTAGATACAACCTCTGCAGGTTGTTAAGGGTTCCGATCTGAGCGGGAAGAGCTGTCAGATGATTGGAGTTTAGATACAACCACTGCAGGTTGTTAAGGGTCCCGATCTGAGCGGGAAGAGCTGTCAGGTGATTGGAGTCTAGATACAACTCTCGCAGGTTGTTAAGGGTTCCGATCTGAGCGGGAAGAGCTGTCAGATGATTGGAGTTTAGAGACAACTCTTGCAGATTGTTAAGAGCTCCGATCTGAGCGGGAAGAGCTGTCAGCTGATTGGAGTCTAGATACAACCTCTGCAGGTTGCTTAAGGGTTCCGATCTGAGCGGGAAGAGCTGTTAGCTGATTGGAGTCTAGAGACAACCCTTGCAGATTGTTAAGGGTTCCGATCTGAGCGGGAAGAGCTGTCAGCTGATTGGAGTTTAGATACAACCCTAGCAGATTGTTAAGGGTTCCGATCTCAGCGGGAAGAGCTGTCAGGTGATTGGAGTTTAGATGCAACCTCTGCAGGTTGTTAAGGGTTCCGATCTGAGCGGGAAGAGCTGTCAGCTGATTGGAGTCTAGATACAACCCGTGCAGGTTGTTAAGGGTTCCGATCTCAGCGGGAAGAGCTGTCAGGTGATTGGAGTCTAGATACAACCTCTGCAGGTTGTTAAGGGTTCCGATCTGAGCGGGAAGAGCTGTCAGATGATTGGAGTTTAGAGACAACTCTTGCAGATTGTTAAGAGCTCCGATCTCAGCGGGAAGAGCTGTCAGCTCATTGGAGTTTAGAGACAACCCTAGCAGATTGTTAAGGGTTCCGATCTCAGCGGGAAGAGCTGTCAGGTGATTGGAGTTTAGATGCAACCTCTGCAGGTTGTTAAGGGTTCCGATCTGAGCGGGAAGAGCTGTCAGATGATTGGAGTTTAGAGACAACTCTTGCAGATTGTTAAGAGCTCCGATCTCAGCGGGAAGAGCTGTCAGCTGATTGGAGTCTAGATACAACCTCTGCAGGTTGTTAAGGGTTCCGATCTGAGCGGGAAGAGCTGTTAGCTGATTGGAGTCTAGAGACAACCCTTGCAGATTGTTAAGGGTTCCGATCTGAGCGGGAAGAGCTGTCAGCTGATTGGAGTTTAGATACAACCCTAGCAGATTGTTAAGGGTTCCGATCTCAGCGGGAAGAGCTGTCAGCTGATTGGAGTCTAGAGACAACCTCTGCAGGTTGTTAAGGGTTCCGATCTGAGCGGGGAGCCTTTGAATTCTATTCCCAGAAAGATCCAAAAATTGCAATCCGGTCAAATATTGAATCTCTCTTGGTAAGGAATAAAGATTCAAATTATTTAAATCCAATCTTGTAATGCTCTGTAATAAAGCTTGATGTTGTGTGATCCATAATCGAATTTGGATAACACTCATCCCCGGTTGAAGGTTAATTGTTGGATCAATAACTTGAACTTGATCCACAATCTTGGGCCAAATCGTCAGTAAATCTCTATCTTCAATAGATTGCGCTATAACAGCGATTTCATTACAGGAATGGACGACTTTTTTCTCAGTATCGATTCCTAGGGAGTTTATCGTTTTAGCAACAAGGCGAAATACTCGCATACGATCTTCATGGGAGTCATGAGTCTGATCAACATAAGGACGAATTAATTGACATAAATCAGCGTTGGAGTTGGCGCATAATTTTGAAAGCAGGTTTAATTGAGTATAAACAAAATGAACAAAGACATCGTGGCTTCTTCCGTCTGGGAAAAAATGCTCACTATTTTGATTTTCATGTAAATAGAATGGGATGATGTAATCGATCATTTCATTTGGCAAGGACTCAAACGACATAAAAACCTATTAATTATTTATAATATATTAACTATTATAATTAATCATTTTAAAAAGTCAATGTTTTTTTAAAGCGGGCATGCTTAATACAATTTTTTTTAATTACGGTAACGCAGGATTCGATAACTTATGTTAATTAATAATTTTAATTTCTAGAATTTAAAAATTATTTTATCATCTTTTGCGGAAAAGAGAATGCGCCGCTATCTGCTCGCATTTATTCGTCTCTTCCAGGAGGCAGATCTGTTCTATTTTGTCAGAGATTTCTTTGATCCTGAGTGCAAAGAGCGGAGAATCGATTTTCTCAGAAACTAACTCGTAGCATTTCTTTTTGTAGAGAAGAAGAAGCGACTTTTTAGAAGCTCTGGAAAGGGTGCAATAAATCCCCAGACAATCTGAACAGTTTTGAACGTGGGTTCCTATCTTTGTTTTCACAAAACCAGCGGACATAGCTTATCCTAGAAAAATTGCACGCAATGCGTAAAAGAGAAGGATGCTCATGGCAGCGCTTGCAGGGAGAGTGATGATCCAGGAGAGGACGATATCGCGAAGCATATTGAGGTTTAAGGCGCGCATGCCGCGGGCCAGCCCTACGCCTAAAACGGCGCCGACCAGACAATGCGTTGTCGAAATCGGAAGGCCTAATTTTGATGCGATCAAAATGGTCGTGGCCGCCCCGAATTCCGCGCAAAAACCGCGTGTCGGGGTGAGCTCTGTGATTTTTTTCCCGATTGTTTCGATGACGCGCCATCCCCAGGTGGCCAGGCCGACGACGATGCCAATGCCGCCGAAGGCAAGGAGCCAAGGTGGAATGGGCGCTACATCGGAAACGATCCCGTTTTTAATGATATCTAGGACTGCGGCGACAGGTCCGATCGCATTGGCGACATCGTTCGCACCGTGGGCAAAAGCGACAAAGCAGGCGCTCAAGATCTGCAAATAAACAAACATCTTTTCCACGGAGCGGTATTCTGAAGCGCGTTCGGTAAAACTGGTTTCTTGCCGTATTTTATTGGAAAGGTCGCGGACCTCATCGAGGAGATGCCCCACTTTTTCATGCGTGGCATCAAAAGAGGCAACTTGAACCCGCTGCAAGTGCTTGATTGCCTTTTCCAAGCTCACGACTGTTTGGGGAAGATAACGGGAAGGTGGTCGATGAGCGATGTCAGGCAGGGGGATGCGCCGGACGAAAAGATAAGCGACCCCGCTGGCAGCTAACCCAACGGCAATACAGATTCCCAGCGCCTCGGAAAAGGTAATATTGAGATCGACGTTTTGCAGTCCATTGAAGACCAAACTGAGAGTGAATGTGCTGAAGACGATGAAGACGAGGAGGGGAATGAACTTTTTTGTCGCTTCAGTGGGGTTCATCGCATAGAGGATATTACGCTGCAAAATGCTAAAGATGAGATAAGAGATGATCGCCGAGATCGTCGGAGAGATCACCCAGCTCAATGCAATCGCGCCGACCTCGCCCCAATGGATCGCATCGACGCCGCCGATCAGCGCTCCAAAACCTAAAATGGCCCCCACAATGGCATGCGTCGTTGAGACAGGCCAGCCGAAATAGGAGGCGATTTGAAGCCAAATACTGGTTCCAAGCAGGGCGGCGCACATCCCTAAAATCAGTACGATCGGCTCGGTGAGGAACATATTCGTATCGATCAGCCCGCGCTGCACCGTTTCAGAAACGTTGGAGCCGACAAAAAAAGCCCCGCTGAATTCAAGAACCGCGGCGACGAGAACGGCCCTTCTTAAGGTCAAAGCGCCGGAGCCGACCGAAGTGCCCATCGCATTGGAAACATCATTGGCGCCGATATTCCACGCCATATAGAATCCGACGATGAGCACCAGAAATTTTAAAACGACTTCGGTTTCCATTCCTTGACTATTTTAGTTCCAAAACCATTCGGATGCGGTTGGCAAGCCGTTCGGAAAGATGGGAAATCGCTCCCACTTCTTCGATCAGGCGCATCCAAAGAAAAAATGCGGGAACGCTCAAGGCTTCGCCGTAAGTAAAAAGCTGCTTCATCAGCATTTGCCGCATTTTGTCTGCTTCATGTTCTTTGTAGGCTGTTTGCTCGACCATCGCCTTCACTTTTTCCGCCTCAATTCCGCCAAAGGAAGATTCCAGCAGTTCATCGATCTCTTCGATGATCTGCTTGGCATCGAGAAAAACAAGCTCGTTTTTGCGAAAGAAGGCGGTCAGGTCTTCCGTAAAATTACGAAAATTCTCTAACGGCCGCAACGTGAGCAGAATGCCGACATCTTCTGCCTTGTCGGCAATGCTGTCTTGGACAGAGAGAATTTCCAAGAAGTGCGCCCGGTCGATGGGAAGAAAAAGGCTTTTGGGCAAATGATTGCGTATGTCGTTCTTCGTGAGGTCGGCTTCATGCTCCATCCTTGAGAGGTCGGCGACGAGTTTTTCGATTTTTTCCATGTCGTTTTTGGCAAGCGCATTGAAAATATCGGACAGTCTTTCAACGCATAACGCCACTTTTTTCATATGGCTTTGAAGGGGAGCGAAGGGGGACTTTCCGAAGAGCCTGGCGATGTTGAGCATAGTTTATATTCGTTACGAATTGGCCATTCTAGGCAGTCGCCTTAAACTATGCAAGATGAGTTTTAAAAGGCAGAATAAGAGGCGTAGAAATTACTTTAATATTAATGTTAATTATAATTTAAAATTATGTTTTAGCATGAAATGTAAAATTAATTCTTTTAATCATAGTGAATTTATGTGTTTGTTGTTATTAATTGCAAAAAATGGTATACTCATTGTATTCAGTAAAAACAATTTTACGAGGAAAAAATATGACAAAACCAATTAATGGTAGTTCTTGCGGCATGAATGTTAATTTCGTTTCTACACCTTGGGATAAGAATCCGCTTTTCCAAGCTAAGGAAAAGGAAAAAACCCCAAAGCCCCAACCACAGCAACAAAACCAGGCTCAAGTTGAAAAGAAAGCTAGAGTCTATACCCCGATCAATGCTCCCCAAGCTCCAGCTGCTAACAATGCTCCTGGCACCGAAGGCGTTTTTCGGATTTTCAAAAGCATGAACAATTATGTGAAAATGCTCTTGGAAAAACTACAAAATCCACAATCGCTGGTTCCTTTCCTGCCTGCGGATACTGCAGCTCTCCAAGCCTTGATTACTGCAAACAGCACCGGAACAGCCCCTGCTGATTTACTCGTCCTTTTCAACGGTTTGAAAGATAGAGCAAAATCTGATTTACAGTTTAGAGTTTGGCACAAAGACGGCGGACATAATAATCCTTCTTTTGGAGGAACGGGTTATGGAGAAACAACGATCAACACTAACCCCAATGTTCTCTTCCAAGATTCTCCTTCGATCATCCAGTCCTATTTGGCGGAAGTCGAACACCAAGTAGAAGTCCTCGGGTTTATATCAACTGTAACTCAAAGACCTCAGGATGCATTGAACCTATTCAACAACCACTTGAGCGAACAAACTAAAAATGATCTTCGGTACCGCGTATGGTACAACCGCGGCGGATATAAAGATCCTAATTTCGGAGAACCGAACTATGGCGATAACGCTATCCAGGCTAATAATGCTGGAGTTCTCTTCGAAAATACGCCGCGATCCATCATCGGCAACTATCTTCTCGAATCGCTTGTCGATACAAACCATACTAAGTCATCTCAGGAAAAAGTAGAGGCGTTCCAAGGCCCCTTTGTAAAGAATTTAAACAAGTGGATACAACTCGCACAAGCAGCTGTTCAAACACAAAATAATCAGCCTGCTAATGCAGATTTGCAAACTCTTCTTCAGAAAAGAAAAGCAGAGATTAAACCGGATGCATTCCATAAATCAAGAAACATCACTAAAGGGAATGAACCAGTTCAAATCGATCCATCCCAACTCGAATTTGCGCTACTTCCTGATAGTGTTGTAGAGTTGAGAACATTGGCTAAAAATCTGATTGATGCCATCAACAATGTGATTGCTGCTCCTGTTGGGGAAGATACATCCATTGAAGCGCATCGCTACGTTCAGATTGATACAACGGGACCTCTTCTCAACAAATATGATCAGCCTATCTTTGATCAAGAACTGACGAATAAGGCCGCTGCTCTTACTAATAAACCAGTAGAAGACGCAGAAGTAAAAACCTTGGTCAGTTATGCATTAGGCGAGTTAGTCAAAGCTGGCGTCATTTACAAAGTAGAGAAGAAAGTTGAAGGCGGATACGTCATCCAAGCGTAAGTCGCTTTTTCCAGTTTTATATTCCAACGCACCTAAAGTGATTTAGGTGCGTTTTTTTATGAGCCAATTGCAAAAACTCTTCGCCGCATACAATCGCCCTTTTGGCGTTCCTTGTCTCGACGGCGGCTCTTTTACTTTCTCAAGTATGTTTTCGCCGCCGTCGAGCGAACCTGCAAGCAGGTTCTGACAAGGATTCGCCAAAATCATCGATTTTCTGCTGGCGTGGAGTTTTGCAATTGGCTCATTTCTGGAAGATTGCTTTTTTTTCGTTTTCCGTCATTTCGCGGAAGGTGCCTTCGGGGATGGGACCGAGGCGCAAACCTCCAATACGGATGCGGGAAAGCTCTAGGATCTCCAGCCCTGCGTTTTGGACGAGCAGGCGCACTTCCCTTTTTTTGCCCTCTTTGACGACGACTTTCAAGTTGCCTTTGCGGACTTTTTCCACTTTGACGGGCTTGATCCAGCTGCCTTCAATGTAGGTGCCCTTGGAGATGGCTTTGAGGTGGGCATCTGTGATTTCCTGGGAAGTTTTGATGAGGTATTCTTTGACGATATTGGAAGAGGGGTGGATCACTTTGTTCGCAAAATGGCCGTCATTAGTCACGAGGAGAAGCCCCGTCGTATCGCGGTCGAGCCTGCCTACGGTGAATAGGCGCAGGTTGAGGTGGGCGAATAGATCGATGACTAGTTTTTTTGTGCCGATGCGCGCATTGGTGCAGACAAAACCATGGGGTTTATTTAGAATATAGTAAACTTTTCTTTCTTCGCTTTTAATCGGTTCATCGTCGACGAGAATGAGGTCTGCCTCCGCATCGACAAGGGTTTGGGGGACCTTCTCAACAGCCCCATTGACTTTGACCCTGCCTTCAAAAATAAGTTCTTCAGCAGCGCGGCGCGAGGCCACACCTGCGGCGGCGAGGGTTTTGCTTAATCTTTTTTTCTTTTCCATGGGAAAAGAGTTTACACTAGATGCCCTATAAAACAAAGTTTTAAAATTTTTATTTGGTTTAACATTTTGTTTCGGAGTGATAAACTCGAGAAATGAGAGAAAGGCCTAAGACAAAATTAATCATGATGCGGCACGGAGAATCGGAATGGAACCGGCTCAATCTATTTACGGGCTGGGTGGACATCCCGTTGAGCCCAAAAGGAGTGGAAGAGGCCATTGAAGGGGGCAGGAAGATCGCCCATATCCCCATCGACGTGATCTTTACTTCGACGCTGATCCGAGCGCAAATGACGGCCATGCTGGCTGTCATGAACCATTCCAGCCATAAGGTGCCTTGCGTCCAGCACCCGGGCGAAGGGAAACTGGAAGATTGGGCTAAAGTTTATAGCGAAGAGACCAAAAAAAACTGCATTCCGGTTTACAACGCATGGGAGCTCAATGAAAGAATGTATGGAAAATTGCAAGGGATGAACAAACAAGAGATGCGCGAAAAGTTCGGAAACGAGCAAGTGCAGATTTGGCGGCGCAGCTTTGATGCAGCCCCTCCCGAAGGGGAGAGCCTTGCGATGACGGCAGCCCGCTCCATTCCTTATTTCAAAGAAAATATCCACCCCATGCTCAAAGAAGGAAAGAATGTGTTTATCTCCGCGCATGGGAATTCGCTCCGTTCGATTGTGATGTTCCTGGACAATTTGACAAAAGATCAAGTCGTCCATTTAGAACTTGCCACCGGCGCGCCCCTCATCTATACCTTTTCCGGGGAGGCTTGGAGCAAAGACAAATGAGGATTTATCTCGATCATCACACGGCGTCGCGCCCTCTTTCCTCTTCGGTGGAGGCAATGCTTCCCTTTTTCCGCGATCATTGGGGCTCGGCCACAGCGCCGCACCACATGGGACAAGAGCTTTTGCCGGTATTAAGCGAGGCGAACGCATCGATTTTAGAATCCTTGGGAGCCAACGAGCAGGACCGATTTTATTTTTTTTCATCGAGCGCAGAAGCGATCAGCCATCTTTATCAATCCCATTATTTTGACCATATCCGCCACACGGGCAAAAATCACATTGCCACCACCAATATCGAAGAAGCAGCCGTCCTCATCTCGTTGAAACGTTTGGAAGAATTGGGATGCACGGGCAAAATCCTTCCTGTCAACGCGCAAGGGCAGCTCACTAAAGACGCTTTGGACGAAGCGCTGCGTCCGCGGACCTCGTTAGTTTCAATCTCATGGGCGAATGGTTTGACAGGCGTTGTCCATCCGATTGCAGATATCGCAGAGGCCTGCCATGCTAAAGAAGTCCTTTTGCATGTGGATGCAAGCTATGTGATCGGAAAAACCTATTTCCGTTTCGAAGATTTAAAGATCGATTATTTGACCTTCGACGGAAGCTTGCTGCACGCTCCTAAAGGCACCGCGGGCTTGATCGTCAAAGAAAAAACAGTTTTTCACCCTCCTATATCATCACCGCCTGTCGGCTCGATGGCAGCTCTAGCGCAAGCTTTAGAAGAGGACATGCAGATGTTCGACCATCTCTGTTTGGAAACAGCCCGCCTGCGCGACAAATTGCAGCGCGGGATCCGAGAAGGTTTTCCAGACGCGATCGTCTTATTTCAAAAAGCGGAACGGCTGCCCAACTGCTGCGCCATCGCTTTTCCAGGGATTGCGAGCGACGCACTTTTATTTTTGCTCAGCCGCAAGGGAGTCTATGCTTCCCACGGGGGAGGTCATTGCCAAAAGCTGTCCCATATTCTCGTCGCTTGCGGCATCGATGAAACGTTAGCGCAGTGCGCTTTGAGTTTCAGCCTTTCATTTGAGACCAAAGAAGAAGAGATCGATCATGCGATTAAAATCATTGTCGAGTGCGCCCATCAACTCCAAAAGTTAAGTCATCATCTATGAACTCATCCCGAAATTGGAAAAACATGCTTTTCGAGTCTTTTTCCACATCTTTTAATGCCACTTCTTGGCCTACACTTTCAAGTATGTCCTGCGAAGTGGCATTAAAATCTGTGAAAAAATCCTTCAAAAATCAAATTTTTCGAATTTCGGGATAAGTTCATGACCCATCGTAAATTCACACTTTCTCTTCCTTGGGCCCGTTACAGTAAAAAGCTGGTCCACAAAATTGAACATCCGCATCATGGTGGTTTTTTTTCTGAAGAGGAAGCTCGAGAGCGGAGAATGCGCCTCGCCGTAGGAAAACAGGGGAAATTAGAAGAAGCAAATCGGATCGCCCTCTATCTTCTCATCGATGAAGATGATGGAGTGATCGCAGATGCAAAATTTCAAGCCTTAGGGTCATCTGCTTTGATCGGCGCTGCGGAAGCGGCCTGCGAGCTCCTCATCCGAAAAAATTACGATCAAGCGCGTCGTGTGACTGCAGATTTAATCGATAAACAAGTTCGCGACAAACACGAAATTCCCGCATTTCCCCAAGAGGCTTATCCGTCCCTCAATCTCATCTTGGATGCGGTCGAAGAGGCAGCGGAACAATGCCTAGATATTCCTTTTGCCGAAAGTTACGTCCCTACTCCCTTTGAAGCAAAAGGGGAATACGGCGAAGGATATCCCGGTTGGAATGCTTTAAGCCGCGAGCAAAAAATGGCTGTGATTGAAGAGATCATCGCCACCGAAATCCGCCCCTATATTGAACTCGACGCCGGCGGCATCCAGATCGTCGATCTCATCGATGACAAAGAGCTCCTGATCGCTTATGAAGGAGCTTGCACTTCCTGCCATTCTGCGACGGGGACCACATTGAATGCCATTCAAGAGATCTTAAGGGCTAAGGTGGACAAAAACTTAAGTGTTGTTCCGGATATTTCTTTTCTTAAGGAAACGTCTTCTTGAGTTCACCCGCGGAAAGAGTGGCGACTTTTCCGTCTGGCAATAGCAGGTTCAATCTACCATCTGCATTAATTGAATGGCAGATTCCTTTGATCATTTTCAGCCCATCGTTGCAGGTGATCGTCTCGCCTTTATAAGCGAGTAATTTTTCATAAGCAGGGCGGAAAGGTTCGAACCCTTGCATAAGCAAAATATCGAGGTCTTTGAGGAATTGTTTGAGAAGAGGTTCGAGAATTTGCTCCAGCGTCCAGTGTGGCCGCTGAGCTGGGCAAGCGACGTCGCTGGCTGGTCGATCGTATCGAGAAGTTCTTGAGACATGTTGACATTGATCCCGATGCCCAGAACAATGCCGATCACGATCTTCAAAATACCGTTTCGCACAAGATTCCCGCGACCTTTTTTCCATCCAATAAAAGATCGTTCGGCCATTTGATTTTAGGCGAAAACCCTTTTTTCTTAAGGACAGCAATACAAGATAACGATAGGATCTGTCCTAGATTGATAGATAGACGGACAATCGCGCGGCACGCAAAAATACAACGTGGCATAAATGTTCTGACCTTTGGGAGAAAGCCATTTGCGGAAAAACCGTCCGCGGCCAGCCGTTTGCTCCAGCGCTGTGACACAGGTGAGTTGATTCGGATCGAGCGTCGCTGCATTTTTTTTGGTCCAGGTATTTGTAGAATCAATTGTGTCAAAATGGATGTAGTAAATATTTTTTAATCGGCATAGACACTAAAAAATTGATCTTATTCCCCAAGTTGGGGGCCAAGTATAATGCAATCAAAATTAGAATCCACACTTTTCTTATGCATATATGGGACCACCGCTATCTTCAGGCGTATCGACTTTAGGACGATACCGATTCTGCTGATCCTGATGTTCATCAGCATTCTGGTGATTGCTGCCACGACAATGGATCCATGCGAAATGGGAGAAGAGACTTTTTTACAGCCACGGCAAAAAGCCAGATCCGCTGGTTTGCGATCGGTTGGGCGGTCTATCTTTTTTTTGCAGGGCTGGATTACCGCAAGCTCAAAGAATGGACCTGGTTCTTCTATTTTGGCATGCTCCTCTTGCTTCATCGGACTTTTTTTTGTTCCCGCGATCCAAAATGTGCACCGCTGGTATCGGATTCCCGGAGTTAATTTCGCTTTCCAGCCCTCCGAATACGCCAAGCTGATCGTCGTCATGACTTTAAGTCTCTATCTGGAAAACAAAGGGCGGGAGACCTATCGCAAAAGTGCCACCCTCGATCTGCGATTCTGATCGTTTTATGCCTTTTCTGCTCATTTTGAAGCAGCCCGATCTAGGGACGGCGCTGGTCCTTTACCCGATCGCCCTTGTCATGTTTTATTTTGGCGGGATCAAAAAAAAGTAATCACTGTGATGAGCTTGATGGCCATCGGCGGGCTGGTCTTTGTCAGCATGATGTTTTTAGGGTTCATCTCTCACGAAGAATTGCGCCCCTATGCCACGAAGGTGATCAAAGAATATCAATACGAGCGGCTAAATCCCCATACGTACCACCAAGAAGCCTCCCAGACCGCGATCGCCTTAGGCGGGCTGACAGGGAGCGGCTGGCGTAAAAGCGAATTTACGGGGCATCAATGGCTTCCGGCAGCCCATACCGATTCGGTCTTTGCAGCCTTTAGCGAAGAGTTTGGGTTAATAGGAGTTTTTTTCTTGATGCTCTTTTTTTTCGGTTTGATCTATTTTAGTTTTCAGGTGACTGCAGTGGCCAATGACCGCTTCGGGCGGCTCTTATCCGCCGGGATAACGACCTACTTGGCGATGCATATGATCGTGAGTATGGGAATGATGTGCGGCTTTTTGCCGATCACTGGGGTTCCGCTGATGCTGATCACCTATGGCGGCTCATCTGTCCTGTCGACAATGACCGCTTTGGGGATTTTGCAAAGTATTTATAGCAGAAGGTTTATGTTTTAATGGTACACAACATCAATTTTTACTGACTCCCAGTGCTTGGCTTGGCCAAGGAAAAATTCAATTAAATATGGTTTCCGAAGAACTCGGTTTTTTTACCCGATGGAATGCGGCACAATGCCGACGGCAATGGACGGATCGAATGCCTTCAGGAGATCCAAGTCAAAGGACTTTCCGATATCATGCATAATGAATTTTTAATTTATAATTTGAATGCGAGCGGAGAATTTTCGATCGATTTGGAAAATCAGGCCCTCGGCAGAATCACGGGAAAGGACTGATCAATGAAAAAGTGATCGCTTGGGAATTTCGCGTCGTAGAAATCGGATTCGAAGGTTTTGAACTTTATGAAAAACAAGATGAGAACAATTATCTGATGCGCGCTGAATACGCCACCAAGTGACCAATTCCGCACATTAATTCAAGGACGGCTATGGAAACAAACCGCCCCATCTTAGTGTTTATTTTTTTACTTTTTCTTTGCGGCTGCTTTTCAAGGCCCGCATTGATGACGTATTCCGAATACAACGGCATCCAAAATGGCGCTTCCATTTCCGAAGTCAAATCAGAAATAGGCGAGCCCTACGCCATCCACAACAAAAAAGATGGGACGCAAGAATACGAATATATCGAGAGGATCGATACCGGCAATAATCTCGCCGCAGAAAATCATTATTTTCTCATTGTCAAAGATGGAAAAGTCATCGGCAAATACATGAAACGGGAACGTCCTCCGCGCCTATGATCTCATTTACGAAGATCAGCCCAACTATCCCGCCTATCCGGGTTCAGCGCTGCCACCTTAATTAAAAAGTAGGTACAGTTTAAACGCAGAGGAAGAATTATAATTTTTTCTCTGCGTTTATACCGAAAATGACTCAAAAGTTGGTTTTTGGCTGCGTTGGCTATGCAGCACATTTTTTGTCTTCACTCGCGCCTTGTGCTTGCACAATGGTCGCTCGCTCCAGACAAAAAATTTGCGCAGCCGCCTTGCCAAATTCCCAACTTTTGAATCATTTTCGGTATAAATTGTTTAAAATGCCAAACCGGCCTTTGCCGGTGGTGCGGTCCTCAAAAGGGAGCACCATCGGCAAAGTCAGAGGAATTATGCTTTGATCTTGATATCAACCCCGGCAGCGACAGGAAGCACTTTCAGCTTATCGATGGTATCTGGAGTGGGGTTGAGGATATCGAGCATGCGGATATGCGTGCGGATCTCAAATTGCTCGCGCGACTTGCGGTCGACGTGAGGAGAGCGCAGAACGGTATAGATCTCTCTTTTTGTTGGAAGAGGGATCGGGCCGGCGATCCGAGCGCCTGTGCGCTTGGCTGTTTCGACGATATCGGCTGCGGCGCGGTCGAGGACGCGCTGGTCGTATCCTTTAAGCCGAATGCGGATTTTTTGTCTTGATTGTGTTTGCCCATAATCTTAAATTCCTTATTTACTTTTTAGTAATTTCGTCTTGGATTTTTTGCGGGACCCGCTCGAAGTGAGAAGGTTCCATGACATAAGTAGCACGGCCAGAGCTCAACGAGCGCAGCTGTGTCGAATATCCGAACATTTCGCTCAAAGGAACTTCAGCTTCGACGAGAACGACGCTTTTTTGCGTCGTCTGGTTCATGATTTTGCCGCGGCGGCGGTTGATATCGCCGATCACATCTCCCATGAATTGCTCGGGAGTTGTGACGACGACTTTCATGATCGGCTCGAGGAGGATCGGCTGGCACTTGCGGGCCGCTTCTTTCACAGCCATCGATCCGCAAATCTTAAACGCCATTTCGCTAGAGTCGACTTCGTGGTAAGATCCATAGACGATCGCAACTTTAACATCGACGAGGCTATAGCCGGCGAGAACGCCTGTTGCAAACCTTCTTTGATCCCTTTGATGTCGGCAGGGATGTATTCTTTTGGAATGACGCCGCCGACGATCTTGCTGACGACTTCGTTGCCTTTGCCTTTTTCGTTCGGCTCGATTTCGACAACGACGTGCGCGTATTGTCCGCGTCCGCCCGATTGCTTGACGTACTTCGTTTCGTTTTTGCCAGGGACGGTGATCGTTTCTTTGTAGGCGACTTCAGGTTTGCCGACATTGGCTTCGACACTGAACTCGCGGAACATGCGGTCGCGGAGGATTTCAAGGTGAAGCTCGCCCATTCCTGCGATGATCGTCTGTCCTGTCTCTTCGTTGGTGAAGACGCGGAAGGTCGGATCTTCTTCGGAAAGAGAGCTCAAGGCCAAGTGAGAGTTTTTCGCGGTCGGCTTTGGATTTCGGCTCGATCGCCATCGAGATCACAGGCTCTGGGAATTCCATCTTCTCGAGAAGAAGCGGAGTGTCTTCGGCGCAGAGAGTATCGCCTGTGCTGGTGTATTTAAGACCGATGCAAGCGGCGATGTCTCCGGTGAAGAACTCATCGCGGTCTTTGCGCTGGTTGGCGTGCATTTCGAGCAGGCGGGAGACGCGTTCTCTTTATCTTTTGTCGTATTGATGAGGCTGACGCCTTTTGCGAGGGTTCCTGCATAGATGCGGACGAAGGTCAATCTGCCGACATAAGGGTCGGACATGATTTTGAAGGCAAGAGCGGCGAGCGGCGCATCATCGCGCGGCTCGAGCTCCATCGGCTCATCCTGTCGAATAATTGATCCCTTTGATCATGCCGCGGTCTAGAGGGGAAGGCATCCAAGCGACGATCGCATCGAGAAGCGGCTGAATCCCTTTATTTTTAAAGGCGGTTCCGCAAAGAACAGGGTTGATCTTGTTCGTGCAGACAGCCTTTGCGGATCACAGCATGGATTTCATCTTCGGTGATCGATGTCAGGATTCTCGAGAACCTTCATCATGAAGTCTTCGTTGCTCTCATCGACTGTCGCGAGCTCTTCGAGCATCTGCTGGCGCATCTCTTTGCATCGGTCGAGGAGGTCGGCAGGGATTTCTGCTGTCTCGTATTTTGCGCCCATCGTTTCATCGAGGAAGAGATAGGCCTTCATCGTGATGAGGTCGACCATTCCTTTGAATTCAGACTTCAGAGCCGATAGGGCAGTGGACCATGACAGCATTGGCGCCGAGTTTTTCTTTCATCGAATTGACGGCCATGAAATAATCAGCGCCGACGCGGTCCATCTTGTTGATGAATGCGATGCGCGGAACGTCGATAGCGTTCCGCTTGGCGCCATACTGTTTCCGATTGAGGCTGCACGCCGGCAACGGCATCGAATACGGCGACAGCGCCATCGAGAACGCGCAAGCGAGCGCTCGACTTCAATCGTGAAGTCGACGTGGCCTGGGGTGTCGATGATATTGATTTTGTGCGTTTCCCCTTTGCGCCCTTTCCAATAGACGGTGGTCGAAGCAGAGGTGATCGTGATCCCTCTTTCGCGCTCTTGCTCCATGAAGTCCATGGTCGCAGCGCCTTCGTGCACTTCGCCGATGCGGTGCAGTCTTCCGGAGTAAAAGAGGATCCTTTCCGTCGTCGTGGTCTTGCCGGCATCGATGTGGGCCATGATGCCGACATTGCGGACATTTTTTAATTCATCTGTTTCTGGTCGTTTACCCATACAGTTCCTCTTTTACCATTTGTAGTGCGCAAAGGCACGGTTCGCTTCCGCCATGCGGTGCGTGTCGTCTTTTTTCTTGATCGTCGAGCCTTGATTGTTGAAGCAATCGATCAAGTTCAGTAGCAAGGGCTTCTTCCATAGAGCGGCCGCTTTTTCGCGGGAATGCTTGATGATCCATGCATCGCCATCGATGTGCGGCGGTCGGCGGCGATTTCGACAGGAACTTGATAGGTTGCGCCCCCGATACGTCGGGATTTGACTTCGAGAGAAGGCTTTGCATTTTCAAGAGCTTGCTCAAAAGCAGCTAAAGGATCTTCAGCTTTGATTTTCTTGGCAAATTTTTCAATGGCATTATAGACAATGCGGCGGGCCATTGATTTTTTGCCGCTGATCATCACTTTATTGATAAATTTTGCTAAAACATAGCTGTTGTAAAGAGGATCTGGATCGATCTCTCTTTTTACAGCGCGTCTTCTTCTTGACATGACTTAATTCCTTTATTTCAATATTGTTTCTAATAGATCCATTTCACTTGGGTCATGGGTCGTCAATCCCATGCCCGGCCCGCGATTGACTCTTCTTTAAATGAAAAGAGGCAATGGTGAGCCAGGATACCTATTTTAAGCAGGCATCCTAATATTACTTAGGACGTTTAGCCCCATATTTGGATCTGATTTCTTACGGTCTTTTACAGCAGCGCAGTCTAAAGATCCGCGGACGATATGGTAGCGCACGCCGGGAAGGTCTTTCACACGGCCGCCTCTGACGAGAACGATGCTGTGTTCTTGAAGGTTGTGTCCTTCTCCGCCGATGTAGGCGATGACTTCTTGACCATTAGAAAGGCGCACCCAGGCCACTTTTCGGAGGGCAGAGTTCGGCTTCTTTGGCGTTTTCGTTTTCACTTGCAGGCAAACGCCGCGTTTTTGCGGGCATTGCTGCAGGGCCGGAGATTTTTTTCTTTTTGCTTTCGGTCTTCGGCCAAATCGTACCAGTTGGTTAATTGTCGGCATCTGTGCCTTTCTCCTTACGAGTTTCATCTAAGGAAATGCTCAGAAACTAAACCATATCCTAAGACATTGGAGCAATATATCGTGAATAGAGAATTTATTGCAAAAACAAAGTGTGCAGATAAAAATAAATTTTTAAAAATCGGAATCATAGGTTAAATAACAGATATGGTCAGAAGATATCTTTTAAAATCCTAGTATTTCTCTCTCGATTGTCTGAAGTTTTTCTCTTCTCGCTTTCTCATACTAGTTCTTTGGCTGGAGCTTTTCAGCTGAAAAAGGACAGATGTCCGGCAAGACAATGCAGGAGATGCTTGACTATCATGTCGAATATAAAGAATTTTCTCCGCTAATCGCCCGGCGGTCTTTAAAAATTTATATCGAGCAATTCGATCCCGACAGATCTATTTACTACCTGAGCGAAGCAAAGCCCTATCTTAGAGCCCAAAGAAGATAAAATCAAATCGGTCGTCCAAAAATACTCTCGGGATGACTTTTCCGAGTTTGCCAAAATCAACCAGATGCTGCAAGCGCCATCGTCAGAGCCCGCGGTCCTATCGCCAAGAAATCGCCGAAGAGCTGATTGCAGATGAAGAGGATTCCAAAATGATGGGCGGGACCTACCTCGACTATGCGCGCACTGAGAAAGAGCTCAAAGAGAGAATTAGAAAACAATTAGTACGTGTTATTGGATCGAAAAGCAGGCTAGCGGCCTCACTGCTTGGAATGCCGAGCAGCGCAAGAAAATTTTTGCGCTTTGGGAAAAGCGTTTGCTCGCATGGAAAACACCTATCTTCCATCAGGAAAATAAGAGATGAACACTACTTGTGCATGCACGTTCTGAAAGCCATGGCAAAAGCCTGGATGCCCATACTTCTTATTACAGCCCCGAAGAAGCCTATGAGATGCGTACCAGCTTGGAAAAGCAATTTGAAGGGATCGGCGTCGTCTTGCGCGAAAGCATCGACGGGGTGGTCATCCACGACATGATCAAAGGCGGGCCGGCAGAACGAAGCGGCCAAATCAACGGCAGGCGACCTGCTCGTCGAAATCGATGGCCAGATCGATCAAAGACTTGGCTCCTACGAAGAAGTCTTGAAGCGGCTCCAAGGCGAAGGGCAGTGGCAGAATTCAAATCGGTCTTTGCAGCTATAGAGAAACATAGCGTCAATTTACCGCGTTGATCTTAAGCGAGAAAAGATTGTCATGCAAGATGACGCGTGCAATATTCCTCTGAGCCTACGGGGATGGGATCATCGGCAAGATCAACCTCCCTTCCTTTTATGAAAGCGGAGAAGGAACGAGCTGCGAAGTGGAAATGCGCGAAGCTCTCGAGAGTTGAAAAAGCAGGGAAACTCAGGGCTAGTCCTCGATATGCGGGAAAATTCCGGAGGATTCCTCAACCAGGCCGTTAAAGTCGCCGGACTATTCATCTCCAGCGGAGTCATCGTCATTTCCAAATATGCCCACGGAGAAACCCAATATTTGCGCGATCTCGACGGACGCAGCTATTACAACGGCCCCCTTAGTTATCTTAACCTCCAAGGCTTCAGCCTCGGCAGCAGAAATCGTCGCCCAAGCTCTGCAAGATTATGGCACAGGCATCGTCGTCGGCGATGAACGCACTTACGGCAAAGGCACGATCCAGTACCAGACCGTGACCGATTCCAGCGGCCTCTTCCTTTTTCAAAGTCACTGTCGGTCGCTACTACACCGTCTCTGGCCGATCGACGCAAATCGAAGGCGTAAAGGCCGATATCTTCGTCCCGACGGCCTATTCCATCGCTGCATATCGGAGAGCGCTATTTGGAATACCCCTTGAAGAACGACCGGGTTCCCTCTGCCTATATCGATCCGCTAACTGATGTCGATCCGCGCAACAAAGCATGGTTCCAAAAAAATTATTTGCCCAATCTTCAGAAAAAACTTTCCGTGTGGACGCAAATGCTGCCCCAGCTGCAAAAAAATAGCTCTTACCGCCTCAAGCAAAATAAAGATTTCACTCTATTTCTTAAAGCCCTGGAGCAGGACAAAAGCAAGGCAATCTTTTACCGTCACTGCCCAAGAGAATTGGGGCGTCGAAGATCTTCAGATGGTCGAAGCGGTCAATATCGTCAAAGACATGGCGTACTCAAATCCGCATCGAAAAGAGTCCGACTTCTGTCCTCATACAATTGATTGCCTAAAATCGACCGACTTTCTATCTTATTATACTTAATCTAATTGTCGTTTTCATTTGGCCAGATAGCTCAGTCGGTAGAGCAGAGGACTGAAAATCCTTGTGTCGCTGGTTCGATTCCAGTTCTGGCCAAATTTTCGTAGAAAATTTTGCCAGAAAAAAAGCCACCTGCGTGGCTTTTGTCTGGAATCGAAGTGAAGCGCGATGCAGCGCGCGAACCGGCTCGATGGACGGGACAGCTTGCTGCCCGCCTGAGAGGATTCCAGTTCTGGCCAAATTTTCGTAGAAAATTTTGCCAGAAAAAAAGCCACCTGCGTGGCTTTTGTCTGGAATCGAAGTGAAGCGCGATGCAGCGCGCGAACCGGCTCGATGGACGGGACAGCTTGCTGCCCGCCTGAGAGGATTCCAGTTCTGGCCAAATTTTCGTAGAAAATTTTGCCAGAAAAAAAGCCACCTGCGTGGCTTTTGTCTGGAATCGAAGTGAAGCGCGATGCAGCGCGCGAACCGGCTCGATGGACGGGACAGCTTGCTGCCCGCCTGAGAGGATTCCAGTTCTGGCCAAATTTTCGTAGAAAATTTTGCCAGAAAAAAAGCCACCTGCGTGGCTTTTGTCTGGAATCGAAGTGAAGCGCGATGCAGCGCGCGAACCGGCTTTCAGGACGACGACGCGCGGGAGCGCGCATCGCCTGAAAGGATTCCAGTTCCCTTCCAAAATTTTCGTAGAAAATTTTACCTGGAATCTAACTGAGTGCCTTGCAAGGCTCGACCGGCTCGATGGACAGGACAGCCTGCTGCCCTGTCAGAAAGGATTCCAGCTCCCTACTAATGGTGCATTTTTATGATGAAGATTTTTTTACCTTTAATCGCTTGTTTTACAACCGTTATGGAAGCAGAGCAAATCAAACTTACGCATGAAAAAATCGTGAATACCTTAGGTAGAGAAGCTTTGATCTCTACTGCAAATCACTATCTGAAATTCCTAAATGATGCGAGTTTTTGTGATGCAGCTGAGATTGCATCTCAAGTCTCTCAGCTCTGCGTGCCAAATTGTAAAAAAATTCTGAATGGAAAGACCCTTTTTCAGGATAGAAACCATTATACCAGCCAGCTTGTAGAAATTAAAAAAGAGATCGGTGCTTGGAAAATTCAACCATTAGATGTTTTTACTTCAGTGGAAAATTCTATTGTCGTCATACGTCATCTTGTGATTACTGAAAAAGCTGGTGATCTAATTGTTTTGTTGGTTCTTCGCTGCAATCCCGACGGCTTGATAACTGAAATTAACGAAGTGTTTAATAAGTTCGAGAGTTGATAATTAATCTTTGCAAATTTGCCGAGAAAATAGGCCATCTGCATGGTCTTTGTCGGGAATTGAAGTGAAGCGGCTTTTAGATCGAAATAAATATTTCAACTCTCTTAATTAATGCCACCTAAATATTTGTGCAAGCATTGCTTGCACAATCCATGATCATGACTCCAAGTCGTGAGTGTGGGGCAAGAGGCCAGAATCTTTTTCATCAAGGAGCAATTTTGGCTTAGCCTTTTTTAAACGGTTTTCAACATTTTTAATAGGTTCTGCCGGTGGAATATTTTCGGGCATTGCAACACCGATTTTAGCAATAGCTGCTCGAACCTCCCTTCCGACCATTTCGTGAGTCTCCATGGCATCTCTTTGATTGTTGGTTTTTTCCAATTTGAGTTTTTCACGTGTATGGGTCATCCGGAATTGGTTGGCGGCGAGTTCGGTGGTGTTCATGCGATCCATGAGCTGCTCTTTTGGAGCAATGCCTTTGCGGGCCTTAATTGCATCGACTCCTAGCCCTCCATAAAGCCCTTTGTATCCGGCATCGTGAAAAACGCCGAACATTTTATTCTGAACTCCTGCATCTCGGGCGGCTCCCGAAAGGGCTTTGAACTCAACAGACGCTTGTTTTCTAAGCTCTAAACGCTCGAGATCAGCAGCATTTTTCTCTGAAAGTTCTTGTTTGCGAGTTTGAATGGCAAAGTATTTTTGAGCCTGTGCAATTTCAGGCTTTCTGGGGTCTCCGTTTTGGGCGATGAGATAGCAGGCGAATCGAGAAAGATGCTAGTCCTTCACTTTTCTATCCGTTTGACTTCCGATTTGGACCATTTTGTCGGCGCCGACAAAATGGTTTTCAGGCTCATTTCCAGACTGTTTGCAAGAATCAATGGCCTTTTTAATCGTGGTTTCAAATTTTCTCCACTCTGAATATCCAAGACAGCTTTGAAGATCACGAGCACTCCAATACTCTATTCCGTGTGGGTTGAGTTTTTTAAGCGATTCAAAAGATAGATTGGTGGGTATGAGATGCTTGTTGTTTGAGTTTTCCATTTGGAACTTCCACATAAGAGATTTTTAGAACAACAAGCATAGATCAGTCCAAAATATTTCTCAACGAGACGCTTTTCTGGCACGAACCCCGGAAGCGCTTGAATAAGTAGTCTTGGTCGTTAGTGCTCTCCACCTATTCTCTTGCTGGAAAATTACGGAAATCCAACGGAGTTGCCAATTTCCTAAAGTTGATTTAAGATAAATCCAAGGCAATAGACGGAACCGATTTTTCAAGACTGAAAATCCTTGTGTCGCTGGTTCGATTCCAGTTCTGGCCATATTTTTTTTCGAAAAAATTGGCCAGAAAGCAAGCAAACTGCTTTGCTTGCGTCTGGAATCGAAGTGAAGCGCGATGCAGCGCGCGAACCGGCTCGATGGACGGGACAGCTTGCTGCCCGCCTGAGAGGATTCCAGTTCTGGCCATATTTTTTTTCGAAAAAATTGGCCAGAAAGCAAGCAAACTGCTTTGCTTGCGTCTGGAATCGAAGTGAAGCGCGATGCAGCGCGCGAACCGGCTCGATGGACGGGACAGCTTGCTGCCCGCCTGAGAGGATTCCAGTTCTGGCCATATTTTTTTTCGAAAAAATTGGCCAGAAAGCAAGCAAACTGCTTTGCTTGCGTCTGGAATCGAAGTGAAGCGCGATGCAGCGCGCGAACCGGCTCGATGGACGGGACAGCTTGCTGCCCGCCTGAGAGGATTCCAGTTCTGGCCATATTTTTTTTCGAAAAAATTGGCCAGAAAGCAAGCAAACTGCTTTGCTTGCGTCTGGAATCGAAGTGAAGCGCGATGCAGCGCGCGAACCGGCTCGATGGACGGGACAGCTTGCTGCCCGCCTGAGAGGATTCCAGTTCTGGCCATATTTTTTTTCGAAAAAATTGGCCAGAAAGCAAGCAAACTGCTTTGCTTGCGTCTGGAATCGAAGTGAAGCGCGATGCAGCGCGCGAACCGGCTCGATGGACGGGACAGCTTGCTGCCCGCCTGAGAGGATTCCAGTTCTGGCCATATTTTTTTTCGAAAAAATTGGCCAGAAAGCAAGCAAACTGCTTTGCTTGCGTCTGGAATCGAAGTGAAGCGCGATGCAGCGCGCGAACCGGCTCGATGGACGGGACAGCTTGCTGCCCGCCTGAGAGGATTCCAGTTCTGGCCACACTCTCTCTTGCCGGAGATTGCCGTAATAGAGCCGTAGCGCCAGATTTCCTTTATCAGTCTAGAGATTTGTGCCCTATTATTCAAGATTAGGGGGGCTAGTCGTTTTTTTGAGCTTGATGCTTAGGGTGTTGCGGAAAATTATCGCAAGTAGGTATAAATGGATATAAATTGGTATAAATCGATAAAAATATGGACAAGGTCAACAATCCGTTTTCTCCCGGAGCCGGTTCTCGGCCTCATGAACTTGTAGGACGCGATCCCGTGCTCGAACAGGCGCGGGTCTTGCTGGCGCGGGTAAAACAAAAAAGAGCTGAGAAAAGCCTATTGCTTACGGGGCTTCGAGGGGTAGGCAAAACGGTACTGCTTAATGAGATTAAGCGGTTAGCGGAAGAGGCTGGATATCAAACGATTTTGATTGAGGCTCATGAAAATAAATCCTTAGGTTCCATGCTTGTTCCTTATTTGAGGAGTCTTCTTTTTTCTTTGGATCGGATTGCTGGAGCTAGCGATAAAATTACACGCGGTTGGGCCGTTTTCAAAAGTTTTTTGAGTTCTCTCAAAATTACAGTAGATGACGTTACTTACGGGATAGAGATCAGTCCAGAAAGGGGCACTGCTGATAGTGGCGACTTGGAAATTGATTTACCTAATCTCTTTATCGCTATTGGGGAAGCTGCTGAAGAGAGAAAGAGAGGTGTTGCCCTTCTAATTGACGAGATTCAATATCTGGATGAGAAAGAATTGGGTGCGTTAATTATGGCAATGCATAAAGTTCAGCAAAATCAACTTCCTATAGTGCTTCTGGGGGCTGGATTGCCAATACTCCCCGAATTGGCTGGGGATTCAAAATCGTACGCTGAACGGCTTTTCGATTTTCCTTCTATTGGGGAGTTGTCTGAAGAAGATGCGGTACGTGCCTTACAGGAGCCGACGCAAAGCGCAGGGCTTATTTTTGAACATCTCGCACTGAAGGAAATATTTTCTTTAACAAAAGGGTATCCATATTTCCTACAGGAATGGGGATATCAGATTTGGAACTTAACCGTAGAAAAGACAATCAGTTTGCAAATTGTTCATGAGGCAACCGCTTTGTCTGTTCAACGGCTTGATAGTAGTTTTTTCAGAGTCCGTTTTGATCGTCTCACTCCTGGGGAGAAGAAATTTTTGCGAGTGATGGCCCAGCTTGGTCCAGGGCCTCATCGAACAGCGGACGTTGCAGAGGCGTTGGGTATCAAGATTGCCAGCCTTGGTCCGAGAAGAGCAAAACTCATAAAAAAAGGGATGATCTATAGCCCCTCGCATGGAGACATGGCATTTACTGTTCCCTTGTTTGACCAATTCATGATACGGGCGATGCCCGAGTCAAAACTGTGGCACGGTAATTCTCAGCTTCTAAAAGTGCCGTAATATTGCCGTAATTGGCAATTTCCCTAACTTGAAGTAGATCACCTTTGACCACCAAGAATTTCTAGAAAAAATCTACCTCTTCCTATAGAATCCGACGATCTTGGTTGACTTAAGGTCATTTGAGGAAACGGGCGGAAGTGCTTTTTCAAGACTGAAAATCCTTGTGTCGCTGGTTCGATTCCTAAAAACGCCAAAGTCTTGGCATTTTTAGGAATCGAAGTGAGGATCGATGTTTTTTGCGTCAGCAAAAAACCGACCGCAACCGGACCCCGACCCAGACGGGACGAGCGGTCAGCTCGCCCGCGGGAGTGGGGATTCCAGTGTCTGGAATCGAAGTGAAGCGCGATGCAGGCCGTGAATTTTTTGGTCACAAAACATGCAAGAGACTTTATGACTAATCCGATTCATTTTTCAAATTCTCGCTCTTCTATACAGCCATCTAATGCATCACAGAATTCAAATTCTCCTCCATCCCTACCCCTTCTCGATTACCGCTCAACCCTTCTTTTGAGTGAACAGCCAGGTGAAGGTAATTTTTGTGGTGGCATTGTTGAAAAGTTATCAAATTTGTGGAAATGGATTTTAAGTTTTTTTGCCAGTAATAATCAAAGTTCTTCGACTATTCCAGCTGTTCAAAACATGATTGATGTTGGGGATCATTTTATCACACGAGTTTTAGGGGAAGATAACGTAAGAGAGTTTGCACCATGTAAAATAGCCATCATTGCCAAATTAAATCAGCAGATTATATCTCAACATTTAACAGTAGCTGCTATCGAGACTTTGTCCGCGGTGCGCACGCTTGCAGTGCAACAGTTAACACAAAATCTTCTCCGATACGGACGAAATCATCAGATAAATCCTTTGGATGGAATAAAAATTGAAGCCTATTTGTTAAAGTCTAACCATCTAGGTTCATATGACATTAAGTATGAATATTTTGCTCAAAGCAATGGATCAGGTTGTGACCAATGTCTTGGATTATCAAGAGCGGAAGCGATTCAATATTTCAATTTAAAATATGAAAATGAGAGTGATTCCAGAGACAATTTTATCCGGTTTATGACTCGGGAATGATCAAACTCAAAAAACATAGCTTTTGTCTGGACATCAAAGTGAGGAGCTCCGCTCCGAACCGGCTTTCAGGACGACGACGCGCAGGAGCGCGCATCGCCCTGAAAGGACTCTAGTTCCCTTGATCATGACTCCAAGTCGTTAGAAGAGTTGTGCGGTAAGAGACCAGAATCTTTCTCATCAAGGAGCAGCTTTGGCTTTGCCTTTTTCAAGCGTTTTTCAACATTTTTGATAGGTTCAGCCGGTGGGATGTTTTCAGGCATTGCAACACCGATTTTGCAATAGCTGCTCGAACCTCCCTTCCGACCATTTCGTGAGTCTCCATGGCATCTCTTTGATTCTTAATTTTCTCCAATTTGAGTTTTTCACGTGTATGGGTCATCCGGAATTGGTTGGCAGCGAGTTCAGTGGTATTCATGCGATCCATGAGCTGCTCGTTTGGAGCAATGCCTTTGCGGGACTTAATTGCATCAACTCCTAGTCCTCCATAAAGCCCTTTGTATCCGGCATCGTGAAAAACGCCGAACATTTTGTTCTGTACTCCTGCGTCTCGAGCGGCTCCGGAAAGGGCTTTGAATTCAACGGAGGCTTGTTTTCTCATCTCTAAACGCTCGAGATCGGCAGCGTTTTCCTCTGAAAGCTCTTGTTTTCGAGTTTGAATAGCAAAGTATTTTTGAGCCTGTGCAATTTCAGGCTTTCTGGGGTCTCCGTTTTGGGCGATGAGATAGCAGGCGAATCGAGAAAGATGCCAGTCCTTCACTTTTCTATCCGTTTGACTTCCGATTTGGACCATTTTGTCGGCGCCGACAAAATGGTTTTCAGGCTCATTTCCAGACTGTTTGCAAGAATCAATGGCCTTTTTAATCGTGGTTTCAAATTTTCTCCACTCTGAATATCCAAGACAGTTTTGAAGATCACGAGCACTCCAATACTCTATTCCGTGTGGGTTGAGTTTTTTAAGTGATTCAAAAGATAAGTTGGGGGATACAAGAGGCTTGTTAGTTGAGTTTTCCATTTGGAACTTCCATGTAATGGATTTTTAGAAGGATAAGCATAGACCAGCCCAAAATATTTCTCAACGAGACGCTTTTCTGGCACGAACCCCGGAAGCGCTTGAATAAGTAGTCTTGGTCGTTAGTGCTCTCCACCTATTCTCTTGCTGGAAAATTACGGAAATCCAACGGAGTTGCCAATTTCCTAAAGTTGATCTGGATTACTTTCGATTACCAATATTGTCTAGGAAAAATCTGGTTTTCCCTCTAGAATTTGGGCATCTTGGTTGATTAAGATAAATCCAAGGCAATGGATGGAAGGGGATTTTCAAGACTGAAAATCCTTGTGTCGCTGGTTCGATTCCAGTTCTGGCCATATTTTTTTTCAAAAAAATTGGCCAGAAAGCAAGCAAACTGCTTTGCTTGCGTCTGGAATCGAAGTGAAGCGCGATGCAGCGCGGGAACCGGCTCGATGGACGGGACAGCTTGCTGCCCGCCTGAGAGGATTCCAGTTCTGGCCATATTTTCAAAGAAAATATGCCAGAAAAAAACGCCAAAGTCTTGGCGTTTTTAGGAATCGAAGTGAGGATCTGTTTTTGCGAAAGCAAAAACCGACCGCAACCGGACCCCGACCCAGACGGGACGAGCGGTCAGCTCGCCCGCGCGAGGGGGATTCCAGTAATTGGCAAAATTTTCGTAGAAAATTTTGCCAAACGGAAGCCATGCAAAGGCCTGCGTCAATAGAATCGAAGTGAGGAGCTTTAGCTCCGCACCGGCTTTCAGGACGACGACGCACGCAGCGCGCATCGCCTGAAAGGATTCCAGTTCCCTTCCAAAATTTTCGCAGAAAATTTTGTCTGCATTTGAGCCTCATGGTTTTTCATTGTTTATTACGCTGCTTGCATTTTTAGTATAGGCCTGGTCCACCCGGTTTGGTTTGTCAGGATAGCGCAAGCAAAGGAGCCCGTGCTCCACCATTGGGGCTAGAAAACGGGAACGTAATCCTTCTTCATTCCGGCCCAATAATTCAGCTAGCCGCCTTCGAGTTAACCAATGGTTCTCACAGAGTCTTAGGAGGATCGATTCCATCTGTTTGCTAGATAAACGCCTGCTCTGCCTAGCCGGCCCAGCAATCTTGGATAACGTATCCAATTCATTATCAGAAGCTTCGGCTTTATGTAGGGAGTCAACTTCCTTATGTAGGGAGTCAACTTCCTTATGTAGGGAGTCAACTTCCTTGTGTGGGAAGTTAGATTCGCAAGGAAGGTGATAACGAGTCCAACGGCCTTGTCCATCTTGAAGCAAAACCCCTTGGCTAACTAGCTTTTGAAGCAATCTAGTTATGTCTGAGGCATGTCCGGACGTAATTTGTCGCATTCGCGCATTGTCTACCCCTCCCTCTATGTCCGCTGTTACCAATGCTTGCACTTCCAGGGCTGTAAACTTTGCGAACTTTGTCCCGAATCGCTCTTTTAGTCTGGCAAGCGACTCGTCTGGAATCAGGCTTATCATGGGCAATATCCATAACACGCGATCTGGTTGTACACGTTCTCTAACGATAGGGGAGCGCCAATGCTGAGAACTCCATCCTCGTCGAATTTTATCAACTCCTGATCCTGCTTTTTCGGCTGCGCCCATCATGGTGAACATCGTCTGTAGTGATTTATTACGACATTCGCTCACATTACCATCCAATAATTGGTCGAATGAGATCAGCAGAGAACCAGGATTAGAGAATTCAAAATGGTCCTTGTATTTTTCAATGACTACTCCCCCTTGGCCGCAATAATCGGCATGAATGAGAGCATTGACTAATGCTTCACGAATAGCTTCATGAACTACTGTCTCCCCTTTGCGAAATAAGTCTGTATCTAATTGGAATGGGAGCTTTAAATCGGAAGCCAGTTTTTGGATGACTCTCACATAAAATTGGAACAAATTTCCTGGCCAAGTACCGTCTAAGGTCACGCGATCGGTCCAACGCATATCGGGATCATCCGAGAATTTTTCACGGTAATCTACAGAGTATTGTGGAAGTGCTTGACGAAGCGTATCCTCTCGGCCGAACATTAACATACCAGCCACCGTCAATCCCTGCCGGCGAGTTTCTCTGCACAATTTCCAGCCACCAAGTTTGACAAGTAATCCCCTGTCATCCTCGCTTAACCAGGGATGAGTTGGTTTGTGAGAGGCAAGTCGCTGTCGATATTGTTGTAGGCTTAGAAGATCTAAATCTTCTATCACATAATGCTCTAAGATCTGACTATCGGCAGGTTCTTCGGATCTATCTGCTAACATGCGACTAACTTCTTGCGCGGTACAGTGATAATCTCCCTCATGGTTACGTCTATAGGTGCCTGTAAGGGGATTTTGGCCAACGAATACAGGTCGTTGATAACGGGACGCCCGAGGCACATGGATCGCAATCAATGTACCATTTGCGTGATCAATTTCTTGAACATCACTATTCTCAAGAAGGTTGGCACTAATTTTGGTTCGATTGTTAATCGTATCCCAGAAACTTTTCTTGATCTTATTTACATCTGTTAGACCACTGACAATCCCATTATTTTCAACGCCGAGAAAAATGATGCCGCCTTTTGTGTTCGCCATACCGCTGTAGGTTTCCCATAAGCTTTGTGGCAGCCCTCCCTTTGCGGACTTGAGTTCTAAATCATCGCTTTCGCTCCAACCTAGTCTAGAGAGAATATCGAGTGGATCGATTGCATTTTTTTGTGCCGTCATATTATTACAACTTCCAATCAGTATCAGCCACATACTTATAACTGAAAATCTGTTTCTCAAACAACAGGTCCTCTAACATGGCAGAAACGCCCCATAAGGGAAGAGGATTGCAAAAAAATTGCCGTATATAGCCACTGAAAATCCTTTTTATCCGGTTTATGACTCGGGAATGATCAAACTCAAAAAACATAGCTTTTGTCTGGAATCGAAGTGAGGAGCTCCGCTCCGAACCGGCTTTCAGGACGACGACGCGCAGGAGCGCGCATCGCCTGAAAGGGCCCCAGTTCTGGCCACGCCATATGAGCCAGAACGCCTTTGGTCATCTGCGTCAGAGCGGGATTTCTAAATCCCCAGGACTTCTTTTAGCGTCGCTTGAACAGCCTTGATGTCTTCACCGTGAAGAAAACCAATGCGTGCCCTAATGAGCTTGTGGTCGATCGTGAAGATTTTAAAACGGACGAGGGATTCTTCTTCAAGACCAGTTGGGTTTAAATGTTGGATTTCCACATCATTTGCCCACAATTCCTTTCCGGTGTTTGAAGTGATCATCGCCATCAAGCTTTTCCCATTTTTCGCATTAAAAATCTCAGAGGAGAGAATAAGAACTGGTCTAATTTTTGATTTTTCTTGATCGGCAAACGGGAAAGGGACTACTACGATTTCATAGATTTTGTAAGTGTTTGTAAGCCCGTTCGTCATCTTCAGAATTCCATTCAGTCAGTGTTGATTCGATAGCTTTCAAGTATTCTAGGTCTAGAGGAGTTTGTTTTCTTACAACGACAGTCCCATCATTCAGCAATTCATAGACGATTTCATCCCTTTTTTTGAGATGCAGATGCTTGCGAACCTCCAAAGGAATGGTCGCTTGAAATTTTGTGGTAAGTCTTGAAGAATATCTTTTTTGTTGTTGCATACGTTTTCTTTTTCTTGCCTTCGTCTTCATACGACCACCGATGGTAATACAGTATTACCTTATATTCCTAGCACAAAACATTTTTTTAGGTGTGATTTTTTTTGATTTTCTTGTATCGCTTGGCAAAAGAGCCAAAGAATAAAATCATCATGAACCATCTACCTCAATCAGAGGAATATTCTCGACATCTTCGCCACTATTGGATGGGTATCGGTTATATTCTGGTTGCCTGGCTTTTATTTACTTTGATGACGTTGGTCGCGCGTCTTGCCAGCAGGGAAGTCTCTTTGGGCACCATTCTATTTTTTCAAAATCTCATTGGACTTGCGACAATATTGCCCTGGCTTGGCAAGCATAGATGGGAATCCTTAAAGACACAAAGATTCGGGCTGATCTTTTTCAGAACAATTGTCAGCCAGATTGCTATCTTGTTGAGCTTTCTTGCCGTGCAAAGAACTTCTTTGGTAGATACGATGCTATTCACCAATACTTCTCCGCTTTGGATCCCGTTTGTCATTTTGGTTTGGCGCAAAATACCGATTCAGCACAGCATGTGGCCGGGGCTTCTTGCAGGATTTATCGGTATCGTTTTTGTTTTGCAGCCTGGAAAAGAGATCATTCAGCTTGGAGCTCTTTTTGCCATTGGCGCTGGCTTTCTCCAAAGCGTGAATATGGTTTCCCTCAGATTACTTTCTTACACAGAACGCAATCATACCGTATTGTTTTACTATTTTTTGATTGGCGCATTGATGAGTGCGCCATTCCTCTTGGTAAGCTGGCCAGCGGGGAATTGGATTTTATGGGGAGAAGTGGCCGCTGCCGGACTTTGCTTTTCTTTAGGACAATGGGCTTTTGTCCGCGCTTTCCATTTTGCAAAAGCCTCACAGCTCGGGCCATTTTGTTATGCTGCAGTCGTTTATTCCGTTCTCCTAGACTGGGTCTTCTATGGCCAGATGCCTGATCTTTTGGGATGGATAGGAATCAGCCTCATTTGTGCAGGAGGGATATGGTCCATACGATTTGCACGGACAGCCTAATCGGCAACGCCAACAAGTTTCAGGAATAGCGGTTGAATGATATACAGAAAATGATTCAAAAGTTGGGAATTTGGCAAGGAAGCGGCGCAAATTTTTGTGTCTGGAGCGAGCGACCATTGCTGAATAGCAAGGCGCGAGTGAAGACCAAAAATTTGCTGCCAAGCTGACGCCGCCAAAAACCAACTTTTGAATCATTTTGGGTATAGGTCTAACTTTTTTGAAGATGAAATGCAATTCATCCTTGCATCATTCGTCGAGCTATCCATTTGAATTCACCGACGCCAATAGGCATGCCCATCAGGACGAACAAGGACAGCCTCAAAGAGCGGCTTTGGTACGCAAGGTAGGAACCGCACTCAAACTCATTTCTTCCCCGTCGCAGGCATGTTCTCATTAAAAAATTTCAGAGCGGATTGCACCAATCCCTTCATGGCAGTTTTGCGCGATCAACGCCAGGCGCATCGATGCAGGCCTCTGGAAATGGATCTCTTCCTAACCAGTCGCACTCGTTCACAAAAATTTAATGGCTCACAGGGCCTGGGGATTACTTCCAATTTAACATTGGGAATATATTTCCGCTGCAAATTCTGCATTTTCCTTTACAGGAGTTTGGGTGTCGAGGGAGCCAACAATGATATAGGTGGGGATTTTTAAGCTTCTGGAGACCTTCCTTATCTATTCCAAGCTCCTTGAATTTCCCCGTGGAGCCATTGCAAAAACTGCCTTCATGCGGTTGTCGTGAAAAGTGCGCATTGCAGGCTCTGCATTCAAGGGGTCAACTCCTTCTCGCAAATACTTCGTAGAAACTCATGGCATTGTTGATCCATTGAACACGTAAAAAATTGAGATATTGTGTCCTTGTTTGACTCATCGCTCCTCCGATCCGATAGCGCTGTAGAATCCTCCCTGCGAATGGCCAACCCCAATGCGATTAGGATCGATTTGGGTCCCCACATTTTGTTTTCCAATAGGTAGGTGATGATCAAACTAATGTCCATCGGACACTGCCAAAGCTTGTTTACAAGATACATGATCGTGGCATCATAGGTATTGGCCCGATAGTGATAAACTGTTGCAACAATATAACCTCGGGCTGCCAAGTATTCCGTGAACCAAGCATAGTAAGGCCCGCTGCTTCCCCGACCATGAGAAAAGATGACGAGCGGCCGTTTAACCCCATTGGTCAGAGGAGGAGCATCCATATAGAGATTGAGATCCGTGAACAAAGGCATCTTATAAGGAGCCATCCCTTTTTTGATGACAGCGGGATAGAATAATGTAAATGCCACAGTAACCATCTGCGCTTTCCCGGGGCAATAAATTCCATTTGTTTGATTCCCACGGGAAAGAGTGTATCGGTTGAATTGGTTTCAACAGCAATGATCCAAGACGATGTCAACAGAAAGTAAAAGAAGCTGATGCTTAAAGAAATTCTCTTCAAAGTGCATGAGGGTAACTCCTTTCTTTTGAATTTCTAAGAACTTGTCTGCTTAACGTGAAGAAGCATGTGAAAGGTCTTGAGTTGTGCGGCACATCTGATGACTATTGTTCGTTGTAGGGGTTTCCCATGCAAATGGAGAAATGGCAGGGCCACATCTTATGCTTTTTTGCTACCTGGCGTTGTTTCTCACTGGCATCCCAAGTTCTTTTCAAAGCCTCTTGCATCTTAGAGTTCAGCTCGCTAAGTGTCGTATCTTTTTGTACAAATTCCTTTGCAGACTCGATAGACGCCTTGTCTTCAGCTGTCCATCGTTCCTTATCGACACACAGGACGTACAATGATGCATGATAAACATTACCCTTTTCCAAATATTCATAATAGGTCTTGCTCTCAGATACTGAAACTTGGTGCGTCTTGTAAAGCGTCTCAGTGAATTCCAAAACTTCTCTAATCTTATCTCTATTTTCCTCTGTGACATCAAAAAATAGGATTTTATCAACTCTACCCTCGTCAGAATCCTTCGAAGCGGGCATCTGGAGACTGATTTTTGGAAAATTCTTGCTCAGTTCAATGCCAAAAACTTCCTCCGCTGTTTCTCTGGGAAGTTCATAAACAGGGGATAGTTTGCTTTCGGAGTTCTTGAGGGCATTCTTTTTAATGGTGTGTTGCCACTCGTCGTTCATAGTAAGACGGCATAAAACTTTAGACTCTACGTTCTGTGATACACTTGCTGCGACTGGGGCTAGTGATGTTGCAATTGCTGCGGTTGCCATAAAAACTCCTTTTTCAATTTGGTTGGAAATTTTGACGAATAGTTTTATCAAAAGACGTTAAATAAACAACGTAAAAAAATTATTTACAATAAGGGAATAAAGTTGAAATATTTTCCAATTTTTTCACATATTGCCTGTAGGTTTTATGGGATGATTGATGCGCAGAATAGGGGCCGATCTGTTTTTAATTCTCCTCGCTCTTATCTTGGGAGTGGGTTTTGCCAGCTATTGCACCCAGTTTTTCGGCGCTTATCGAGAACATGTCGATATCCACCTTTCCGCATGGCATTTGCCGCAGTACACTTTTTTTTCCATGTCGAGGGGGCTTTCAGCGTACATTCTGTCGCTCATTTTCAGTCTATGCATCGGGTTTTGGGCAGCGAAAGATAAAATCGCAGAGAAAGTCCTCATTCCTCTTTTGGACATTTTGCAAAGCATCCCTTTTTTAGGATTTCTGCCGGGCATCGTCCTCTTACTCATTGGGATTTTCAAACAGCATAATATCGGACTCGAACTTGCGGCGATCCTCCTTTTATTCACTGCGCAAGTGTGGAACATGGCTTTTAGCGTGTACCACTCGATCTGCACAGTCCCGATCGAAAAAAACGAATGCGCAACGGCCTATCGCTTTAGCCATTCAGAACGCTTTCGCTGGGTCGAACTCCCGTTCGCGTTCTTGAGTTTAATCTGGAACAGCATCATGAGCATGGCAGGAGGGTGGTTCCTCTTGATGGTCACTGAAGCCTTTCGCTTGGGAGACAGAGACTTTCGGCTGCCGGGCCTTGGATCTTACATGAGCGTCGCTGCTTCGCGCGGCGATATCCCTGCAATGATCAATGCGATCGTCGCGATGTTGGTCTTGATCGTATTTTTAGATCAACTGCTCTGGAGGCCGCTGATCGTTTGGTCGCAGAAAATCCGCGTGGAAGAAACAGGACCTACAGTCACTGCAGAATCTTGGTTTTTAAACTTGATCAAAAGTTCCTACATCTTTGCTTTTTTTAGATTACTATTTCATCATTGTGGAGAACTGTTACAAAATCAAAAAACAAAATTTTCAAAAAAAATAGATTATGGTTTTATCAGCTCGATCACTAACAAGATTGCCCTATTTGTGTTATTCGCACTCTTAATAACAACTATTTATTTTATGGGTAAACTGCTCAGAGATGTCTCTCTTGATAACTGGCTGCATCTTGGCAAGATGCTGCTTTTGACCTTGATGCGCGTCTTTATTTGTGTCGCGCTCAGTGTGATCATCATGCTGCCCCTAGGACTTGCCATTGGCTTATCAAAAAAATGGAGCAGTACGCTGCAGCCGATCCTGCAAGTGGTCGCCTCCTTTCCTGCCACTTTGCTTTTTCCGGCTCTGATTTTTCTTTTTAAATTGATGGGGATTCCGCTTGGCATTGGCTGCATTGTCCTGATGGCGCTCGGCACGCAATGGTATGTACTTTTCAATGTGATGGCAGGCGTGAAGGCGATGCCTTCCGATTTAAAAGAAGCTGCCACGAGCTTCCGCTTTAAGGGCATACAGCGGTTTCTCTGGTTGAACTTTCCCGCCGTTTTTCCCTATTTGATCTCAGGAATTTTGTCTGCTTCAGGAGGGGCTTGGAACGCCAGCATTGTGTCCGAATACATCACTTACAAAAGCCGCGTTTGGTCAGTGCCCGGGATCGGATCCACCATCAATGCAGCCGCTCAAAATAATGATTATCCTCTATTGGCAGCTAGTATTTTTATGATGGCCGCCGTTGTGGTGATTATCAATTTTCAGGTATGGCAGAGGCTCTATCATTATTCAGAAAAAAGGTTTGCTTTGAATGTCTGAACCTCTTTTTGAAGCGAAAAATATCGACAAAGATTATCCCTTGCCAGACGGCCAAGTTCTTCACGTCTTGGACAAGATCGATCTCGCTGTCTATCCCAATGAAGTCGTTGCCATCATCGGCCCTTCCGGATGTGGAAAATCGACGCTGCTCAGGATTTTAGCCGGACTGGTTCCTCCTACCAAAGGGCAGATTTTTCATCATGGCCATGAGTTAAAAGGATTGGTCCCGGATATGTCGATGGTCTTTCAAACCTTTGCCCTTTATCCCTGGATGACTGTGAAGCAAAACATCGAAATCGTTTTAAAAGCAGCGCGCTTCTCTGTGCAAGAGATGGAAAAAAAGACGCAAGAGGCGATTGCCCTCGTCGGCCTTGCGGGATTTGAAAATGCGTATCCCAGAGAGCTTTCCGGAGGGATGAAACAGCGTGTCGGCCTCGCAAGAGCCTTAGTGCTCAATCCAGAACTGCTCTTCATGGACGAGCCGTTTAGCGAAGTCGATTCTTTCACAGCAGAGGCCCTTCGATCTGAAGTCTTAAAAATTTGGGCTGCCAAAGAACTTCGGCTCAGTTCCATTCTCTTTGTCTCTCATGACATTCACGAGGTGGCCTATATGGCCGACCGCATCATCGTTTTGGGGATGCATCCTGCCAAAGTGCGCGCGGTGATCGAAAATAAAATCCCCAGGCCGAGAAATTACCGCTCGGACGATTTCTTGCAATTAGTGGAAAAGCTGCATGATACATATGGCCATGTCCAACATCCCGCCGAAAAAGCCCCCAAAAAGGAAAAAGTCGGGCCTCTTCTTCCCGTAACCCACGATGAGATTCTAGGACTATTAGGCTATTTGAACGCGCATGGCGGCTCTCAGAACATCTTTACGATCGGTGCTCACAGAAATCAGCATTTTGACAAAGTCACAATTGTCCTTCAGGCCGCAGAACTATTGGACTTTATCGAGATTGTCCATCGAGATGCCGGATTGACGCAAAAAGGGAAAGAATTCTTGGAAGAGAACGCAGAAGCGCGGCAGCGCCTCTGGAAAGAACAGCTGCTCAGCATCCCACTGTTTGTCAAGATTTGCGATCTATTGGAAAAAGCCCCGAACAAATCGATGGACCGGCAGCAGCTCATCGCTTTTTTGATCAAAGAGCTCCCCCACCAGGACGCCGGCGCTCAATTGCACACTTTAGCGCGCTGGGGCCATTATGGGGGGCTCTTCCTATACCACCGAAAAACTAAGCGATTAGAGTTGAGCCAGTAATTCACCTTTTGAGTTGTAGGCCTTTCCGCCGTTTTGCTGGACCAATTGGGCAAACGGTTTGAAATTCCCTTCGGGGTTATGCGCCCTTCTGCCGTGGTCATTCAGATCTTCCAACACAGCAAAGCCGACATATTTAAAGCAGTTTTGGAATTCTGTATGATAGACATCCATAAACAATTCCATCACATGTTTAGGGGGATTGTCAAAAACTCCGCAGCCAAGTGCCCCCAGGATTAATGTATCGTGTCCATTGTCATAGGCCATTTGATAGATCGTGCGGACCTTTTCCCTTGTCCATTTGAGCTGCTCGCCTTGCAAACGGGGATTATTTGGATTGGAAAGATCGAGCGGAGGCTTATGGAACCCTGCAAAAGTGGCCACGGCAACAAACATAGGCTCTTCATAAAATTGATAATCGTTTTTGATGCCCATGCGTGGGATCGGCACTTGAGGAGAATAAATGCCTCCACCAGGACCGGCCTTTTGATGGATCGGATAAAAATCTTGGGGCTGCATTTTCAGCTCTTTTTTATCCAGAGCGGGAGCGAGCGGCATAGCACGGGTAATCTCTTCTTCTTGAGTGCCCCACGCATAGAGATAGGCCCCTCCAAAATGCTCGTCGCATGCGAGATTGAGCAACAGAGTGTTGCAGCCTTGGTAAGCTAAATCATAAGCCATTTCCACACAGTTTTGCGCACGCACCTCAAACTGCGTTTGGGCAAAACGGGGCGTTCTGGGACTTACGACCCCTGCATCTCGATAAATCCTCGAGTGATTCATGCAAAACTGGAGATAGGGTCTTAAATTAATCTCTTGGCCTGAAGGAGAAATGTATTTGCCCTTCTTCCAGATGTCCACATTCTCATGCACCACTTCCACACAGCGCTGATCGATCCGCTCTCTATTTTGTTTGACCATAAACTCTTTGTCAGCGAGGATTTTTTCCAGTTCTTGCCCTACGAGCCCAATCGCTTCGCCATTTTTCTTCCAATTGATTTGGAAATGGTGGCTAGGATGAGTATTGTAAAAAGCAACCCTTCCAAAATCGGCATGCGCAATGTGCGCGTTTTTATGTTCATTGGGCTGGCCATAAACGTCCCAAATTTTTCCATAAATGCAATCGGCGACTTTTGGATAAACGCGCGAAAAGTCGGCAAATCGTTTTAAAGCCTCAGACACATTATTTTGTTCGAAAAGTTGTTGAATTTTGTGCAGTCTTTCCCCAGGAGGTGAAACGCCCAATAACAAGCTTTCCGCCCTTTCACTATCTAAAGAAAATAATCCTTCCGCATTGTAGAAAAGATCTTTTTTATAGTTGGGATTCGTATGATTCTCGACAGGACCCTTGAGAATCCACAGCCTTTCCAAAACGAGATTTGCGTGCTGCGGGTACATTGTCTCAAACTTGGAAAAATTTTCAAAAGCTTCTCGGGACCGGTGATTTTTAAACTGGTCGCTGATGTCGCAAAGAAGCTGCAGAGGATTTTTGTTTTGATTGACAACTTCATCGGGAATGCACCGTTCTAATTTCTTATGGAAGGACTCTAACTTTTTTTGCACAGTTTTTGATAATTCGCTGCTAGGGACCTGGACCGCTTGGATCTGTTTGAATTCCGCCGTGCAGCGATAGAGTTTGTTAAGAAAATAGGCGTATTTTGAAGGATCTGCTTTGATTTGGTCGTGATTTGTTTTGAGTTCGTGATTTAGACTAAAGACATTGTTAAGTATTTTTTGAAAGCCGACTCGCGGGACTAAGGCCATATTTCCTCTCTAAAATAGTATTTTTGAAGTATTAATTTTTAACAGAATCTGTGATATTTATAAATAACATTTATTTTAAAACTAATATTGCATATAAATATTATTTTAATTTTGAATAGTAATATTGAGCCTGGTATTATTGTGTTAAATTAATTTAAAACAGGCATTAAAATGGCGCAAGTTTGTTTTCCAGCTGGCCCCTCTTCTTACCAAATCGAGCCAAGCATCACTCCCAAATGGTTAGATTGGACCCAACGGTTCGATTCCATAAAAAAAATGATTGATAAAGCCCTTATTCCGCTGCTCTCTCAATTTCAAAGCGGATGGGGCGTGTTCAATGGTGCGGTTTCTTATGGTTTATGCGGAGTCGATGAGCGCGCCCTTCTCAAAAAGCTCATCCTAGATGCCTATCCCGACAGAAAAGAGTTTTACATTTTAGATGTCGGCGCCGGTAACTTCCAATGGAGCAAGTCGATGGCCGATTACATCGAAAAAGAGGCCAATCTTCCCAAAGACATCAAGGTCCATATCATCGGGATTCGAGGGGAAGGTTATCTGGGAAATCGAGTCGTCGAAACAGAACGTTGCAAAATCTACAATTACGGCGCCTTTAAAGTTGAAGAACTGTTTGAACAGTTCAAAAAGGAACACGGCCTCGACCTAGTCAATAAAGTAGACCTTGCTGTGTCACACTGGTGCATCCGGCATTTGGTGGACCCTGTGGGAACTGCCCTCCAAATCTATAACTTGCTGCGGCCAAAAACCGGTTATTTCCTCTTCGATGGATTCTTCTTTCTACTCGAAAATCAAACGATGAAGACCGAGATCGGCAACGCACGGATGAACCAGCTTCTTTTGGACATGAAGGCGCCATTTATAACCAGACGCATTGATGTGCTTCACTCATTGAATCAGTTTATCCTCCGGAGGCCAGATGAAAAGACCTGCCAACTCCCAATGAGTTATTTAGGCGTACAAGTTGTGGATGGCCATTCATGGCAAATAGGCTCGGATTGTGTCACTCAATTTCGGCGAGAGCCTCAAGCCACCGATCAAACTATTCAATTGCCAGCTATGCATAGCAAAGCGGTGTACGGAAACGATAAAAAATTGCACGATTGGCTGAAAGAAAATGAACTGATGTATAGTGAAGATTATCAGTGGAAGCCAGTCCATGAGAAAGATAATCACCTCACAAATCCGCCCTTGCATCAAGCTATGGAAAAAGAAGATCTCGAGGCAGTCAAACTCTGTTTAACGCGCGGCGATGATATCAATGAGTCCGACGGAACAGGATCCACTGCATTGCATATCGCAATTCGAAAAAAATCCTTCCCACTTTTCCAGCTACTCTTAAGCCGAGGTGCGCATGTCGGCCTTCCTGATGGAAAGGGAATGACCCCTTTGCATCTCGCTGCTGAATGTGACGCCGAAGGCGTATTTGTACAGGCATTGATCGATAAAACGACGAATATCAAAGCTCTGTACAAGTTTAAAACGGTTATTGACTGCGCCATCGATGCAAAAAATCCCAATGCTGTTGAGATTTTAATCAAAGCCGGCGCTGAAATTCTCGATCGCTGTTATCGCGCTCTTAAAGACCCTGTATTTTCTTCCTTAAAAGAGAGAAATATTATCCCTGAGCAACAATATCACAAAGGAACCGAACGGGGCGCTTACGCAGACGTTTACGCATGGATCAAACAAGGCGATTACGTGATTCTGCATCAGAATTCAAACAATGCCATTGCATACTATTATCCTCGCGAAGCCTCAGAGACCGATGTAAAAAAGAAAATACCTAAAGTGAGAATTGTCGACATTAACCCCCGGTTTAATGTTTTACACGATACAGAATGGCCCGACTACCTTAAAGTCAATGGTTTTGAATACAAACCTTATAGGTTAGAAGAAGTAAAAAAAGCCGGATTAAAGATCTTTAAGCGATACAGTTTCGCATACGGATTGTGAACCTTTCTCGTTTTCACACGAAAAAGGTCCAAATGAGACTATACCGAAAATGACTCAAAAGTTGGTTTTTGGCTGCGTTGGCTATGCAGCACATTTTTTGCCTTCACTCGCGCCTTGTGCTTGCACAATGGTCGCTCGCTCCAGACAAAAAATTTGCGCAGCCGCCTTGCCAAATTCCCAACTTTTGAATCATTTTCGGTATATCTCATAGAGTTTAGGTTTTTTTCTTTGTCAAATCCTCAACCTGTTTTGTTTCGAATGTTTCTCCCGCTTTTGGAGAAATAGATGCTGCTTTATCGAACAAATCTAGAAGAACTTGGGTGTGAAGAGCGACACACCATCTGAAACCCACTTTCCTTGATTCTTCATCAGATGTGTTGCCGGTGAAAAATGAGAGTACCTTTGATTCGATTTCATTGCTGGACATTGTTCTGCCTGCAAAAAAAGCGGATATTTTTTCAATCCCGTTAGGAATATATTTGAACACACTCTCATTGAAACTCTCCGGTTTTTTAGTTTCATGATTATTATAAAAATTAACTATTTCTTGTTGATCTGGGAATCTTTTAGTTGAATTTGCTGTAGCTGCCATAAGAAAAACGTCCTTTGGTTAGGTTAAACGGAAAGAAATTCTATGAGATGATGAGTTAAAAATAAACAGAATGGTTCAACGCCTTTTGACCTTTGAACCTTTCTCATGAGAACACGAGAAAGGTCCAAAAAGAGTTTAGGATTTTTCCTTTGTCAAATCAGTAACGTTTTTTGTCCATCCGCCCTTTCCATCTTTAGGGGGCGTATATGTTGCTTTTTCAATCAAATCTTGAAGAACTGAGGTATAAACCAGGACAGGGACTTCAAACATCGGATTTGCTGGTTTCGTTTGATCATAAATCTTTTTTATTTCACGCGCACTGCTGCTGACTGACCCATACTTTGCATCAATTTCATTGCATTTATCGGCAAAGCTTTGGAGGCCAATCGTCAATTGTGCCATTTCCTTTGTTTCTTCATCTTGTATATCTTCGACAAGAAGGCCACGCACATTTTTTTCAATCTCATTAGGGATCATGACTTTGTTTGCGAAATATACAGCCACTTTTTCAATGCTGTACCTTTGCATTACTGGCTTATCGAAACATCCAGTTTGTTTCATCGGATGGGAGTTAATGTAAGCGATGATTGCTTGTTGGTCTGGGAAAGTCACTGTACTTGATGTCGCTGTTGCTTTTAAACTCATAAAAACCGTCCTTGGTTTGGTTAAACGGAAGAGATTTTATGGGAGATGAGATTAAACAGAAATACTGATATTTTTTTTTCTTCTATTTGAACCGAATGCCGTTGAGCTGCGCGAGATTTTTCATCGCTTGCAACAGCGGCTCCAGCCCTTCAGCATACATGGCAGAGATTGGGAAAAGCGTCTCTTTAGAAAATGGATACTGTTCACAAAACCGTTGCAGATGTTCACTTGCACCTTCTTGGTCAATCTTGTTCAAAGCGACGAGGAAGGGTTTTTCGAGCATTTCAGGATGGTAGGCTTTTAGTTCATTGCGAAGGACGTTGAAATCCTCCAGAGGATCCCGCCCCTCAAAACCTGAGACATCGATGACAAAAAGCAGAACAGAAGAGCGTTCGATATGTCTCAAGAACGCAAGCCCCAATCCTTTGTTGAGATGCGCATTCTCGATGACTCCGGGAATATCGGCGACGAGGACGCGGGAAAAGTCGGGGAATTGGACATAGCTTAAATTGGGATAAAGGGTGGTGAAAGGGTAGGCGCCGATCTTAACGGGGACGTGTGTGATTTTTGACATCAGGGTCGATTTGCCGGCATTGGGCATGCCGATCAGCCCCACATCAGCGATCAATTTGAGCTCGAGCTCGATCTCGCGGGCCTGGCCTTCCGTGCCAGGTGTGCAAATATTGGGGGCTTGATGTGTGGGGGATTTAAAGCAATGGTTGCCTTTGCCGCCTTTGCCGCCTTGACAGATGAGGAATTGTTGGTTTTCTTCGGTAAAGTCGAAAAGGATTTCTCCGGTCCCCGCATCTTTCACCAAGGTTCCGCAAGGGACAGTTAAAATCAGATCCTTTCCATTGCGCCCTTTTTGCAAATTGCCGCCGCCGGGCAGGCCGTTTTCTGCGTTAATTAATCGGCGATTGCGGAAACCTTCTAAAGAGAGCACATGACTGTCGGTCTTGAGGATAATTGAGCCTCCCTTGCCGCCATTGCCGCCCACAGGGCCGCCCTTAGGGATATATTTTTCCCTTCTCCAGGCGACGACGCCGTTGCCCCCTTTGCCCGCACGAAGAGTGATTTTGACCGAATCGACAAACATTTTTCCAACACCTTAAATAAAAATCCCCTGAACATGTTCTTTCAGGGGATGTGTGTGTTCACTTTGCGTTACGCTTGGGGAAGCACAGCGACGTAGGTATGGTCAGCTTTACGATAAGTGACAATGCCGTCAATCAGAGCAAAGAGGCTGTCGTCGCGTCCAATGCCGACGTTTTTGCTCGGACGCCATTTCGTTCCTCGTTGTCTGACCAGGATGCTTCCAGCGGTGACAAATTGTCCGCCTGTTGCTTTAATCCCTAGACGCTGCGCTTTGGAGTCGCGCCCGTTCCGGGTAGAGCCTTGACCTTTCTTATGTGCCATAGTTTTAACCTACAATCTCTGTAATTTTCACACGTGCATAGCGTTGCCGGTGGCCGACTTTGCGGCGGAATGGTTTGCGCTGTTTATATTTGAAGGCGATTTCCTTTGGACCTTTGACCTCTTGCATCATCTCCCCTTGGACTAAAGATTTAGCCACATGGGGATTGCCGATCTTAGCTGCCTCGGCATTTTTAACGAAGAGCACATGTTTAAATTCTACTTTTTCACCCGCTTTCGCATCGAGTAATTCGACGTCAATCACATCGCCTTTTTCGACTCGGTATTGCTTGCCGCCAGTTTCTATAATCGCGTACATTGGACCTCCTAGAATTGTCGCAATTTTCAGGAAGGGCATAGGCATGCCCCTTCCAGAGAGGAAAAAAAGGAATGATAGGGGATGTTTCCATTCAAAGTCAAATCCAAAAATTTTGGACCGGGCAGTTCCCTAGATCTATGATAAATAATATTCTTAAAATATTGAGGTTTAAACAGCTTAGTTAGTTTAATAAATAGAATTTAAATAAACTGGTTTGATTAATAATCAAATAATGATTATTATAAAAATTAATTAACAGACAGGTTTTGGGAGCGGGACAGGATGAAGCCGTCTAATAAACGACTGAATAAGCGTAAGGCGTCTAAAGTGACGTCTAAGACGCATCGCAAACACAACCATCCTCCCGTTCAGGATGAGATAAAAGAGATATCAGAAGGGGTCACCTCTGTCAGGCCTGAGGACATTAAATTACATCAGCATTATTAAATTTAGGAGAGGGTATGCGTATGAAAACTAAAAAACGAACCAAAGCAAGAAAAGCAGCAATCATCAAAATGCCAGAAGAGCAGCGAACAAGCGCCTGGAAAAGCTTTTGGAATCGCTATTGCAATCTATAATTTTTGCGGAATAGGCTAAGGGTATAGAAGACGGCAGCGACAAGGGATATTGTCGCGCCGGGCGGCCAATTAAGTTCGTAAGAGAAGCCAAAGCCCAGCAGCGTAAAAAGCGCGCCGAGCAAAATCGCTATGACCATCATGCGGGCTAATGTCTGCGTGAAAGTGCCTGCGATGGCGGCGGGAATTGCCAGCATGGTGATCACAAGAATCGCGCCCACAACCTGGATTAACAAAACGACAGCGATTGCGACGAGGCAGAGCAGGAGAAGATAGAGGGCGTGGACAGGAACTTTTTGCAGCCGGGCCTGCTCTTCGTCAAAACAGATCGCCGTAAATCTGCGGTAGAAAATCGCCACGGCAGCGGCGACCAGCGCATCCAACGATAACAGCAGGGTTAAGTCGCTATGGCTGACCCAAAGGATATTCCCAAAAAGAAAGTTCAGCAGTTCGACATTATAGCCGGGTGTCAGGGCAATGAAAATGACCCCGATCGACATCCCTGTCGCCCAAATTGCCGCGATCACCGTATCTTCCCGTTCTCTATATTTCAAATGAATCCAGCCCATCAGTAGCGCGGAAAGCAATCCCGCCGCGAGCGCTCCTTGAAGCGGGGATAAGAAGTCCCATTCATAGGTGCGGCGCAGCCACAGACAGACCCCCATTCCTCCTAAGACGGAATGAGCAATGCTTCCGCTCATCGCCACGATTCTTTTAACGACTACAAAAGATCCAATGATCCCACTGGCAAAAGAGGCGGCGAACCCTGCAGCGAGCGCCATCAAGAGAAAGGGATGTTCGAATAAGGCATGAAGGAAATTCATCTAGTACCCCAGCTTAAAAGTTTTCAGAGCAATTTCTAGCGTGAAAGCTCCGTAGAATCGATCGACCGCAGGCTTCGCAAGTTGATCCGTATTAATTCAATACGGATCAACTTGCGATCGTCGATTATACGGGCTTTGACGCCGAAATTGCATCAAAAACTTTTAAGCTGGGGTACTAGAGAGAGAAGTGTCCTTTTGAGGTTAAAGGGGTATGGTAGAGGCCAAGGGCAAAATGCTCGCAGACCTCTTTGGCTTTTAATGAGGTGACTTGGCGCTGTACGCAGAGAAGCCTGCCCACTTTGTCTACAATGGTCTGCAAGTCATGGGTCACCATCAAGATGGTCATCACCCGATTTAATTCTGTCAGCAAGGAGTATATGTTCTCTTCTGCTTGGGTGTCGACATGGGCTGTGGGCTCATCCAGGAGGAGCAAGCTGGGCTCGTCGACAATGGCCCGGGCGATCAACGTCCGTTGCGCCTCGCCTCCAGACAATGTTCCAAAAGGGGATTTGGCTTTATGCGCCAGCCCCACGCGCTCTAACGCATATAACGCTTTTTGTTTCGCATCGGCTGGATAACTTCCCCACCAAGAGAGTTTTCTCAAAGAGCCCATTAAGACCACTTCGAGCGCAGAGATCGGAAAGTCGCGATCGAAGCGCATCGCTTGAGGTACATATCCGATCCGATCGCGCACCTCTTCGGGCGGCCTGCCAAACAATAAGACCTTCCCTTTTTTGGGCTTCAATAAACCCATCATCAGTTTCAGCAAAGTGGTCTTCCCTCCCCCATTGGGACCAAAAATGCCGACAAATTCGCCCTTAAAAATCTCGAGATTGACATCTTCGAGGGCCGGCATGCTGTCGTAATGGAAGAAAAGATGTTCAATGGAGAGGACTTTTTCCTTCATTCAGCAATGACCTGGGCAATCGACAATAAATTCTCTGAAAAGTTCACGGCATACGGATCGACGGAATGGGTCGGCAATCCTAAGGATTGCGCGATCAATTCCGCCCCTTTGTTGCTATATTGGGGTTCCGTGATCACAGAGTGGATCGCATAGGACTTAGCTTTAGCAACAATGTCTGCCACATGTTGAGGCAAAGGGTCTTTGCCTTCCATTTCGATCGAAAGCTGGACCAAGTGGTAATCCTGGCAAAAATACCCAAAAGCCGGATGAGAGACCAAAATGGCCTGCCCTTTCATCGGGGCAAGCAGACCGGTAATCTGTGCGTCCAGATGATCGAGCTCCGCGATAAAGCTTTGCAGGTTTGCTTCGAACCTTTTTTGTTCCGCTGGTAGCAGAGAGGTCAGCGCCTCGGCGATTTTGACAGCCTGGAGCTTAGCGAGCCGCGGGCTCAGCCAAATGTGCAAATCCTTCCCTTCGTCATGGTGATGATGGTGGTGGCAGCAGTGCGCGTGTTCCTCTTCTTCACAGAGAGGCAGCAGGGGAGTTCCTTCCGCCATATCGACAACTTGGATCGGCTTCTTCATATCTTGAAAAAATTGAAGCGCCTTTTTGTCAAAAGGCTCCCCAAGATACACCCAGAGCGCGGCATTTTGATGGCGCTGCACATCTTTGGGAGTCGCTTCATAAATATGCGGGTTGGCACCCACAGGAACAAGCGTTTCGATTTCAACAGTGTCCTTCGCAATTTTTTGCACAAAATAGACGTAAGGCGGCACGCTGACGAGCACCGTCGGTTTTCCGCTTTTGGGAGTTTCCTGCTTTCCGCAGGAAAAAAACGGAAGAAAAAGACAAAGGAATAGGATGAATCGGATTTTCATTGTTTAAACTTTTTTTCAATGCTGTAGATATAATTTTGGCAATACCCTCCTATATTTGCAAGGCGAAACTCAATCGTCTTAAAGAACAAATTTACACTTGAGGGTTAAGTGGGAGTCAGGTATTTTTTAAACCCGTCTCTTTTTGGAGGAGTGTCCGAGTGGCCGATGGAGCACGCTTGGAAAGCGTGTAAACGTGAAAACGTTTCGTGAGTTCGAATCTCACCTCCTCCGAAATCACAAGGCCGGGAAATCTCCCGGCCTTTTTTATGTAGATGATGATTTTAATTCAGGAATCGCACGAATCATAAATCCGTCAAATAAAGGCACAGTGAAAGCGATTTCTCCATAGGCTGGGCTGTAAATCATTCCTTTTTTAATCAAATCAGCTCGGACTGGACTGAGGCTAGTCGGTTTAATTTTTAAGAGGTCAGCAACTTCTCCAATGCGATGAGTCCCGGGTCCCAGTTCAGCCATAGCGCGTAAAAAGAACTTTTCATTAGGAGTAAGCCGCTCAAACCGCACCCTGAAGAAATTCTTATCTAGGCGGGGGATAACTACAGTCGTGGCATCTCGAACAACCTGTAAAGTGATCGGACTGGCCGGAGCCAGATTCCAAGACTGATAACCCCACTCCTGAAGAAAATATGGATAACCCTTGGTTAGGCGATATATTTCTTCTAAAGCAGAGGAATCGAAAATAACACCTGCGGTTCGCGCTGGCTCTTCCAAAGCTCTTGCGGCGTCTGCTTGCGATAATGCCCCAATATCTGGGAAATTAAAAAGGCGCTCCGAATAGGACTTTGCCTCTCCAGCAAGGCCTGGCAGTATCGGCAAGCCAGTTCCAAAAAGAACCAAAGGAAGGCGTTGTTGCTGCACTCTATGCATTGCCACAATCAGAGCACCGAGTTCTTTCTGACTAAAATACTGAACCTCATCGATGAGTATAGCAACTGCGCTCTTGCGATCTTCAGCTGCTTCCCCAATCGCCTCGAAAAGATCTGGTAAATCAATTTCCAAATCACCACTATCAGCTGAGCCCTCTTCTGGATCAATATCAATGCCAATAGTGATATCGTGTACAGTCAGTTTAACCGCTCCAATAAAACTACGAAGAACTGCTAAGCTGCGTCTGACCTTCTCACTAAATCCAGCCATTCGATTCAGGTCAAATAAAAGCCTCCGAAGATATGGGATCATTAATGAACCCAATGGTTTATCCTCATGAGCCTCAATGAAAATTGTCCGATATCCGCTCATCTTTGCGAGCAGCTGGATTTCCTTAAGCAGTACTGTCTTACCCACTCCTCGTAGCCCCGTGAGTAGCATGCTTTTTTCTGATTTTTTTTGTTGAATTCGGCCCAAGAGGATGCGTGCTTGTTCAAGGTCAGGATCGCGCCCTACCAATTCCGGAGGCGGTGAACCCGCTCCAGGGGAGAAAGGATTTTTAATGGGATCCATATTTTTCACCAACTTATAGGAAGTTATAGTCACTTATAGCAAAAAGTCGACATAAGTTCCTATAACTAACGCAATCTACACAATATCAGAAATTTACGATACCAATGGACTCTGTGGGGATCTGAATAACTATATAAAAATTAGACATAATCAGCTTGCTTTGGACTTACTAAAAAACAGACAATAACTTGATATAACTTTTCATCTTTCCCCTAAGATTCTTTCCCCGAATAATGTGATAGAACCTTTTAAGCAAGATGCCAAAGAGTATTATAACTATTATTACGAAGTGGAAAGGGATGTGCTGACCCCATCTATGAAAGATAAACTTCTTGCGGAAGTTATCAAATTTCCTGCTCCATGAGTTAGTGCGCCATTGCCACGGGTTGTCTTAGTCTGACGGTGGGTGCTTGAACTGCGGCGCTTGCTCTCAACGTGTTCAAAATCATCGTGCCCGTTTTTTCGTTATCGGATTTCCATTCGCTAGGGATCCCCATGTCCAACTGTTCAATCGATTGCAGATGTGTTTTTGCGTCCTCAAGAGAGATCACTTTGATGGGCCTGTCTGTCCATTGCTGGCAGCGCTGTTCTAATTCTTGGCACTCTTGCTGATTGCCTTTGTCGAGGATAACGTATGCTAAAGTTGAATCTGTGACCGGAATTTCGTGAGAAAATCCAGCCCAATAAGTGTTTTCGCCCGCTTGAAAGCCGTGTTCCAATTTGCTCAAACGTTCAATGTTGCTTTTGAAGGCTAAAATGCAGCGCCCGAAACCCGTTTCTGGTTTTGTCGATACGAATGCGCCCTTAAAAAGCTTTTCATGCCTGACCTCGACTTTTTTCGACTTGAGGATCGACTCGAGCGCCTTCTCAGAAGTCGCATGGTAGTAGAAGGAGTGATTGTGAAGATTGGCGCGCTTCCAGGAACGGATGAGCCGTTGATCGATTTCGTTGGAGGAAAGCCAATTCACTTGACGATCTTTTAAAGGTTGAATCCGTTTATAAACTAGGTCAGCCAGATTGGTGCGTATGGTTTTAAATTTGCTTTCACCATCCTGATTGAAGACTTGAACAAACCAATGTTTATCTTGGAGGGAAGCGGATTTCCAAAATGCTTTCAGTCGGTCAAAGGGAGCGGTTTCTTTGCCCTTCTGCACATCTTCAGCGAGTTGCTGAACCGATGCTGGGGCATCTGCTAATTGAACGATGGGAGAATGAGGGGAGACAAAATCTACCATGGGCCCGGAAAGGGATTGAGGCTGATGCGAAAAACGATATTGTTCCAAGCTTTCCGGCTTGATTACGCCTTGAACAGTCCCGATGGTGGCCAATTTGGCAAACAGCTTCGCTTGTTGGAAATGGGTTGAAATTTCTGAGGGATTATAACTGCAAATCTCTCTTGTATGAAGGCAAATACTTTTATAGGCGCCCATCGATAAATGGGCCAAGGAGTCAACGGTTGCAAATAGTGAAGCAAAGATAACGATGACACGGGCAATCACCTCAGACTCGGCAATTTGCCGCACTTTGGTCGTCAACTCTCTAGCGTTCTCCGTTTCAGGAGGAGGCGTGCGTAAAGTCAGGACAGGATTGAGGATGCATTTCTCAGTTAAAGAAAAAGATAATAAATCCATGCAATTCTCGAAATTGTTTATTTTTATAAGTGAAGAATTTTACACTTTATTGTGAAAAATCACAAGAATTAGTAAACAATTTCATGTGTCAATTTCATGGAACAACGCAAAAAACAACTGAATAAAAAATTTACTTTTCTGCTAGGAAAGGGAATATCTGCTTTCAAAAAAAGCTTGAACTATATAGAAAAGCATCAGAATTATAAAATTTTAAATCTTGTAGACTCATAGAGCACTTATGCGATGCCCATTTTGCAGCCATGAAGAATTGAAAGTCACCGACTCTCGCAACGTGACGGAAAGCAATGCTGTGAGGCGCCGCCGCGAGTGTTTGAAATGTCTGCGTCGCTTCACCACTTTTGAAACGGTTGATTTGACCATTCAAGTGCAGAAGCGGGATGGGCGCTATGAAGATTTTAGGCAAGATAAGCTAATCAAAGGATTGGATGCTGCCTGCCGCCATACGCGGATCAGCCATGACCAGGTACGAGCGTTAGCATACAAAATCGCTTCTGATCTCATGGAACGACAGGTGAGGGAAGTAAAGACTTCCGACCTTGGCGAGATTGTCATGCAGCATTTGCAGGCATTGGACACTATTGCGTACATTCGATTTGCGTGCGTTTACCGCCGCTTTAAAGACGTCGATGAGCTCATGGATGCAATCGAACATATCAATCCGAAAGATGAATTAGAAGACCTTATAACAAATAAAGGATAGGGGCAAAATGACCTTAAAAAAAGCAGATGTTGCTCGATTTAAAAAGCGTCTGGAAGAGATGTGGGCGCAAATGAACAATTTGATCCGCGATACCAGCGAAGATGCGAAGTCGACCGATGAGACGAAAGGATATTCCCAGCACCAAGCCGACGAGGGAACTGATGATTTCAATCGGACGGTCTCTTTGGAAGTGACGAGTAAAGAATTTGGAATTTTGCGCCAAATTGAACGCGCATTAGACAAGATCAATGAAGGCACGTATGGCATTTGCGATATCACAGGCGAAGAGATCCCGCTGGCCCGCCTGGAAGCGATCCCTTACGCGACGATGACGGTCAAGGCGCAAGAGAAGTTTGAAAAAGGGCTCCTTTAATGAACATAAAAAAAGCCTTCGTTTTCATTGCATTAGCGATTTTCTTATTTATGGCCGATGCAATGCTCAAGGCTTATATCCATCATGAGATTCCGCTGATTACAGCCTCTGCGCCTGCTTATCCTTATGGAGGCATTGGCGTCTTCCGCGGCTGGCATGGAGTCGACTTTTCCATCGTCCACGTGGTCAATAAAGGAGCTGCTTGGGGAGTTTTTGCGTCCGTGCAAAAATACCTGTTATACGCACGCGTGGCCATCATCGGGGGGCTGCTCGCATATCTTTTATTTGTCAAAGCCAGCGCTTACCGCAAATTTTGCCTCCTGCTGATTGCAACAGGCGCGATAGGAAACGTCATTGATTTCTTTGTCTACGGCCATGTCGTCGATATGTTTTACTTTATCTTTTGGGGATACTCCTATCCCGTCTTCAACATTGCGGACAGCGCCATCTTCGTCGGCATCGTACTGCTGATCGCAGAAGGTATAGTCAATAAATTGAGATCCTTTCGGTCTTCAAAGCAAGCGAAGTCTTCTTAAATGGACATCCGCATCGGTTCTCCAAAGACAGAGGGCATCCTCCAAGTTTCCAAATGGCTGAAAGTTCAAGTGCTGCTCGACCTCGAGGAAATGCAGCAGCTTGTCCAAATGCTGGGAACGCTCTATTTTGTCGTTGTCAGCGAACCCGTCAAACAGGACGAAGCGGTCATTTTTCCCAATCTTTTTCTCGATAAATATGCCGCGTACATCGCGCTTCTAAAACAAGGGCAGGTTCCGAATGTTGATGAATTCCGCCGCTTTTTTTCTTGCGCTATTTCGTCGACCCTCGAGACTTTTTACGCCATTCCCGCAGGCAATGAAAAATTTCTGATCAAACCTAAAAAACCGGTCTTGCAATTGCAAGCCCATCACTTTTTTTACTCCGATCTCGATGGAAAATTCCATCCGATGGTATTGAGCACAGGCAGCATTTCGTGGGGACTGCAAATTTCTTATCCCCAGCTCTTCCAAGATCCCGCGACGCGAAAAGTGGTCAAAATCGTCGATTCTCCCGATTTTCCCAATACAGCGCTCTTTTCAAAACTTCTCAAATGGATGCGCAGTTTCACTCTACCTACTCCTTTTGAGGTCCATGGAACGCGCATCAATGCGCCAATACGTATTGGGAAAAAATCTCTTGCTTGGATCAAAAACCATCCTCAGTTAAAACAGAGGGGTATTGAAGTAGGAGCGAAATGAAGATTGAATTGATCTCGATCGGCGATGAATTGCTCAAGGGAAAGATCGCCAATACTAATGCCGCTTTTTTAAGCCGCCAGCTCATGCAAACGGGATACGCTGTCATGCGGCAAACCACGCTCTCCGATGAGCGAAAGCAGCTTCAGCAAGGTTTGCAAGAAGCGTTGCAGCGCTCAGATCTCGTGATCGCCACAGGTGGACTTGGTCCCACTCTGGATGATCATACGCGCGAGGCGGCGGCAGAACTTTTTGACTGCGATTTTCGTTTAGAAAACTCCATTGCCGATGATATCAAACGCCGTTTTGGCAGCAGAGCCGTTTCTGCAGAGAATCAAGCGACAATCCCTTCAAAAGCAAAGACGTTTCAAAACCGCATCGGCACAGCTCCTGGACTTCTTTTATTCGAAAAGCAAAAGGGATTGGTCCTCATGCCTGGAGTTCCTAAAGAGATGGAGCCGATGTTCTTAGAACAAGTGTTGCCATGGATTCAGAAGCAGTGGCCATTGAAAGAGACAAAGAAAAGCGCCTTACTTTTCTTTTGCCTTGTGCATGAAAGCATGCTGGACCCGCATTTGCGCGAACTTGCTAATGAATATTCCTCTGTCGAGGCAGGCATTTATCCAGCACATGGGACGCTATGTGTTGTCTTGCATTCTTCCGATCAAAAACAACTGAACGCATTTCAAAAAGAATTATCTTCGCGGTTCAGCAATTTTCACTTTCACTCTTCTCAGGGGAAGATCGAAGAGGCCATTGGGCTTTGGTTCACCGCACATCATAAGACATTATGCTTTGCCGAATCGATCACAGGCGGCATGCTCGCAGAGCAGATCACAGCGATTCCTGGAGCCTCCGACTTTTTTTTAGGCTCTTTTATAGTGTATTCGAATGCGATGAAGGAGCAAATACTCGCCGTTTCTCAAAAAACGCTTGAATCTCAGGGCGCAGTGAGCGAAGCCGTAGTGAAAGAAATGCTCGAAGGAGTCTTCAAAAAAACTTCAGCGGATTTCGCAATCGCCGTTTCCGGCATTGCCGGCCCCTCGGGAGGCACGGATGAAAAACCTGTCGGGACAATCTGTGCAGCCATCGGAGAAAGAGGCAAGTCTCCCGATGTGGGCACCTTTAAAGCGTTTGGCAGCCGTCAAACAATTACCTTGTTGACGGCGCAATGGCTTTTAGGCGCCCTGTGGAGAAAAGTGGAAAAGGGGATTCCCGCGTTTCCGCTGTTACCTTCTTAGGAATTGATCGTATTGAGCGTTTCTTGAAACAACACTGGTTCCGCCAAATTCACCGCGTTCTTGCATGAGAATGCGGCCGAGCCAATTTTGTCCTGAACCATCACGCTTATCCCCCCAATACCCATCTCTGTGAGTATGTTCGACGAGATAAGCATTTCCTGTAGCGAGCAAAAGCTCTTTAAGTTTTGGATTTTGGTTGAATTTTGCTTGAATAACTTCCGCCATGACATCGAGATTGCGGAGCCTGAAATCCTTTACTTGTTGGGGCGACAGTTGTTGAGATAATAGTTTTCCTTTTTGAAATGCAGCTTCTCCGTCGAGGTTTTCGAATTGTTTCATATAGTGTCTGTTCGGGGCAAATTTAGCGGCTTGATAAGCAGCTTCAGCGCATTTAAACTGCATTCCCCACAGATTGATTTTGCAAGGATGGAAATTCCCGAGAAATGCGGAGAGTGCATTTTCTTCTTTTTTGTAGAACCAGATGAATTGTTTATTTCTGGCGATTTCAGCGATTTTATCTTTTGTTGGATTTTCAGACGAATTGCTTCTAGAGCAGCATCCCCATAGCGTTTTGAAAAAACCGGTGATGGTGTCAAAGAAAGACTTCAAAGAAAAATTAAATTGAGAACTTTGTCTTAAGTAAAGAGTGTCTTTGAAATGATTTTGAAGAGGTTGATTTTTCGCTTCAGGCGTGGAAATGGAACAATTTAAAGAAACATTTTGATTTTGTTGCACAGGATGGGTCATGTTCGAACTCCTTTTTCTAGAAAGGAGGGGCATTATACAGAATGCAATTTAACAATTAAACTGTTAAAATTGTTCGATATGAAAGAAAAATATTTACTTCTCGACAGCGGTAATCAACAAAAATTGGAGCAGTTTGGCGCCTATATCCTCGTGCGCCCCTGTTCCCAAGCGCTTTGGCGCCCCGCTCTTCCCCAATCAGAATGGGCGCGTGCTGATGCCTCTTTTTCCCGGGACGGCGGAAATACTTGGAAGTTTAAAACCAAACTTCCAGAAAGCTGGCTTGTAGAAATCGAAGAAGTGCGCTTTAAAATTTCTCCGACCGATTTTGGCCATCTCGGGGTTTTTCCGGAACACAGCTTGCTTTGGAAATCGATGAAAGAGGGCATCCGCAAACATAAAAATTCTCCGCACATTCTCAATCTTTTCGCCTATTCTGGCGGGGCGACTTTGGCAGCAGCCCAAGCAGGAGCCCGCGTGTGCCATCTCGACGCCTCAAAAGGGATGGTGTCTTGGGCAAGAGAAAACGCCGCGCACAATCAGCTCTCTTCCGCGCCGATCCGCTGGATCGTCGACGATGCGGTCAAATTCTTGAAGCGCGAGATCAAACGGGGCATCCGATACGAAGGAATCATTCTTGATCCGCCCAGCTTTGGCCGCGGCAGTAAAGGGGAAGTCTTTAAAATCGAACGCGACATCCATGAACTCCTGCACTTATGCCGCGAATTGCTCTCAGAAAAACCGTTATTTTTGCTGTTGACCACGCATACACCCGGAATGACGCCGATTGTCATGGGCCATCTGATGAAGGAAACGATGCGAGGAAAAGAGGGGAAAATCGAAACAGGTGAAATGATCCTCCCATCGTCGCAAGGCATTGATATACCCAGCGGAAGTTATGCAAAATACACTACCTGAGATCACCAGTTTACAAAATCCCAAGATCAAAAATGCGATCAAACTGAATGACCGTAAGGAACGCAATGCGACGGGACTTTTCTTGATTGAAGGGTATCGCGAGCTAAGGCGCGCCGCAGACAGCCGCATCGCTTTTCAAACTCTTTTCATTTGTCCTCAGCTTTTTTTAGGCACGAATGAAAATGCTCTGATCGATCAGATCCGCAATCAAGGCGTTGAAATCATCGTTTGCAGCGAACACGTCTTTCAGAAACTCTCCTATCGCGACCGTCCCGACGGTTTGCTCGCTATTGCGGCACAGATGCAACGCGCATTAAAAGATATCATGGTAAAAAAAGATCCCTTTTTGATTGTTGCCGAAGCCATCGAAAAGCCAGGCAATTTAGGCACTATTTTGCGTTCTGCCGATGCTGCCGGCGTCGATGCCGTGATCGTTTGCGACCGCTGTACCGATATTTACAATCCTAACGTCGTCCGCGCCAGCGTCGGTACCCTTTTCACCTTGCCCGTGATCGAAGCTTCCAGCCCTGATACTTTGAAATGGCTTCAAGAGCACAAGATCAAGATCGTCGCGGCCACCCCTTCCGCAAAGCAAACCTTTACCGAGGCAAATTTGACCGGTGGCATCGCCATTGCCGTTGGAACGGAACAGCTGGGGCTTTCTGAAACCTGGATGCGCTCCGCAGACCTCAAAGTCCGCATTCCGATGCACGGGGCCGCGGACTCCCTCAATGTGGCCACTGCCACCACCCTTCTCTTATATGAGGCCTTGCGGCAAAGACAATGAAGGTTCTGTACTGTGATAATCACCTCCTCGTCGTTTCCAAGCCTGCGGGCATCTCCACCCAGCCCCATGACGGCTCTGAAAAGAACCTGCTGGATCAGAGTAAAGGTTGGGTAAAAACAGAGTTTAAAAAGAAGGGGAATGTCTTCCTCGAACCTATCCATCGCCTGGACAAACCCGTCAGCGGCCTCGTCCTCTTCGCAAGGACCAGTAAAGCCCTTTCCCGCCTCCAAGAAATGATGCGCCAACACCTCATCGAAAAGACCTATTTCGCTTGGGTGGAAGGGTGCTTTGCCGGAAGAGGAGGGAGTTCTGGAACATTACTTGTTTCATGATGAATATAGGGCAAGGGTGGTCAATGCTTCCCACCCTCAAGCCAAACTCGCTCGGTTGCAGTACCTTCAAGTCGAAAGGGGGAAGGATAGGACTTTGGTGGAAATCCAATTGGAAACCGGCCGGTATCATCAGATCAGGGCACAAATGGCCGCCATGGGGTGCCCTGTGGTTGGAGATCAAAAGTATGGAAGCCGAAGTTCTTGGAAGGAGGGTGGTATTGCTCTGCATCATGGGCGATTAAAGTTTGTCCATCCCGTCACAAATGAGCCTATTTGTCTCGAAATTTCATTCTAACCAATTGATTTTTAATGGGTTTGTGTATGAATCTGAAGGGCAATGTCTTATATTTTCAAAACGTATTGTATTAATTATTAAGAACTTAATGAATTATTTATTTTATTATGAATTTTATTTGAATAATTGTTATAATTAATACTTAATCGAGGTGTTAGTATGACTGTTACTGCTAATAAAATTAATGTGGATGCTAGTCCAATAGCAGCGCCTTTTAATTTTCCTGGATATAGTCCTAAGACAAACAAACCTAAAATCTCTTCAATTTCTTCATCACAATTACCTTCTTATTCGCAAAAGGCTGACTCGGTCGCTGTGCAGGCCATAACAGAAAATAATGGCGATTTAGTCCAAACGCCAATAAGAGAATTCGTTTATTCTTTACTGATCGATGCTGTTGGTGGGGTGCGTCAAGTTGCTGCTGCAGTAGCGGCGGCGGCTGCCCTTGCTGGTGGTTTTATCGTTGCAGGAGCGGCAAGTGTATTCATCCCATTTGGGCTATTGTTCACAGGGGTTTTATCATTGGATACTGCTTTGGCTTGGTCCATCCCTGATGCGATTAACGAATTTAAAAACGCTGGTAAAGAATTTGAATTAGTTGAGATGGATAAAGCACATCCTTTACGTTTGGAAGCTGAAAAGAATAGAGTAATCGCGGGTCTTGGCCTAGCGAACCAATCCCTTTATGGTTCGATGGGAGTCGGCCAGATTGCCGCTGGGTTTATAACGATTATTAGCTCTCCGTTTACTCATCTTATGAATCATCTTTTTGCTAAAACAACTCATGTAGTACTAGCTCCTCTTTTAACAGGAGCTAAAGCAGCCACTGCAGCTCTCGCAACAAGCGTTGCACTGGCTGCCATCTATGTCGTGCGTGGAATTGTTATGATGGTACGCGCTGGCATAAAATTGGTCGATGTTAATGACTTTCGCAATAAATTCAATGCAACTCTTCAGGAAAATTCAAAAGATTTTCAAGAAAGTAAAATAGAAAAAGCAATAAACTTTATGGAAGATGCTGAAAAGCGTGGCGGGTCTTACCTTAATCGCCGAGTTGACTCAACTTGTCTTCAGGCAGAAATAAATGGAAATAAATTTACATACACTGCTGAGGGTCTAAAAGATAAAAATGGGAAAATAGAACTTTATGATACTTTTACAGAACAAGATTACTTAAATCGTGTGGACAAAGGAATTTTCTCAGAAAAGTTAAAAAATCAAATCGCCATGATCATCGCTGGAGCCATGATTATTGGAGGCATATTGGCAATTATTTTGGCGACGGTATTTACAGGCGGTATTGCATCACTTGTGATCGGTTTAACTTCAGCCGTATTTTTCATAAGCATGGAATACATTTTCTTAACTTATGATTCTTCTCGTCTATTCAAATTACTAAGGGATCGTCTTTATGATGAACCGAAATGGCAAAATGAGTCAGGATTGCGTGGCGAACTTGATTCAAATGAATGGCAGGGTCGTTTTGGTCCTTTGGTTATTCGGGGAGAAGAAGCGCAAGGGTCGTCCAATTCAGATTCCGATTGATACTACCTATATTATTGTTCCATCTTAAATAAGCCCTGGCAGAACTGGGTATCCCCATTATATTTGAAGAGTTGGGAGATCGATTGCCCATTGTAAGTGCGATCGATCGCTTCTGCGATCAATGGAGCAATCGATAGCTGCACCACGTTTGCAGAGAGCTTGCCGTTGATAGGGATCGTATCGGTCACCACAAGTTCCGTCAGGCAAGATTTCGCAATTCTATCCAATGCAGGCCCCGAGAAAACAGGGTGCGTGATGCAGGCGAACACGCGATGGGCGCCGGCGTTATAAAGCTCGGAGGCAGCTTGGACAAGGGTTCCCGCAGTATCGCAAATATCGTCGATGATAATCGCATCGCATCCCTGCACATCCCCAACAAGGTTCATCTTTTCGATAATGCCCGCTTGGGCCCGTTGTTTGACGATGACGGCAAGCCCGGCTTCGATGCCATGCCATGCAAGGCCTTCGATGAATGTTTTCGCGCGCTCGAGGCCTCCTGCATCCGGGGAGACGACGACGGGATGGACGAGCTCTTTCTTCTCATGGAAATAACGGACGAAAATCGGAGCGGCGAGCAAATTGTCCACTGTAGCCTCATGAAAGAAACCCTGAATTTGGCCGCAATGCAGGTCAACGCAAATCAGATTGTCGACGCCTGCCAATTCAAAAAGCATGGCGATATCGGAAGCGGAGATGGGGACGCGGCTTTCGCTTTTGCGATCTTGCCTTGCATATCCATAGTAAGGGATTACTGCTGTGACAGAGTTTACGTGGGAACGGCGCATCGTCCGGATTAACAAATACAATTCCATCAAATTATCGTTGACGCTGCCCTGATCTGTCGTACACAAGGATTGAATCAGAAAAACATCGGAGTTGCGGACGTTTTCCTCAACTTTGATTTTAATTTCTCCATCATTAAAGCGGGAGATGATCAACGGACTGAGATTCATCCCTAAACATTGGGCAATCGATTCCGCAAGAGCAGGATTGGCATTGCCGGAAAATAATTTATAGGGACGGTCTACAGAAGCTGCAAGAGGCACAGTGAATAAGAGTAGAATCAGATAGATGCGCATGCTTTGTTTCTTAAAAGTTCAGCAATTTGGACGGCGTTAAGAGCTGCTCCTTTGAGAAGCTGATCGCCGACAACCCAAAGGTCTAAAGTATTGGGAAAAGAAAAATCTTTGCGAATGCGGCCGCAAAACACATTGTCCTGCCCGCTCGCATCGGAGGGCATAGGGAAACGGTTCCGTTCTCGATCTTCTAGAATAGTCACTCCCGGTGCAGCTTTCAAAATCTCGTAAGCTTCTTCGACACTCACAGGCTGGCTGAAAGTGATGTTGAGAGCTTCGGAATGGGCTCGTAAAACAGGCACTCGGACGCAAGTCGCATTGATCCAAATCTGATCATCTTCTAGAATTTTGCGCGTTTCGTGCAGCATTTTTAATTCTTCTTCGACATAGCCGTTTTCCTCTAAAGGGGAATTATGGGGAAAAAGATTGAAGGCATAAGGATGCGGCATCACGGAACGTGTGTAGGGAAGGCATTCAAGATGCGCCCGCGTTTCTTCTTCGAGCTCTTTCATCGCTTGATAGCCGGCTCCGCTTGCCGCTTGATAAGTCGCTGCCACAATGCGCACGGCTTTGAAACGGCGATGAAGGGGAGCGACTGCCATGAGCATGATCGCTGCGCTGCAATTAGGGCTGGAAATGATGTTGTGCTCCTCTTTAAGCGCATGGGGATTAATCTCGGGGATAATTAAAGGAACATCTGCATCCATCCGAAAAGCAGAGCTGTTATCGATGACTTTAACGCCTTTCTTCGCTGCGCATGGGGCCCATTCTCGAGCCACTTTGCTCCCTGCGCTGAAAATCGCAAGATCGATTCCGTCGAAGGCTTTTTCTGAGAGAGTTTGGAGGGAAAAGGCTTTACCTTGAAAAAAAATCTCTTTGCCGCAAGAGCGCGGTGAGGCGAAGAGTCGTAATTCTTCAATGGGAAATTTTCTTTTCTCAAGCACTCGAAGCAATTCATTGCCGACTGCGCCTGTGGCTCCGACGATAGCTAGTCTCATGAGAATTTTCCATATCAAAATTTGGCTAGAAGATACCTTTCGTCTGAGATTTAAACAACAAAAATGTTGGTGTTGAAATTTTGAAGCCAAATTTCTATAGTGTGCGATGCATATTGGAGCTCCCTCATGCGATCTGACATTGAAAATGCCATTGCCGACGTCATCCGCGCTGCTGAATTTTTGAAAGAGCCAAGCTCTATCGCTTTTATGCAAACTGCCAGTGAATGGATAGCTGAATGTTTTCAATCGGAAGGAAAACTTCTGATTGCGGGCAATGGAGGAAGTTTATGCGATGCGATGCATTTTGCCGAGGAGTTCACGGGAATTTTTCGCGCTAAGCGCAAACCTCTTCCAGCCATTGTTCTTTCCGAACCTGGCCACATCACATGTGTCAGCAACGATTTGGGATACGATGAAGTCTTTGCTCGAGGGATCGAAGCTTTTGGACGGCCGGGGGATATCGCAGTCCTTTTGACCACAAGCGGCAATTCTCCAAATATCGTCAGGGCCGCGGAATGCGCCAAAAGAAAAGGGCTGAAGACGATCGCTTTTTTAGGAAAAACAGGCGGAAGATTGCAGGGGAAATGCGATCTGGAATGGCTTGTCCCCGGTTTTGGTTACTCGGACCGGATTCAAGAAGCTCATATGGCGGCCATCCATATCATCATTGAAATGGTGGAGAAAATTCTTTTCGCGTCAATTCATCAAACTGTGTAACATCTTGATTATCAGTATTCTAGGTTATGTTCACTAAATTCCATAGCTGTGGTAAAATCCCCTCTATGATTTTTGAACGCAAACTTCTCGAAATTATCCGGGGAGAAAGAAAAGCACCTCTTATCATGGCTGGCCTTGCGGGATTGAGCGTCTTCTATCGCTCTGCCATTGCAGCAAGAAATTTGGCCTATGATCGAGGATGGTTTTCTTCTGCCAAATTGCCTGCTGTGGTCATCAGCGTGGGCAATATTGTCGTCGGCGGCACCGGCAAGACTCCTCTTGTGCATTTGCTCGCTTCTCAGCTGCAAGAAAAAACGCGGCTTGCCATATTAACTCGAGGATTTCGTTCCCGCATCGAAAAGCGCGGCGAAGTGAAAAAAATTTCTTCCCTAAACGGCCCCCTCTTTCCTGCGGAAGAATGCGGCGACGAACCCTATTTTCTCGCTCAGAAAACAAAGGCCTCGATTTGGGTGGGCCCGGACCGAGTCGCTTCAGGCCGCTCTGCAATCGGCGAAGGAGCCAATTGCCTTTTACTCGATGACGGGATGCAGCATCGCCGTCTCAAGCGCGATTTTGAAATCGTTGTCATCGATGGGATAGACCCTTTTTCTAATGAGAGATTTTTGCCTTGGGGGCTGCTTCGCGATTCCCCGAAACGGTTGCAATCCGCGGACCTCATCGTCATTACGCATGCACAAAACGAGGAAGTGCAAAAACAGCTCAACCGTTTTACAAAAGCCCCGATCGTTGCAACCCAGATTGAAGTGAAGAAGGCCGATTTTCCTCAAAATGTCGGCGTCTTTTGCGGGATCGGAAAGCCCGATCGCTTTTTACAGACCGTGCGTGACTTAAAATCAAAAATCGTCGACACTCTCATTCTTCAAGACCATGGGTCTTTGCAAAAGCGACAGCTGCAGTCCTTTGCGGAGCAATGCCGCGAAAAAGGAGCAGAAGCCATTTTGTGTACGGAAAAAGATTATGTAAAAGTAATCCCCGATGCTTGCCTTAAAGTCATTCCTGTCGAGATGCAGCTCAAGATCGTCGCAGGACAAGAACATTGGGAAAAATTGATCGAAAACATTTTGGATAGGATTGTCACATGAGCGAAGAGATCAAAGTATTACTTCCAAAACTCGGAGAGAGCATCCATAGCGCAACAATCGTCCAGTGGTTTAAAAAAATCGGCGATCCTGTCAATCTCGATGAACCGCTCCTGGAAGTCTCGACAGACAAAGTCAACAGTGAAATTCCCTCGCCTGCAGCAGGCATCCTCAAAGAGATCCATGCAAACCCTGACCAAGAATTGCAAGTGGGCGAATTGATCGCGATCATCGGCCTCAGCGGAGCCTCTTCTGCAAAAGAAGAAACACGTGCGTCAGCAGCAATCTCTTCTACTCCTGCCGCTGAAAGCCAAGAAATGAAGGACTTCTTCTCTCCCGCGTTGCTTCGCGTTGCCCGCGAGAAAGGAGTTGCGCTGCAAGAATTAGAGAAAATCCCCGGCTCAGGAGCGGGCGGAAGGCTGACCAAGCAAGATTTGGAAGCTTATCTCGAAAAACGCACTGCGATGACGAAACCTTGTCCCATGGCGGCAAAAGCTGTGGCTGCACCCTCGGGAACAGACGTGGAACGTTTAAAAATGACCGGCATGCGCAAAGCGATTGCAGACAATATGGTCCGCTCCTTTTACGAAGCCCCTCATGCTACTCTTGTGACAGAGGTTGATGTCACGGCGGTCATTCATTTGATCCAAAAAGAAAAAGAGCAATTTCTGAACAAGCATGGGTTCAAGCTGACGATCACCGCCTTCGTAGCCCGCGCCATTGCGAAAGCACTGCAAGAATATCCTCTGATCAATTCCTCTCTTGAGGGAGATACGATCCTTCTCAAACGGTATGTGAATTTAGGCATCGCTGTCAGTGTCGAACAAGGACTTGTCGTCCCTGTCGTCAAGCATTGTCAAAGATTGGGCGTGACAGAGATTGCCAAAGCGATCAGCGAACTTTCCTCCAAAGCGCGCAGCGCAAAATTAAGCCCTGATGAAGTCAATGAGGGGACCATTACGCTGACGAATTTTGGAATGACCGGAGTTCAGATCGGCATTCCCATTATCCGCTATCCAGAGGTCGCAATCGTCGGCATCGGGGCCACCTACAAGAAAGTGGTCCCTCTAGAAAACGATCTTTTGGCCATTCGTTCGATGGTCCATGTCTCGCTCACCTTCGACCATCGCGTGCTCGACGGAATGTACGGCTGCGGTTTCTTAAGCGCACTGAAAAAGCATCTCGAAGAAGATGCTAAGATAGATTGATATGAAAAGGCTGTTCCTCTTTTTACTAACACTCTCCTCATCATTATTCGCAAAAGAGAACGACATACTTTTTGTGGGATTTGATGCTGGGGAAACAAACATTTGGGTTCAAGTTTTGAAAAATTGGCAAGAGGCGCCTAAGTCCCAAGTTCTCACGATGGCGACTGCAACGAAGGTAGTGAAAGAGGCTGAGATCAAACATATCGCCATTGAAGATCTTGGCGTCTCGTGTCCTGCCAATCAACGCCTTCATGAACTAAGCCGTACTGATTTGGAGAAGATAGGCCGCCTTTCCGCTTCAACCGTCGTCACGGGAATGTATTCCACACCTGAAAGACAGATCGCTGAATTATTTCACGAGAAGGGGAGCCGCGTTGTGGCTGTGTGGGATAATTTTTCCACTTATCCCAAACTTCCGCAAGACCTTGTTGCCAATGTCGAAAAGTTGGTCCATGTTGCTGATGTTGTCCTTGTTCCTTCTCATGATATTGCTCGAGATCTCAATACGCGATTTCACACAGATAAAGCCATCGCTCTCGGCCAACCCACGCTGGATCTGTGGGAAGAGAAAATTGTTCATGTTGATAAGACGGCGGCTCTCGCAAAAACTCCCTTCAAACAGGAAGTTCCTATTTTGACTTACATTGGCGGCTACGAGGAAAAAGGAAATGGATACAACGATTCTTTTTTGATGTTCGTCCAAAGCGTGGAATCATTAAACACTCCAGTCCAACTCATCATTCAGCTGCACCCGCGTGCTGATGGAAGTTTTGAGAAGAAAGTTTTAGAATCGCGCAAACCCCAGTTTCCGCCTTACTTTATTTCCAATGGAAAGCAGCTTTCGACTTTTGAAGCAGTTGCTTTGGCCGATCTCAATATTTGCCACCGTTCTACTGTTGCCATTCAAGGATTATTTGCCGGTAAGCGCTTCATGCATGTCGATGTGCCTTGTACCCCTTTTTCCCACTTTGCGATTGAAAAAAAGTTGATTGTTCAATCCCTTTCATCAGAAGATGCCGCACACTATTTAATAGAGCATATGCATGATAGGATCGACCTTTCCGATCTGTATCAAAAAGCAGGGATCCCTTCCCATGCAACGCAAGCGTATCGAGATTTTCTCATCGGGGAAATTTAAACGATATAACGATAAGAACGATGGAAGAAGAAAAAAAATAGCAGGGCAAAAGGGGCGATTTTTTCTTTTTTCCTCTTATCGTTCGTACCGTTATATCGTTTAATCGTTGATCATGAATTTTAATGAGGAGGTTTTTACACCTCCTCATGTCACTAAAGTCCGAGTGCGATTTGTTTGATTTTTTGGTCTAAAAGCGATTCTCGTTCGCGATATGCTCTTTCTTGTGGCATTGTCACATTGGGAAAAAGTCGTGCAAATTCGGGGACTTCTGAAACAGGGGTTAGTGCATAACCATTGCAAAAGTTTTCGACCTCGCTTTCATCATTGACATCGACAACTTCGATTCCACAGTTGGGATCCATTGTGTCCTTAAACATCAACAGCCGCGCTTGAAGCCCTCCTTCTTCTTTAGTGAAGGCGCGCGTAGATGTCCATGGAGCTTTGGCGACCTCGGAAATATCCTTTCCGGTAGGAGTGCCAAAGGACTTCGCATCATACGCAAATGAATTCACTTTTTCCTCCGGAATACCGATCACTAAAAGAGAATTGACGGGCAATTGTGCGTAGTCATGGAAATAAGGCGCGATCTCATTCACCACATCTGAGATTTTGTCCTTCTTACCATAGATTTGCATCACATTCCCAATCCAGCTTTGCATCATCTGCTTTTCTTTTTCAGGACATAGGGTAGGATGATGAAAAAGAAAATCAAAGGCGCTTTCCGCTTTTGTATAGTCCATCATCGAATAACTCAATGAGACCATAAAGGGACGGAATTTTGGTTCGGTATCCAATCTCGATATGTTAAAATTCCACTCTCCGGGCGTCCATCCAGTACTTCCATTTTCTTTGATATATTCCTGGATCTTGACCATCAAAACATCCTTGCTGATTTCATACTGTTTCGAAGGAAAACGCAAGAATCTAAAATGATGAGTTTTCGCCAGGTCTTTTTTACAGATTGTTTCTAAAAAAAGACGCGGGATGCGGTAATAGCTCGGCTGTGCATGGACGAAAGGGACTTTTCCCTTGATTTTCATAGCTGCAGCGGTTTTGAGATAGCGGTTCATCAATTGAGGAAATTCCTTCATTTTCTCGCTGCTTTCATAGAAAACAGCGCGGTACCATTCAGATTTCTCCGTTCCTTCTTTCAGATAACGAAAATCCGGCGTTCGATGGACATGTCTCTGAGCATGGTTGCTTCCGCGAACAAAATTTCTACAAGTTTTTCCTATTGCAAACATGGCCATTTCCTCTTTTTGAACGACATGCTGAAATTAATTAAATTTTTCATAAAAACCTTTGTTTAAAAATTAATAATATTAATAAACGAACAGTGTTTCGTTTATTTTAAAGTGTGAAAAAATGTGATTGATAAAAATAGTTGCTCCCTTACGGGAGAATGACTAGAGAAATGAGAATTGGTAAAATGGATAAAGAGGATCTATTACGAACATGTGCATATTCGTCGAAAGTCGAAGAAATAGACTTTGTAAACGATTTGTTCATAATAGTTCCGTTTGTTTATGCCATAATTATATTAAATATTGCTTCTTTTGTCAAATTATTTATCTTATGTCCTAAGTGGTTCATTCTCAGCCCTGTGCGGAAGAGAAAGCGGGAGCACCATCGAAATGATAGAGATTTTCCGTCCCAATGACATCGTAGCCGGTATTTTGGACCTCTTGCAGTATTTTGATGAGTTCTGCCTGAGTACAGACCGATTTCTTGTCATTTTGCATAAAGCGGAGGCGCCACTGATCGACGCAGAAAGTTTCAGGATGCCCTTCAGGCCAGACGCGAACGCCTCGATTAGTGATCATCTGCAATGAAAGCGGGCTCCACTGTTTGGCCGCAGCATGTTTTAGGAAGCTCTCCGCCGTATCTTGAGAAAAGACAAACACATCCACTCCGACCAGCTCCCTTTTCACTAGAGGCGCAACGGAAGGAGGATGCAAAGCGGTGATTTTTTTCGCCGTGTGGTAGTTGACAGCGGGCAAGTGCTGAGGTTTTTCTCCCAGATTTTTTACTACAGCCTGGGCAAATTCCTTGGTGCCCACTTTTTCTTTACTCACGCCCTCTTTGAAAATATCGTAAGTGTGGATTCCTTCTTCGATCGTGCGCAGCCAGGCATTGTGGATTCTCTCAGCAACATCTCTTTCTTCGAGATAGACAAGCATCATCACGCCGGCTAAAAGCAGCCCCGAAGGATTTGCGAGATTTTGTCCGGCACGTCTTGGGGCCGAGCCATGGATCGCTTCAAACATCGCGCCGCGATCCCCGATATTGGCAGAGCCTGCAATCCCGACAGAACCGGAAATCTGGGCGGCCACATCGGAGAGAATATCCCCGTAGAGGTTCGGCATGACGATCACATCGAAAACTTCGGGCGTATCGGCAAGTTTTGCTGCGCCGATATCGACGATCCAATGCTCATTCGCGATTTCTCGGATATTCCTTGGCGATTTGATCGAAGACTTTATGGAAAAGGCCGTCGGAGATCTTCATGATGTTGTCTTTGGTGAAACAAGTCACTTTTTTTCGATTGTACTGGCGAGCATATTCAAAAGCATAGCGGATGATTTTTTCAGAGCCGGGGCGGGAAATCAGTTTCAGAGATTTATAGACATCGGGAGTTTGCCGGTATTCGATCCCGGCGTAAAGGTCCTCTTCGTTTTCCCTGACAATGACGACATTCATTCCTGGGTGCTTAGTATCTGACGAATGGCGCATAGGCCACACATGGGCGGACATTGGCGTAGAAGCCCATCGTGGTCCGGACAGTCACATTCAAGCTCTTAAATCCCCCGCCTTGAGGGGTAGTGATAGGAGCTTTAAGAAACGCTTTAGCATGGCGGATGGTCTCCCAAGATTTAGGCTCAATGCCCGTGAAAACCCCTTTCGAATAGAGTTTTTCCCCGATTTCGATCACATGCTGCTCCAGAGGCGCCCCCGCTTCCTGCAAGATGAGCAAGGCCGCAGCCATGATTTCAGGGCCGATTCCATCTCCATAGGCGACTGCAATGGGGATTTTGCTTTGAGGCATGTTTTGCTCCAGGGTATATACTAACAACTTGTAAATTTTTTTTTGGAAGAGTTCAAGAAAAAATCAGATTTTCTCGAGGTGAAAAGGGAAGATCGCGTATACTCCCGTATGGATTGATTGAAAAAATGACTTGCCATGCTTTCGGAACTTTTTAAAGAACAGCGCCGCTACATCGACCATTACTTCGATTATCTCGACTTGATTGAGGTAGAAAAAGTGGTCCAAGAATGCCTGAGCACCAAAGGGCTCATCATCTTTACAGGGGTGGGCAAGAGCGGCATTGTCGCGGAAAAAATTGCGATGACGATGGTTTCCACAGGAACCAAAGCGCTCTATCTGCCGCCGACCAATTTTTTACATGGCGATATCGGCATTCTTTCCAATAACGATCTCTTTGTCATGATGAGCCGCAGCGGGGAAACGGAAGAATTGCTAAATTTAGTGCCGTTTGCGAAAAAACGGGGAGCCCGCCTTTTAGCGATTGTGTCCAATCCGCATGGACGTCTGGCAAAGCATTGCGATCTGTCCATCCACCTGCCTGTAGAAAAAGAGCTCTGCCCCTTCGATCTGGCTCCCACGACTTCAACAGCTGTGCAGCTTCTTTTTGGAGACTTGCTCGCTGTGGCCTTGATGCGTTCTAAAAGATTTGACCTCTCTGCCTATGCTCTCAACCATCCTTCCGGAGCGATTGGAAAAAAAATGTCGGTCACTGTCGAAGAACTGATGTTTAAAGAAGAGCACCTTCCGATTGCATCTCCCGAAGCTCGTTTGAGCGAAGTGCTCGCTGAGCTGTCCAACAAAAAATTAGGGGCGCTGCTCATCACCGATGAACAAATGAACTTGCTGGGGATCTTTACCGATGGCGACTTGCGCCGCGCGTTAAAAAATCAGGGGGCCGATGTACTGGAAAAGACAATGCAAGAGCTCATGACCATCAATGCGCTGACGATTGAAAAAGGAAAATTGGCTTGGGAAGCGCTCAAGATCATGCAAAGAGATCCCAAAAAATTTGTCATGGTCCTTCCCGTCACCGAAAAAGGAAAGGCGGTCGGAATCGTCCGGATGCACGACATCGTACAAGCCGGGATCACCTGATGTGGATAAAATCTCTGCCCAGAGATTTGATCTTTGCCATCGCAGCATTAACGTGTTCGTTTTTCGGCATCATCTCTTCGACAGAAATTTACAAGGCCATGGTCAATATTCCCATCCTCACAATCATCGGATTATGGACTATCGGAAAAGTCACCAAAACTTATCCCAAAGAATTTCCCTTGCCATTGCTTTTAGAAATCTTTAGCGCGTGGATTTTTTTCTTCGCGATGCAAAATAGCGGATTGGCCTCTCGGGCCGCATCTTGGATTCAAGCATGGCCCCCTTTTCTTTTATTTCTCGGGTTTTTCCTCGTCGCCCAAACCCTCGCGCACTTTATGCCGCGGCCGGTGGCTTTTGCCGTTTTGTTTTCCATCGCCTTGGTTTTGTTCACAGGGATCTCGCTTCTCCTCATTGGTGCGAATATCGCGTTAGCGGCCGCTTTTCCGCTCTTTGACAAACCCAATCTGAGAGGGGCTCGCGCCACTCTCATCCTCGTTCTTTTTGCTGCCATCGCGATTCCCTCTTGTCTTTTTTGGCCGATCCGGTAAATTTTACAGATATACCGAAAATGATTCAAAAGTTGGTTTTTGGCT